>NZ_JBXENV010000001.1:0-845934 GCF_059383755.1 Paenibacillus sp. JT22N15 | reverse complement strand
AGAGCGACCTCCTTATGATGGCTAAAGGGCTATGACCCGTGACTACCCCATCTTACTGGAGGCGCTCGTTTTTATGCAAAACGCAAAATTAACGCTCTACAGGAATCCTAACGGGAAGGATAGAGGAACAGACGGTAAGGTTGTTCTCGAACAGAAGAACAAATTAATGATATGATGTTGTAAATGGAACAGGCTAGTCGAGCCTATTTTCTATTTTCGTGAGGGAGTCGATAAATGGGTATGGGAAGTACGAATCAATGGGATGCGGAATGGGAAGTATCAGAAGAATTAGCTCATAAATTAATAAGCAGTCAGTTTCCACAGTTAGCTTCACAAAGCGTACAAAAACTAGGATACGGCTGGGATAATACTGTTTTTCTTGTTGGGGCCGAATATGTATTTCGCTTTCCAAGAAGAGAAGTTGCAATTAATAGTTTAAGGATGGAAGGAAAGGTACTACCTAAGCTTAAAGATTATTGTTCCATTGCATATTCGATACCGCTATTTTTTGGGGAAGGGGATTATAATTATCCTGCGCCTTTCCTAGGCTACCCCTATTTATCAGGAAAGTTTCCAATCGGATTAACTGACAAGCAACGTGCGTTATCAGCAACAACGCTCGCGCAATTTTTAAAAAGCTTACATGCATTCCCTGTGCAAATTGCCCAAGAAAATGGAGTTCAACATGACCACAGAAATTTGATTGATATTGCAATGCGTAAAGAAAAGTTGCATAGATTCATTTCCAACCTTGCCCTTCATTTTAGTGAAGAAGAGTATCGTGAATTATCGAACTATTTGGAACAGCTTGGGACTGAAAAAGTGAACCCCAAAAACGTATTCCTCCATGGAGACCTTCATTTTAAAAATATGCTGGTAGACGAGAATGGAATAGTTTCAGGGATTATCGACTGGGGCGATATCAATATCGGACATCCTGCTTGCGACTTGAATGTCGCGTATAGCTTTTTGCCTCCGGATGCACGTTCAGACTTTTTCAAAGAATATGGGGATGTCGATGAAGAAACGAAGATATTAGCTCGATTAATAGCCATATACATTCCCATTTTGATCATGATGCAGGCAATTGATTATAAAGATGAAAAGTTGGTTGCTGAAGCAAAAGCGATCATAAAACGTGCTCTCGCTGATTAAGAAATGTCATTCCGCTAACGGATACGTTAGTACAATATATTGGCTTTTATTACTTTTGAGCAACATGCTAAAATATATTAGTACCAGTTAACCTCTGAGTCTAATGTGGAGCTTAGAAAGACTTCTATAAAGTATTTGTGGTAACTGGTACGATATTTAGAAGGAATTAGCCCCCTAATAGGCGTATATATAATTGTGCAGTGACCTCTCAGGGAACAACCGCCCAGAATAGGTTTGGAGCCGGCAGGACATCCTCCTGGACTTCTTTAACAGAAATGAGGCGCTCCAAGTTTTTGGCGCTGCACATTTGATGATTATTCAACCTGTCGAAATGACAGGTTTTTTTGCGTAGATTAACAAAGAACTTAACAGAGAAATAAGGAAATTGTTTCCTTATGTCGAAAGAACTTAACAGAAGCCCTTTAAAGTTATTGAGGCGGATTCTCGACCTCTCAGTTTATTTTGGGTACAGCACCGAATCTAAAACCTGACATGCTACATTGGGCCCATTACGGAGCTCTTAAGAAAACTTGGTTAATCTGGTGCAAATGATTCGAATAGGTGATCATAAGTTGGATAATTTTATGCTTACGGATATGAGCATTAATGAAGGTCAAGAAAACTCTAGAGCCTTCTATCCCTTCTATGTTGGAATTGATATCGGTTCGGATTTCCATGTTGCTGCTTGCATTCCTTTTGAAAAGTTCCGCAGTGAGAAGGAATGGAAACGCAGTAAAACAATGAAGTTCAACTCAAATAGCCAAGGAATTACAAAGTTTATCCATGCTTTAGAAGATATTCAGGCACAATTCGGGTATAAACCCCAGGATTTCTTTATATTACTGGAGCCAACTGGTGGACATTATTCATATCTTGTAGTTCGAGTTTTATTAGATCGAGGCTATTCTATATATCAGGTTGAAAATAAAGCTGTAAAAGATTTTCGTGAACGCCAGCTAGGACTTAATGAAAAATCCGATGAAATTAATGCTAGAATCATGACCTATATGGGATGGCACAAAACCCTTCATCCTGATATGCGTTCGGTGCGAATTGTTCGTCCTGCAAGTGCAGAGCAGGTTTTGTACCGCACATTAACTAGGGATCGCTGGTTACTTACTACTCAATTAACGAGACGTAAGAATCAAGTCCAGCAATTATTTTCTGTAACCAATCCTGAACTTAAACGAGCTTTTAAAAAAACCGGGGCGTTAAGTGTCCTCAAATTGGCTCTGAAGTATCCTACATCGCAGGAAATGGCCAAGGTAACTCAGGATGAACTTAGGCAAACTCTAATAACTATTGGTGCAAAAACTACTGCTACGAAAGCCTCTACGACCTTGGCGGAATTGTTACCCAACACATTAGCCTTGAACATTCCACACCTAGCTGAACGGCAAACGTGGCTAATTGAAGAAGCTTTGCGTATAGATGAAGCGATAAAAAGCATGGATAAACAGATTTCCTCCCTGCTTTATGGTGATAAAGAAAAAGGATACAAACCGCATCCTTATACAAAAATACTTATGTCATTCCCTATCATGAGTGAATCTATGGCCTGTACATTTATCGGCGCTATTGGTGATATTGAACGCTTCTCAACATATTTAGAGCTTAAAAAATACCTTGGTGTAGCCGCTGAGAATAAAATCTCGGGCACATCTGTTTTTAAAAGTAGGCAGACATACGAGGGTGTTAGAGATACTCGTAGAGTTCTATTCTTAATGACTTTACTGTTAATATCTCCAAAAATAAGTGAAAATAGTTTTCGTGTTTACTATAAACGATTAGTTGATCGAGGGATGGCGAAGAGAAAAGCAATAGGTCATGTATGCGGTAAGATAGCCCAAGTTTTATACTCATGCCTTAAAAACAACGAACCGTATGATCCGTTCAAACACGCGAGCAAAATGGGAGTAATCCTTAATGGCGATAAAGTAAGATTAAAGATCCCAGCTAATTTAGAAGATTACGAACGCCAAGCGGATGAGTTAGCTGATGACGATGCCTTATAAACGACGTATCGTACACTGCCTTAGTATAGAACATAAATAGCCCATTGCCTTGTAAATTGGAAACTAAGGAACTTCCAGTTTACGGTGATGGGCCCACTGAATTTTTATAAGCACTACACTACATTAGACTCGCCGCAGTGATCGGAAGTCGGTCTATATGCGGTGCAAAAAAACGCCGGTGACCTTAAGCAGGTGACCGGCGTTTCCCTATTAGCTTTTTGGCATTTTGCTTTCATCCATGTACAGCAGGTTCCAGCGGTGACCGTCCAGGTCGGCAAATGCTGCGCCGTACATCCAGCCGTCATTTTCACTAGGCTTGCTAAAGATGCTTCCTCCAGCTAACTCTACTTTTTGAATAAAGGCATCTACTTCGTCTCTGCTTTTAGCGCCAATGGAAAATATGACTTCTGCGCTTTGGGAAGTATCTGCTTTTTTTGAACCTGTAAATTTCTCAAACGCCGCATCCGGGAACAGCAAAATCGTTGTTTGGCCTATGGCAAGCTTGGCTCTCTCGTTACCAACGCTCGCCGCATGGAATCCAATCTCATTGAAAAAGGTAGTTGACCTCTCAACATCTTTGACCGGCAGGTTAATCCAAATCTCCTGTGACATGAGCGTAGCCTCCTGTAATATATTTTAAACTACTCCTACTATACTCTACCTCTGGCAGCAGAAGCGAATCAAGGCTACCGCTGTTTCTATTTTCAATCCAGTCTAATACAACATTTTCAATACACACCAATAAGCTTCGTTATGCTCGGCACAGCTCCGAGTTTTTTATTATATCCGGAAAGATTTTTCGAATAACGGAAAAACAAGGATGTTCATCAAGCTTTTGTTGTAATGATGGATTTATTGCCTGTCTGCATTCATACCTTATTTCATAAGCACATTTCGCCTATGCCACAGTCGGAGCCTGCTGCCATTCAAGAAAGAAGCGGCAGGACATTGCCTAGAAGGAGGGGAACGCATGGCGGTCATGCGTGACATGCTGTTGTATTTGTCCAAAAACCGATTAGCCAATCGGATGGCGCAGCGCTTTGGGCTTCGCCTTGGCGCAGAACGCTTCGTAGCGGGAGAGACGCTTGCCGCAGCGATGAAGAAGGTAGCCGCGCTTAACGAGAGCGGCCTCGTCGTGACGCTTGACCATCTTGGCGAATTTACCCGAAGCGAGCAGGAAGCGAAGGAATCCGCCGAAGAGGTTGTGAAAGGGCTGCAAGCTATTGCGAGCGCCGGGGCCGCCGCCAACGTTTCCGTGAAGCTGACGCAGCTCGGGCTGGATATTTCTTATCCGCTATGCCTTAGCCATATGCGAATGATCGTATCGGAGGCGAAACGGCTGGATAGCTTCGTGCGCATCGATATGGAGGATTACGCCCGCAATGAGCCGTCGATCCAAATGTATGAGCAGCTGCGCGCAGAGTTCGGCCATCATATCGGCATTGTCCTGCAGGCTTATTTATTCAAAACCGAAGCGGATATGGAGCGGCTGAGCATTTTGAAGCCGAACTACCGATTGGTAAAAGGCGCCTACAAAGAGCCGCCAGAGGTCGCTTTCCCTGACAAAGCGGATGTAGATCACAATTTTATCCATCTCATTAAAAAACAGCTGGAAAACGGCCATTATGCCGCTGTCGCAACCCATGATGATGCGATTATTGAATGGGTAAAGGGTTATGTCAAGGAGCAGGCAATACCGATGACGCGGTTTGAATTTCAAATGCTGTACGGCATTCGCACAGCGCTCCAGCAGCAGCTCGTTGAAGAGGGCTACAAGGTGCGGGTCTATGTGCCGTACGGAACAGATTGGTATGGCTACTTTATGCGGCGGCTGGCCGAACGGCCGGAAAATGTCTCTTTTGTGCTCAAATCCATGTTCAAACGATAGGCTGAGCTGAGAAAGAAATAGCCATCAGGCTGGAAAGAGGGATGGTCATGAAGGAGCAGGCTAATACGATTGAGCAGACCGAGCGGCTTGGCGCGCATAACTATCATCCGCTGCCGATTGTCATCGCCAAGGCGGAAGGCGTGTGGGTCGAGGACCCGGATGGAAAGCGTTACATGGATATGCTCAGCGGGTATTCGGCGCTCAATCAAGGGCATCGGCATCCGCGAATTATAGAAGCTTTGAAGAACCAAGCGGATCTGGTCACGCTGACGTCGCGAGCTTTTTATAATGAGCCGTTTGGGGAATTGCTTGCGCTGCTGACAGATTTAACGGGCAAAAATATGCTGCTGCCGATGAATACCGGTGTGGAAGCGGTAGAGACGGCGGTGAAGGCGGCCCGCAGATATGGCTACCGGGTAAAGGGCATTCCGTCGGGCCAAGCGGACATTATTGTGTGCGCCGGCAATTTTCACGGTCGGACGCTGACCGTTACGTCTTTCTCTTCCGAGCTTTCGTATCGGGAAGACTTTGGCCCGTTTACACCGGGCTTCACCATTATTCCCTATGGCGATATTGCGGCGCTGGAAGCGGCCATTACCCCGAATACGGCTGCGTTTCTCGTCGAGCCGATTCAAGGGGAAGCTGGCATCATTATTCCGCCGGAAGGTTATTTGCGCCAGGCTGCCGCTTTGTGCCATCAGCATCAGGTGCTGCTGATGGCAGACGAGATTCAGACGGGGTTTGGCCGTACGGGCAAGCGCTTCGCCTGTGATTGGGAAGCGGTCACGCCGGATGTTTACATTATGGGCAAAGCGCTTGGCGGCGGCGTGCTGCCTGTGTCAGCGGTAGCGGCGGACAGCAGCATTTTGGGCGTGTTTGAGCCGGGCTCGCATGGCTCAACTTTTGGCGGCAATCCGCTGGCGAGCGCCGTAGCAGTCGCAGCGCTCCGTGTAACCGAGGATGAGCGCCTCGCGGAAAGATCGCTGACACTGGGCGAGCGGCTGCTTACCAAGCTGCGCGAAATCAAGCATCACGACATTGTGGAGGTGCGCGGCAGGGGGCTTTTTATTGCGATCGAGCTGAAAGGAGCGGCGCGGCCCTACTGTGAGAAGCTAAAGGAAGCCGGCCTGCTATGCAAGGAAACGCATGAAAAGGTAATCCGGCTTGCGCCGCCGCTGATCATTTCCGAAGACGAGCTGGCATGGGCGGCTCAGCGTATAGCGGATGTTTTTCAAGCGATGTGACCCGACTTATCCAAATCATCTATTTTAAGAGGAGAAGGGTGGAGCTTTCCTATGATTACTTATGTACCGGAGCCATTTACCGATTTTACGATCGAGGCGAACAGCGAGGCGCTTGCAGCAGCAATTAGCCAAGTGCAGCAGCAGCTGGGCCATGTTTATCCGCTTATTATCGGCGGCAGCAGGGTCATGACAGAGGAAATGCAAAGCTCCATCAATCCTTCCAGCACGAGCGAGGTCGTGGGGCGGGTATCGAAGGCAAATGCAGAGCAAGCAGAGCAGGCGATCGCAAGCGCCTATGAGACGTTTAAGTCGTGGTCCAAGGTGCCTGTGGCGCATCGGGCGAGATTGCTGTTTAAGGCAGCAGCAATTTTGCGCCGCCGCAAGCATGAGTTTAACGCCTGGCTCATGATTGAGGCGGGCAAGACGCGCGGGGAAGCAGATGCTGATACGGCGGAAGCGATTGATTTTCTCGAATATTATGCGCGGCAAATGCTGGAGATGAGTGAAACGGTAGCGAAAAAGCTGGTCGTTCGGCGCGGCGAAGATAACGATCTGCAATATATTCCGCTTGGCGTCGGTGTCGTCATTCCGCCGTGGAACTTTCCGCTGGCGATTATGGCGGGCATGACGACGGCGGCGGTAGTGGCGGGCAACACGGTAGTGCTGAAGCCGGCAAGCACAACGCCTGTGATCGCGTACAAGTTCGTCGAGGTGCTGGAGCAGGCGGGCATGCCGGCCGATGTCGTCCAGTTTTTACCGGGGAGCGGCGCGGAAATTGGCGATTTGCTCGTGACGCATCCGCTGACGCGCTTCATTTCCTTCACGGGTTCTCGGGAAGTCGGACTGCGAATATTCGAGCTGTCTGCCAAAACATCGCCGGGCCAAGTTTGGCTAAAACGGTTTGTCGGCGAGCTGGGCGGCAAAGATGCCATCGTTGTTGATAGCGAAGCGGATCTGGAAGCAGCGGCGCAGGCGATTGTCGCTTCGGCATTCAGCTTTTCCGGGCAAAAATGCTCCGCCTGCTCCCGGGCCATCGTCCACGAGGCTGTCTATGACGCGGTATTAAAACGCTGCACCGAGCTGACGGAGGCGCTGACCGTCGGCAATACGGTGGACTTTAGCAACTATACAGGGCCAGTCATTGATTCGAATGCGTACCGCAAAATTTGCGAATATATCGAAACGGGCAGCAAGGAAGGGAGGCTTGTGACCGGAGGGCAAAAGGCGGAAGGCGATGGCTATTTCATTCAGCCTACGATTATTGCTGATCTCAAGCCTGATGCTGTACTGATGCAGGAGGAGGTTTTTGGCCCGGTGCTCGGCTTCTGCAAAGCTTCATCTTATGAAGAGGCGCTTGAGATTGCCAACAACACGGAATATGGACTCACAGGTGCGGTATTTTCGACGAACCGCGTTAAGCTGGAGCTGGCGCGCGAGCAGTTCCATGTCGGCAATCTTTATTTTAATCGAAAATGTACAGGAGCCATCGTCGGTGTCCATCCTTTCGGCGGCTTCAATATGTCGGGAACGGATTCCAAAGCCGGGGGGCCGGATTATTTGCTGCAATTTACACAGCTTAAGCTGATTTCGGAGCAGCTGTAAATAGCTGAAGCAGGTGATAATCAAGCCCAGCAGGTAAAGGAGGATGGCTTATGCTGCCGATTAGCCAAACGGATATTTCAATTATCGGTGTCCCGATTGATCTGGGGGCAGACCGCCGCGGCGTCGATATGGGCCCAAGTGCCATTCGCTGCGCGGGTATTGAGCAGAAGCTGGAGCAGCTCGGCTATATGGTGCATGATTTGGGCGATGTGGCTGTGCGCCGCCCTGCATCGCGTCCCGAACCAGGCGAGAAGCTGAAATATGTAGATGAGCTCGTTAGAGTCAATAGCAAGCTGGCGGACAAAACGGCCGAGGAGCTGGGGAAAGGGCGGTTTCCGCTTATTTTGGGCGGCGACCACAGCATTGCCATTGGCACGATAAAAGGGGTGCAGCGCCATATTCCGCGCCTTGGCGTGTTATGGTTCGATGCGCATTGTGATGCCAACACAGCGGATACTACGCCGTCGGGCAATATTCACGGCATGTCGCTGGCGGTTAGTCTCGGCTATGGCAGCCGGCGCCTGCTTGGAGTAGGAGGCGCCGGTGGCAAACGCGAGCCGATCCGTCCGGAGGATGTCGTCATTATCGGGGCCCGCTCGATTGATCCGGGCGAGAAGGCTTTGCTGCGCAAGCTTGGCGTCCGCGTCTATACGATGCATGATATTGATCGGCGAGGCATGGACCAGGTAATGGAGGAAGCGCTTGAGCGGCTTGCGGCAGCAGATGGCGTCCATTTGAGCTTCGATTTGGACGGTCTTGACCCGAATGATGCCCCGGGTGTCGGTACGCCAATTATCGGCGGAGTCAGCTATCGGGAAAGCCATCTTGCGATGGAGATGCTGGCCGAATCGAAGCGGCTTGTATCCGCGGAGTTTGTTGAGGTGAATCCGGTACTCGATTACCGCAACAAAACAGCTCATACAGCAGTCGAGCTGATCGGTTCTGTTTTCGGTGAGCAAATTATGTAGCTCGGCAGCAAGTCCGGCATAAACAGCAGAAACACAAGGAGGCTGCTTCCGTGTCCAGTAGCCATCTGGCAGCGGAAGCCGCCTCCTTGTGATGATTATCGTTATTCTTATAGACATTAAGTGTAGGGTCATACAATCATGTAGGCGCATCTGAGGTGTATGGATAGAGTACAATTAATGAGTTGAATGCCTCTTCCGCAGTGCTTGCTGCTGCGTATCCCGAGCTGGTGGAGCCAAGCATCGCCGGCCATTCCGTTAATGGAATAAGCCGATTGTAGCTTCGGCACTTGCGTATTTTTGCTGGAAATTATGTGCTGAACCGTCCATAATAGAAGGACTGGATTATGCATTTTATATGATAAAGCGATAGATATCGATGGCTACAGGTGGAATGAAGGCTGGCTGGATGGTCGAAAGGGCGGCGTCTGATCAGCAGACAGGAGGGAAGCATAGTGGTAGCGGGTTCAATTAAATCGATCAATATTGGGATGCCTCAGCAGGTACCCTATTTGAAGAAAGAGGTTTTAACGGGCATTCATAAGCATCCTGTCCAGGATGCTGTTAAGCTTACTGCCGTCTGCTTCGAGGGAGACGGCCAAGCGGATTTGGTCCATCATGGCGGGGAGGATAAGGCGGTGTGCGTGTATCCTTTTGAGCATTATGCCTATTGGGAGACGCAGGGCTTGCCGATGAGCTTCGGCGCCTTTGGCGAAAATCTTACGACGCAGGGCATCGTTGAGGAGAATATCCATATTGGCGATACGTTCCAGCTTGGGACGGCAATTGTGCAGGCAAGCCAGCCTCGTCAGCCCTGCTTCAAGCTGTCCGTCAAATACGGCTTGCCCGAGCTTCCGCTGCAGGTGCAGCAGACCGGCTATACCGGGTATTATTTTCGAGTGCTCAAGGAAGGTGTCGTTTCGCCTTCGGACTCTTTAATATGCATAAGCAAGCATCCGGCAGCGTTGTCGATTTCTTACGCGAATCAAATTATGCATGTGGAGAAAACGAATCAGGAGGGCATGGAGCGGCTGCTTGCCGCGCCAGAGCTGTCCAGCAGTTGGAGGGCGACTTTCACAAAACGTCTGGCCGGGCTGGAGACGGATACAACGGAGCGGCTATCGGGCCAAGCGGCGAATAAGCAAGCCGATTAAGTTGAACGATTGACTAGGGTATGCATGCTATATAGCAAAGCAATCAAAAACGAGGAGGTAGACCTGCATGACCCATTTATTGTGGCAGGAAGATAAAGTGACGACCGCGGAAGAGCTGAGAAGCATGATGACCGAGCCTTCCGAAGCCGTCGTGAAAAAAACGATTTCCATTATCGATCCGCATGCCGCCAATTACTTGTCGATGTCGCCGCTCTTTTTTCTAGCGACCTCGAATGCCGCTGGTGTAGGCGATGTTTCCCCGCGCGGGGATGAGGCTGGCTTTGTAAAGGTGCTTAATGAGAAGCAAATCGCATTCCCGGATCGTCCGGGCAATAGAAGAATGGACTCCTTGCTGAATGTGATTGACAATCCGCAAATCGGCATGATTTTTATTATTCCGGGGCTTGATGAAGTGATGCGGGTGAATGGACGTGCGAGCATTACGCGTAATGAAGCGTTTATCAGCAGCATGGAGTGGAACGGCAAGACGAGCGGCCTTGCCGTTGTCGTTGAAGTCGAGGAATGTTTCATCCACTGCCCGCGGGCGTTCAAGCAGGCCGGATTATGGTCGCATGAGCAGTGGCCTTCCAAGGAGCAGCTGCCATCCGTTCAAGATTTGTTTAAAGCCCATCTTGAAATTAATGGCTTCCCGTTAAAAAAATAATTTTAGACAACAAAGGCAGGTACAGTCATGCAATTATCTGAAATGCAAAAGCATGTGAAGGAATTCAGCCTTGCTCATGGGTTTGACGAATCAACGATTGAGCAAAGGGCGCTTTATTTAGTTACGGAGGTGGGGGAGACGGTTAAAGAGCTGCTGCATCTTTCCTACCACCCCGACCATGAGAAAAAGGAAGAAATCAAAGACCGTTTGGGCCTGGAGATGTACGATATCGTGTGGAATATTTGCGACCTTGCCAATAAGCTGGATATTGACTTGGAGCAAGCTTTTTCGAAAAAGATGGAAATCAATAAGACCCGCACCTGGTAAGGGCAGTCCGGTATTTCTAAGGATTCGGATAAGTTTCTTTAAGAAACTGGATGGACTGGTGGATTAACGCTTTTAAGACGTCCGTATCAATGTCGGCAACTTTATTGATGTAGACGCATGCCTTGCCGGCTGTATGCTTTCCGAGCTGCTGCAACAGCACCTCTCGCTGCGTGTCGCCTGTGGCAAAATACAGGCTGATCTTGGCTTTTCTAGGTGAAAAGCCAACTAGAGGTGCCTCCCCAGCATGTCCCGATTCATATTTATAGTGATACGATCCGAAGCCGATAATGCTAGGCCCCCACATTTTTGCGGGAAGCCCCGTTGATTCCGTAAAGAGGTCGAGCAGCTTATAAGCGTCTTCCCGTTTTTTAATATTTTCGACTTCTTCGATAAATGCGATGACGCTGTTGCCGGTTTCCTTCGTTTTCAGCTCATACATGTTGAAATGCCTCCTATCGCTAATCTAGTGGTTATAAATACGTCTATAGGATTCTCTGAATGAGGTTCCATCCCCTTCGATCACACTAATCAAGTAGTCGCCAAATTCCTCCTGATACTGAAAATGCAAATTAGCTCCCGTATTTAAAAAGGCAATGATCATATCGTGGTCCTTGCAAATTTCGATGATCTGCAGGTCATTTTGCGGGGCATAAAGCTTAAAGCTTTCCCAAAAATGAATCTCATATTCCTTTATTATTTCCTCTTTGCTGCTGCATGAGCTGCGGTTTATAAATTTAAGATTTTCCCCGATCAATGCCAAATGGTCATCATAAAAAATTTCCAAAAGCCAGTACTTAAACTCAAAGCCTAAAATGGTGCCGGTTATGGCGCTGTGGCATTCCTTGCTGCTGCATTTCATCAATAAATCATGGAAGCCGCTGTTTTTATGGGCGGGAAGGTTGAACAAACCTTTGTGCTTCAAATAAGCAACGATCGAAAAATCGATACTCTCCATCTCCATATAAGAGGAGGGCGAGAGCGTAGAATTAATCATTCGTTTGTTCCCAAACCGGCTTGTTATTTCGCTTATGAGGAAATCATCATGGGCTTTGGAATAATGAAAAATGAGGCGCAAGCCGTTGTCGAGTATGGCTTTTCTGCTGTTTTTGGTTTGTGTGCATGTGCGAATAGTTAGACGATGCTGGGCCGCATATCGCTCAAAATCATGCCAAAAATGAATGTCGCCTAGCTTTGCTATTTTATGAGAGTTCTTGATTCGGGCCAGCCTCTTAAAGTCGATAAGCGAGCCATAATATTGGTCATGTACATAGATTAGGGACAAGTCGAAGTGGCGAAATTCAAAATCCAATACCGTACTTTGTCCACTTCTTGCGCTTGCTTGGCAGGCAATTAGCAGCTCATGAAAGGTTAAATGTCCGTTTTCGGGTATTTCGATAAATCCGCCATGTTTTATAAAGGCATGCAGCTCAGCGTACTTATGATTATTTTCTCCTAAGCGAATAGGTAACACCTCTCTTATATGTAAAGCGAGTCTCCCTATAAATTATACATGATCAAGGAATGTGAACGCATGCTCCGATATGCCCTATACAAATAAAACAGGGACGCGATTTGCTCGCATCCCTGTTGTCTATTCCTTTATGTCCTTGCCCCTTAAAAAATCCTTACTCAGGCACAACGCTGCGAATGACGGTCAGGCTGCCGTCCAGCTCATAGCCGCCAAGGCTTGCTGGAAGCAAGTAAGCTTGGCCTGCAGCGAGTGCGAGCTCGCCATCTGCCCATTTCAGCTTGCCGCTGCCTTCGGCAACGATCAGGATGACGAAGCTTGTAGCAGGCGTTTCATAAGCTGCTGCGGAGCGGATGATTCCTTTTTCCACAATAAAATAAGGAGATGAGGCAATGGTCAGCCACTGGCCATCAGCAACGCCTTCGGTAGTCATGCGGCTTGCACCAGCGCCGTCATAAGCAATGACGTTCAGCGAGTCCTCGATATGCAGATCGCGCAGCTCGCCATCAAGACCAAGACGGTCATAATCATACAGGCGGTAAGTCGTATCGGAGTTTTGCTGAATTTCGGCAACGACTACGCCAGCGCACAGCGCATGGACGGTTCCTGCCGGTATGTAAAAGGCGTCGCCTGCTTGAACGGGAACCTCTTGCAGCGTATCCATAATGCGTCCTTCAGCAATTGCAGCTTCCATAGCGCCGCGGTCTACGCCGTCCTTCAAGCCGTAAATAATCGTTGCGCCTGGCTTGGCATCAAGGATGTACCACATTTCGGTTTTGCCAAGCTCGCCTTCAGGCAATCCTTCGTACGTGTCGGTCGGGTGAACCTGAATCGACAGGTCATCATTGCAATCGAGCAGCTTGATGAGAAGCGGGAAGCGGCCATTTTTTTCGGAGAAGCCTTTCGTGCCGAACCACTCGCGGCCATAAGCTTCGCGAATTTCGTCGAGGCCTTTGCCAGCAAGCTCGCCATTAATAACCTTCGTCGTGCCATTCGGATGGTCGCCGATCATCCAGCCTTCGCCAATCGAGCCTTCCGGCAGCGTAAGCCCAAACTGCTCAAGCGCACGGCCTCCCCAAATACGTTCCTTCATCTCTGGTTGAAATTGCAGTGGATATGGTTTAGTCATTACAGTATCTCTCCCTAAGTTAAGTAGTTTAAGCTTTTCATTTGGCTTTTTTCTCTACGCCAAGCAAATATGGTGCAGCTTTCTTATGAAGCTGACGGTACAGCATAGTGGAGGCAGCCTCATCAGGCAGTGCTTCAACCCATTGCTGTACGGCAGCCGCTTCCTCCGCGCCGCCCGGATGACCGGGATAGACGACGCATGTAATGATGCCGCCCGGACGAAGCAGAGCAAGCGCTGCTTCCAGCGCGGCAATTGTAGTCGATGGCTGCGTAATAAGCGACTCATCGCCACCAGGCAAAAAGCCGAGATTAAACATCACTCCGGCAATATTGCCATGCAGTGCGGTTGGCAGGCCATCCGCCATATGCTCGTGGCTTTGGAGCAAAAGCTGCGTCTCCGCGAGCTTTTCCTTGCCGCTTGCACGTATTGCATCCAGCCGCTCCCGCGTCCGGTCGAGCGCCGCCTGCTGGATGTCGAAGGCGAATACGCTGCCGCGTTCGCCGACGAGACGGGCGAGGGCTAGCGTGTCAACGCCGCCGCCTGACGTGGCATCGATGACGGCATCACCGGGCTGTGCCCGTTCGGCCATCCAGCGATGCGCCATGCTGAGAACCGATAAAAATCCCATGCTAGCTGTTCACCCACAGCTTTCCTTGCCAAGTGCCACGCTTACGCAGCTCATCATCAATTGCATTGAGCACTTCCCATTTCTTGAGGCTCCACATTGGGCCGATGAGCAGGTCGCGCGGCGCATCTCCAGTGAGGCGATGGACGATCATCTCTGGCGGCAAAAACTCCAGCGTGTCGCCAATGAGCTTGACGTATTCGTCCTTCTCCAGAAAGCGCAGCAGTCCAGCCTCATATTGGCGAACCATTGGCGTCTTGCGCATGAGATGGAGCAGATGGATTTTGATGCCCTGTACATCCATGGCGGCAACGGCGCGTCCGGTGTCCAGCATCATTTCATGCGTTTCCTGCGGCAGTCCATAAATAATATGGGCGCAGACGCGGATGCCGCGCGCACGCAAGCGTTTTACCGCGTCAACATAGCAGGCGGTATCATGCGCCCGGTTAATCAGCTCTGAGGTCGATTCATGCACCGTCTGAAGTCCCATTTCGATCCAGAGGTAGGTGCGCTCATTGAGCTCCGCCAAATAATCGACGACATCGTCCGGCAGACAGTCGGGGCGGGTTGCAATCGACAGGCCGACAACGCCAGGCTGCTGTAAAATCACTTCGTAATATTCGCGAAGCTCCTCTACGGGTGCGTAAGTGTTCGTATAGGCCTGAAAGTAGCCGATATACTGGGCATCGGGCCATTTTTGATGCTGGCGGTCGCGAATGTTGTTGAACTGGGTAATGAGATCATCCCGCCGGCTCCCGGCAAAGTCGCCTGATCCGCGCGCGCTGCAGAAGGTGCAGCCGCCCTTGGCAATGGATCCATCGCGGTTCGGACAAGTAAATCCGGCATCTAGCATGACCTTGAACACTTTGCCCCCGAATTGCTCGCGCATCTCGTAGTTCCATGTATGAAATCTTTTATCGCCCCATAGCTGGGGTTCATTGGCTGATTCTAATGCTGTTGCTTTTAATGAATTCATTCCGTTCTCCTTCTCTTATAAAAAGGGTGGTGAAAAAATCGGAGCGGAGTGAAAGGTTTGAATCGGAGAAGCATATACTTAAGCTTTCCGCAGGAAAGCTGCTTCATAAGCCAAACCTTTCACGCAGTGCAGATTCTTTTTGACCGCCATTTATTCGCTCCCTCTATTTTAACGAAAAAACAGGCGGAAAGCCACGCCCGATTATAGGCTGAATGTAAACGTTTCCACTATGCGGAAAACTGGAAATTATTTTTGAGAAAACAGAAAATAGGCTTGCTATACCTTACATGATCTGTTATATTAAAAGTGTGAAATGGCAACAAAAAAACCTAACATAGCTAATTCGTAGCGATTGTCATACAATGTCGTTTGTCTGGAAATAATGAGTTATATTAAACGATGAGGTGATGTCTAATGAGCCAGCAAACTAGAATTCCACATGGCGATGAGAAAGTAACGGTAGAATTGACAGTTAAAGAGCTGATGGCGCTGAGCGGTGTCAGATTCCACAATAATCATCATGTTGAAGTATCTGCGCGCAAGAAGTTGAATGAAGCGCTGGAAGAAACTTATGAAATCGATAAATCCAGTGCTCCGATTGATTATCGCTTGCTGATCTGAGCTGCTCTATAATTAGTAGAAGAACCGCGGGGGCGGCCACCCTGCGGTTCTTTTTTTTGGCTATCGGCTTTACAAGAAGGGCGATCTTAGGCACAATAAGGACTAGCTTATATGCGGGAGTTGCCCACAATTCGGGCGCGCCCGCAATTAAATGGAGGATTCAAATACAATGCGATTAAGAGGAAGAAAAGGAATTCGTGAAAGCCTGGAGGCACAGCCTGAGCTTGTTGTTTTGGATGCTGCCCCGCTTAAAGGGAAATGGCGCGATTTTTTCGGCAATGATAACCCGATTTATGTGGAGCTTGGCATGGGCAAGGGCCGTTTCATCAGCCATATGAGCGCGCGCAATCCGCATATTAATTTTATTGGCGTAGATATGTATGATGAGCTGATTCGCCGTGCAGGCGAGAAGGCACATGCGATTTGGGCAGAGCAGGGAGTTAGCCATCCGCCTAATTTGGCGCTGCTGCGCGCGAATATCGAGCAGATCGAGACGATGTTTGAGCCGGGCGAGCTTGAGCGCATTCATCTGAATTTCAGCGATCCTTGGCCAAAAGCGAAGCATGCCCGCCGCAGGCTGACGCATCCGCGTTTTCTGGCGAAGTATGGTCAATTGCTGAACGAGCGCGGAGAAATTCATTTTAAGACCGATTCGATGTCGCTGTTTGAGTTCTCATTGAACAGCTTTACGGAGATGGAGCTTCAGCTTCGGAACATTTCCTTGCATTTGCATAAGGATGAGCCGCGCGAGGAGCTTGTATTTACTGAATATGAGATGAAATTTATGGACAAGGGCCAGCCGATCTACCGTCTGGAAGCTGTAATCGGCTCAGCGGCGCTGGCGAAATTCCGCGAAAACAAGCTGGCGAATGCCCAGCGTGAAGCGGAGCAAAGCGATCAGGACGAAGAAACAGAAGACTAGCCTTTCAAACCATTAATCAACGATCCCCGCAGTAAAAAAACGGGCAAAAGCCAAATACAGCTAGGTTACATGGCAGTAACCCAGCTGTATTGTACGGCGAATGCCGTGACCGTGCCTATAAATGCGCCGACAATAACGTCGGAAGGATAATGCAGCCCCAAGTACATCCTCGACCAGCCTACCGAAACGCCTATAACCGCAGCAATTGGGACGGTAATAACCAGCAGGACGCCGCTCGTAAGCACAATTGGGATGAGCCAGGCGAATATCGCTGTCGTATGTCCAGATGGGAATGACGAATCGACAAGCGGCTTGCGACTGGTGGTCAACCCCTCCAGCGCTTGATACGGGCGCAGCCTTTTGAACCAGCGTTTGACCACAAAAACGGGGAAATGGCTAATGACGACGGTTATGAAGCATTGCCAGCCTGTTGCGTTCCATGGTGATGGAGCGATCAAAGCAAATAGCAGAGAACTGGTCAGGGTAAACGTCGCACCACCCATATGTGTAATGACGCTGAGCCATTTTCCAAGCCAGCGGTGCAGGCGCTTATGTCCACGCCGGCTGTTCGCCCAGACAATGAGCTGCTGCTCGCGCACTCTCAGCCATCCTAACAATTGTTTCATTCAAATCCTCCTGTATAAGTGTGGCGGTTTTCCACTCTAAAGATAGTACCATGTTTTGAGCCCCTGTACGCATACAATTTGTAAAAATCCAGATTAATGTTCCGTTCATACTGTGTTGATTACCCGATAACATACCTTCCTTACAATAATAGCCGATAGCATTCAAGAGTAAAGGCGAAGGAGGCGTATGAATGAGACTCGCGCTTTTTACCGATACCTATGAGCCGGAACGAAATGGCGTTGCCCGTTCTCTTGGCCGCTGGAAAGCCTATTTGCAGCGCAGGGGGGTGGAGTGTCTGGTGCTGGCGCCGGAGCGCTCGATATTTGACTCCAAGGCTGCTATGCAGGCAAGCTCTGTAGAACGTTTTGCCAGCCTGCCGTTTTTTCTATACCCCGAGTGCCGTCTGGCGCTGCCGAATCCGCTGCATCTCCGCCATGCCCTGCATGAATTTAATCCCACCCTCATCCATGTAGCTACCCCATTCAACCTTGGCTTATGTGGCATTCATTATGCCCGCAAGCATCAAATTCCACTGATCGCATCGTATCACACCAATTTTGATCAATATTTGCCGTTTTATAATTTGCAATGGATGGTAAAGATGTTAAGTAGGTATATGGAATGGTTTCATCACGACTGTAAAAAGATTTTTGTGCCTTCCACATCTACACTGCAGGACTTGACTAGGAAAGGATGGGGTGCGGAGCGGCTTTCGGTGTGGAGCCGGGGTATAGACACAAGCTTGTTTCATCCCGGGGTTAACCGGGAGCAATTGCTGGCGCAGCATGGCATAAAACATGAATGTTTTGTCGTTTTTTATGCAGGAAGGCTTGCTCCAGAGAAAGATGTCGAAACAGCAATTGAGGCTTTCTCCTTATTCCAAAAACAAACAAATGCACAGGTTAAGCTGGTGCTGGCTGGTGACGGTCCTTCGTCAGAGGCGCTGCAGCAGCAATGCGCAAGAAGCGGCGTAGCTGCAACCTTCCTTGGCTTTCAAACGTCAGAGGAGCTGCAGAGGTGGTACGCTGCTGCTGATCTTTTCCTCTTTCCGTCGGCGACGGAAACGTTCGGCAATGTTGTGCTTGAGGCGATGGCATGCGGCACACCTGTCCTTTGTGCGAACAAGGGCGGCGTGCTTGATTCCGTCTCCCACGGACTAAACGGAGTGTTATGCGAGGCGGGAAGCCCGGCAAGCTTTGCTGCTGCACTTGCGCTTCTGCACGAGGATGAGGAATGCAGAAGAAGTTTGGGCATTAGCGCAAGATTGTTCAGTCTTCGCAAGTCTTGGGATGCAATTTTTGATGGGCTTCTCGCGGAATGCGAGCGGCAATCCGCAAAGGGGCGTTCACCAGTCAGTCACATTATGAGATAAATTTAACGGAAACATTTTCGCGTTTTTTATCGTAAGTAAGGACAGAAGTGCTAAAAATTCAGCAAATGGATGAAAATAAGGGTGACGCGCCGCAAAAGGAGGTAATGCAGTCATTGGTTAACCATGGTAGCGCTTTTCCGGCTGGAAAACGCTCAATTGAGCTTTTGACAAAAGGAAGCAATGTGTGGAGAATCAAGTAAGGTCAGGGACGCTTTCAGAAAAGCGCCCGTAAACAAGAGAGATATAAAATAACCGCCTGAACGATGAACGCATGCTTGGTCGGCTGCGCCAATCAATTTGGCAAATCAAAAAAAGGGGTCTCAAGGGGGCAGTACCTAAATGTTCAATTCGATTATGTTTGTTGTGCAAATTTTATTTGCAGTGCTTGGCCTGTATCAATTGTTTCTGACGTTTTTTGGATGGCATCGCAAAAAAGAGGATTTGTCGCATAAGCCGCAAAAGTCTTTCGCTTTGCTAATCGCCGCTCATAACGAAGAGCAAGTAGTTGGAGCTTTAATCGAGAATTTGCAAAAAATGAAATACCCGCGCGAGCTGTACGATATTTTCGTCATCTGCGACAACTGCACCGACGGAACAGTCGATGTTGTAAAAAGCTATGACGGCGTATATGCCTGCGTAAGAGAAAATCCGAACCAACGCGGTAAAGGCTTCGCGGTGGAATGGATGCTTAAAGAGCTGTGGCAAATGCCGCGCAGCTATGATGGCGTTGCGATTTTCGATGCTGACAATCTCGTGGCAACGGACTTCCTGCAATATATGAACAATGATCTGTGCAATGGCTTCCAGGTTGTACAAGGTTATCTGGATACGAAAAACCCGAATGACTCTTGGGTCAGCTCGGCGAATGCAATCAACTATTGGTTCTGTAACCGTCTATGGCAGCTGCCACGTACGAACCTGGGGCTTGCGAACTTCCTCGGCGGTACGGGCATGGTGTTCGATTCCAAGCTGCTGCAGGAAATGGGCTGGGGAGCTACGAGCCTTGTCGAGGATTTGGAATTTACCGTTCGCTGCATTAAGCGGGGCATTTACCCGAAATTCAACTTTGAAGCTAAAGTATTCGACGAAAAGCCGATTACGTTTCAGGCTTCTGCCCGCCAGCGCCTGCGCTGGATGCAAGGCCATTTTGATGTAACGCGCAAGCATATGCTACCGCTGTTGTGGCAGGGCATCAAGGATCGCAGCTGGACAAAGATCGACGCTGCGCTGTATGTCTTTAATGCTTACAATTATCTCGCGGGCTTCTGTATAGCCGCTATCGTTTGGGGCGACATCTTCCTGTCGGGAGGAGAACGGGTAACATCCGTGTACAATATGCTGCCGATTTGGGTGTCTATCCCTTATATGCTTTACATTTTCATTCAAATTCCGTTGTCTATGCATTTGGCTAAAGTCAACTGGAAGCTGTACCTGCGCATTCCGACGTTTTTGCTTTTCACCCTGTCATGGTGGCCAATTACGGTTCATGCCTTCTTTACACAAAACAACAAGAAGTGGAGCCATACGCAGCATACTCGCGTCATCCGCTTGGAGGAAGTACAGAGCAAGCAGCTTTAAAGATGAATTTGTGAATAAACTGCCGCGACGCCGACGGATCATTGTTTCAGCTTTAGCTGCTCTTGAACAATGATTTCGTCTGCTGCGCGCGGTTATCCACATTTTGATTTAAAAAGTGTTGACACTGAACTTTCGGTTGTGATATAGTAAGTCGGTAGTGTTTAGGAAACAATTTATGAAATACTGTAACGCACAAGCAGAAGCACCCGCTTCTCACCTTTCGGCTCGCGCTGACCGGTTTGCGATAATCGACTAAGCTTATCTTTTGTGTCTCCTTGTGGGATGTAGGGAATAGCAGCAAACAACGGTTATGGGATGCGGGTTCAATTGAGCCTGTATCCCTTTTATTATGCAAGTATACTCTTTTGGAGGTGGCACGTTATTAGCAGAGAACATCAAATCAATGATGAAATCCGGGCCAGAGAAGTACGTTTAGTTGGTGCGGAAGGCGAGCAAATCGGTATTAAACCCATTCGTGATGCCTTGCAAATGGCCATAGACTTAAACCTGGATCTGGTGAACGTAGCGCCGACGGCTAAACCGCCGGTATGCCGGATTATGGATTACGGAAAATTCCGCTATGAGCAGCAAAAGAAAGAAAAAGAAGCCCGGAAAAACCAAAAGATCGTTGATCTTAAGGAAGTTTGGTTCCGTGCAAACATTGATGAGCACGATTATCAAACGAAATACCGCAATGTTGTAAAGTTTTTGGGTGAAGGCGATAAAGTTAAAGCTTCTGTCCGGTTCCGCGGTCGTGAAATTGCGCACGCGTCGCTTGGTCAAAAGATCTTGGATCGTCTCGCTCAAGAGGTTGCCGAAATATGCAGCGTAGAACGCGCTCCTAAGCTGGAAGGCCGGAGCATGATTATGATTTTGGCACCAAAAAGCAACACTTAATTTAAGGGAGGATAATTGACATGCCTAAAATGAAAACACACAGCAGTCTGAAAGACCGTTTCAAAATTACGGGTACTGGTAAAGTAAAGCGTTATAAAGCTTACAAAAACCACTTGCTTTCCCACAAATCCGGACGCCAGAAGCGCGTTCTTGCTGGTCAACCACTGATGGCTGCTGGCGACGTTAAACGCCTGCAACAAGGTCTTAACAATCTTAAATAAGCACATTTTGCAATAAATACTAATTAGAAACTTTCAGGAGGTCAACACTCATGGCAAGAGTTAAAGGCGGATTTGTCCGCACTCGTCGTCGCAAAAGAATTTTGAAACTGGCAAAAGGTTATTTCGGTTCGAAGCATCGCCTGTTTAAAACAGCGAAGGAGCAAGTAGGCAAGTCCTTAATGTATGCTTACCGCGACCGTCGCAACAAAAAACGTGACATCCGCAGACTGTGGATCGTTCGTATCAATGCAGCAGCTCGTATCAACGGACTGTCGTACAGCAAATTCATGTACGGTTTGAAACTTGCTGGCGTTGAAGTAAACCGCAAAATCCTTGCTGACTTGGCTGTTAACGATATTGCTTCGTTCAACTCCCTTGCTGGCGTGGCTAAACAAAAAATCAACGCTTAGTAACCGAAGCGTTATAGATGAGGCTGTCCCTTAGGGGGCAGCCTCATTATGATTTCTATGACTTTTTTCATTTCTGGTTCCGGCTGGAGAGGCGTACATTTTAGCGTCCAATTCCGGCAGCAGAGGACAAACAAACAGGCGGCTACCTCTTTCCTGAATAAACTAAAGCACAACGGGAAAGGAGGGATTTTGCATGGGTAACATTACCAAAGAGCAGGCGCGTAAGCTCGCGGGCAAATCCATCTATGCAGTGCGCAAGGACGGCTCTGTCGTCACGGGCAAGCTCGTTCGCATCCAGGGCAACAAGCTGACGCTTGCACCAATTGGCAAGGACAAGGGCAAGTCGGTCAAAACAAAAGCGCTGCTGCCCCTAGTTTTGTTTGATTTGCTGGCAATCGGTACGCTTCCATTCTTCGGAGCTGGCTTCGGCGGCGGCTATGGAGGCGGCTACGGTGGAGGATATGGCGGTGGTTACGGAGGCGGATATGGTGGCGGCTACGGCGGAGGCCAATGCTGTCAGAACCAAGGCTACAACTACGGCGGCTACTACTAAGTATTTAGCGGCATAGGGCTGCTGATTTCAGCCTCAACTAAGCCCTTTAATCATTTCGTAGCAGCGAAGCTCGGGATAATATCGAATCGCTTGATATCCGAGCTTCGTATAAAAATGGCGGGCCTTGTCGTTGATTTGATCGACGAACAGGCGGCCCATCGTACAGGAAGCTGCCAAGCCATAGGCTTCGGCTGCTGCCATCAGCTTTGTGCCGCAATGGCGGTTACGATGCTCGGGGTGTACGGCAAGCATGGAGAACATCAAAATGTCGTGGGCTTTTTCAAAATGAATAAAGCCATAGGGCGTGGCTGTTTTTCCTGCTGCCGCAACATAGGTTACGCCGCGGCGAAGGCGCAGGGGCAGCTCGCGTATAACTGTGGCATCATGTTGATGAGTCGTCCATGAGAGTGGCATAAGCTCTGACTTGATGAGCCTGATGATTTCTTCATCGTCGGTACGGGCGTTGCGCTCTCGTATCATTAGGATCATTCCTGACTGCATGAGTTTGCCGAATGCTGGCTATTCTAATATATGAAGCGGGGCTTTGCCGCGCGCCCTATTTTTGCTAAAATGCTGTTGCGGTTTCTTCTTGACTAACGAATGATGTCAGCTTATAATAAAGAAAGTCTTATTCAAACATATGTCATCAGCAATGATGAGGACGAAGTGTTAAGGGCTCTTTTGTTCAGAGAGCGGATGGATCAGCTGCAACCATCGCCAAAACCCCTTTTCTACGAGCTCACCTCGGAGCTGTTTTCCTGAAAAGCACGTCAAGTGGTTATTAGGGAAAATCGCAGGGCACGCGTTACAGTGCTAAAGGTATGGACGGTCAGTGCGCACACGTTCTTACCTGTGGAGGTTATACATCGCAAGATGTGTAACGAATTTGGGTGGTACCACGGAAGTTAAACCTTTCGTCCCTCGATGCTTCTTCTAGAAGCAGGAGGAGCGAAAGGTTTTTTTGTTGTTTTCGAGAGGAGGATGACCGATGGTCACGCAAAATGCAACACTGAAGTCAAAAGAAGAATTAATGGAGAAGCTGAGGCAGCCAGAAGTAATTACGGGTTCCGAAATTTTACTTCGCAGCTTGGTGCTGGAAGGCGTCGATTGCGTATTCGGGTATCCGGGTGGCGCAGTGTTGTACATTTACGATGCGATGCACGGTTTCTCTGATTTCAACCACGTGCTTACCCGCCATGAGCAAGGCGCAATTCACGCAGCCGATGGTTATGCTCGCGCAAGCGGCAAAGTAGGGGTTTGTATTGCAACCTCCGGCCCTGGTGCGACCAACCTGGTAACGGGTATTGCTACCGCTTTTATGGATTCGGTTCCGTTGGTTGTCATTACCGGTAATGTCATCTCGAGCCTGATTGGAACCGATGCGTTCCAAGAAGCTGATATTACAGGCATTACAATGCCAATTACGAAGCACAGCTATCTGGTACGGGATGTCAATGATTTGGCCCGTACGATTCATGAAGCATTCCATATTGCTAATACAGGACGCAAGGGACCTGTTCTAATTGATATACCGAAAGACATTTCCGCTAACAAAACGCTGTTCAAGCCGGTAACGGAAGTCAGCATTCGCGGATATAACCCAACTGTATCGCCGAACAAGCTGCAGGTGGACAAAATGATTAAAGCGATCACGGAAGCGGAGCGTCCGCTAATTCTTGCAGGCGGCGGCGTTATTTACTCCGGCGCGCATGAAGAGCTGCATGAATTCGTGAAGAAAACCGATATTCCGATTACGACAACGCTGCTCGGTCTTGGGGCATTCCCAAGCGGAGATGACTTGTTCCTCGGCATGCCGGGTATGCACGGCACGTATACAGCGAACAAATCGATTCAGAAGGCAGATTTGCTGATCAATATCGGCGCGCGGTTTGATGACCGAGTAACGGGCAAGCTGTCTGGGTTTGCACCGCATGCGAAGATCATTCATATCGATATCGATCCTGCCGAAATCGGCAAAAACGTGCCAACTGACATTCCGATTGTAGGCGATGTGAAGACGGTGCTGCAAATTGCGAATTTGCAAGCCAAGCGTGCAGATAAAGCAGATGCATGGCGTGCGGAGCTGCTGGCTTCGAAAGCGCAATATCCGTTCAGATACAAGGATTCGGAAGATGAGCTGAAGCCGCAATGGGTCGTGGAAATGCTGCATGAGACGACGAATGGCGATGCCATTGTAACGACAGACGTTGGCCAGCATCAAATGTGGGCAGCGCAGTTTTACAAGTTCAACAAGCCGCGCTCGTGGGTAACCTCTGGCGGACTTGGAACGATGGGCTTTGGTTTCCCATCGGCAATCGGCGCTCAAATGGCGAACCCTGACCGCCTTGTTATTTCAATCAACGGCGATGGCGGCATGCAGATGTGTGCGCAGGAGCTGGCGATTTGTGCAATCAACAACATTCCGGTCAAGGTTGTTATTTTGAACAATCAGGTGCTAGGAATGGTGCGCCAGTGGCAGGAGCTGATTTACGATAATCGCTACAGCCACATTGACCTTTCGGGCAGCCCGGACTTTGTGAAGCTGGCGGAAGCATATGGTGTGAAAGGCTTCCGCGCGACGAACAAGGAAGAAGCAAAAGCAGTATGGGAAGAGGCAATGAATCACCCTGGTCCTGCAGTTGTGGAGTTTGTCGTTCGCAAAGAAGAAAATGTATACCCGATGGTCGCACAAGGTAGCACGATCGACGAAATGATCATGGGGGATGCGGAATGAAGAAACATACAATCGCAGTAATCGTTAACGACCAGCCTGGCGTTTTGCAGCGTGTGTCCGGTTTGTTCGGCCGCCGCGGCTTCAATATTGAGAGCATCACAGTGGGGACGAGCGAAGAGGTTGGCCTGTCCCGCATGGTCATCGTCACAACAGGCGATGAGCAGACGCTTGAGCAGATTACGAAGCAGCTTTATAAGCTTATTGATGTAATCAAAGTCATTCATCTTAGCTCGAACCCTATTGTTGCCCGCGAGCTGGCGCTTATTAAAGTAAGCGCCGAGCCAGCGGTGCGTCCGGAAATTTTCGGCGTAGTCGAAACATTCCGCGCAGCAGTTGTAGACATCGGCACTCATTCCGTTATGGTACAGGTTGTTGGTGATACCGAGAAAATCGACGCAATGGTTGAATTGCTGACGCCCTATGGTATTCGCGAGCTGTCCCGTACCGGTGTAACGGCGCTGAACCGTGGCAACAGCCGCTAAAGTTCGATCGCAAGCTTTTTTTGAATTCTAAGAAAGTATAAGTTTCATCCTTATATCCGCTTAGAATTCTAGGGCAAAGCTCTTCGCACGTTCCAGAAGGACGACGAAGTCGTTTTTGCTTGAAATATAGGAAAGTATATGATTTCGTCATACTTTCTCTATATTTCTCGGACTGAAACGCGCCGCGCCGCGCCGCCAAAGGACGGCGACAGCCGTCTCACCTTGAAAATATGGATTTACCCCGCTTTGAGCGGGAGTTTAAGCGGAGAACCGCGGCTATTCGCGTCATTCTCTACTTAAACACCCGTTCAAAAGGGTCAAAATAAAGGAGGCAATTATTCACATGGCAGTTACATTGTATTATGAAAAAGACGCTGATCAAAGCGTACTTCAAGGTAAAACGATCGCAGTAATCGGTTACGGAAGCCAAGGCCACGCACAAGCGCAAAACCTTCGCGACAGCGGACTTAAAGTTATCATCGGTCTTCGCCCTGGTAAATCCGCTGACACAGCTAAAAAAGACGGTTTCGAAGTATTGACCGTTGCTGAAGCAACTAAAGTAGCAGACGTTGTTCAAATCCTGCTGCCTGACGAAACACAAGCACAAGTATACAACGAGGAAATCGCACCGAACCTGAAAAAAGGCGCGGCTCTGATGTTCTCCCACGGCTTCAACATTCACTTTGGCCAAATCAAGCCAAGCAAAGATACAGACGTATTCCTGGTTGCTCCTAAATCGCCAGGCCACATGGTTCGCCGTACGTATGAAGAAGGCTTTGGCGTACCGGGCTTGATCGCAATCGAGCAAGATGCTTCCGGCAACGCAAAAGCAATCGGTCTTGCTTATGCTAAAGGTATCGGCTGTACTCGTGCAGGCGTTATCGAAACAACTTTCAAAGAAGAAACAGAAACCGATCTTTTCGGTGAGCAAGCAGTTCTTTGCGGCGGCGCATCCGCGCTTGTACAAGCTGGTTTTGAAACGCTTGTTGAAGCTGGCTATGCTCCAGAAATGGCTTACTTCGAGTGCTTGCACGAGCTGAAGCTGATCGTTGACATGATGTACGAAGGCGGCATCTCCTCGATGCGCGATTCCATCTCCAACACAGCTGAATACGGCGACTATGTAACGGGTCCTCGCATTGTAACAGCTGAAACGAAAAAAGAAATGAAGCGCGTATTGGAAGATATCCAATCCGGCCGTTTCGCTCGCGATTTCATCCTGGAAAACAAATCAGGACAAGCGATGATGAACGCTACTCGCCGCAACGAGGCAGCTCATCCAATCGAGCAAACAGGCAAACAGCTTCGTGAGCTTATGCACTGGATCAAGAAGTAATATTTTTTAACTAGGGCGTATCTTCAAATAGGTGTTTAACCTTGCGGAGATGCGCCCCCATAGCATGAAGCGATGAAGAAATAATCCCGGTTCACCGGCGGATGAGCTGCGCGCAGGCGCAGTCTTAGAGCTGTCCGTGCGTACCGGGATCATTCTGTTCCCGGAGGTGCAAGGAAATGCGTAAAATTTATATTTTTGACACAACATTGCGTGATGGGGAGCAGTCTCCAGGCGTCAACCTGAACACGAAGGAAAAGGTGGAAATCGCCCTCCAACTGGAAAAGCTGGGTGTGGATCGGATTGAAGCTGGTTTTCCTGCGGCATCTCCCGGCGATTTGGCAGCGGTTAATGCGGTAGCGACAGCTATCAAAAATGCAACGATTATCGGCCTGTCGCGCTCGCGCGAGCAGGATATTGACGCGGTGCGTGAAGCGCTTAAAGGCGCGCAGGACCCGTGCATCCATCTATTCCTGGCGACAAGCCCAATTCACCGCAAGCACAAGCTGCGGATGGAGAAGGAGCAAGTGCTGGAAACAGCAGAGCGCGCTATTCGTTATGCGAAGAAATATTTTGATAAAGTCGAATTCTCGCCTGAAGATGCTGGGCGCACAGAGCTTGATTTCCTTTGCGAAGTAACGGATATGGCGATTCGCGCGGGAGCGACAGTCGTTAATATTCCGGATACCGTCGGTTATTTGAATCCGCAGGAATTCGGCAACATCTTCAAAACGCTGAAGCAAAACGTTCCGAACATCGAAACGATCCAGCTCAGCGCGCATTGCCATGATGATCTGGGCATGGCAACAGCCAATGCACTGTCTGCTATACTTAACGGCGCAGATCAAGTAGAGGGTACGATTAACGGTATCGGCGAACGCGCCGGAAACACGGCAATCGAGGAAATTGCCCTTGCGCTTGCGACGCGTGCCGATTATTTCGGCGCAACGACGACGCTGAACCTGAAAGAAATTGCCAAGACGAGCCGCCTGGTCAGCAAGCTGACGGGCATGGTGGTACCAGGCAATAAAGCGATTGTGGGCGCCAACGCCTTCGCGCATGAGTCCGGCATTCATCAGGACGGCATGCTCAAGGAAAAAACGACGTATGAAATCATTTCGCCCGATACCATCGGTTTGAAAGAGTCTTCGCTCGTACTTGGCAAGCACTCCGGCCGTCACGCATTCCGCGAGAAGCTGATCGACATGGGCTATGAGCTGGATGAAGAAGCGGTTAACGTGGCCTTCGCCAAGTTCAAAAACTTGGCTGACCGCAAAAAGAATGTCACCGACGAAGATATTCGTGCCTTTCTGGAAGAAAAGCTCGTGGATACGCCGGAAGTATTTACGCTTGAGACGATCCAAGTGAGCTACGGCAACCAATCGACGCCTAGCGCTTCGGTTATTATCCGCCAAGCGGATGGAAGCGTTAGCGAAGGAACAGCGGAAGGCAATGGCTCGGTTGACGCGATTTACAATGCGATCGATAAAGTGACTTCTGAAGCTGTAGAGCTTGAGGATTATTCGATTAAATCGGTATCCCAAGGCAAGGATGCGCTTGGTGAGGTGCATGTTGTACTGAACCAAAATGAAGTATCTGCGCAGGGCCGCGGCCTTAGCACCGATATTTTGGAAGCGAGCGCACGCGCCTACATCGATGCGCTCAACCGCCTAATTGAGAAACGCAAATCGCCAGGACGTCGCGATAAAATGAGCTTGATTTAGTTAGCTTAGGGGGAGCGGAAGCTCCTCCTTTATTACGTTCTGCCGAGCCATATGCGTATTCAATAGCCTTTATAAGCATTGCCTATAAAGACCATAGATTTTATATCTTTGTTTTCAGCTCTGAAATATGGTACAAATGATAACAGAATGAGAATAGCTCATCCGAGCTCAAAAATAAGGAGTGTTACACAACAATGTCAGAAGTTAAAAAAATTGCAGTAGTTGCCGGCGACGGTATTGGTCCAGAGGTCGTAGGCGAAGCGCTTAAAGTATTGAAAAAAGTAGAAGAGCTTTACGGCTATCAGTTCGAAACCGAGCACGGCCTGTTCGGCGGTATTGCAATCGATCAAAAAGGAACACCATTGCCGCAAGAGACGCTTGATCTTTGTAAAAATGCTGACGCTGTATTGCTCGGTGCTGTTGGCGGTCCGAAATGGGACAACAACTCGAAGGAGCTTCGCCCTGAGACTGGCCTTCTCGGCATTCGCAAAGCGCTGGGCCTGTTCTCCAACATTCGTCCGGCAACTGTATTTGACTGCTTGAAGGAAGCTTCTACGCTTAAACCAGAAGTGCTGGAAGGCACTGACCTGATCGTTGTGCGCGAGCTGACAGGCGGCATTTACTTCGGCGAGAAATTCCGTCGTGAAGGTGCTGGCGGCGAAGAAGCGGTTGATACTTGCGTATACAATGTACAAGAGATTGAGCGTATCGTTCGCCAAGCGTTTGATATTGCGATGACTCGCAGCAAGCGTCTGGCTTCCGTAGATAAAGCAAACGTGCTGGAAACTTCCCGCCTGTGGCGCGAAGTCGTTAACCGGATTGCTCCTGAATACCCAGAGGTTGAGCTGGAGCATGTGCTTGTCGACAACTGCGCAATGCAATTACTGCGCCGTCCATCGAGCTTTGACGTTATCGTAACGGAAAATATGTTTGGCGATATTTTGAGCGATGAAGCAGCGATGCTGACAGGTTCCATCGGCATGCTTTCCTCCGCTTCCCTAGGAGAAGGCAGCTTCGGCCTTTACGAGCCGGTACACGGTTCCGCTCCTGACATTGCTGGACAAGGCATCTCGAACCCAATCGCAACGATTTTGTCGGTTGCACTGATGTTCCGTCTGACTTTCGGCTACCACGATGCAGCGCAAGCGATTGAAGATGCTGTTAAAGAAGTGCTGGATGCAGGACACCGTACAGGCGATATCGCGGTAGACAAGAGCAAAGCTATCGGCACATCGGCAATGGGCGATTTGATCATTGCAGCGCTGAAAAAAGCTTAATTATAATAATTGTAAAAAAATATTGAATACAATCTTGACTTCAATATAATCTAGTGATAATATTTATCAATAGATAGCGATAGTCACCGATGTTCACGCATCGATACATGCTCATCATTAAAACTCAAGGAGGATTTCAAATTATGGCAGAACGTTTGGTAGGTTACCCAGCTCCAGATTTCACAGCAGAAACAGCAATCGGTGATGGTTCCGGTTTCGGCAAAGCATCCCTTGCAGACTACAAAGGCAAATGGTTGGTTTTGTTCTTCTATCCACTTGACTTCACTTTTGTTTGCCCAACTGAAATTACAGCTTTGAGCCTTGCTGCTGATGAGTTCAAGAAGCTTAATACTGAAATTCTTGGTGTGAGCGTAGACAGCCAGCACAGCCACAAAGCATGGATTAATACATCCGTTAACGATAATGGTCTTGGCAAGCTTGAGTTCCCTCTTGCTGCTGATATTACGAAAAAAATCGCTAAAGATTATGGCGTTCTGATTGAAGAAGAAGGTATCGCGCTTCGCGGTCTGTTCATCATCGATCCAGAAGGCGAAGTGAAGTACCAAGTCGTTAACCATAACGATGTTGGCCGCAGCGTAGACGAAACGCTTCGCGTATTGCAAGCTTTGCAATCCGGCGGACTTTGCCCAATGAACTGGAAGCCAGGTCAGCAAACGCTGTCTGTTTAATCCAAATTTGCTTCTCTTTAGCAGAAGCTAAGACAAAGAGCCCGTGCCAAATATTGGCATGGGCTTTTCTATTACGAAAAAAGCAGGAATTGTACGTGTGTAAAGCGAATAAGTTTATGTCAAACGAAACGTGCTTGCTGCGAACTGGCAACAGCTAAGGAGGTCGTCGTCGATGAGTTTTTGTTGTGGAGCTAGTATGATTGGTACCAAAGGGACATTAAAGCATTTTCGGACACATATCCATAACGTGCCTATTTTGTTCTGCCCGGTATGCAACCGTGTGGAGATTCACCACTTGGTAGAAAATGAGTATGAAATATTGGCTGAATACGCACATGGAGACGGCGCCGCTGAGGTTGATTTTCAGGAGTATGTGGAGCAAGAAGGCAAGGACCTTCGGGAAAATTGCGTAAATCATGAAAGTGAAGATCCGATGGATGTCGTACTGAGCCAAATTGACATATCACTTGATTTGCTCAGCTTTGCGAACCAAATTAACGACATCGCATGGCAAGGTGAATTAAAGAAGCGTCTGGTTATTTTAAGCAGCCGGCGCAATAAGCTTAAAGAGCGGCGAACATCAGTCTAAAATGAATCATTTTATGAAATGTGGCCTCCGTTTGGGGGCTTTTTCATTTTTCTCATAAATTTCGGGGCCTACCCCCTCAAGCGACACAGATTGACCGAAACCTATGAATGAGAGGTGGAACGGTTGCTACTTGTATTATTCAAGCGTTTCTTGCGGAAAACCGTGCCCACCGACACCGTAGAAACGAAAGCGAAGGAATCATTATTAAAAAATACGAAATCCATGCAATCCCTGACGCCGGAGCAGACGGTTCTGCAAATTCAGCAAGGAGACGAGCTGCTGCGGGAGAGGTTCATTGCAAGCTATAAGCCATACATTGCAAAAGTGACAAGCCGCTTCTGCAAACGTTATGTCAATGCGAGCAGGGATGATGAATATAGCGTGGCCTTAATCGCCTTTAACGAGGCCATTAGCCAATTTTCGCCGGAATCCGGGAGATCGTTTCTTGGTTTTGCCGAGACGGTCATCAGACGCCGTCTAATTGACTATGTGCGCCGTGAGCAGCGTCATCTATCCTCGGTTCCATATAGCACGTTCGAGCGTTTAGACGATGAGGAGCAGCTTTACAATCCTGTTGAGCTGAAGCAGGCGCTGGCTGCATATGAATTGAACAGTACGGCGGATGAACGCCGGCTGGAGATGGGCGAATTTAATCAGGAACTGCTGAAATTTGGCGTATCGTTCGCTGAACTGGTCGACGCGTCGCCGAAGCATGCGGATTCACGCAAAATGCTGATGCGAACAGCAGCGATATTAGCAGAGGATGCGGCGATGTTTGGCCAATTAAAGCTGACAGGCAAGCTGCCGGTCAAAGCATTGACGGAGGCGAGCGGCTTGTCCCGCAAGACGATTGAACGCAATCGTAAATATATGATTGCTATTGCATGTATTTTACGGGGCACGTACCCGTTTTTGAAAGATTACCTGGACCTGGATGATTGGCAGCGAGAAGCGAGCAAGGAGGCAGAATGATGAACCGTGGCGTCGTAATGCAGATACAAAAGAATAGGGCAATTGTGCTGACGGCGGATGGCAGATTCATCAATTCCGTGCTTCCTCGCAACGTTAAAGTTGGCGATGAAATTGTGATTCAGCAGGAGGAGAGGCCGAGGCGCAGGAGGCCAAAAGCGCTGCTGTGGAGAACCGGAGTGGCTGCGGCTATCGTACTGCTTATTTTGCCAGTGCTGCTGTATGTTCAGAGCGGCAAGCATCCAGTAGTCGCTTATTTCAGCATGGACATCAATCCAAGCATTGAAATCGGCATTGACAGCCGCGAGCAGGTGCAGGAGCTGCATGCGTTCAATGAGGCGGGCAAGCAGGTCATCGCTGGAGTGTCCTACAAAAATAAATCGCTTGCGCTGGTCACATCGGCTATTATGCAAAAAATTGCGGGCATGCACTATTTTGACGATAAGATGCAGGATATTGTAGTGACGAGCGTAGTCGTTGGCGGTGATGACCCGCAGATGGACGTATTATTTTCGACTAAGCTTAATAAGGCTTTGACAGATATGGTGGCGGACGGATATATGCAGGCAGCTGTAGAAATTATGACGCTGTCTGCGCCGGTAGAGCTGCGGGATGCAGCGGAAGCGTACGGGCTGTCGTCGGGCAAGATGGCGGTTTATTTGATGGCCAAGGATGAAGGTTATGATCTTGAGCTGGAAAATTTCCAGCAGCATTCCATCAGCAGGATAACCGAGCCGCTTGGCGGAGTGAAAACGATTATGAAGCATGCCGATAAAACGACCAAAGAAAGCCTGAGAAGCTTGCTTGAGGCGGAAGCAAAGCAAGAAGCTGTGCAATCCTCCGCTCCGGTTGTGGACAATGCGCCTGCTAAGCCTGCAGCCTCTCCGACTTCTGCGCCTGTTCTTATAAGCTCAGTGACGGATGGCGCGGCCTCTCCGAAGCCTGATGAGACGGTATCGACGAAGCCTACATCAACTACTGGGGCGACTGTCCAAGAGACGCCAGCCAAACAAGAGGATAACGGAAAAAGCGGGCATCACGACAAGGACAAAGATAAGAATAAGGACAAGGACAAGGACAAGGACAAGGACAAAGACAAGAACAAGCATAAAAACGGACAAGAAAATAACGATAAGCAAGAAAATAACCAGGGAAACAAAAACAAAAATAAAGACAAAAACAGTGGTAATAATAAAAAAGATGGCAGAAACAATAACCATAAAGATGGTGAAAACAAGGATTCGGGCAAAAATAAAGATAAAAGTAACGGGGGGAAGGCTGGCGATAAAAATAAATGGAAGACCATTTGGGACGGTCAGCTTCATTTTAACTATCGAACAAACGTGGAAAATACATACGGCTGGCAGCGGTCAGCTTAGGATTCGTCCAATTCGTTGTAAAAATACCATTTTTCGACAAATATTCTCATTGACATGAAGGACATCCAAAATCTATGATGAGTATAGCTTGAATTAGCGTTGTCCATTGATGCTGCCGGGGGGGAGTAGAGGATGCAGATGATGCGAAAGCGTTATTTCCCGGCACTTGCCGAATACATACGAAGTGATAAGGAAAGTTCTCTTTATCAAGCAGCAGAGCTAGGCAAAGAGTTAACGGGAATCCAACTTGATGATGTCATTGCGATCCATGAGGATTGCATGCAGACATTAGTATCGAATGTGGACTCGGAAGAAGCAGTCAAATTGTACAATCGTTCGTTCATTTTTTTAATCGAATTTATGGTTGCTTATCGTTTTCATTTGCTGGCGAATCAAACCAATGATCAGAAGTTTACGGAAATGAGGGAAATGCTGCTCCGTTCCAATCGTTCATTTGAAATGGTCAAAAATAAGTATGAAAATGTGCTGCAGCATATGGACAGCGGCATCGCATTGTTTGACAGTGAAGGCATTTTGTCATTCATTAATTTGCAAATGGCGAAGCACCTAGACATTCCCCGCAAAACGCTGGTGGGCTGCAATTTGCCTGAAATTTTGCGGCATCCGCAGCTTAGCCGGTATACCCGGAAAATGATTTTAAGGCTGTACAAGGAAATGCTGCTTAGGCGCATGCGGAGCTATGAGTTTCAGGATAGGGATGGCAATCATTTGCTCGTAACGGTCACCTACGGCGATCAGCTTGAAGGTGATTTTCTATTCAGCGTCAAAGATGTGTCGGAGTATAAGCAGATTGAACAAACGGCATTACAAAATGACAAGCTAGCCATGCTTGGCCGAATTGCGGCTGCCATCGCACATGAAATTCGCAATCCGCTGACGTCGATACGCGGATTTATCCAGCTGCTGCGCCCGTATTTGCTGCAAATGGGCAAGGAGGAATATGCCCGAATCATTTTAGCCGAAATTGATCGTGCGAATGATATTATTTACGAGTTTCTAAACTCGTCCAAGCCGTCAGCTCCATTAAAGAAAGCGTTTTCCATTAATTTACTACTTAAAGAAGTTGCGCTGCTTACGGAGAGCGAGGCGCTTATGCGCAATTGCCAGATCGAGCTGCAGCTCGAAGGGGATGAATATGCGCTCGTCGCTTCGATCGACATGAAGCAGATTAAGCAGGTCATTCTCAACATTGTGAAAAATTCGCTCGATGCGGTAGCGGAGCGGGAAAGCGATGATATCGGCATTATTGAGCTGTCAACGAGAGCTGATGGCTCTTATGTGGAGATTACGATGAAGGATAATGGGAAGGGAATGGATAAGGCGACATTAGCTCGATTATTTGATCCTTTTTTTACGACCAAGGAAGAAGGGACAGGCCTTGGCTTATCCGTCAGTTATCGGATCATCCGCAATCATGGCGGCTCTATTCGCGTCGAAAGCGTCGTAGGAAGCGGCACATCATTCATTATTTATTTGCCATTAGCGGAATAAATGATTAAAATCGGGGGTATGCCCCCCGATTTTTTTTCATCTTTATGGCGGGAGGCGCTAAAAGGAGAGGAATGATTGACCATGAGTACATTATTTACATATGGAACGCCAGGTGCTGAACCAATAGATGCAGTCGTTCGTTTCATTAGCCCGCGTGAGCTTAGCGATGCTTCAGCCGAATGGCTGCTGCCGCAAATTGACCAGGCTATTCGCAGCCTGTCTCTCAAAGGGCTGTTCAAGGGAGAGGCGGAGCAGGCTCACGTCATTCAGACGCTTGGCTTGTATCCTGCTGCCGAGCATGTAATAGTGGTTGGCTATGAGGAGCAATCCGGCGCAGACGGCTTGCGTCTAGCGGCTGCAACAGCGGCCAAAGCCTTGAAGCGCATAAAGGCGCAGTCCATACATGTTTTGCTGCCGCTATCTGCGGTGGAAGCAGAAGGGCTTTCCCAGCAGCAAGCGGCTCAGGCGCTTACTGAAGGGCTGAAGCTGGCGGTGCATGACCGCCTGCCAGAGAAACGCGAAGCGAAGACGCGTTATGCGATCGGTAAAGTGTATTTCTCCATCGCAGGAAATGAAGCGCAAGGTGCTGCATCTAATTCCAGCGAGCAATGGATCGCTGGAATTACACGCGGCGTTGCCTGTGCCGATGGCGTAATCAGCGCCCGTGATTTGACGAATATAGCGGGCAATAAGCTCGTGCCTGAAGGTCTGGCTACGTATGCCGAGGAGCTTGCCCGCCAGTATGATTTTGACATTGAAATAATTGATGAGTGGACAGCAGCCGAGCAGGGCATGGGCGGCTTGCTTGGGGTCGGTCAAGGCAGCATCAACCCGCCGCGTATGATTGTGCTGCATTATAAGGGTGCGCCAGGCGAGCAAGCGGCTTGGGGCTTAATTGGCAAAGGCATCACCTTTGATACAGGCGGCATTTCGCTCAAGCGGGCGCCTGGCATGGAGGAGATGATTGCCGATATGGGCGGCGCTGCGGCAGTGCTTGGCGCAATGCAGGCTGTTGGCGAGCTTAAGCCGGCGGTGAACATTATTGCGGTCATTCCATCGGCGGAAAACATGCCATCGGATCGCGCACTGAAGCCGGGCGATGTCATTACGATGATGAACGGCCTGACGGTGGAAGTGGTGAATACGGATGCCGAAGGCAGGCTGGTGCTTGGCGACGGACTCACGACAGCGATTCGCCGCGGGGCAACGAAGCTGATTGATGTCGCGACGCTGACAGGAGCGGTGTCGGTAGCGCTCGGCTCGCAAGCGACGGGAGCGGTGACGAATCATGATGGGCTCATGCAGCAGGTGCGTGAGGCATCTGAGCGTGCTGGCGAGCGAGTATGGCAGCTTCCGGCTTATCCGGAATACAAGAAGCAAATTCGGAGTGAAGCGGCAGATTTGAAAAACAGCGGCGGCCGTGAAGCGGGCACCATTACGGGCGGATTGTTCATCGGCGCATTCGCTGAGGATCTGCCTTGGGTTCATCTCGATATTGCGGGCGTGTCGTTCCGCGAGTCGGCGAAGGCACTGGAGCCGAAAGGCGGCACAGGCGTTATGGTGCGTACGCTTGTCGAGCTCATGTACGCAGCAAAGGCGTAAAACATAGCAAAAGCTGGTATTGGCTGATAGATGACCAGCAAGTAATGCTTTTAATCAAAGCAACGACCGCAGCAGAGGGCTATCCTCGGCTGCGGTCGTTGCTTCTCTTTTTCCATCTTTCTACATACCAAAAAAATAAATAGCATAACCAACTACGTAAATGTTACTATATATAAAAAATAAAGCAGTGGATGAGGAGTTTTGAAGCAGCATGAATAACGGAGAAGCGGGCCTTAAAAAAGAAGGTCTGGTCATTTTAATACTTAGCTTTGCTTTAACGTTGGTCGTTATGAATACAATGATGTTTAATCTGGCGCTGCCGGATGTAGAGAAGCAATTTTCACTCACAGCGATTGCGACCTCATGGATTGTTACGGGTTATTCCATTATGTTCGCGATTGCTTCGATTACGTACAGCAGGCTTTCGGATTTTATACCGATGAAGCTACTGTTTCTCATTGCCCTTTCTTCCCTTGGCGTGGCGTCGATTTTAGGCTTTTTCAGCAACAGCTTTATATTGCTAATGGCTGCACGTCTTATTCAAGCAACGGGAGCAGGAGCGATTGCCGCGCTTGGCATCGTGCTCGTTACAAGGTTTATTCCCGCTGACCGCCGCGGCCGGGCGATGGCGCTTATTATGTCCGCAACCTCGCTAGGGCTTGGACTTGGTCCGGTTATCGGCGGTGTGATCGTCGAATATTTGGGCTGGCATTATTTATTTGCGGTTACTGCAATAATGATTTTGCTCATTCCTATGTTCTATAAAATGATTCCGGCTGAAAGCCGCAAAAGCGGCTCGTTCGACGTAGCGGGCGCGCTGCTTATTGGCATTGGAACGACAGGCCTGCTGCTCGCCTTGACGAGCAAAAGCCTGACCGCCTTAATCGTCGGTGTGGTCGCGGTTGCCTTGTTCTGGTGGCGAATTCACAAGGCGAAGGACCCCTTCGTCCAGCCGGATTTGTTCCGCAATAAGCCATACATGCTGCTTGGCATGCTGGGCGTTACTTCGTATATGAACAACTTTGCCGCATTATTTCTCGTTCCACAGGTGCTCGCTGGCGTGTATCATTTAACGCCTGCCCAGTCCGGCTTAATCGTATTTCCCGGCTCGCTGGCAACGATGGTTGCCTCAAGATATATTGGCAGTACCATTGACCGGCTTGGCAATCGTTTCTTTATCCGTCTGGCTCCGGTCGGCCTATTTGCCGCCTCGCTCGCGCTCGCATTCAGCGCTGTACATTCTTATTGGGCAATTCTCATGATCTATATGCTGCTTAGTGTTAGTTTCTCTGCCTTAACGAGCAGCGTGTCTAATGAAATGTCGAGGCTGCTGCCGCAAAAGGAAATTGGAGCGGGAATGGGATTATTCCAGCTTGCCCAGTTTTTCAGTGGCGCATTGACTGCCGCCTTGATAGGGACCGCCATCGTATGGCAGGCACAGCTGGCTAAATCTGAGGCGTTCAATCATATTTTATGGGGCATGTCCGTTATTGTGCTGGGCACGGTCATCAGTTCGCTGCTATACACACGCAGTGCTGCTCGCCAAGCTTCCCGCCAAGCTGCGTAATACGTGTCGTGAAACCTGTCGCGGATTTCTAATTTTTTATAAAAGAGTTAACGTATTACAGGGATGAATATATTTATTTTCCAATAAATCTGGATGCGCTAGCAGGGAAGTTAACAACCCATGTTGAATTTACAACTCATGAGGACGGAATAGGGCTGAAAGTGGAGGGTTCGGATGAGCGACTATGTAAGTGCGGACTTGTATCATACCTATATGAACTCCATTTGGGAAGAGACAACAGATGGTATTGTTATTGTCGATTTGCAGCGTATCGTGCTGGATGTCAATCCAGCTTTTGAGCAGATGTACGGCTGGACGAAGGAGGAGCTGGTAGGCAGGAAGCTCCCCGTTGGCCCGGCCCATCTCTATAAGGAGTTTGCCAGGCTGTACGATCAGGTGATTGAGGGCAAGAAGGTAGCCGCAGCAGAATACCCAAAGCTGTGCAAGAACGGCAAGCATCTGCATGTGAGCATTACCTTATCCGCTGTTCGCGACAGCAGCGGCAAGACGACCGGAATCGTTGCTATTGAGCGGGATATTACGAAACGCAAGCAGACCGAGAAGGCGCTTCGGGAGACGGAGCAGCTATACAGCCACCTGACGCAAAATGTGCTAGCCGGCGTTTTTGTGAGGCAGGATCGTAAAATCGTTTATATTAACTCGTATATGTCCGCCATGCTCGGCTACACGAGAGAGGAATTTGTTACGCTGCGTACCGCCGACTACATTGATGCGATTGAGCTGTTCACCATTAAGCGGCAGGTGGCGGAAATTTTGATCAAAAAGCGTGAGCCCCGCTATACCGTTACCGTACGCGGCAAGAAGAAGGATGGCGGCTTCGTCTATTTGGAAGTCAATCTCTCGCTCATTATGTACAAAGGCAGAACGGCGATGCTAGGCTCAGCCAAGGATGTGACCTCATCGGTTGCACTTGAGCGTTCCTTGCGGGAAAGTGCCGAGATGTACCAGCGTGTCATGAAGCTGCTGCCCGAGCCGATTGTGCTTAGCGACCATGGGAAAATTATTTACGCCAACAATTCGGCAATCAAGCTCGTTCAGGCCGATGACAAAAACGAAGTAATTGGACATTCGGTATTTGAATATATTCATTCTGACCATCATGAGGATTCGCTTAGGAAGATGGATCTGATTATGTTTGATGAAGAGCCGAGCCAGTTTGAGGAGCGGCAAATTATTTGCAGGGATGGGCAGACGATAGATGTTGAAATGTCGAGCATCCGCATTAACAACTATATGGGCAAGCGGGTTATTTTAACGGTAATCCGGGATTTGACCGATCGCAAGCGATCTGAGGATATGCTGGTGCGTTCCGAGAAGCTGTCGGTTATTGGCCAGCTTGCTGCGGGCGTTGCCCATGAAATTCGCAATCCGCTAACGGCACTCAAAGGTTTCACGCAATTGCTCAAAACCAAAAACGAAGGTTATGGCTCCTATCTCGATATTATGTCCAACGAGCTGGATCGAATTAATTTAATCGTAAATGAATTTATGACTTTGGCGAAGCCGCATTTTACCAGATTCAACGATGAGAATTTGGTACATATTTTGCGCGGCGTTATTTCGGTGCTGGAAACACAGGCGATAATGACGAACGTGGATATTGAGACGCAGGTGGAAGACTGCTTAATGATCATTCATGCAGATGCCAATCAGCTCAAGCAGGTATTCATTAATGTCATCAAAAATGCGATCGAGGCAATGCCTGACGGCGGCCGCGTTACGATTGCGATTCGTTCAAACTTTCCTGATAGCGTTTGCTTGACGATTCGCGATGAGGGGATCGGAATGACCGACTCCATTATCGGGAAAATCGGGCAGCCCTTTATTACGACAAAGGAAAAAGGCACGGGCCTTGGGCTGATGATCAGCTCCAGAATTATTGAGGCCCATCATGGTACTCTACATATCGTTAGTCGACATGGCGAAGGCACGGAAGTGCAAATTACGCTGCCGCTGGCTAAGCCTGCAATGACAGAATTAAATTAATTTTGCCCTGTTCCCTCATTTACCTTCATCCCAGTAGCGTATCCATTTTAGAGTGAAAAGCCTTCAGTTTCGCGCCTACCCGCGAAGTGCTGAAGGTTTTTATCTATTTGTGTGCGAAACGGGCAAATTAGACTGATCAGACTTAAATGTTGTTAAATGTACTTAAGATAGAATGAATAAGCAGCAAAAGGAGTGTCACATAGATGAAGGCTCATTTCGCAGATCGCATTAAAATCCCGCCTGGATTTTGGGAAGGATTGCGTCAACTAGGGATCGCCGCCCACGACGCAGCTCGCAAAGCACGGCTGCCGCTCACCATTATTACTGAGCCAGCAGTCACTACCGCCCAATACTTCGCGATTTGGCAGGCTTATTCCGATCTTATAGGTGAAACCGCCATAGGGATCATCAAGCTTGCGACTGTCTTTGACACAGTGAAGTATCCACCAACTGTCTTAGCCACTTACCACGCTCGTAATTACCGTGACGCTCTGAACCGCATGGCCCGCTACAAACAGCTATGTCCCCCCGAAAGCTTACAGATTACGGAGGAGGGCGAGCACTGTACAATCGAACTAGGATGGCTGAATACCGAACAACCTGGCCCTTCGATGCTGGTTGGTATTACGCTGGCCTTTCTTCTGGAGCTTGGGCGCCGGGGCACGGGCCAGCCTTTGACGGCGAAGTTCGTCGAATTTTCACACCCAATGGGCGATTTACAAGCCCTTGAAGCTTATTTCGGATGCCCGGTACAGATAGGGGCAAAAGGCAACCGATTGATACTGCATCGAAGAGATCTGGAGCTCCCTTTTGTCACATACAACGAAGAGCTGCTGGAAATTCTGACGCCTGCTTTGGACCGATCGCTCAATGACCAGCAGCGCAGCCGTTCAATGGCCGATACGGTCAAATGGATCATAAAACGCAGCCTCACAGGAGGGCAGGTCGACATTCAGGCAGTGGCGAAGGAAATAAGCATGAGCGATCGTACGCTGCAGCGCCGGCTTACTGAAGAAAACACGAGCTTCAAGCATCTATTGACACAAGCTAGACATGAGCAGGCACGACAGTACTTGGCAAACCCCTCGCTCGATATTAAAGAAGTGGCTTTCTTGATTGGCTATGAGGACCAGAACTCGTTTTACCGCGCCTTTCGACATTGGGAAGGAGATACGCCCTCCAATTGGCGCAAGAAACAGTTAGGTGCAAACTCGCTATAAGATGGACGGCAACGATGTACTGCGTTTTATGATTTGGCGTATGAAACAAGACCTTTGGCGCAACAGGCTAGTTACTGAGCAGGCCGGACAAGGTAATATAAGTACTATTCCGAGCAATGGACTGTTGGATAAATGACTGCTAATAATCTTGCCAATACGTTAAGTAAATGAAACGGAGAAATGTATGATGGAAATGGGATTAACCAATAAAACAGCTTTAGTTACAGGATCAACGAAAGGCATAGGCAAAGCCATTGCCATGGAACTTGCCAAAGAAGGCGTTCATGTCCTTATTAATGGACGAAATCATGATGAGGTAGAACAAACAGTACGCGAAATAAAGTCGGAATTTCCTGCTACCTCTCCTCAAAATGCTGCAGCTGATATTGTGGATAGTGGGCAAAGGGAAGCTTTATTTGAAAAATATCCCGAAATTGATATTCTGGTTAATAATACGGGCATATATGAAATCATGAAATATGAGGATGTCGACGACGACGTATGGGAAAAATATTTCCGTACGAATGTTCTTGCCGCAAACGGCTTAACAAAATTTTATTTGCCTAAAATGTTGAAAAATAATGATGGCCGCATTATTTTTATTGCAAGTGAAGAAGCCATGATGCCATCTGGACTAATGCCACAGTATGGAATGACAAAGTCCATGCTGTTATCCTTGGCAAAAAGCTTATCTAAATTAACGATAGGAACAGAGGTTACAGTCAATACGATTATGCCCGGACCGACACTTTCTGAAAAAGTGCATCAAATCATCGAGGGCATGTACTCCGATGAAGACATGGCTTTTTCAGAAAAAGAGCAAAAATTTATGGCTGCAAACCTGCCTCAATCGGAAATACAGCGATTTATCAGGCCTGTTGAAATAGGAAGACTAGCCGCATTTGTATGCAGTCCTTATGCATCCGCATTTAAAGGCTCTCCCATCCGTATGGATGGAGGTATGGTGCCGACTATTTTTTAATCTTGTTTTCGTGTAAAATAAAATTATTCTTTTGAAAGTGAGCTGAAGATGGATGATGTGGTCGCCACTTTTTGAAAATGATGTACCTGTAGTTATTCTCCCTTAACGGCAGAAAACTACAACTCCGTTAAGGGCAGGAATGTTCTGGATAAACGGAGGGTACTCAATGAAAAACACTTGGTTAGGTTCTTTGTATTTAGCGCTCGCAGCTAGCATTTGGGGCGGGATGTATGTTGTAGTGAAACATGTGGTAGACATTGTGCCACCACTTGAATTAGTATGGATTCGCTATGTCATTGCTTTTTTTGCATTGCTGATTATTGGCGTTGCAACCAAACAATCATGGCATATTGAAAGACGAGACTTGCTGTTAATCTTCCTAATTGGACTTATTGGAAATACAATTTCCATCCTGACTCAAGAAGTGGGTACGATGCTTTCTACAGCCCAAATGGGTGCGATTATTACGTCAACGACACCTGCATTCATGGTACTGTTTGCGCGTATCCTCTTAAAAGAAAAAATAACGTTTAAAAAGGCAAGCTCGATTATTTTAGCATCCATCGGTGTCGGCATTATTGTCGGAAAATCCGAAATTGATCCATCTATTCAACTTGGTGGGGTATCCCTGCTTATTGCAGCGCTTACATGGGCGCTTATGTCTGTTCTTATTAAACGGGTACCCGGGCAATATTCACAAATTGTCATAACGTGCTATACAACACTAGCAGCCATAGTTTTACTTACACCTTTTACAATAAGCCGGTTGCCTGAGCTTGATTTTCAAGCCATGATGCATCCATCGATTTGGGGCGGCCTTTTGTACTTGGGGGTTATTTCGACAGCATGCGCCTTTTTATTGTGGAATCGTGGACTGCAAATGCTCAATGCTTCAAGTGGCGGATTGTTTTTCTTTTTCCAACCTATTGTCGGCACTTTTTTAGGGTGGTTATTGCTAGGCGAGCAAATTGGTTTGTCTTTTTGGATAGGTACGATATTGATTTTTATCGGTGTACTATTCGTTATTCGAGATGAATGAGCATTGAAAAAAAGTTGGTCGGCGTCATTTGCCGATCAGCTTTTTTTATACATGTCATTTGATCGCTTGACTTGGAGTTAACTCCAGAGGGTAAACTACATTCGAAGGCAATCGTACTTAACCGAAAGCGAGGAACGATCTAATGGAATATGTGAAACTTGGAAATACGGGCTTGGATGTATCTCGGCTTTGTCTTGGCTGTATGAGCTTTGGTGTAGCAGAACGTTGGGTTCATCCATGGGTGCTTGATGAAGAGCGCAGTCGTCCTATTATAAAAAAAGCGCTGGAGCTGGGAATTAATTTTTTTGATACAGCAAATGTGTATGCAGATGGAACAAGCGAGGAAATCGTTGGACGGGCTCTAAAGGATTATGCGAACCGTGATGAAATTGTGCTCGCAACCAAAGTGCATTTCCGCATGCATGAAGGGCCGAATGGTGCGGGGCTTTCCCGGAAAGCCATTATGAGCGAAATAGACAAGAGCCTTAAGCGATTGGGAACGGATTATGTAGACCTTTATCAAATTCATCGCTGGGACTATAATACGCCTATTGAAGAAACGATGGAAGCTTTGCATGATGTCGTGAAGGCTGGAAAAGCAAGATACATTGGCGCTTCCGCTATGTATGCATGGCAGTTCCAGAAGGCGCTGTATACAGCTGAGAAAAATGGATGGACCAAATTTGTGTCCATGCAAAATCATATGAATCTCATCTACCGTGAAGAGGAAAGGGAGATGCTGCCGCTTTGCAAGGAAGAAAAAATCGGTGTCATTCCTTACAGTCCGCTGGCATCAGGAAGATTGACGCGTGATTGGTCGGAAACGACGCACCGCTCCGAAACCGATCAAGTGCAGAAATCGAAATACGATGCGACTGCGGATACGGATCGATTGATTGTGGAGCGCGTTGCAGCAATCGCTGAAAAACGCGGCGTTCCTCGTGCTCAAATCGCACTTGCCTGGGTAGCGCAAAAGGAACCGGTAACAGGTCCGATTGTCGGCGCTTCGAAAATATCCCATCTCGAGGATGCGGCAGCAGCGCTCTCCATTAAGCTTACAGCTGAAGAAGTTGCGTCGCTGGAGGAGCCGTATGTTCCTCATCCGGTCATTGGCGCCGTATAATAGGAAGATAGGACAAGAACGCCCCGACCAGTCCCTGGGCGTTCTTTATTTTAAATGTGGTGGTGACACGAGCATGTTTATAGCAGAAGTAAGTGAAAAATATGATTTGTCACAGGATACGCTTCGCTACTATGAACGAATTGGGCTTATTCCACGAGTGAACCGCAATAAAAGCGGGCTCAGGGACTACACCGAAGAAGATTGCCGGTGGGTTGAATTTGTTAAGTGTATGCGAGGCGCCGGTCTTCCTGTTGAGGTATTGATTGAGTACGTTGGGCTGTTTCAACAGGGTGATGAGACACAAGAGGCCAGAAAAGAGCTCCTAATCGATCAGCGCAAGCTGCTTAGAGCACGAATGGAAGATATGAAGAAGGTGCTTGAACGCATGGATGATAAGATCGAAAGATACGAGCAGACCATCGTAAAAAAAGAAAAAACACTAAATAGAGCTCAAGATTAGAGCATATAGGCAAACGAGAGTCGGCCTGCTGCTGCTTCTTACTTAACCCTTATGCGGGGCCAATCTCTTCAGATGATTTAAGGCAGGGGGGAGCACAGCAGTCAATTGTTGCAGAGACTGCTGTAGTTGAGGCCGCTGTTGCAGAGAGCACTGTTGCAGAGAGCACTGTTGCAGAGACCGCTGTTGCAGAGACCGCTGTTGCAGAGACCGCTGTTGCAGAGACCGCTATGGCTGAGGCCACTCTGGCAGAGACTACTCTTGCTGAAGACATGTTGCTCGGACGCTCCTAAATTTTTTGAAGGACTGAGGTTCCGCTATTTTGGCTTTTTCTACAATTTCGGGCGGTAAGCGGACAGGAAATCCGTTATTACCCTCATTATCCCGTCAAAATGGCTGTTGGCAGCGCATTAGCTGCTGCTGAGTCCGCCAAGTCCATCATCGAGTCGAGTCGAATGATTAGGCCAACCAGAAATTCTTGGTTGGCCTTTTTTTCTATGTGTTCTCATTGCTTGCTATGACCACGTTAGAGCTGCTTGACGGAGCTTCTTGCGATGAGCTCCGCAGGCAGCACGACTTTCCGCCACGGGCCGGAGGCGCTGCCGTTCTGGATGCGGTCAATGAGCATTTGCATGCCGAGATAGCCGAACTGGTAGGCTTGCTGGGCGACAACGGTAATAAACGGATTAATGTCCGCATAGGGGCCAAAATCGTCAAAGCATACGATGGAAATATCGTCAGGAATGCGCAGTCCGCGCTGCTGAAGCAGGCGAATCAGCTCTATGGCGATGACGTTGTTTCCGGCAATGATGGCGGTCGGAAGCGGGTTTATGCTGTCGAGCCAAGCATTCATGGCGGACAGATCATTTTGCGGGCCGAAGCTGGTCTCGAATAAATATTCCGGCTCATAGTCCAGCCCATTGAGCTGAAGTGCCTCTCTGTAGCCTTGCAAGCGGAGGCGGGCGCTGGAGCTGGAAAGCGAGCCGTTGACCATCATAATCCGCGTATGACCCAACCCCACAAGATGATCGACGAGCTGGCGGGCGCCTTCCTTGCTGTCCCCAAGGACGATGTCGCATTCAATGCCCGGTACTTCGCGGTCAATCAGCACGAACGGAGTCTGATGATGGAGCAGCGACTCCAGATTGGACAAGGAGGGGTCGCCAGTCGGCGCCATCATCACGCCGTCAACCCGCGTCGTCAAAATCGTATGGATATAATCCGATTCCTTAGCTAAATTTTCATCGCTGTTGCCGAACAGCAGCTTGTAGCCATTTTTCGTAGCGGCATCCTCTGCCCCCCGTGACAGTGTCGTATAAAACGGATTCGTAATATCGGCAATAAGCAAAAACAGCAGGCGGGTATGCTGAAGCACCAGACTTCTCGCCATCTGGTTCGGCACATAGTGCATTTCCTCCATCACTTTCTTGACCTTTGCCCGCGTTTTGTCGCTTATTCTGCCTGTGTTATTGATAACTCGCGATACGGTCATCGCTGAAACGCCAGATCGCTGAGCGATATCGTAAATCGTAACCATGCGGCTTGCTCCTTATCTATTTCGTCCCACTCGTTTGCTATCTTACCATCTTACAAAAGTGAGCCATTGACAGCAACCCTCAAGCTTGATAAATTAGAGTTATCGGTAACTCTACACTAACTCAAACAGCTGGTTATGCACTTTATTTTAAAATATAAGAAATGATAAGTTTCACTCTTATCATTTCTTATATTTCATCGCGAAACGGAAGCTTTGCCGCCAGAGGACGGCAAAAGCCGTTTACGCTTGTATTGGAGGGATAATAGTGACACAAGAAAAGCATCGTTTTGAAAGCGGTTTCCCTAAAATAGGTATTCGTCCTACGATCGATGGACGCCGTAAAGGCGTTCGCGAATCGCTCGAAGAACAGACAATGAATATGGCAAAATCGGTAGCCGCGCTCATTGGCGAGCATTTGCGTTATCCGAACGGCGAGCCAGTTGAATGCGTCATTGCGGACAGCTGTATCGGCGGTGTAGCGGAGGCGGCAGCTTGCGCGGACAAATTTTCCCGCGAGCGCGTAGGCGTGTCCATCACCGTAACGCCATGCTGGTGTTATGGCACCGAGACGATGGATATGGACCCGTCCATTCCGAAAGCGGTATGGGGCTTTAACGGCACAGAGCGCCCAGGCGCTGTATATTTGGCGGCTGTACTGTCCGGCTATGCGCAGAAGGGTCTTCCGGCCTTCGGCATTTATGGCGAGGAAGTTCAGGACTCTGGCGACACGAGCATTCCTGAAGATGTGAAGGGCAAGCTGCTGGGCTTCGCGAAAGCAGGACTTGTTGTAGCTTACATGCGCGGCAAATCGTATTTGTCGATGGGCTCCGTATCGATGGGAATCGCGGGCTCGATCGTAAGCGATGCTTTTTTCCAGGAATATTTGGGCATGCGTACCGAGTATGTGGATATGTCGGAATTCGTCCGCCGCTTCGAAGAGGAAATTTATGATGGCGAAGAATTTGCCCGCGCGCTGGCATGGGTAAAGGAAAACTGTCCGGAGGGCGCAGACAACAACCCGGCGCAAATCCAGACCTCCAGAGAGCAGAAGGACAAGGATTGGGAAACCGTTGTGAAAATGACGATGATTGCCCGTGACCTGATGGTCGGCAACCCGCGCCTTGCCGAGCTTGGCTTCGGGGAAGAGGCGATGGGCCACAATGCGATCGTATCCGGCTTCCAGGGGCAGCGCCAATGGACGGATCATTTTCCAAACGGCGATTTCATGGAAACGCTGCTTAACTCCTCGTTCGACTGGAACGGCATCCGCGCACCTTACATGGTAGCAACGGAAAATGACAGCTTGAACGGCGTTGCCATGCTGTTCGGTAATTTGCTGACGAATACGGCGCAAATTTTCGCCGATGTGCGGACGTATTGGAGTCCAGATTCGGTGCAGCGCGTAACGGGACATAAGCTGGAAGGGCACGCAGCGGGCGGCATTTTGCACCTGATCAACTCTGGTTCGGCTACGCTTGACGGAACGGGCGAGCAGCAGCTTGCTGGCAAGCCTGCGCTTAAGCCGCATTGGGAAATTACCGAGCAGGAGGCGGCGGACTGCCTGAAGGCAACGTCGTGGCGTCCGGCATCAGTTGAATATTTCCGCGGCGGCGGTTATTCCTCCGACTATTTGACACGCGGGGGCATGCCGATGACGATGTCCCGGATCAATTTGGTGAAGGGCATTGGCCCCGTTCTACAAATTGCCGAAGGTTATTCGGTTGATCTGCCTGAAGACGTGCATGATGTGCTCGACAAGCGGACAGATCCGACTTGGCCGACGACGTGGTTCGCTCCGATTTTGACAGGCAGCGGCGCGTTCCGCAGCGTTTATGAAGTGATGGACCAATGGGGTGCGAATCACGGCTCTATCAGCTACGGGCATATTGGCGCGGATTTAATTACACTTGCGTCGATGCTGCGTATTCCAGTCAATATGCACAATGTGGCAGAAGAAAAGCTGTTCCGTCCACGTGCTTGGGGCCTGTTCGGCACGAGCAATGCGGAAAGCGCAGATTACCGGGCTTGCGACAACTTTGGGCCGTTGTATAAATAATAACCATTTGACAAGCTGCCGTTCCAATTTTTTGGGGCGGCAGCTTCATGGGTTCAATAACATAGAGGAGGAAGAGAGAAATGAGCAGCTTGGAAATTAGAGAGGAACTATGTAAATACGCAAAAAAGACGGTCGCGAACCGTTTGGTAGTTGGTCCAGGCGGCAACATTAGCGCGAAGCATGAGGGCAAAATGTATTTGTCCCCAAGCGGTTTTGCCCTTGATGAAATTGAGCCGGAGCAGTGGGTAGAGGTCGATATTGAGACGGGAGCTGTAACGGATACAGGCTTCCGTCCGTCTTCTGAGGTGCTGATGCATCTTTATGCTTACCGTGCGAATTCGAACATCGGAGCGATCGTGCATACGCACCCGCCTTATTGCATCGCCTTTACACTTGTGGAGCAGGAGCTGCCGATTATGTTCCCCGATCAGGCGGCGCTAGTAGGCAAGACAGTATATATTCCGTATGTACTGCCTACTACAGACAAGCTTGCAGATGCGCTAGTTGAAAAAGTAAATGCTGCGAGCTCAATATTGCTAGGCAATCATGGACTCGTAACGACAGGGCGCAATCTGCGCGAAGCCTATTATCGTACGGAAGTGGTAGAAGAAAGCGCAAAAATTTTCCTGATCGCCAAAGCGATCAAGGAGCCAAAAGTGCTGACGAAGGAAGAATTTGAAGAAATCGCATCGCTGGAGAGCGAGGCCTACCGCATCCAGCTGCTGCAAAAAATGCAGTAGTTTTGCGTTGAATCCGCTAGGAAGAGGAGGAATGCAGGGATGGCAAATGCAGCGAAAACGGCGGCGACGGTCCTTGCCTTTGATCTGGGCGCAAGCAGCGGCAGGGCGCTGATCGGCAAGCTTGCTGCAAGTGCAGAGGGCGGCCGCAAGCTTGAGGTGACTGAGCTTCATCGTTTTCCCAACTATGCGGTACAAGTAGGGCAGCATCTGCACTGGGATATTTTGCGACTGCTGCAGGAGATGAAGGTTGCCATTCGCAAAGCGTTCCAACAGGGCTATCAGCCGTCCACCTTTGGCGTGGATACATGGGGAGTGGACTTTGGCCTGCTGGATTCGCAAGGCGAGCTGCTGGGCAATCCCTATCATTACCGCGACCCGCAGACAGAAGGCTTGGTCGAAGAGGTGGAGCAGCTGCTGAGCCGCGAGGAGCAATACCAGCAGGGCGGGCTCCAGTTTATGCCCTTTAATACGATTTATCAGCTGTATGCGATGAGCAAGGCAGGCTCGCCGAAGCTGGCGGCCGCCGAGACGCTGCTGCTGACGCCGGATTTGCTCGTTTATTTTTTGACGGGCAAGAAGGTATGCGAATTTACGATGGCGACTACGACGCAGCTGTTTCATCCAGAGCGGCAGCAGTGGAATGAGCCGCTTATGCAGCAGCTCGGCATTCCAGCGAAGCTGTTCCTTGCGCCGATTCATCCGGGACAGCGCATTGGGCCGCTAACAGCGGAAGTATGCGAAGAGCTGGCTGTACCGCCGATTGAAGCGATTGCCGTAGGCACGCATGATACGGAATCAGCGGTTGCTGCTGTGCCAGCGGCAGGCGGGAAAGCTTTTGCCTATTTGGTGTGCGGCACTTGGTCGCTGCTTGGCACTGAGCTAGCGCGTCCGCTGCTGACGCCAGAAGCGCTTGCGCTCGATTTTTCCAATGAAGGCGGAGTCGGCGGAACCTACCAGCTGCTCAAAAACATTATGGGCCTGTGGATTTTGCAGGAATGCCACCGTGAATGGGAGGCGCAAGGGCAAGAGCTGTCATTCGCACAGCTTGCGGCCGAAGCGGAGCAGGCGGAACCTTTCCGCAGCCTGATCCATCCGGATGATCTGCGTTTTTACAGCCCTTCGGGCATGATTCGAAATGTGCAGCAGTATTGCGAGGAGACAGGGCAGCTTGTGCCGCAGTCGCGGGGCGAAATAGCGAGATGCATTCTCGAAAGTCTGGCGCTGAAATACCGTTACGCGCTGGCGCAAATGGAGCAGCTGACCGGAGAGGCTTATTCGGGCCTGCACATGGTTGGCGGCGGTATACAGAACAAGCTGCTCTGCCGCTTTACGGCGAATGCAATTGGCCGCTCGGTATGGGCAGGACCGGTCGAAGCGAGCGCCATCGGCAATATGCTCGTTCAGCTCATTGCCCAAGGGGAATGTGCGGATTTGCAGGAGGCGCGGCAGCTGTCGGCGGCATCGTTCGAGGTGGATACCTATGAGCCGGCGCAAGCGGAGCAGCAAGTATGGGAGCGGGCTTACGAGGCTTACCTGCGGTTAGTCGCTTTGCAGGCGAAGTCTTAAATTTTAATCTTACTTAAGGAAGTGTTTGAGGTGCTGCATGGCATATCCAAATTGATTTCACCGGAGCTTCTGAAAATATTAATGGAAATGGGACACAGCGACGAAATCGTGCTGGCCGACGGCAATTTCCCCGTCATGAGCCACGCGCAGCGCGTTGTTCGGGCAGACGGCCACGGCATTCCTGAGCTGCTGGAAGCGATATTGCCGCTGTTTCCCTTGGATCAATATGTGGAGCGTCCAGCGGCGCTCATGCAGGTTGTTCCTGGCGATACCGTCCAGACGCCAATCTGGGAGCAGTATCAGCTCATCATTGAGCAGCACACGCCAGTACGCGAGAAGCCTGAGGAAGTGGAACGCTTTGCTTTTTATGAGCGGGCGAAGAAGGCTTATGCGATTGTAGCTACTGGCGAGCAGGCGCTGTATGCGAACATTATTTTGAAAAAAGGCGTTATTAAATAGCCTATTCAGACGTTAATACGGCACGGGAATGGTTCGTTACATTCCCGTGCCGTTTTTTGTTGGGAAATTAGCTATAATTAATGATAAGTAGGGGCAAGTTTTTTAATTATTTTTCTTGAGTCAGCATGATTGAAGGGCAGGGGGCGAAATTTTGATTGGAGAGAAGAAGGTTAAGCGGATTGAAAGTGTTCGTGGTCTTGTTCAAGAAATGCTCTTAAATATAGGGGAGACTGGCTATAAAAATAAAACCGGGGTACATCTTTATGGGGTATCAAATTTCGCTTCGATGCTTGCTATGAGAAGAGGACAAGATCCGGAAATCGCCGGGATCGCCGGGTTGCTTCACGGTTATTATTTCTATAGAACCGGCATTAAAAACTTCCTTGGTCCAAACAGTGCAGATGCGGTAAGACCTATACTGCGCAGCACACAGCTCTTTTCTGACGAAGAGCAGCATGTCATTCTTCGAGCGATCTTTTATCAAGAAGCTATACATCGAACGCAGGACCCATACGAGGAAATAATTAAAGATGCTATATTATTGCAGATGTGCTTTCAGCATACAGGTAACTATTCATCCAAGGCGGTTATACATAGACTGCAAAATGTGTTTATAGAACTGGGGATTCCTGTTGAGTATGCAGGGGCGGAAGCTAACGTCGACACGGAAACGATAGAGACTAATGCGGAAGACAGACGACTTAGGCTGGCAGATTTTTCGGAAATTTTTGCAGGGCAAAATATTATTGGCATCCCGGAGGATGAACGCTACCGGGAAATTTGCAAGTATTGGCCGGACACGGATATCTATAAAGTGCTGGAAGGGAATTGGTGTGCTGCATTCGTTTACTACTGCTGTATGGCGGTGGGGATACGACTGCCCATTCGCTATCCGAATCGCATGTATCGATTAGCTGGAGTTGGCGCATGGTTGGATTGGGCCCAACTGCCTGAAACGGGGTTTTTCTATCGAGATAAACAAGATGGATTTAATCCAGAGCGTGGGGATATCGTTATTTATGAGAAGCTTTTAAGCGATCACTCTCACGATCATATCGGAATTGTTATAGCTTGTGAGGACGACAGAATTAGGGTTGCAGAAGGTAACCAAGACAATAAAAACGGCTCCGGTGTTTTATATAGGGATAGAGACCATTGTATTTTCGGATATATCCGTATAAACAACGGTTATTTTTTTAATTTTGATGGGGAATATAAGCCTATCCGTTAATTTAAAATGTAGGTCACATAGTTATTCAACAAATAGTTAAGTTCAATATTCTAAATAAAGAGCCATCCCGCGAAAGATGGCTCTAAAACTTGCCGTTACAGACAGTGCGGAGAACCGTATCACAAATAGTGGTAAAGCGGAACTCACCAAAGGAGCGAACAGGTAATTGTCTATTGGCTCTTTGGTTGGGAAGCTCATTCCCAAGTGAACTAGTTTGATCCATATAAGAGTTTAAAGACTTCATCGCTGCCAATAAGGCTCTCTGCCAGTTGAGCTAAACTGCACGGTATTGGTGTTAATAAAATTCATTTTGGGTGTATTAGGTGAATTTCCATATAAGTTGTACACTTCCCGCACTACTTGCCATCCTCTTTAGGTGTGACTAAGAAACGAGTCCCGTCAATCTTCTTCCGTAACCATAGATTTCACATTTGGCTTAGCATTTAAGCCAAAATACATTATTTTTACGACGATACACAAAAGGGACAATACTACAAAAAGTAAACCGCTCCAAACGACTTCTCCTACTCCCAATCGTGATATAAACCAACCACCTATAGCCGCACCCATCGTGACGCCTAGGTTTGAAAAAGACACATATAAACTGTTAGCAAATTCCGGGGCTTCTGAAGCTTCCGATGTCAGCCAAATTTGACTTACAATAAGTCCACTAGTATGAACAGCTCCCCACACAATGATAATCCCACTTATGAGAATAAGGGGTATTTCCACATAATAAAGAAGTAAATAGCATATTCCTAAAGCGACAGGATAAAGCAGCACTGTTTTCAACATACGATGGCTTAATAGCTTTCCAGCATACCAATTTCCTGCCACACCGCTAATTCCGAAAATCACAAGCATCACGCTAATAAGTTTCCCACTCATGTCAGACCTCTGTCCTAAATATTCCGCAAAATAACTATATACAGAAAACATAGCAGCAAATATGAAGCAAGCAGCACCGCTATTTAACCATAAAGCGGGTTTTCGTAATATCGCAAGCTGTCTTCCAAAAGAGGTTTTCTCCTTCCCCGACATGGTTGGAACCATTACTCCTATTCCAACACACGCAACGACATTCACAAGGGCAGAAAATAAAAATGAGGTACCAAGTGAAAATTGATTGGCAATATAGGAAGTGAGCGGGATTCCGAGCACCATGCCCATGCTTACCCCAAGAAATACCTTTGCACTAGCCTTCGCGGCTTCCTCCTTTACTGATAATTCAGTGGCTAGTACAAAAGCAATGGAGAAATAAACCGGATGAAAGAAAGCTGGAATCATTCGGAGAGCCATAAGCATATAAAAATTCGGAGCAAAAACTGACATCAAATTGGAAGCGGCAAAAATAATCAGAATGCCAATCAATGTAGTTTTACGATTTAATCTTGACAGCAACAGCGTCATCCATGGACCAAAAAGGGCAATAATAAGTGCAAACGAACTAACAAGCATTCCAGCTAGTCCTGCGGTAACGTTATACTTCTCCATGACCATTGGCAAAATTCCGACTACACCAAGTTCGGTATTTATAATGCCAAATATACCTAGTGCAATAAAAAATAGTGGACTGATTCTGTTCATGATTCTTTTCTCCTTATAACACAATCTTTTTTCTTATTTCTATATATCTATAATTATAGATATATAGAATCAAAAAATGAGCAGGTAACCCTATAATTGTGGCTACCTACATTTTATTCTTGATATAGTCGGCAAATTTACGAATGGTTTCTTCATTTCTCCGATAATAGGTCCACTGTCCAAATCGCCTTGATTCTAAAAGTTCAGCTTTCTTCATGATCATTAAATAGCTGGAAATCACCGATTGTGCCAATCCCGTTTTTTCCTGAATGCTTCCTACACAAATCCCTCCTTTAAAGTCAGCATCCGTTGGTAAATACAATTGCGGTCCAAAATTTTCATCCGGCTTTTTTAACCATTCCAAAATTTTCACACGGGTGTCATTAGACAAAGCTTTAAAGATCATCATGGTTTCCATAGCATCATTATATCTAATTATATAGATATGTCAATTTTTATATGCAATAATTTCAGTTCCGACGAATAGGTGATGAAAGGCTCGAATCGGACGCACTTCTATGGATCGTCCATTCATTTCTCGGCATTTCGTCGCCACGCAGCTTCACACGTGAGATGGCCGCCGATGGCAGGCGGCTCTAACGCTCTCGGCTTACTTCGCCAATGTCCTACATAAATATCAGTCGGAGTGGGCTGCACTTGACAGTGGCTAAGTAATTGTCCTAGTCAAGTTGTCGAAGGCTGCGAACCAGTCGGTTGTGATGATGCTTCCGATGTAACCGTCTGGCCGGATTAGAACCAACGCGTCGCCAGTAACGCCGTAGATGCTGGTCAGCTTGCCGTCGGTGTCGTTGAGGCCATTGTGATCGACTTCGCGGCTGCTATTGACGGTGTAACGGTGCAAATCGGCGCCGCCGTTTGGCCAGCTCAACTCGGGAAGTGCCTTTGCGGCGTTCACGCCGAAGGCCAGCATGGTAAAGTGTGGTCCCTGATAGACGTCGAACAGACGTCGTATCCCGCCGGGGCCGTTGCAGGGCGCGTCCGGTGCACGATCACCGACATGCAGGGTTTTGGTGGCTGGCGCGTCGGCAGGGGCGAGCGGTCCGCGATGGTATGAAAGTCCGAGCTGCCGCTCCTCGTCTCCGCGTTTGAGGGTCGAGAGACGTTGCTGGTCAAGCCGGGAGTACAACTCGCTGGACTTGCCGAGGACGCGTGCTGCAACGGGCTGACGCTCAGCCTCATAGCTGTCGAGGAGGCTGTCGGGAGCGCCGGCGATGACCTGAGCGAGTTTCCAGCCGAGATTGTAGGCATCCTGCACACCAGTGTTGAGGCCCTGCGCACCAGCTGGGGTGTGGACGTGGGCGGCATCGCCTGCGAGAAAGACGTTGCCCGCCCGGTAGTGCTCGGCGAGCCGGACGTTTGGCCGGAACACCGAGGTCCAGGTGATGCTGTGGAGCCGGAAACCGGTGAGCTTATGGAACTGGGCGGCCAGGGCGGCTTCGTCGAGGTCAGGCGTCTCGTCTGGTGTCAGCCGGATCATGACCTGGAACTGGTCGGAGTGGGGCAGCGGGCATGCTCCGACAAACTTGCCGTGCGTCCGTGGCCACATATGCCACCGGTTGCGTGACAGTCCGTCGATCATGCAGTCGATGATAAGCGTACGGTCGGAGTCGGCGGTCTCTCCGATAAACCGAATTCCAGAGGCCTTGCGGACCGTGCTCGAGCCGCCGTCGGCCCCGACCAGATACCTGCTGCGGACCTTCTCTCCCGTTGAGAGAGTCGTCGTCACACCATCGGTATCTTGTTCGAAACCCACCACTGCTGTGTCGAACTCGATGCCCAGCCCGAGGCGATCGAGCAGGCGGTGCAAGATGGCATCGGTGCGGTGCTGCTGCAGCAGCAGGATGTTCGGATACGGCACGTTGGGTGTCGGCCTGTTCCGCTGCTGCATCCGCCACGGCACAGTGATGGGTCCGAAATGAAGACCCGCGAGCGGGTAAGGGCCGCCTTCCGCGAGAGCCTCACCCAGAATGCCGAGGTCTTCGAACACCTCCAGAGTTCGCGGCTGGACCCCCTTGGCACGGGAGCCCTTGAAGGCATGTGGTGCTTTGTCGACCAGTCGGACACGAAGGCCGCGCCGCAGAAGGTCGGCCGCTAGCGTGGAGCCGGTCGGGCCGGCTCCGGCGATGAGTACGTCAACGTTCATATATATTCCTCCATTATCATTTTGGTTTCCTAGAAACAATAATAGATGCAACTCCCTCCTTTGTCAATATTGTTTCCAGGAAACTTTAATTTTGGACTATCCACTGCTATACTGGTATTAAGCTAATCATCGGAGGAGAAATGAATGATCAACCATTTGGAAGTGCAAAATAAAGATCGTCTAATCAAGGGATTGTTGGAAGTTGTGAAAGACATACAGCTTAGATACCAAGCGGAAGATGATGAAGAGAAACAGTGGCTGATCCAAAATAGCCCTAATCCTGCTGTTGCAGAGTTGGTAAAAGAAATGACAGTCATGATGCTGCATGTGTTGGATGCGATTGGAAAGCTTGAGCCTGTAAATGGCATAACGATTTCAAAGCAGTACGGCTATTCCAAAGGGAGTATTTCTAAAATTACGAGAAAACTGGTTGATAAACAAATCATCCGTTTTGAATACCTTCCGGATAACAAAAAAGAAGTTCTGTTCCGTACCACATCACTGGGCAAAGAGATTTATCGTCTGCATGAAGCCCTGCATCATCAAATTGATATCGGAGTCAATCGTTTCTTGCAACGGTATAACGAAGATGAATTAAGCTTTCTCGTCAATGCCCTTAGCGAAACGTTGCATACATCATGGGTTTATTCGGAGACAAAAGAGGAATCAATCGCACCGAGTCAGAGCGCTGCGCGCACAAAAGAAGAGATAGACAATGACAAGACCCTTCGTACTTTATCAGATACCGAGGAAATGAACGAAATCATGGTGATGCTTAATAAGTTGGATTCCCACAACCTAAAGAAAGCTAAAGCGATTCTTAACGATACTTTTTTTAATTCCTCGAAATGATCCAATTTTCTCACTCAGACTCATGAATTCACAGGATTCGTAAGTTGCCTGGTTCTTAGGAAGAGGGAATGTGCAGATTTGCAGGAGACGCGACAGCTGTCGGCGGCATCGTTTGAGGTGGATAGTCAAAACGGCACGGAATGTTTCATTACAATCTGAGCCGTTTTTTTATTTAGAAAGCCTATATACAAGTCATGGGTAGTTAAGTTGAGGAAAAGTTTTTACTTTTTATTTGCGAATACGGTGAACGTTGAATTGTGGTTTTGAGCAGCTACGCTTCGCCTCTATATGTCAAACCCACAACTGAATCAGATTTTGGGTTTAGGCTCCAATATTGGAATACTTCCAAATGAGGATGCGAAATGGTTCTGTTTCTGGCAAAATGATGGAGAGTGGACAAGTTATAATTGTGAAGAGGAGACGGTTATTTCATGGTCAAATTATCAATGATACATCAGATTTCTGTAAGGGAAAAGGCAGTGGCCTTCACATTTGATGATGGTCCGAATCCGGTATATACGAGCCAATTGCTTGATATTTTCCGCAGTGTGGGAGGACGAGCAACTTTTTTTATGATTGGCCAGGAGATGGAAGCGCACCCAGAAATGGCGGCTGCTGTGCATCAGGAGGGCCACGAGCTCGGGAACCATACTTATTCCCATCCAGACCTTACCAAACTGACGTTGGAGGAAGCTAGTGGGGAATTGCAGCGAACGGATGTCCTTATCCGGAAGGTTACGGGGCAAGAGGTACGTAGCTTCAGACCGCCATTCTTTGGTGTGAATGACAACATTCTGTCTCTGGCTGCAGAGTACGGATACCGGACAATCGGCACGGTAAATGGAGCGGCCAAGGACTGGGAAACTCCAGGCGTCGATTATATTCTGGAGCATACACGGCAGGCGGTCGCGCCCGGCAGTATCTTGCTGTTCCATGACGGGTACGGGGACCGCTCCCAGACCATAGAAGCGGTTCGGGTGCTGGTGGAAGAACTGGCTGCAGAAGGATATCGTTTTGTCACCACCAGTGAACTGCTGGACATGGCCGTTCCGGATGAGAGCGGCCTGACGATGAGCCCAGAGGAGTTGGAAGGATAGACCTGAAGCTCAGGGCCTTCCGTTGTCATCGAATCATGGTATACTCCATTGACGGACACCAGCGAGGTGTCCGTTTTTCTTGCATCCACAGAAAACTACCTAATTGTTCATGAATTTTGCACCTTGCTCTAAACTACTCTATAATAGCAGCCTGCGTTATTATGGATTTGCTAAACTATTATAAACCGGACTGTTTCCTAAATGTTTTTACAGGAGGAGGGATCAAGTGAGGAAAATTCTGGTGATCGATGATGAGGCGGCTATTAGAGACTTGGTCGAGCTTGTACTTCTACGGGAGAATTTTCAGGTGAAAACCGCAGAGAATGGCCGGATTGGCCTTCAAGAGCTGGATGCGTTCCAGCCGGATTTGGTGCTATTGGATTTGATGCTGCCGGACTATTCCGGTTATGATCTATGCAAAGAGATTACGAAGAAGCAAGTGGTTCCAGTTATTATGTTATCCGCCAAAAATGAAACCATTGATAAAGTATTGGGGCTTGAGCTTGGAGCAGAGGATTACATGACCAAGCCTTTCGATAACCGCGAACTCATTGCCCGTATTAAAGTGGTGCTAAGACGATATGAACCTAACCCTATGAACAAACCGAATGAAGAACAACCAATCAATTACGGGGAACTGGCGTTTAATCTGGAGACCCGAGTCGTGCTGAAGAATGGTGAGCCGATTTCTCTGACGGCCAAAGAATTCAAAATTCTAGAGACATTATTGAGAAGGCCCAATAAAATTTACACAAGAGATGAGCTTCTGGAAATCGTATGGGGATACGATTATTTGGGTGACAGCCGCAGCGTAGATATGACAATCATGAGGCTCAGAAGAAAGCTGGAGGACGATGCCGAAAAGCCGAAATATGTAAAGACGGTCTATGGATTCGGCTATCAGCTTGGCGGTGATTCCGCCTGAAATATGCAACCCGGCTCTTGTTGAATTATTTATTTTTCTCTATATTATCCTTTGCCGTCATCATTATATCGGTGGATAAAGCGATTGATTATTATAGCTTCGTAACCATTGAGAAGCAAATGATTGAAAAGGCTGATTTGAGCGAACTGTCATTCCGGGAAATACTCGCTAAATATGATGAAGAACCGTCAGATCAGGGGCAAACCCCAGACGTATTCAGAACGGCTCTGGAAACGTTAAAGGCTACGGGCAAGGAAGTGCGGATTTATGACAGCCAGTTGAATCTTTTGGGACACGCGGAGAATGGCATTATCGTCAACGACGGGACGCCTGTCATTTTCAAGAAAAATATAGAAAGTGCGCTGCAAGGAAATTATTCGTATTCGGTTACTGAAGATAAAAGGCTCTATTTCTCAATTCCCATTCAGGATAAATATTATCAAAATGTGTTTGTGTTCGAGTTTGTGGAAGACCTCTCTTATTTTTACGATATTATGAATCGAATCCGTTCCATCTTATTTATGGGCGCAGGCGGATTCCTAATTTTGATGACGTTCTCAAGCCTATATATTGCCCGTACAACGACCAAACCGATTAAATATCTGCTGGCGGCTACAGAACAATTCTCCAAGCAGCAATTTGAGCAAGTCCATCTGAACAGAAAAGATGAGCTGGGAATGCTTGCGGCAGGATTGAACCAGATGGGCATTCAACTGAACGATTATATTCAATATCAGAAGCAGTTTGTCTCTAACGTATCTCATGAGCTGAAAACACCGCTCGCCGCAATCCGGGGATTTTCCCAGTATTTATATGAGGGAGAGAATGAGGACAAAGATTTGCAGAAGATCTATTACCATCTTGTCAATGAATCGGAACGGCTCACCGCGCTCATCAATGAGTTGTTAATGTTGGCCAGATTCGACAAAGCTGGCCCCAAAGAGATAGGTATCGAAAAAATAAATATATCGGATCTGACGGAGCGAGTGGTTGCCGACCTGAGACCCAGAGCGGAGCAGAAACGAATGACAGTGGAAGTAAAGCTGGCTAAAGCGGCTTTTGTATATGCCAATACGATATTGCTATCACATGCCATTGCGAATATTCTCGATAACGCCATCAAGTATTCGAATACCGACACTCATATCCGGGTAGAGACCTTCATCCGGCAGCAGGAAGCGGTCGTCCAAATCACTGACCAGGGAATTGGGATTTTCATGGAGGATATAGCACGGGTTCAGGAAAGATTCTACCGGGCGGAAAATACCAATGTGGCCAAGGGTTCAGGGTTAGGACTGTCCATTTGCAAGGAAATTGCCGAAAAGTTCGGCGGATATATCGTTATTGAGAGCAAAGTGAGTGTTGGAACCACCGTGTCCATCGTTCTGCCTTCGTTGTGAAAGGTGAAGTTACAAGAATGTTACAAGACTGCTATGACAATACTAAATGGTTTTCCTATAATGACCTCATAAGACGTAGACAATAACTCTTGGAGGGATAATGATGAAAAAAATGAAGAAATCAGCAACCATAGCGTTGACAACGGTATTGGCAATGACACTACTGGCAGCATGCCAGGAGAACCAGGCGGGGACTACTGCCGTCGACCCAGCTTCTCCGGCAGCAAGTGAAGCATCCGGCTCCAATTCGAAGGTTATTAAGGAAGGCACCATTAAGAAAGAAGGCAATGTGGTTCTGAAAGAGCTGTCTTTTGTGCATAATGACCATACCATTGCCCTCTCTGACATCGTAGACGATGCTAAGCTTGAAGGCATGCTGGGCAAAGCCACAGCGATCAAGTCCCACACCTATGCCGCGGGAGATGGCACGAATATGGATAACCTGATTGGATTCACGGAGAAACAGTACACCTATCCAGGCGTTGTCATTAAAACTATTGATTCAGCGGAAGGGAAGCAGTTCAAGATTTTCAATATCAAGATAACCGATTCTAATTATACGACGGTCCGCAATATCAAAGTCGGCGACAGTATCGAGAAGCTGCAAGAAGCCTATCCCGAAGGGAACCTGCTTGGAGGAGAGGTGTCCGATGAAGAGGATGATTACCGCTATTCGCCGGCCAACTATGTGGATGTCATGAATTTCCATATCGTAAATAAGAAAGTCGAGAGCATTCAAATCTCCTCCCTACTGGACTAACGTATGGTCCCCATAGATTGGCCATTTAAAATGGTCCAGCTGTGGGGGCTTTTTTTCTGTACCTAATTTTTTCTCCTTCGCCCATTGACACCTAGGTAGATGTGGATTACCATTATCACAACATAATTCCAAGTTAACAAGTTGGTTAAGTTGTATTTTGCGAGGAGGCTCTTCCGGTGAATATCGAAAATATAGAAGCATTCGTCTATGTCATTTATTACGGCAGCTTCAATAAGGCAGCGGAAAGCCTGTTTCTTTCCCAGCCGTCCGTAACGGCGAGAATTCAGTCGCTGGAGCGGGAGCTTGATTGCAAGCTATTTGACCGGATGGGCAAGCAAATTCAATTGACCGAGGAAGGCAAGCGATTCCTTCCTTACGCTCAGCAAATTTTGCAGACGCTGGAAAAGGGGCGCAAGCAGCTGCATCAGAAGCAGGAGATGCCCGCCCAGCTGAGAATTGGCTGTACCGTGTCGACGGCGAACTATTTGGTGCCGAGGCTGCTGCCAGCGCTGAAGGAGAAGCATCCCGGCATTCGCTTCAAGACGGTGACTGCCAAGACGGATGATATTGTGGAGATGGTGCTGAACAAAGAGGTCGATATCGGCTTTGTCCGTCAAACGACTCATCCCGGCTTGCGCTCGGTTAAGCTGCTGGATGATGCGATTCGGCTGCATGTGTATGAAGGCCACCCCTTTCTGAAGGAGAAGCAAATTACGCTGAGGGCGATAGGCAACCAGCCGCTTGTGTTTTTTGAATGTGGGGCGCTTGACTGGGTAAGGCTGCAGCGGGTTTTTGAGTCGCTCAATGAACCGCCGGAAATGTCCTGCCACACAGATAATTTGGAAACCGCGAAGCGGCTCGTGCTGCAAAAGCTGGGGATCTGCTTCCTGCCAAGTCTGTCTGCCTATGACGAGGTTCAGGCAGGACAGCTTTTTCCGATTACGATTCCGGAGGTGGATGGCTTGTCGCTTGATACGAACCTGATTATGCTGAACGGCGAGAGCAGCCCTTTTTTCGATAGCTTGGTGAAGCTTGTCAAAGCGCTGCCTTTCGTCAGCCGGGCCTAAAACAAGCGAATGCAACAATAGGAACAGCTGCCCAGAGGCAGACCTATCGAATGTTTAGATAAGAGAATAGAAAAACCCTATTATCCGGGGCATTGACGGTTTGATGAGCGGATGATAAATTAGTGACAGAACAATTCTTACTTAGTAGGTAGGAATTATAGGTATTATAAAAATGATCATGACATGGGGGAACGATTTTTATGAAAAAAAGAACTTTTTTAGCTACGCTGCTTGTTTTGTCCTTTACGCTGACGGCGTGCGGAGCTGCAAATAATGGCACGAAAGAAACGGCGGACAGCGGTGCGGGAGCAAGCGCGAGCCCAGCTCAGGAAGTGAAGAAAATTATTGTCGGCACGGGCACCCAGTTTCCGAATGTATGCTTTATCGATGAGGATGGCAAGCTGACAGGCTTCGACGTTGAGCTCGTTAGAGAGCTGGATAAACGCCTGCCGGAATATGAGTTTGAATTCCAAACGCAAGAATTTTCCAGCTTGCTGCTAAGCCTGGAGACGAAAAAAATCGATTTTGTCGCTCACCAAATGGAGAAAAATCCAGAGCGTGAAGCTAAATTCCTTTTTAATAAAGAGCCGTACAGCATTTTCCTTTCGAAAATAGCGGTGTATAGAGACAACACAACGATTAATTCGATCGACGATCTGACAGGCAAAAAAATATTTACATCGCCAACGAGCAACCAGGCCTTTTTCCTAGAGCAATACAACAAGGAGCATAACAATCCTTATGAAATTGTTTACTCCAGCGGCGCAGCCAATGACCGTATTGCTTTGCTCAAAAGCGGACGCGTAGATGCAACGCTCGCTACCGATTTCTCGCTTCCTTTCTACCCTGATACGGATGGCAATCCTGCGATGAAGACGGTAGGCGACCCGCTTATTCAATCCGATGTGCTGTTCGTGCTCCGCAAAGACAGCCAGGAGCTGGCTGACAAACTGGATGCCGCAATTAAAGAGGTTAAAGCTGACGGAACGCTTTCGAAGCTGAGCATCGAGTGGCTTGGCGAAGATTATACAAAACCGCTTGATGAAGTTGTAAAAAAATAAATGGTGCTACTAACTTGCTGGTCAAGGGTGTAAGACGGAGGGAAACATATGGGCAGAAAATTTGATATTCATTACTTGCTGGATTTCTTACCCAAATTGCTGTCTTACCTGCATATTACCTTGTTTATTGTGGCTGCATCCATTTTGCTGGGGCTCGTCGTTGGTTTTATCATCGCGCTGCCCCGGCTCTACAAAATTCCCGTATTGCAGCGTGCTTCGCAGGTATATGTATCCTTTTTCCGTGGAACGCCGATATTGATTCAGCTCTTTCTCATTTATTACGGCCTCCCGGAATTGCTCAAGCTCGTTCATATTGATGTATCGCGGGCCAATGTGCTCGTTTTCGTTATTTTGGCTTATGCTCTCCACAGTGGCGCTTTTATATCCGAGGCGATTCGGGCAGCGGTCAATGGGGTGGATCGTGGTCAGGTAGAGGCGGCTTATGCGATTGGCATGAGCGGCTATCAGGCGTTTACCCGTATTGTGCTGCCGCAGGCGCTGGCGATATCGATACCGATATTAGCGAATCTCGTCATCGGCAACTTGAAGGATACATCACTGGCATTCACGCTGGGAGCGATGGAAATGACAGGCAAGTCGCAGACGCTCGCCTCGGCGACCCAGCATTTTATTGAAACCTATATCGCTTTGTCGCTCATTTATTTTGTAATCAGCACTGCTTTGGAACGGACCTTCCATTATTTGGAGCGCAGGCTGCTGCGTCATGAGAAGCAAGTGGCTGAACCGGTTGTGCGTTATGGAAAAAGAAGGCTGTGGAAGCGGACGCTCATTACGCGCTTGGAGAAAGGAGGCTGAGCTTGATGTCACTAGACCCCGGATTTATATGGACGGCCTTTCTCAGCTTGTTCAAGGCGCTGCCGAATACGCTTTATATTACGATCGTCTCCGTGCTCGTCGGTTTCATTATTGGTACTGCTGTTGCCCTCATTCGGATTTATCGGATTCCCGTCTTATATCCGCTGGCTAGCGCTTATGTGCTATTCATTCGCGGCACGCCGATGCTTATGCATTTGCTGCTGATCTATTTCGGCCTTCCGATCATCATCGATGGGTTGGCTAGCGCACTGGGACTTGGCTTTAATTCAACGGTCATTCCGTTAATCGGCTTTGCTTATATTTCTTTCTCGATTACAGCAGGCGCCTACATGTCGGAGGTTGTGCGCGCAGGCATTCTTGCTGTGAACCGCGGACAGATGGAGGCTGCCTATTCCATTGGGATGACGACGCCGCAGGCACTGCGCCGCATCGTACTACCGCAGGCGCTCGCCGTCTGCCTGCCGAATTTATCCAACAATTTGATCGGCATGCTGCACGGTTCAACGCTTGCTTTTACCGTATCTGTCGTTGAAATCAACGCCCAGGCGCAAATTGTCGCGGCGACCAATTGGAAGTTTCTTGAGGCCTACATTGCAGCTGCGGTGCTGTTCTGGGGCATGACGATCTTAATCGAGCAGGCGACAGCTTGGCTGGAGCGGAGAATTAATAAATACAATCGAGGTGGCGTAGCATGATTGAACTGAAGCAAATTTCCAAGTCGTTCGGGAAAAATCAGGTGCTTCAATCCATCGATTTGACGGTGGAAAAAGGCGAGGTCGTTGTTATTTTGGGCCCAAGCGGTTCAGGTAAAACAACCTTGCTGCGCTGCATCAATTATTTGGAGAAGCCCGATAATGGGCAAATCCGCATTGGCGAATTCGAGCTGGACTTCAAGGCAGCAGGGAAAAAAGATATTCACAACCTGCGCCAGCGCTCCGCAATGGTGTTCCAGCATTACAATTTATTCAAGCATAAGACGGCGCTGGAAAATGTAATGGAAGGGCTGCTCATTGTGCAGAAGCTGCCCAAAGATGAAGCAAGGCGGCGCAGCACGCAAATGCTCGAAAAGGTAGGGCTTGCGGCGAAGCTTGACGCCTACCCAAGCGAGCTGTCCGGCGGGCAGCAGCAGCGGGTAGGCATCGCCCGGGCGCTTGCGCTGAACCCGGAAGTGATTTTGTTCGATGAGCCGACGTCGGCGCTTGACCCGGAGCTTGTGGGCGAGGTGCTTGACGTCATTCGCAAAATCGCTGGAGAAGGCATTACGATGATCGTCGTCACGCATGAAATGGGCTTCGCCCGCGATGTCGCAAACCATGTCGTCTTTATGGATGGCGGCGTCATCGTCGAGGAAGGCAAGCCGAGTGAGCTATTTGGCAAGCCGAAGGAAGAGAGAACGAAGCAGTTTCTGAAGCGTATCGCGCCGGAACCTAGCTACAGCATATAAACGAGCGTTACGAGGCAATCGACGATGGGAGAGAATGAATATGGCGATTAAGCTTAGCATTTTAGACCAAAGCCCTGTTTTTCCAGGGAGCACCCCGGCAGAGGCTTTTCAAAATACACTTACACTGGTGAAAAAGGCGGAGCAGCTCGGCTACAACCGCTTCTGGGTATCCGAGCATCATGATTCGGCGCAAGTTGCAGGCTCCTCCCCTGAGGTGCTGATCTCGTTTTTGCTTGCTCAAACAAAAAGCATTCGCATCGGCTCAGGCGGGATAATGCTGCAGCATTATAGCCCTTATAAAGTAGCGGAAAACTTTAATTTGCTGGCGACACTTGCTCCAGGACGCGTAGATTTGGGCATTGGCCGGGCGCCAGGCGGGCTGCCCCGTTCCACGCAGGCTTTGCAGAAAGGCATTTCACAGGAGCAGTCCTTGCAGGATAAGCTGGTGGAATTAGAGCATTTTGTGCAAAATACGCTGCCTGCGGATCATGCGCTTGCTGGCCTTCAGGCTTCTCCTGTGCCTGAGCAGCCGGCCGAGATTTTCGTGCTTGGCGCCAGTGTGGCTAGTGCGAAGCTGGCAGCGGAAGCGGGTTATCCGTATGTGTTTGCCCAATTTATTAATAGCGATGCGGCTGTTGCGGAAGAGGCGCTAACTGCCTATCATGCGGAGTTCCGCTCGGATAAAGGCAAGCAGCCGCAGGCGATTTTGGCGTTGTCGCTCATTGCTGCAAATACCGATGAGGAAGCCGCGCATCTGGCCTCTGACCATAAAAACGTCAAAATTCATTTGGAAAACGGTAAGACGCTGACGGTCGGAACCGTCGAACAGGCGGAAGAATTCGGCAGGCAATCGGGCCAGACCTATACCGTTGAAGTGAAGGAAGCGGAAATTACGAAAGGCTCGAAGGAGACCGTTCGGAGGCGGCTGCTGGAATGGCAGCAGAAGCATCACGTTAATGAATTTATCGTCACGACAGCGGTGAAGGATTTTGAAGCTAGAATTCGTTCCTATGAGCTGTTATCTGAGGCATTCGCTGAGCTTGCTGTAGAAAGCTAGAAAGATGAATAGCAGGGCAGGCAGCATGAATAGGCTGGAGTAAAAGGCGAAGGGAGGTCTTTAGCATGGCAGATACACAGGCGGCTGAGAGGACGCAGCAGCTAGGCGCAAAGCTAATTGAAATACGGCGCCAGCTTCACCAGCATCCCGAATTATCAAATGAAGAGTTTGCTACGACGAAGGCCATTCAACAATGGCTCACGGAAGCGGGCATTCGCGTCGTCGATTATGGACTGAAAACGGGTGTAGTTGCCGAAGTAGGCGGCAAACGCAGCGGGCCTGTACTTGCTTTGCGGGCCGATATTGACGCGCTGCCGATTCAAGAGGAAACGGGACTGCCCTATGCATCGCAGGCCGCTGGGAAAATGCATGCTTGCGGGCATGATTATCATACCGCTTCGCTCATCGGTGCAGCCTTGCTGCTGAAGCAGCGCGAGGAGACGCTGGCGGGAACGGTGCGCCTTATTTTTCAGCCGTCGGAGGAAAAGGCGACGGGAGCGCAGGCGGTCATTGCAAGCGGCGCGCTTGAAGGTGTGGGGGCGATTTATGGGATTCATAATAAGCCGGATTTGCCCGTCGGCACGGTTGGGATTAAGCCGGGACCGATAATGGCAGCAGCCGATGGCTTTGTTGTTGAGGTGACAGGCAAGGGCAGTCATGCCGCTGTGCCAGAGGCAAGCATCGATCCGATTGTGACGGCGGCGCATATTGTGACGGCACTGCAATCGATCGTCAGCCGCAATGTCAGCCCGCTGCTCAGCGCGGTCATTAGCGTGACGCGCATTCAAAGCGGCACTGCCTGGAATGTCATAGCGGAAAAGGCCGTCTTCGACGGGACGATTCGCACCTTTGACGAGCAGGTGAGGCAGCATGTGCTGGAGCGCTTTAAGCAGGTGGCGGAAAATGTAGCGGCAGCGTTCGGCGCAACTGCGGCGGTACGCTGGATTAAAGGGCCGCCAGCGGTTCAAAATGACACTGCTTTAGTAGAAGCCGCAATCGCAGCAGCCCACGATACGAAGCTGAATGTTGTAGAGCCGCTTCCGTCTTCTGCGGGCGAGGACTTCGCTTTTTATCAGAAGCAAGTGCCGGGATTGTTTTTCTTCATGGGAACAGCGGGCCCGCAGGAATGGCATCATCCGGCCTTCGATATTGATGAGCAGGCGCTGCCGCTGACTGCTGCGTATTTTGCCAATCTCGCAAGCCGTTATTTGGAATCGTTCGGCGAAGCGAATGAACAATAAACGTACGGAATAACTCAGGAGCGAGTAGACGTCGCCTTATAGATGTAGCGGTCAAAGCTCTTTTTTAACCTATAATTCCGATAAAAATCATGCGAAAGGTGTGTATAGTGTGGCGAAAATCAAAGTTGAAGTTCGGGATGCGGTAGCGGAAGACCGCGAGGCGATTTTGCGTATCGTCGTAGCTGCTTATTCGCAGTACGAGGCTGTTATGTCACCAGATCGCTGGCTAGATTATAAGGCGTCTATTATTGAATCGGTTGATAAGGAAGGTCCTCAGGCGCGCATTATTGCGGAGGTTAATGGGGAAATCGTCGGCAGCGTGCTGCTGTTCACTTCTTCGGCTATCGCCTATGGGCGTCCAGAGCTGGAAATTGAGTCGCCGATTATCCGTTTGCTTGGGGTAGCGCCGGAGGCCCGAGGGCTTGGCGTTGCGACTGAGCTGATCAAGGAAAGCATTCGCCGCTCGCTCGCACTAGGAGCTTCCACGCTGCATTTGCACACCTCGGATTTAATGGCATCGGCGATCAAGCTTTATGAGAAGCTTGGCTTTGAACGGGCGAAGGACAAGGAAATGTACAATGGCGATGTTTTGGTGAAATGCTACAAGCTGCAGCTTCAGGAAACGGCATTATTGTCTTCATAAAAATCCGGAGGAGGAATCGGTTATGGCTAAGCGTAAAAAAATCAAATTAGGTGCGATTGTACATGGGGTTGGCGGTCACGTTGGGGCTTGGAGACATCAGGATGCGGTGACGGATGCTAGCGTTAATTTTGAATTTTACAAGCAGCAGGCACAGAAGGCGGAAGCAGGCAAGTTCGATCTTGTATTTATTGCCGATGGACTCTATATTACCGAGCATTCGCTGCCTCATTTCTTGAATCGCTTTGAGCCGCTGACGATTCTTTCCGCGCTCGCGGCGGTCACGTCGAAGATCGGCTTGGTCGGCACACTGTCGACGTCCTACAGCGAGCCGTTCACCGTAGCGCGGCAGTTTGCTTCGCTCGATCATATTAGCGGCGGGCGCGGCGGCTGGAATGTCGTAACCTCTCCGCTTGAAGGCTCGGCGAAAAACTACAGCAAAGCGGATCATCCGACGCATCCGCAGCGCTACCGCATTGCCGAGGAATATTTGGAGGTAACACGCGGCCTCTGGGATTCGTGGGAAGATGATGCTTTTGTGCGGAATAAGGAGTCGGGCGTATTTTTTGATCCGGAGAAGCTGCATCGTCTGAATCATAAAGGCGAGTTTTTCTCCGTTCAGGGGCCGCTTAATATCGCCCGCTCGAAGCAGGGCCATCCGGTTGTATTTCAAGCGGGGTCCTCGGAGGATGGACGCAATTTGGCAGCGAAAAGCGCCGATGCTGTATTTACGGGGCATGAATCGTTGGAGGAAGCAAAAGCCTTTTATCTCGATGTGAAAACTAGAGCGGCAGCGTACGGTCGGTCGGCCGATGAAATTGGCATTTTCCCTGGCATTTCTCCGATTATCGGACGCACACAGGAAGAAGCAGATCGCAAATACGAGGAGCTTGCAAGTCTCGTATCGATTGATAAGGCGCTGCAATTTTTGGGCCGGTTTTTCGAGCATTTCGACTTCTCGCAATTTCCGCTCGATGAGCCGTTCCCGGACATTGGCGATCTCGGCAGCAACAGCTTCCGCAGCGGCACAGACAAAATCAAGAGCAAAGCTCGGGAGCACGGCTTGACGCTGCGCCAAGTCGCGCTCAGCGCAGCAACGCCGCGCACCGACTTTATCGGTACGCCGGAGAAAATCGCTGATTTAATTCAGCGCTGGCATGAGGAAGAGGGCGCCGATGGCTTCATTATCCATTCCTCCGTGCCTAAAGGGCTGGATGACTTCGTTGATCTAGTCGTGCCGATTTTGCAGGAGCGGGGCATCTACCGGACGGAGTATGAGCATGATACGCTGCGTGGCAACCTAGAGCTACCGATTCCTGAAAATCGTTATGCCGCAAAGGCACTAAGCGAAGCTTAAAACCGCATTTATGAGCAGTTGACAGGACAAGAAAGAATAGTAAAAGCGTTTGTATTATACACGAGTACCCGCATGCTGGACATTTTAGAAGTGTTCACTGTACGGGGACTCGTGTATTTGCTATTTACACTCATTCCTTCAACGATCCCCGGTATGACTTCCGTTCACTAGAGGATCATTTGGTTAAGCATGTGTGGGCCTTGCCGTTCAATGCAGGCTTATGCCTGATTCATTTATTATGAGCTGAACTTGCTTAGCTGGGTTTGGAGGTCTTGGATCAATTGCTGTCTATAATCCGCACGAAGATCAATCTCCGTAGTAGAATCGCCTGACCACTCATCGGCATCCAGATCTACATCCGCATCAGCAGCTATTTGCCATGCAAAGGGAGGCAGCACACCGCTCAGCGATCTAAGCATGGGAGGCAATCCAACGCTTGCTTCCGTGATTTCACTTGCAGCTTGCTTTAATTAACTCAGACCTGTCTGGAAGCGGTGGCGGCTCTGGGCGATTGCTTTCCAATAGTTCCGTAATCGTATCAAGCAGATTCAAAATCTCCTCATCCGTAGCGCTAGATATATCCACTTCAGACACGGCATTTTTAATAGCGGTGAACAATATACCATCTGTATGATCATTGCTATTTTCGTCGTCCTCATTCTCATCGGTTAGATCGATATTCCCAAGCTGAGTTTGTAAATCCGTCAGCAAGGAGCGGATTTGCTCGGTCGTCAGCTCTTTCGCTGAAAAAGCTTCCTCAGAAGGGGCAGGCGGAGGCCCCTGTGGAGGAGCCGGCCTATTAGCATTCATGGTTTGCTTCATTTCGTCGAACAAATTCGTAATTTCCTCATCGGTAGCTGTGGACAGGTCGATGCCGGACAACGCATCATTCATCAGTCCTAATGGGCCGCCGTCTGTATCCGTCCCGAGTGTCGAACCATCATCGCCCTGTTGGAAGGCAAGAGATGCATGCAACTGCCACTGCAAATGGACCAGAATGGATTTTTTCTGTTCAGTCGTTAACTCGCTTACGCTGGAGTCTGGGCTGTATATTTCTGTTGTACGGGCATATTGCTGCTGATAACCGCTCATATAACCCAGCATTTCTTGGCTGAGCTGCAGGGAGTCGGCTGATTTCTTTTTATCATCGCTTTGAAGGTGGGATTGCTTGGCTGCTGTGCTGGATTGATCAAGCAACGATGGCTGCTGCAACGAATTTTTATAATACGTATTAATGGATACAGACATATTCCATTCTCCTTTATCATTATCACTGCCGGCAGGCCCACGATTTACGTATCGGCTAGAAAGCTGAATAGAAGCTGAAGCTCCGCTGAATGGCAGCTTAGCGTTTTAGAAAATAGCACGTTAGCTAGTCCCCTAGTTAAAGCAAGCACGCCTATTAAACGACCGTTTTTTGGAGAGGGAGACTGCTTTTTCTGTTAATGAGGCACCTTGCAAAAAACGGAAATAGTGATAAAATAGTAGCGTTTACAATAGGGGCGTTAAAGCCATATTGGGGAGGCAAAGCATGTCCAGATTATTTCAGACCAATACGATTCGAAAAGTAAGAGAGCTCGGCGGTATGTGGGATTTTGTTACGGTGCCGGATGGGGAAATTCAGCTGGAAGCATTGGAATATCGATATAAGCTAGCCGTTCCGGGCTGCTGGGAAACCCATCCGGAGCTGCTGACATACAGTGGCAGAGGCGTTTACCGCACGAAGGTGACCGTAGAAAAAAGGACGTCGCTTCGCCTTATTTTTAAAGGCGTCAGCCATACAGCTAATGTGTTTTTTGATGGGAAGCCGGTTGCCCGCCATTATAATGCATATACGGCATTCGATGCCGTCATTCGCGATGTTGAAGCGGGCACACATGAGCTTGCCGTGCTCGTGGATAATTCTTTTAGCGAAGCGTCGTCGCTCCACGTTCCAAACGATTATTATACATACGGCGGAATTATTCGTCCTGTCATGCTGGAGGAAATTCAGGAGCTGTTTGTTGAGCGCCTATCATTTACCCCATTGAAAGGGTTAACTGCAAAAACAGAAACAAAAACAAAGATAGGATCAGAAACAGGATCAGAAATGGAAATAGAATCCGAATCGGAAGCAGAGCAGCAAAGTGCTGGCAGCTGGCAGGCAGACATTCGCGCTTGCGTCCGTTATCCGGCGCTATCGAAGAAGCATACGCAGGTGCAGCTGACTGCTAAGCTGACGGCATTAATTGCAGGGCAGACGCTGGAGCTTGGCAGTGTAAGCTTGCAGCCGGGAGAGACGGTCACAGTAGGCGGCGTTTTCAGCATTGATCAGGTGCAGTCTTGGTCGCAGGAAAATCCGGCTTTGTATCTGCTGCAGGTTTTGCTGCAAATTGAAGGGCAAACGGCTCCTGTCGATGATTTGGTGGAACGCGTCGGCTTCCGTACGGTTACGACGGAGCGTGGACGCATTCAGCTGAACGGCGAGGATATCGTACTTCAAGGATTTAATCGCCATGAGGATCATCCGCTGACGGGGTCATCATTCCCGCTGCCGCTCATGGCACAGGATTTGCAGTTGATGCTGGATATGGGCGCTAATGCAGTGCGTACGAGCCATTATCCGAATGATGAGCGATTCCTCGATTTATGCGATGAGCACGGCGTGCTCGTATGGGAAGAAAATCATGCCCGCGGCTTGTCGATTGAGCAAATGCGCAATCCAAATTTTATTTGGCAGTGCGAGCAGGTTAATCGAGAGATGGTCGAGCAGCATTATAATCATCCCTCGATTGTCATTTGGGCAATTCTGAATGAATGCGCCAGCGACTTGGAGGAAGGACGCATTCACTACAAACGGCAGCTGGAGCAAATTCGGGCCATGGACAGCAGCAGGCCGCTAACGTTTGCCTCCCATCACCGCGAGAAGGAAATTTGCTTTGACCTGGCGGACATTGTGTCATGTAATTTGTATCCGGGCTGGTACGGCGATGAAGATCCAGGCGAGCTGTGCGATGCGGCGCGAGGCTGGGCCGATGCCGCAGGCGGTGCGGGCAAGCCGATGATTATGAGCGAGTTCGGCGGCGACGGCCATTATGGCTTGCGCGACCCGAACCGGGTACGCGGCACGGAGGAGCGCCAGGCGGATATTATAGAAGCGAATTTGCAGGCGTACACCTCTCGGGAGTACATGTCCGGCATGTTCATCTGGCAGTTTTGCGATTGCCGGGTAACCGAGGGCACGGGCTGGCTGCTCGCCCGCGCTGGTACGCAGAACAGCAAAGGCATTGTAGACCGCTATCGCAGGCCAAAGCTGGCGTATGAGGTTGTGAAGAAATATTTTCGCGGGAAAGCTAGCTTATAAGGCAAGAGAGACTAGTAAATGAAAGTGATTTAGCACAGGTATGGAGACATCCAGCTAAATAGGATCACCATTAAAGCGATGGAGTTAAACGGCGTGCTGCCGTTTGCTCCATCGTTTTTTTATGTGATTAGGGCGTGTATGTGAACGTAAGCGAGCCAGATGCTGATTGATTTTAGCGTCAAACGCATTCCCGCCGCAGTATCGCAACCGAATCCGGTATACTCCCTGCCCAATGATGGACTTGGCGGACACAGCAGCCGCTATTTCAACAAAATCACGGGTTATGGCACAGTCCGCGGACTCAGGAGCAGCTAATGCGCTGCCAACAGCCAATTTGACGGGATAATGAGGACGATAACGGATTTCCTGTCCGCTTACGGCCTGAAATCGGAGCAAAAGCCAGAATAGCGGAACCTCAGTCCGCCAAAAAAAGGGAGCGTTCCCGAACTGCGGGGTCTCAGCCACAGTGGTTTCAGTAATAGTAATCTCAGCAACGCACCTATCCGGCTGTCCCCAGCCTTAACTCGGTATACGAGGTTTGTCTTGAATAAGCAAGAAGTAAGCACTAAGTAAGCACTAAGTAAGCACTAAGTAAGCACTAAGTAAGCAGCAGGCCAACTCTGGTTTGCATACACATCCTAGTCAAATACTTAGTTTTAGTTAGGATGTTCAGCTTCCCTTTTTCAAGTTTTCACGCGAGTTTTAAGTGATTGTTAAGAGGGATTTATTATATTGGAGGTGTAATGGCGAAATTGTAGAGAACTTGATAACTTGAGATTTCAATTGGGCGTTTGAAGCTTTTCAGGCGGCATCTATGTTTTAGGAGTCTGTTCTCCACGCCTTTTGTCCTCACCAACTCAGGGGCAGGCGGGATTTCATCGTTGTGCAAGCTGTAATCAGCGGCGGCGGATGTTTTAAAGGATAGACAGGGCAATTCGAGAATGAGAAAATAAAGGAAGCACAGCCTTAAATAGATACGAACGCTATGAAGTTAACCTATGACCGTAAAAATAAACGATTATCGCAAGCAAGGGGGGCTGAGGTGCGCCACATCAGAACAGATCGCTTTCTACTGGGACTTGGCATCATGACGCTGCTCCTCGCGCTAGTTTTATTGCAGCAAATGATAGGCTTCCGCGAGACGCTCACGGCGAAGCAGGGCATTTTAACTTTGCCTAGCGTGGAATGGCTGGATAAGCGAGTCGTTTCCTTGGATGGGGAGTGGGCGTTTTATCCGAATCAGCTGTTGTCGCCAGAGGAAATTAGGCAAGCAAAGGCGAGGCCCGTTATCATTCATGTGCCAGGCAACTGGAACGAAGCGCAGCATAATAATGGTGATTTAATGACTGGGAAAGGCTATGGAACGTACCGGCTGCTTGTGCGAAATGTGCCGCCGAATGAGCCGCTGGCGATAGCCAAACGTTATGTTCGTTTTTCCGATGCGATGTATGTCAATGGACAGCTGCTCGGGCGATCTGGCCAGCCAGGGAGTTCTGTTGAAACCTACCAACCGCGCAATGTGCCTTATACGGTGTATTTTCACTCGGAGGGTACGGAGATTGAAATTGTGCTGCAAGTGGCTAATTTTGATTTTCATAGCGGCGGTATTAACGGTGCCATTGATCTGGGCCTTAGTCAGCGTATCGAAGCGAGAACGACCCTGCAGTCTGGGCTTGAGTTATTAACGATAGGAATTGTCCTGATTTTGGGGCTTTTGTTTTTTTATTTGTACTTTCGTCTGCATCGAGATGGGCTTCAATTGCTGTATGGGCTGTTCTTTATTGGTTTCGCACTCATTGTATTTACAAATGGGGAGCGGCTGCTGCTGCAGTTTTTTCCGGAAATGCCCTTTGAGGCTGCCTTCAAGCTGAAGTATATCGCGGTGTATAGCGTACCTGCTATTGTATTTGTTATTGTATCGCGAATTGCAGCACGGCTAATGATTCGGAGATGGCTGCAGGCTGCAAGTGCTTTATTAGCTCTATATGTGACTTTGATTGTGCTACTGCCGTTTCACATTTATTCGTATGCTCAAGACAGTATTTATTTAGTTATTCTGTTTACCTATGTAGCGGCCTCTGTCATGCTCCTGTCCCAGTATGTGCGGGGCGAATATGGGAGCATCAGCAAAGCGCAGTTTCAATTGCTTATTACATGCGTATGGATGATGCTTATCAACAGCGCACTGGCGATCGTAGTGGTATGGAACCCGATAAGCCAAATTTTGCTCAATGGAGCGACTCTGCTGCTTCTCGGTGCTTTTGCCATGCTGATCGTTTATCAATATGTCAGCGCTTATGATTCCATGCAACAGCTTGCTCATCAATTACAGCTGGCAGATAAGGCTAAGAATGAGTTTTTACTGCTAACCTCCCATGAGTTGAACTCGCCGCTGCACAGCATCCTTCATTTATCGAAATCGCTTCTGGGGTCGCCGCTGCGTCAGACGGACGAGATTGGCATACGTGAGAAGCTGCAGCTCATACGCAATACTGCCCACCGAATGTCGAATCACGTAAATGATTTGATCGACATGTCGCGCTTTAAAGATGGCAGCATGAAGGTGGCAATGGGCACGGTTGATCTCATGTCCTCCATCTCAGTCGTTGTTGAGGTGCTTGGCTTTCTAGTTAATGGAAAAGGGATCGTCCTCATGCGGAAAATCGAGCCCGAAGCCCGCTATATTATGGCCGACGAGAGCAGGCTGCAGCAGGTGCTATACAGCATCGTTTATCACATGATTGGCCGGCGGAGCCATAGGGAGCTTATATTCGAGTGTTTAAAGCAGGATGAAAACGTGCGAATCATTCTAAGGTACAAGCCTCGCTTAACGGAGCCAATAGGCGATAGGATGGAGGAGGGTTTTTCTGCAAAGGAGTCAAGCAGTGTTGCGGCAGGATTGTCTTTTGCCTCAGAGCTTATCCGCTTAATGGGTGGGACGCTTCTCATTCATGATGCGGAGGAATACATTCAAATCGAACTGAAATCTGCAAAAATAGTAGATGGGAAGGCCCTTTCAGAGGTTGCCGCTGCCCGAGCCAAACATGAATGGCATGGGGAACGCAGCCATGGTGGAGCTTCGGCAGTGATACTTATTGCTACCGCAGATCTCGCAGATATGGAGCATTTGAGTACATTGCTTTCTACAGAAGGCTTTCAGATGATGTTCGCGGGCTCCGATACGGAGGCGCAAAAGCTTCTGGAGCGGCAGCGGAAGCCAGATTTGGTTATTGTGGATGCGCTGCTTCCGCCTGCAACAGGCTATGTGCTGTGCAAACGAATTCGAAATGACTTTACCCAAGCCGAGCTTCCGGTATTATTTATTAATATGCGCGGCACACCCGCAGATGTTGAAGCATGTCTGAGAGCGGGTGGAAATGATTTTATTACGCGCCCGCTTGATGCGGGAGAAATTCTCGTACGTGTACATACGCTGCTTGGGATGAAACGGTTGGTCAAGGAAGCAGCGGGCAATGAAATGGCGTTTCTGCGATCGCAGATCAAGCCGCATTTTTTGTATAATGCCTTGGGCACGATTATGTCATTATGCTTTACAGATGGTCCGAGAGCAGGCGAGCTGCTGGGCAGCTTCAGCCGTTATTTGCGCATTCTTTTTCATCTGGATAATTCAGAGGAAACGATTCCGCTCAGCAAAGAAATGGAGCTTGTCCGGGCTTATGTAGAAATTGAACGGGAGCGATTTGGCAGCCGGCTTCAAGTGGAATTTGATGTAGATGACACGCTCCATTCCTGCAAAATTATGCCGCTTCTCATTGAGCCGCTGGTGGAAAATGCGATTCGCCATGGGGTGTCCAAAAAAATTAGCGGGGGAACCGTACGCCTGTCGATTCGAAGGCTTGAGGACATGGTGCAGGTTGTAGTCGAGGACGATGGCGTTGGCATGCCACAGCAGCAGGCACAAGCCTTATTGAATAAAAGGGCTGGAGGGCAGGGCATCGGTTTGCAAAATGTACAGCGGCGGCTGAAGCATCTGAGTGGACAAGAGCCTGCCATTACCAGTGAGCCAGGCGCAGGTACAAAGGTAACGATTATGTTTCCATTCCAGTAGTGGAAGGAGAGGAGTATCGCGGTGCTGCAGGCGTATTTGGTAGATGATGAGCTTCATGCGTTAAACATTTTGGAAATTTTTCTTGCTCGCACCGAGAAAGTGACCGTCGCGGGACGATACATCAACGGCTTTGAGGCGCTGGAAGCGCTTCGGCACAAGCGGCCGCATATTTGGTTTCTGGATATAGAAATGCCGGAAATGAGCGGCTTGGAGCTGGCCGCCTACATAAATGAGGCTGATCCCGATGCAGCTATTGTTTTTACAACCGCTTACGATCATTACGCTGTAGCGGCTTTTGAACACGAGGCGATTGATTATTTGCTAAAGCCGATTGAAATGGAGCGTTTGTCCCGAACCATTGAACGACTGACAAGGGACAAGGGCGTGAGGGTGCAATCCGCTGCACTTGATCTGGTAGCTGGCTGCAAGGAAGAACTTATCGTACATATGCTCGGTGTATTTCATGTCCAATCTGCAAACGGCATGCAGCTGACGTGGCGGACGGCCAAGGAGAAAGAACTGTTTGCTTATTTGCTGCTGCATGGTCATATGACGTCGGGCGTTCACCGTGATCGCATCATTGCAAGCCTCTGGGCTGACGAACCGTACGAGAAAGCTAAAATCTATTTGCACACCTGTGTCAGCCTGCTGCGGAAAGGCTTGCGGCAAATCGGCATTGAACAGATGGTCAGCTATAAAAACGAGCAATATCGTCTGGATATGAAAAGGATTAAGGCGGATGTATTTGCTTTTATATCCGCTTCTTTAGAGCTGCAGCCTCCTGCAGAGACATCTATTGTGCAGATGGAGCAGACGTTGCAGATGTATGGGCAAGAGCTGCTTGCCCAAGAGGATTATGATTGGGCTGTAGAATGGCATCAGCGGCTGGAGCATTTTTCAATGGAGTGGCTGCTTAAGCTTTCATCCCAATATCTCGCTCAAAAAAATGGGAAAAAGGCAGCTGAGGCTGCGGAGAGCGCAATTATTCAATCGCCGTATGAAGAAGAAGCTTATCGCTGTGCGATGCACGCCTATTTGTTCATGGGCGAGCACCATCAAGTGCATCGCGTCTATCGCAAACTAAAGGAGCAGCTGGCTGAGCTGAACATTCAACCCTCTGCGCTCTCGCGGCAATTGTATGAGCAGATCGAGGTGTGACGGTCGTAAGAGGGGCGTAGTTTTTTTAATATATGTTTGGAGGATTACGATGATATGAAAAATAAAACGTTGATTCTTTTCAGTATAACTATACTTATTATCCTGATTGCTTTTTTTGGCTTTGGCAATCGCAATGCGCCAGAGCAAGTTGCTGTTCCTGCTGATCCCGTACCAACTACAACTGCAACTGCAAAAGCAAATGCAGCCTCGACAGCAGCAAGCATTCAAATGACGGAGAGTGTGGATCAGGCGGCAAGCGCAATATCTTACAAAAAAGAACTGATTGCCCTAACTAATCAGAGTGGTCAAAGCGCCTATACGGGGTCGCTTACAACGATGCCGGCGGACGGCAAGGTTTTGAGCATTTCCGTAGAAAACAAAGGGGACTCTACGATTTATTTGAATATTAAACGGAATGAAGAAGAGACTGTGACGGCTAAGCCTATCCGCAAAGGCGAGCAAATTACGCATACCTTTGAACAATTAGAGGCTGATGGCATGAGCGGGGATTGGTCCATTTATGCCTATAGTAAAATTGGCGCGGCTATGAATGTGAGTGTAAGGGCAGGACAGCTCTAAGGCTTAAGCCTACAGCTGCTGCAAATCCTTCATCAACCACTCGTCTGATCCATCGCGAGATAAAAACCATACATGGGTAAACCGGCCTTGCGGCTTATAAATGAGCTCCTTGGCACGCAAAATGTCGGACATGCCGAAGGCGGGGGAAGCATTTCGAATAATTAACGCGATCGGATAAGCAGTCGCGTAATTGTTTATTTTCATTTCCTTCGTCTGGATACGCTTGTTCAACTCGGCGATCAGCATTTCGACAACCTCTTGATTGAGATTGCGCGATTGGGAGCGGCCCAGCAGCCTTTTCGCTTCTTCGGAGTCATAGAACAGGTGGGTAATTTCAACGCCGATCATGTGATGGTTCCGATGCTGAAGCACGGCATCCGGTCGTTCGCGCTGATAGAGGAGCCGGAGCTTGCTCTCATAATTATGGTTGTAGAGATTAATGAAAATGCGGACAGCGGTGCGTTCGAGATCTCTTTTTTCCTGGTAGCCCTGCAACGGAATTCCCCTATCTGCTACCTCTCCGAGCTGCTAAGCTTCCTTCGGATCGGTTAAATTTGTATGCTTGTTTAGCAAATATCCCCTAAAGCAAATAAGCAATGATGGCCCCAAGCCCTGCAAGCGTACATAAAACGCCGATAAAAAGCTTGAGCTCGCTCCTCCTTGAAAACGGAGTATAGTTCTATAATAACATGATCGATGAGCAGAACTGTAATTGTTTAGTGAAAAAAAGCCTGCTCCTTCCGCGTTCGGATAGGGAGCAGGCTTGATTTTTAGGTTTAGCTTCATGAAGCAGCTAGCTATTACAAATAAACGGCTTTTCCTGTGCGAGCGGACTCATAAATGGCTTCCAAAATTTGCGACACGACATAGGCTTGCTCTGGCGTTACAACCGGATCAGTGTCGTCTTCAATCGCTTTCAGCCACATTCTCATTTCCAAATCGGAGTCGCGGCCGGAATCTGCACCGTCAAAGAAAGCGACGCCTCCGGATTTCAGCTCAATGTCGGTCGTGTAAAGACGGCTGTGATTTTCGCCATTGATTCGCAGTCCGCCTTTCATGTCTGCTCCGCCTTCTGTACCGGACAGCGAGCATTTTGCTTCGTCAATATCCAGTGTGTTCAGCGCCCAGCTGGACTCAAGGGAAATCGTCGCGCCATTTTCCATGACGATCATGCCGAAAGCGGAATCTTCAACGGTAAACTTGGCAGGGTCCCAAGGGCCCCAAGCGTTGGCTGCATTTTCACGCTGCGACAGCTTGTGGTATGCCGTTCCAAGCACAACCTTCGGCTTGTAGTTGTCCATCATCCACAGCGTCAAATCCAGCGCGTGAGTACCGATATCGATTAGCGGGCCGCCGCCTTGTTTTTCTTCATCAAGGAATACGCCCCATGTTGGTACAGCGCGGCGACGGATCGCATGTGCTTTCGCGTAATACACTTCGCCCAGCTCGCCATTTTCACAAATTTTCTTCAGCTGCTGGCTGTCTGGACGGAAACGGTTATTGTAGCCGATCGTCAATTTTTTGCCAGTACGGCGAGCGGTTTCCATCATAAGCTTCGCATCTGCTGCTGTTTTCGCCATTGGCTTCTCGCACATAACATGCTTGCCAGCTTCCAGCGCAGCGATTGCGATGACGGCATGGGAATCATTTGGCGTACAGACGTGAACGATTTCAATGGTTTCGTCCTTCAACAGCTCAGTGTAGTCGGTGTATACGCGAGCGCCTTCCGCACCATACTTCGCGGCAGCCTCCTGTGCGCGATGCTCTTCAATGTCGCAGAAAGCGACGATTTGCACGCTTTTAATGGTGCTAAGGCTTGGCAAATGCTTGCCACCCGCGATACCGCCGCAGCCGATAATCGCAATACGATGAGTTTTAGACATAATAAAATCCTCCTTGAATTTTGGTTTGAATTTGAAGTACTTCAGCAATTGTTTTAAAAGTCTTCAAAAGGCGACCGGAGTGAAAGGTTTGTATTTGAGAAGCAACAGCGATCGAAAACCAAATCTTTTACGCAGCGGAGCTGCCTTTAAATAGCCTTTTACGCAAACGGGGAAGGCAAAAAGATATCGACTTCCTTTTTCGTCTGAGCAGAACGGATAATGCCATCAATAACGGCTTGATTGCGCACGATTTGGCTGCCCGGGATAGGAGCCGGTCTTCCGTCGCGCACCGCTTCGGCAAAATCCCACACCTTGGCATGGAATAAATCCGTTTGGTGCTGAATAACCGGAATCGGGCTTTCTGTATGATGTCCTTGTACATCATGGAACATCGTGATGGAGCCTACACTGCCATCGAATACGCCGCTCCAAGGGCCGGAGCCGGAAGGCGTAACCTTGAGTCCGGCATTAGTACCGAGAAAGAGGGCAGCGCCGAGCGAGTCCATATGCATCGCCCAAGAGATTTTGAAATTAAGCACAATATCGCCTTCGAAACGAATCATTGCCACGCCGAAATCCTCGACGTCAAACTTATCCGCTTCCTTATGGTACAGCGGGTTCGTGCCAAAATGGTTAGACGTAAACGCCGATACCGTCAGCGGCTTCGGATAGCCGAGCGCATTCATCGCCATGTCGAGCGAATAGCAGCCGATGTCGGCCATCGCGCCAGCTCCGGCAATATCCTTGCGGATAAAGGTTCCGCCTGGCATGCCGCGGCGGCGTCCGCCTCCCGTTTCTACATAATACACTTTGCCCAGCTCGCCGGACGAGATAAGGTCGCGAATGATCGCCATATTCGGGTCATAGCGCGGCTGGAAGCCGATGTTGAGCATATTGCCCGTTTTGAGCGCTGTCTCCGCCATCGTCACCGCTTCTTCAAGCGTGACCGACATCGGTTTTTCCAGCATAACATGCTTGCCTGCATTTAGCGCATCAACCGTCGTTTGAAAATGGGCCACATTTGGCGTGCAAATGCTGACGCCATCTAGCTCCGTGTCGAGCAGCTGACGGTAGTCCTCATAGGCCGCCGCATGGGGCAGTTCCCAGTGCTCGATAAATTGCCCGGCGCGGCCGGGAATAATATCCGCGACAGCGGCAACTTCTACGCCAAGCATTTGCTTATACGCTCTGGCATGGGCGCCTGCGATGCCGCCGCTGCCGATAATTCCGATTTTTAACGTCTTGGACATTGCGATTATCATCCTTTACTACATGATGGACAGCTGCTGCGCGCGGTATTCGGAAGGGGTCATATCAAAACGTTTGCGAAACACCGCATGCAAATAGTTGGCATTGGCAAAACCCGTTTGCTGGGCGATTTTTTCAATCGACTGCGTGCTTTCGGCAAGCGCATGGCATACCGCCTTGAGGCGCATGTTTTCGAGTGTGGCACTGAAGGACTGGCCGTCCCCGGCCTCCTTGAACACCCGCTGAATATGCCGCGAGCTTAAATTCAGCTTGTCGGCCACGTCCTCAAGCGTGACCTCGCCAGAGTAGTTAGCCTGTATATATTCCATCGCGAGACGATAGCGGTAAGCCTTCATATCCCGGGTGGGTAAGTGGGCCTGCTCCGGCTCCTTCACCGTGTCATAAGCGCGCACTGCGCGAAGCAATATTTGAATGACATTTTGTCTAATTGTCGTATAGCTGCCCGTATAATGCCGCGAGCAAGCTTCATAAGCTTCCAGAAACAGAGGCATAGCCTGATGCACATCATCGGCCGGAAACAGCGGCAGCGTGCGAAGCTTGCTGATGCAATCATCGGCCTCGGCAATTTCCCAATCATCCGCTTCCGTAACAGGGGAAGGGCCGGGCTGCAATCTGCGATCGATAATATCGACATGCAGGCACAGCTCATCCATAATGTCATCCGGGCTTGCCTCCTGATAATGCAGCACATCAGGTCCAGTCAAATAAAACATGCCTTCGTTCAGCGCATACGGCATATCGACCAGAATAACGGTCCCCTTGCCCTGCGGTATAAAATGAAACTCGAACTCGGCATGCTTGTGAAAGTTGACGATTTTGCCGGGAAGAAACTGGGTCAGGTGAAAACGCAGCACATGAATATCGTAATAGCCCCAGCGGATGCGAAGATCAAGCCTCTCAAGCGCATCCTGGCGCTCACGCATCACTTCATATGGAAAAGGTTGCAATCGCGCCAAACCTCCCTTCAAGCCGTTTTTGTTGAAAAATAATCCAGTAGTCTATTATTGCGCCAACTCATCGATACGAATCGATTTTCCTTCACGCACGGAGCGGTTCGCCGCTTCAACCAGCTTCGTTAATTCAACAGCAAGCTGTACATTTTCCTCAGCTTTTGTATTGTTCACAATATGATCGGCAAATTGGTTGAAAGCGCCTGGGCGTGAGTCTGGCAGCGTCTGCTCCTGCCACTCCTTCGCAGCGTCTTCTCCGTTCAAGTTCGTGCGCAGCAGCAGGCGGTCATCTGGTGTGCCGTACATCAATGTGCCTTGCGTGCCATGGATTTCAATGGTGAAAGGCGAAAAAGCGTTGACGAAGCCTGCTTCAACGATACCGACAGCGCCGGATGCTGTTTTTAGCAGTACAACAGCGTTGTCTTCTACTTCTTTTCCTGTTACATAGCCGTATTGGGCAGATGCTTCAACAGGCTGCTCACCGAGGAACAAGCGAGTCAAATACATCGGGTGGCAGCCCAGATCGATCAAAGCGCCGCCGCCGCATTGCTCCAAATTGTAAAAATGCTCAGGCAGCCAGTTTTTCGTAGCGCCATCATGCGACAATCTAACACGGACAAGCGTAACCTTGCCCAGCAGCCCTTGCGCCAAAATGTCCTGAATCGCCAGCGTGTAGCCAGCATTCAGCCTTGGCAGGGAAACGGTAAGCTTCACATTGTTTGCGGATACTGCTTCAATGACTTCATTCACTTCTTTAAGCGTAGGAGCGATAACCTTCTCCGTAAAAATATGCTTGCCAGCGCGAGCCGCCGCAATGATAACGTCACGGTGGATGTTGGACGGAGCGTCTACGATTACTGCATCAATGTCGCTTGCGAGCATCTCGTCCAAGTTGCTGTAGAAGGGAACGCCTAGCTTGTCAGCCGCCGCTTGGCCGCGCTCTGGAAGCTCATCCCATACCGCTGTAATTTCTGTACCCGGATGCGCCTGCGCTTCCTTCGTATAATCCCAAGCATGTACATGCCAGTAGCTAATTTTACCAATTTTAATCATCTCATCACTTCTCCCAACCTAGTATACAAAATTGAGACATCACAGTAAATTTATCATAGAGATTTCAAATTTATTAGTCTAATTAAGTGACTTTGTATGTATAAGATTGCGACGTAAATTTTTTCGTTGATAACCTGCAATAATTATGCCTAAAAATACATCCTAGAAACGGAATGTTTTTATTTTATGTAAGGATCGTTGCTTTAGAAAAATAACATTTGTATGATTAAGGAAGTTATATGAGAGGGGTATATGAGGAAATGAAAGAAGATGTTAGTGTGGTCAAAAGATTAAAAGATTATTTTGGAAAAGGAAAAACTAACCTTTCTAAACTTGGTTTCTTTATTTTGTTTAGCACATCGATATCATATGCGGTCCTCTTATGCATCCGCTTAGCGTTTAAGCCCATATTAAATACCACCCCAACAAATCACGTTATCCAGCTTGTTGTCATTATGTATGGAGCCATTTGGTTAGCCATTGTTTATTTTGAATTTAAGCAGCATGTCAGGCTATTTTTATTCAAAACTATACGTCGGAAACTGCTGCCGGCAGTGTTAATCTCAATCATCTTGGATTATGGATTTAATGATCAGAACAGACTATTTTCCGGGGGAGTTTGGTCTGATCTATATGATGTGAATGTAATAGCCATTTCTTTATATGCAATCATTTTGACGATCAAAAAGCTGCTTGCCAAAAAAGATGAGCCCGAGACTGATGCTGCAGACAAAGCACAGAAGTACCAATTTCATTCTAGTCCTTCATTAGGCATTGGTGGAACTGACAGCTTGGGTCGTGAGAAGTTTGCGAAAGATTTGGCAGCGATCCTCATAGATCGTATGGCTATTCCTACGGATCATGCTTTGACTATTGGGCTATATGGGCCATGGGGGTCAGGAAAATCCTCTATTATTGATTTGATTGAAAAGCAGCATATTAGTAAAGAGAAGATTATTCGTTTCCATCCTTGGTATATGGGGAAGGATCAAAATAATATCATTCCTGAGTTTTTAAAGCTGTTAATATCGCATCTGGAAAATCGTCAATCTAATTCCCAGCAAAAGCTTATTTATGGGTTAAAAAAGTATTTGAAATTTTTGACAACGATCAGCATAAGACCACCGGGGTTTATTGTGAATTTTAAAGATTATATGAGCAATCCTGAACTTTCCAAAGATTTTGAAGATGCTCAAGGCATGAGGGAACATATTATTGATTTGCTGAAAGCGGCTCGAATGCCTATGGTGGTTTTCATAGATGATATAGATCGTCTAGATAATAAGGAGATTCAAATCATCTTTAAATTAGTACGGCTTATAGCTGATTTTCCTAATATCACCTATGTTCTTGCTATGGATGAGAAGCACGTAGCGAAATCGTTATCCCAGCTCTATTCTAAAGACTATGAGGAAAAGGTAGGGCTTGAATATATTTCAAAGTTTATTCATGTGCCGCTTTACCTGCCAAGAGTTGATTCCTACCTGATGATTAAAGCTTTTCAAACGTCAATGATGAAAATAATAAACGATTATACAATTGAAGTTGAAAATGATTACATCGATTTTTTAGGGGGAATTGCTAATCACTTTCAGTTCACGCCAAGGAATATGGAGAGAGTTGCGAATATCGCGATGGTTCATATGCCCATGTTAAAAAAAGAAACGAACCCGAAGGATCTTCTAACCTTATTAGCGATTAAGATTGATAATCCTGAATTATTTGCGTTCATTTATAAAAACTCAAGCGTATTCCTAGGTGAGCAAAAAGATGAAGTCGTTCTCAAAGAGCAACGTGAGAAGCTATACATACAATTTCCGTCTTATATTTCCTTATTAAACAAGTTATTTCCCGCTCTCGGGAATTCAAGTGTAAATAAATTTTTGTCGAACAAAAATAAACTAATTTGCTCTTCTGTGCATTTCGATACTTATTTTCAATATGCTGTACCTTCTTTAAAGGTGTCCAACGAGCAGCTTCAGAAATTTTATACTGCGATTTTGGACAGCGATGACGAGGGGGGAACGGTATACGGGGAGCTAGTAACTGATTTGAATCGGGAAGAGTTTTTTCATCAATTGTGGCTGGATATAGCTCCAGAGCAGGTCGAGAAAAACATGAAAATATTAAAATTTGTTCTTGATCAGCATCAAGATCTCACGAAATTTAATAGGCAGATGACAATTTTTATAAATGAAATGTTTAAAGCATTGATAAAAGAAGATAGTGATAATGAAAAAGTTACGTCTATTTTATCAAACTACAAAGATGGTTTGTTGATTGCAGCACAATTAAATAATAATGGTATAAAAAAGGGTGAGTGGGCTCAAAAATATATTTTTGCTCATATGGACCTATCGGTGCTGCTCGAATATTCAGACGATGACGTTAAAAGTGCATTCAATTTGTGGGCGTTCAGTGAGGAAAATGATATTCAAAACATTCGGGCTATGGTAAGTGATTGGGTAAGTAAAAACGGGATATGGAAGATCGTTAGAATGAAAATGACCGATCCCCTTGAAGATTATAGTTTCGCATTTTACAATTATGCATCGTTACTATCCATTTTACCAGTAGAAGTAATAGAGGAAGCTGTGGAAAAAATAGGAGAAATTAGTTCGGAAGTAGAACTGAAATTGTTCTTAAGGACTGGCGATTTCAGAAAAGAACAGCTTGAATTAGCCTACATGCATAGTACATGCTATGCAAATACATTAAAACAGCTTACCCATAGTAAGGGTGAATCTTGGACTTATACATTTGTAAAAGCTGCTGAACTGCTCTGTAAATATGGGAGACCAGAGAACACTTTCAATATAAAAGAAGAGTTAAGTAAACATTATACACAGTAGAGTGATTGAATTTAAAAGAAGGCACACTAAGTAAGTCAAATAAGCATTATTTGTCATGTAAAAGTGTCCTGCAAGAAGGCCATTTATCAAGTAGCTTTCTTGCAGGACACAATCTATTATACAACTGAAATATTACATATTTATCTGTTCAAGAGGCTACAAATGCTTGCGATAATCCCGCGGTGAGAGGCGCGTTACTTTTTTGAACGTTTTGCCGAAGTGGGAGAAGTTGTCGAAGCCGGTGGCGGCGGCAATTTCCGTAATCGACTGGTCGGTTTCGCGCAGCAGGCGCTGGGCTTCTTTGATGCGGGTAATCGTCAAGTAGGTGGAGAAGGAGAAGCCGGTAATTTCCTTAAAGATGCGGCTTAAATAATAGGAGCTGATATAGAACTGCTCGGCAATGGCGCTCAGCCTAATCTCTTCGCTGAAGTGGTGATTAATGTAACGCACGATTTCGGTAATTTTTGCATGCATCGGCGTGGCATGGGAGAGCGGGACGAATTCGTGCTTTTGCAAATAACGGGCCGCATGCAGCAGCAGCTCGGTAACCGCGATTGGCGGATAAAGCTCATAGCCGGGAGGGCATTGCTGAATTTCCTCCAGCAGTCTGCGAATGAGCTGCTCCATCACCAGCTGTTCCTGACGAGGCAGCCGCAGCACATGAATATGCTGCTCGAACGGCGACAGCAGCAGCTCGCGAAGCTCAGGCGTGAAGGTATCTGGGAAATGGTGATCGAAGTGGATGATGACCCGTTCATGCGAGGCTTCGCCTGCGTACAGCGTTTTGTGAACGACTTGGCGGGAAATGAAGATCAAGTCGCCCTGCTCCACCGGATAAGAACGGTCATGGACGAAATAAATCCGTTTGCCGCTGAGCAAATAATAAATTTCATAATAGTCATGAAAATGATCATTGGGCATTGTGAAGGGCTCGGAGCGCTTCATATATTCAATATACAAATCCGCTAAATTCCCATAATCAAAGGAAGCGGGCGTTTTTTCAATCATAGCCTTTAAAGCTCCTTTCGTATAAAACGCAAAATATGCGGCATATTTCGTGAATTAAGCACTATATGAGGAGAATTATAACACTTATATGCGATAAAATGAAAGCGTATTAAACAATCAAGGTGAAACGGCTGTCGCCGTCCTTTAGCGGCGCGGCGCGTTTCAGTCCGAGAAATATAAGCCTATTTATACGTGTGAAACTTATAAATTCTTATATTTCAAAAAAATCAGACAAAGGGTGAGCCGCAATGACACAAAAGAAAAAGTACGTATTGGTAGGAACGGGAGGAAGAGCTGAGTTTTTCTACGCTGCAATTGCAACCGATTTCAGAGATACGTCGGAGCTGCTTGCATTTTGTGATACGAACCAAACGAGACTTGACCATGCCAACCATCGTTTAACCGATAAATATAATTATCATTCCGTTAACACATATAAAGCAGAGCAATTCGAGGAAATGATCGAGATTGAGAAGCCGGATTCCGTTATTGTGACCAGCGTAGACCGCACGCATCATACGTATATTATTCGGGCGCTGGAGCTTGGCTGCGACGTCATTACCGAGAAGCCGATGACCGTAGATGAGAAGAAATGCCAAGATATTATTGATGCTGTTGAGCGCACAGGGAAAAATGTTCGCGTAACGTTCAACTACCGCTATGCGCCGCATCATACGAAAGCCAGAGAGCTGATCGAGAACGGCACAATTGGCAAAGTCAATTCGGTGCATTTTGAATGGCTGCTCAATACGCAGCATGGCGCGGATTATTTCCGTCGCTGGCACCGTGACAAGCGCAACAGCGGCGGCCTGCTTGTCCACAAATCGACGCATCACTTCGACTTGGTGAACTTCTGGATCGGCTCGCAGCCGGATACCGTCTTTGCTTTCGGCGATCTGCTGTTTTATGGTAAGGAAAATGCCGAAGAGCGTGGCGAAACGAAGTTTTACGACCGTGCAACAGGCCACCCCAATGCGAAGGAAGATCCGTTTGCGCTGCATATGGACAGCAATGAAAACCTCAAGGCAATGTATTTGGATGCCGAGCATGAAGACGGCTACCGCCGCGACCAAAGCGTATTCAGCGACGGCATTAACATCGAAGATACGATGGGCGTAATGGTACGCTACAAAAATAATGCGATTCTGACTTATTCGCTTAATGCTTATCTGCCATGGGAAGGCTACCGCATTGCGTTCAACGGCACGAAGGGCCGGATTGAGATGGAAATTGTCGAGCAATCCTATGTTAATTCCGGCGGCGAAAAATCGCAAGAGGGCGCGCTGAAAGGCAAGCGCATTATCGTTTATCCAATGTTTGGCGCTCCTTACAATGTGGAAGTGGAAGAAGGAATTGGCGGCCATGGCGGCGGCGATCCTGTACTGCTCAACGATATTTTTGGCACGCCAGTAGAGGATAAGTTCAATCGCGCGGCGAATCATGTAGACGGTGCCCGTTCGATTTTGACAGGTATTGCTGCTAATAAATCGATTCAGACGGGACTCGCTGTGAAGGTGGACGAACTAGTTAAATTCAGGAGGGACTAACTTGGCTAAGTTTCTGGACGACAATTTTTTGCTAGCAAATGAAACGGCGCGGGATTTGTACCATAACTATGCAAAGGACATGCCGATTATCGATTATCATTGCCATTTGAGCCCGCAGCAAATTTACGACAACATCAGCTTCTCGAATTTGTCGGAAGCTTGGCTGTATGGCGATCATTACAAGTGGCGGGCGATGCGCTCGAACGGAATTGAAGAAAAATATGTCACGGGTGGCGAAGGCGTCAGCGATTATGACCGCTTCCTCGCTTTTGCAAGGACGGTTCCGCAGGCGATTGGCAATCCGCTTTACCATTGGTCGCATCTGGAGCTGCAGCGCTTCTTCGGCGTCGATGAAGTGATTAATGAGCGCAATGCGCCGGCGATTTGGGAAAAAGTAAATGCGAAGCTGGCGGGAGATGGCTTCAAGGCCCGCGATCTCATCGTAAACTCCAAGGTTGAGGTCGTCTGCACGACGGATGATCCTGCGGATTCGCTGGAATATCATTTGAAAATTAAGGAGCTGCCGGACTTTCCGGTAGCGGTGCTGCCTTCGTTCCGTCCAGATAAGGCGCTGGAAATTAACCGCGCTGGTTTCTTGGAATGGATCGCGAAGCTGGAGCAGGCCGCGGGCCAAAAGCTGGACAGCTATGAGGCGCTGTTAGCTGCGCTGGAAGCAAGAGTTTCCTTCTTCCACGAGGCAGGCTGCCGCGTTTCGGATCATGCCCTTGACTATGTGCCTTACGGAGAGACGACGAAGGATGAGGCAGCGGCGATTTTTGCTAGCGCTCTTGCCGGAAATCGTGTAAGCCTTGAGGATGAGAAAAAATACAAAACGTATACGCTTGTTTTCCTCGGAAAGCTGTATGCGAAGCATGACTGGGCGATGCAATTTCATATTAATGCCGCGCGCAACAATAATACGGCGATGTTTAATCGCCTTGGACCGGACACCGGCTATGATTCTATCGGTGACAGTCCGCTTGCGTATCCGCTCGTTAAGCTGCTTGATGAGCTGGCGAAGGATGAGGCGCTGCCGCGCACGATTTTGTATTCGCTTAATGCCATGGACAATGAAGTGCTTGGCTCGATTATCGGCAGCTTTCAAGGCGACGGCATCCCGGGCAAAATCCAGCTGGGCTCCGCTTGGTGGTTCAATGATACACGGGACGGCATGGTCGTACAAATGAAGGCGCTCGCGAACTTCGGTCTGCTGAGCCGTTTTGTCGGCATGCTGACCGATTCCCGCAGCTTCCTGTCTTATACCCGGCATGAGTATTTCCGCCGGATTTTGTGCAATTTGCTCGGCGAGTGGGTGGAGAACGGCGAAGTGCCGGATGACCGCGAGCTGCTGGGCGACATTGTCCGCAACATTAGCTACTACAATGCGAAAAACTATTTTAAATTTTAATCGTCAGGTTTAGCCGCATCGGCGTGCTGGAGTCTTCCATAGATTCCAGTACGCCGATTTTTTATTATAGAAGAGCATATTTCTAACAAATCGTTAACATTCATTGCGGCATGTGTGGGAGTTTTAGTCGAATTCATTCGTTTTTGCAGCTTGGCTGCTCAGATAAAGACGCTATACTAGAGGCGTTAACAGGACTTCTATACACAGGAGGAGAGCGAATGATCATTAATCCAATACTGAAGGGCTTTAATCCCGATCCGTCTATTATTAGGGTTGAGGATGATTATTATATCGCCACATCGACGTTTGAATGGTTTCCCGGGGTGCAAATTCATCATTCGAAGGATCTCATCAACTGGCGGTTGCTAACGCATCCTTTAACCCGAGTATCGCAGCTGGATCTAAGAGGCAAGCCAAGCTCAGGCGGCATATGGGCACCGAATTTAACCTATGATAACGGCACCTTTTATTTGCTTATTACCGATGTAGTTGCTCGCAAGGGGCCATTTAAGGATCTTCATAATTATTTAGTAACTGCCAGCGATATTTTAGGCCCATGGTCGGAGCCGATCTATTTGAACAGCAGCGGCTTTGATCCCGCTATGCTGCATGATGACGACGGCCGCAAATGGCTGTTTAATATGAAATGGGATTTCCGTCCAGGAAAAAGCCACTTCGCAGGAATCGTGATGCAGGAGTTTTCCCCTGAGCAGGGAAAGCTTGTTGGCGAAGTTCGCCATGTATTCAGCGGCACGGACATCGGCTTGACGGAAGGGCCTAACGTGTACAAGAAGGATGGTTATTATTATATGCTTTGCGCCGAAGGCGGCACGGGTTATAACCATGCGGGAACGCTTGCCAGATCGCGAACAGTTGAAGGGCCGTATGAAGCCGACCCCCATTATCCCCTTCTGACAACCGTTAACGATCCTGAGCATCCGCTATTGAAGGCCGGACACGGCGCGCTTGTTGAGACGCAGCATGGCGACTGGTATATTGCTCATCTATGCGCGAGGCCATTGAAAGGGAGAATGCTCAGTCCACTTGGACGGGAAACCGCGCTGCAGAAGGTGGAATGGTCCGATGAGGGCTGGCTGCGGCTTGCCGGCGGCGGACGATTGCCGCAGGTAGAGGTCGAGGCGGCTGGACTTAAGGAGCATCCTTTCGAGCCAGAAGCGGCTGTTGATCACTTCCATGCGCCGCAGCTGAATTTGCATTTCAGCACATTGAGGGTTCCGGCTGATGAGAGCTGGCTGAGCTTGAAGGAGCAGCCCGGATTTCTGCGGCTATACGGGCGGGAATCCCTTTATTCGCTGCATCAGCAAAGCTTGGTTGCCCGCAGGCTCCAGCATTATGACTGCGAGATCGAAACCTGCGTGCGGTTTGAGCCGGAACATTTTAACCAAATGGCTGGCTTGACGCTGTATTATGATGTGGACGATTATTTTTATTTGCGGATAAGCCGCGATGAGAAACTTGGCAAGCATATTGCGCTGGTGACTAGCAAGCAAGGGCATTATGAAGAGCCAGAGGGCGCAACCGTAGTGGCGGAAGGCTGGGAGAGCTGTTATTTGAAGGCGGTTATCCACGACGATGAGGTTCATTTCTATTGCTCGGAAGATGGTGAACAATGGATGGTCGTGGGCGAAAGGCTGGATTTAGGGCAGCTGTCGGATGAATATGAGGGCAAGCTTGGCTTTACGGGGACGCTGGCAGGGATGTGCGTGCAGGATTTAAACGGCACGAGGCTGCATGCAGACTTTGATTATTTCCGTTATGAGCCTTCATAAGACGATGAGAAAGAAGCCGACAGCTATTGGGCAGCTGTCGGCTTCTTCATGTCGGCTAGGCGTTGGCCGCTACTTTCTGTACAGTTTTTAGTCCCAGCTTGCTCATGGCACGCTCCAGCAGCTCGAACATTTCGTCCGTTTCTGCTTCGGTTACCGTGAGTGCGGGGGTAATCCGTACCGTGGAAGCGTTAAGCGCATTAATAATCAATCCATCCTCCATGCAGCAAGCCGCAAGCTGTGGCGCTATGCCTTCCTGCACAGTGAAGGCAAGCAGCAAGCCTTTGCCGCGAATATCGGTGATCGCATACTCGCGGGACAACTCAACCAGCTTCTCTGTCATTAAATCACCCATCAGCTTCGAATTGGTGGCCAAATCCAGACGAATAATCTCCTCTACGACTGCCTGGCCTGCTGCCATCGCAAGCGGTCCACCCGTATATGTTCCACCTTGATCGCCAGGCTCAAAAAGATCGTGCTGCTTCATCGTTAGCGTCGCGGATAACGGAAAGCCGCCGCCAATTCCTTTCGCCAGCGTCATGACGTCTGGTTTAACGCCATAATGCTCATGGGCAAACATTTTTCCTGTCCGGCCAATACCGGTCTGAACCTCGTCGAAAATAAGCAAAATGCCATAAATATCGCATGCCTTGCGCAGCGCCTGCAGATAAGGCACATCCACCGAATGGACGCCGCCCTCCCCTTGAACGAGCTCCAGCATAATGGCACAGGTGCGGTCGTTAATCTCAGCGAAGCACGCGTCAAAATCATTAATAGGCACATGCTTGAAGCCTGGAACTTTAGGGGCATAAAGGCTTTCCCAATGCGCTTTGCCCGTTGCCGACATCATGGCGAGCGTTCTACCATGAAAGCTGTTCGTCAAAGTAATAATTTCATAAGCGCCGTTTAAATTTAGGGCGCCATGCTTGCGGGCGAGTTTAATCGCGGTTTCGTTCGCTTCGGCGCCGCTGCTGGTGAAATAGGCTTTGTCAAAGCCGGACACGCTTGTCAGCAGCTCCGCGAACTCAACCATTGGTTTGTTATAGAATGCGGGGCTTGCATGCACGAGCTGTCCTGCTTGCTTGGCAATGGCCTCCTGCAAAGCTTTAGGCGAATGTCCCAAGCTGGTGACCGCCCAGCCACTGCTGAAATCGAGGTATTTTTTACCTTCCGTATCCCATAGGTACATGCCTTCCCCGCGCTCCATCACGACCTCGGGTCTGCTTGCTGTGAACAGCACTGATTTTTTGGCCGCTGCCAGCAAGGCAGCTGTATCGTTGTTTTTCAAATTAGGCATCGTCTAACCTCCGTATAAGTCTCGTTATGTATAAATATACACTTAAGTAAATAAAAATACAATACGCAGCTGCATATTTGCTGAGCGGTCCATCACAAGACGGATATCGTGGGGTTGTTCTTCAAATAGTAACCAAATCATTAATATTTATAGTAGCGCAGACACAAGGAATACTCGTCTGAAGGTATTCGCTCCGGCGACTTCATGGTATTATCAGAAAACAGCAAAATATAAACAGAGCGTCAGCAGATTATACAAACGTGGGGGAGTTCAGGCAATGAACAATGTAAAGAGCTTTATCATGAAGCGGAAGCTGCTGCTGAAAATGATCTTTTCGTATGTAGCTGTCGGATTTATTCTCATTGGGGTATTTGCTTATGTCATTATCGATAAGGTTTCGGATAATTTGACGGAGGACGTCAACCAGTCGGTCATTCGGATGACCGAGCAGTCTTATAATACGGCTGATATTTTGCTTACCTCGACCTATAACTATTTTGCCAAAAACTATGACAACCAGGTCGTTTATAACGCGATGTATGGCGGTTCCTTCACTTATATAGAGATGAAGCAAATTAATACGCTGCTGTCCGAGATGAAGGAAGCGAACCCATTAATCGATTCGATTTATATTTACAACCTGAATAATGATAGCGTTTTCTCATCGGAGAAGCCGATTACGCCAATTGCAGATTTTTATGATAAAAGGTTGACGGCGATGCTGAAGGAGAAGGATTTTTATAAAAAAGGCGTATTTATTCCGCGTAATGAAAAGTATACCGAGTTAGCAAAGTCTTATGAGAAGAACTGGATTACGATTGTCTATTCCCAATTCGCCCGCAATTCGATTATTGATGGCGCGCTTGTCGTAAATTTGGATCAACAGATGCTGCAGCAGCTGGCAACGAAGGGAAGCGGCAGCGGCAGCTCGATTCAATCGGTCATTATTAATGATAAGGGAACGGTCATTTCCCACAGCAATCCAAGCATGGTGAATAAAAATTTAAATGAGGAGCCTTATATTCGTACCATATTGGATTCTACAGCGGAAAGCGGCCAACTGAGCGATACGATTAATAATCAAAGCGTCTTCGTTTCTTATTTTAAGTCGGATCGTCTAGGCTGGAGCTTTATTGGCATTGCGGAAAATGAAAGCCTGCTGCTGAAGGTCAATCACTTAAAGCAGTTTATCGTCTGGATGACCGCTATTTTTGTCCTAATCGCCGCGGCCACGGCACTTTTTTCCATTCGCATGATTTATATGCCGCTCAATACGATTATGAAGCGGGTAGGCTCATCGCTGCAGGTTGGACTTAAAGATGGCTCCCAGCTTAATGAGTATGAGCTGCTGACGAAATCCTTTTCCTATTTGGAGGGGAAGGTAACGGATCTGCAGCTTGACGTATCGGGTTATTTGCCCGCCAAACGCAAGGAGGTGCTGCGCTCCGTTATTCAAGGAGGCTGCACGGGCCTGGCAGGCGATAAAAAACTGACCGAGCTTGGGCTGCATTTGCATGCTGCGGATTGCTTCCAAATATGCGTCATTCGCCTTGATGAATACGACAAGCGGCTGCAGCAATTTGATTTGGCGGATATTTCCTTATTCAAATACGCGATCTCCAATATAGCGGAGGAAATTATAACGTCGCCGATGCAGCGCGAGGCTATGGACGATAATGACGATACGATCGTGCTGCTTCTGAGCTGGAAGGATGGCGAGCTAGGCGGTACTGCCGAGGTTGAGCAGCGGATGGCAGATATTCAGTCCAAGGTTGCGCAGTATTTGAAGCTGTCGGTTACGATTGCGATTGGGCCAGTTGTGCAAACGCTTAAGGCGATTCCGCTTTCTTGGAATCAGGCCTACCATTCGTCGCGCTATCGTCTGATTTGCGGCTATGGCACTATTATTGCCGAGCAAGGAGAGGCCGCTATCCATGCCGCTGCGGAGCATGATTATCCTTTAGCGCTGGAGAAGCATATTACCGATCAGATGAAGCTGGGGGATAAGGCGAAATTCCAGCAGGCGGTTGAGCAGTTTTTTGCGGAAATCCGCACCTATCAATATGATGAAATTATGCTGTATGTGTATCAATTGACGGTTATGGCGGTGCGCACCAGCAAAGGGATGGTCAGCGAAGCCGAGCTGCTGCAGAGCGGGATGCTGTCGCTTCCGGAAACGATTCAGAAGCAGGAGACGCTGGAGCATATGATAACGGAGTTTGCAGCGGCATGCAGGCGAGTGATGAGCCAGCGCGACCACAGCTCGTCGCAGACGAATGTGAAGGCGGTATCGCTTATTGAGGAGCAGGTGCGCTCAGGCTATGCCGATCCGAATTTGTCGGTAGAGGGCTTGGCGGAAGCCGTGGGATTATCGACAAACTATGCGAGAAAAGTGTTTAAAGATTTTACAGGCAAAACAATTTCGCAGTATATTGCCGATTTCCGCTTCGACAAGGCGAAGGAGCTGCTGCTGTCTACCGATTTATCTGCCGGAAAGGTCGGAGAGCTGGTCGGGATGACGAATACGAATTATTTTTATGCCTCATTCAAGAAGCATACGGGCAAATCGCCCGTTCATTATCGCAAGGCGTACATGCTGGACACGATGCTGAAGGATGTTAAGGAAGATGAAACAACACTGTGAAAGGTTCTATCATGCTGAGAAAAACGGCCGCTCCGCTGTAAGGGGCGGTTTTTTTTAATTCTAAGAAATTATAAGTTTCATCCTTATATCCGCTTAGAATTCTAAGGCAAAGCTCTTCACACGTCCCAGAAGGACGACAAAGTCGTTTTTGCTTGTGCGAAAAAAGCAGCTTTTCAGTGAAAAAGTAACATTTTATAGCGTGTGCGAGCGATGAAATTGCGGATATCGGAACATCTTATTCTAGCTGGGCGCCTGCTGTTTCTGCCATGATGAGGGCACAAGAAAACGCAAGCAGCGTTAAGGAGGTCTACATGTGAGAGAAGCAGCATTACAAAAAACGGGCAGCAAAGCAGCCGGGCAGCAAAAGAAGGACTCCTTTTTTAGTGAACTTCATAAAAACGGCCTGCTTTACTTGCTTACATTGCCGGGACTGCTAGTCGTATTTATCTTCTCGTATTTGCCCATAGGCGGAATCGTCATTGCCTTCCAGGATTTTAATCCAAGGCTGGGACTGTTCAAAAGCGAATTTGTCGGCTTGAAAAATTTCAGCTTCTTCTTTGAATCCAGCGACACGATTAAGGTGATGGTGAACACGCTGTTTCTGAACACGCTGTTTATCGGAATTGGCACGCTCGCTTCCGTCGCTATCGCCATTATGCTCTCCGAGCTAGGCGGAAAATGGTTCAAGCGCATTACGCAAACGATTGTAACGCTGCCTTATTTTTTATCCTGGACCGTGATTTCGATGTTTATCGTGGCGCTGCTATCCAGTGAAAATGGCTTCATCAATAAAATATTAGGCGCATTCGGCATCGCAGAAATTTCCTTCTTTAACGAAGCCGCCTATTGGCCAGCTATTCTTGTGCTGATCAAGCTTTGGCAGGGTGCAGGCTTTGGCTCAATTGTCTATATGGCGACGATATCTGGCATTAATCCGGATATTTATGAATCCGCTTCAATTGACGGAGCAGGCCGGTGGAAAAAAATAAGATTTATTACGCTTCCCCTGCTCAAGCCAACGATTATATTAATGCTGCTGCTTGCTATGGGCGGAATTTTCTATGGCGACTTCGGCATGATCTTCGCGATTGTCGGACGCAATCCGATTCTTTACCCCACAACAGACGTCATTGATACGTACGTATACCGGGCGCTTATGGATCTGGGAGATATGAGCATGGCGGCTTCCGTAGGCGTTTTCCAATCGATGGTTGGTTTTATTCTTGTGCTGACCGCGAATCAAATCTCCAGAAAGTTCAGCCCGGATTCCGCTTTATTTTAATAACTAAACTATATAAGTTGAATGAGAGAAAGCGATGGGGCAAGGGAGAAACGGAGAGAAAGGTTGGAACTGGAGAGAGCCACAGCTTTCCGAAGGAAAGCCACTTCGTAAGCATCGGCTTAGCGTCCGCCTTTGTTTTCTTATTTCATCCTCCAAGAGGAATAGAATCAAGAAATTAGAAAACAACAGCGGCCGGAAGTCCAACCTTTTTCGTAGTGGCGACCAACGCCCCCATGCTAATCAATGGTTCAACTTAAATAGTCGATTCCCACAGGAGGTGCCTCACATGATCAAAGAAAGCGCAGCGGACCGCATAGTGAAGCTGTCCATTTATGTACTCATATCCCTATTCGCCCTCTATTGCATCGTGCCGTTTCTCATGGTTATCAGCAGCTCGATGACTACGGAGACGTCCTTGCTCCGCGATGGCTACGGTCTGTGGCCGAAGGAATTTTCGCTTAAGGCGTATGAGCTGATTTTTAAAGATGCAACGATTTATAAAGCGTATGGGGTCACGCTGTTTGTAACGATTGTCGGTACAGCGCTTGCGATGCTCGTTACGTGCGCCCTTGCTTATCCGCTGTCCATCAAGACGCTCAAATACCGCAATGGCATTAACTTCTACGTCTACTTTACGATGCTGTTCCATGGCGGGCTTGTCGCCAACTATTTGCTTATTACAAAATATTTAGGCATGGCAAACTCCATATGGGTGCTCATTATTCCAGCGCTCGTAAGTCCCTGGAATATGTTCCTTATGCGCAACTTCTTCAAATCGATAGACGAGTCGCTTGCTGAATCAGCCAAAATCGATGGCGCAAACGATCTTTATATTTTATTCCGTATCATTTTGCCGATCTCGCTGCCTGCGATTGCAACGGTTGGCCTGTTCTATGCGCTGGCGTTCTGGAACAAATGGTTTGAGGCGATGCTCTATATTTCCAAGGAGGACTTGTTCCCGCTGCAATATTTAATTATGCGGATTATGAGCAATGTGGAGTTTGCCAATGCCATATCATCCAAGGTCAATATTCCCGGCTTTGCGACACCGACTTATACGACGCGGCTTGCGACGACGGTCGTCACGATTGGCCCGATTATTTTCCTCTATCCCTTCCTGCAAAAATATTTTGTCAAAGGCTTGATGGTAGGCGCCGTCAAAGGCTAGCTTGTGACTGGCTGAACTCGCTTTCAAAAGGCGATTTAGTATATACTTTACACACATAAAAGGGAGGAAAAAACATGAAACAGGTGTTTAAATCATTTTTCCTGATGCTGACCATCGTCGCTTTGGTTTCAGCTTGCTCGAACAACAGCGGTGGCACAAACACACCGGCCGCTTCCAGTGCAGCAGAGAGCGGAGGAGCTTCGACAAACACTGCTTTGAAACCGATTACTTTAAAGGTTATGCTGTTCGGCGACAAGCCGACGGATTTAGGCAGCGTGCTGACGGAGTTCGAGAACCGAACGAAGGATACGCTGAATACGAAGCTTGAGTTCGAATTTAACACAGGTGACGACCATAAACAGAAGATGAAGCTGAAAATGTCTACTGGCGAGCAGGTCGATTTGGCCTTCGACGCGCCATGGCAGAACCTGAGCCAGCATGTCAGCCAAGGGCTGTATACGGAGCTGGATAAATATTTTAACAATGACGATTACCCTGGCCTGAAAGCTGCATTCTCGGAGGAGTTTCTCGCCAGCAATAAAATAGATGGCCATATTTATGCCATTCCGCTTACGCAATATTACACCGATATTGAAGCTGTTATGGTTCGTAAAGACTTGCGTGAAAAATATGGCATGGACCCGATTGCAAGCTACGACGATTACAAGGTTTATTTGGACAATGTCAGAAAAAATGAAGGCAGCATGATCCCTCTGGCGCTTAAAGGAGCGCGCGGCTTCTTCAAAATGTTCGAGGTCGAAACGAATTCACAGACGTTCCGCGGAGCCAACTGGGCGGTCAATGGACTCGGCATTACGGGAACAGGCGCCGACTTCAACGTCGCGTTGTCCGAGGATGGCAAAACTGTCGTTGGCGTTACGACAATCGGCGATCCTGCGTCTGAATATGCGAGCTTCCCGGAGCCATTCAACAATCCAGACAATATCTATCAGGCTTATGACAAGTACGTTGCATTCAATCCCTATGTCCAGAAGGATTCACTTAGCGAGAAGGATGCCATCGCGCTGTTCAAGGCGGGAAAAGCCGCTTCGTTTGAAGGCACGATTAACGATATTCCAAGTGTTAGACAAGAGCTGCAGAAAGCGGTTTCTGGCGCAGACGTCGAGCCGTTCGTCTACTTGTCCTGCGCAGCAGACAAAAAAGCAGGCTGTATTCCTACCGATTACAAAGCATGGAACGATCTGGTCATTCCCATTACGGCACAGGACCCAGACCGCACGATGAAATTTATCGACTGGATTTTTTCCAGCCAGGAAAATCATGACCTGTTCGAGCTTGGCATCGAGGGAACACACTGGAAAGCGGAAGGCGAGAAGCAATACAGCCTGACAGAAGGCTCAACGAATTACATTTTCCCTAAATACGAATTGACTTGGAATCCGATCCTGTCCCGCGTAGGCTCAGATAATGATGCGCTTACGCTCGACTACTTGAACTATCAAGGCAGCAATGACAGCTATTTCCGTATCCCGCTGTCGGGTTTTACCTTCAATTCCGATTCGGTCAAAACAGAAATTGCCAAAGTGCAGCCGAAGTTCGACCAAGCGGTGCAAATTTTCAGGCACGGGCTTGATCCGAACTGGAAGCAATCCGCCGAGAAATTGAACAAGGAGCTTCGCGCACTCGGACTGGATACCATCCGTGAAGAGCTCAAGAAGCAAATGCAGGCTTATCTCGACAATGGCGGTATCTAATAGAAAGCAGGACCTGCAGCCGTTGGCTGTATCACCAAGGCTAGCATAACCGTCTATTCATAAATGAAAGAGTCCCCCTCGTGATCGGCTGGCCAGCTGGCCACGAAGGGGACTTCTTGTTGTTATTAGATTGTGAGCTTCAATAGAAGGGAGGCATGTGGAGCAAGCTGATAGGAAAGCGAATCCTCGCATTGCCCTAGCTCCTCTTGCTGCCATACATCCCGTACGCTGCGCGTACCGTCAAGTCCAAGCTGGTTTAGCGATACCGATACGACAGCCGCTTCATCGCCTGCATTGAACAGAGCAACAAAGGTGTGGCCGTCGCCTTCAGCAGAGCCTGCGGTCCATACGATGCGGTCTGCGCTATCGCGGTAAACTTGGCGGGCATCGCGGCTGTTTTGGTGCAGCGAAAGCACTTCCTTGTTCGTGAGCAGCGACAGCGTCCATTCGTCGTTATCGTTCATTTCCCCGCCGAACATGAGCGGTGAGCGGAAAATAGACCATAGCGACATCATCGTTACCTGCTCGTCGCGGGTAAAGCGCGTCCAGCGGTCTGCGCCGCCGCCATCAACGGAGCGAATGCCGAGATGGCCGAGCGGCAGCATGTCGCAATCCGGCCAGTGGCCGGGGCCGACATGGGGAGCCCATTTTTCACAACGCTCGAACATTTCGTACAGCAGATGCCACAAATCCCAATAGTCGTCCGTAATCCGCCACATATTGGCGCCAGCTGTCAGCTCCTCAGCGTGCTCGACTGGAGCCGGGCCAGGGGAGAGACTGAGCACCATCGGACGTCCGCAACCATCAATCGCCTGGCGAATCATGCTGATTTCATCAGCCCGGATGCCATACAGCCTCGAAGCAGCGATATCATCGACTTTTACAAAATCTACGCCCCATGAAGCATACAGCTCAAACAGCGAGTTGTAATACTGCTGGGCGCCATCCTTGTTCGTATTGACGCCATACATGTCGGTATTCCACGGACAAATGCTGCCGTCACCGGCTTGTGAAATCGAGCGGGCAGTTGCGTCGGTGCCGAGAATTTTCGTGTCGGCATGGGCGGCTTGGCGCGGAATGCCCCGCATAATATGAATGCCGAATTTCAGTCCAAGACTGTGTACATATTCGGCAAGCGGTTTAAAGCCTTGTCCCTCCGCAGCGGATGGGAACCGGTTAACGGCGGGCAGCAAGCGGGAATATTCGTCCATTTCCAGCGGCACGAAAGGGCGGTACGAGGAGGAATAGGCTCCGGGCTCATACCACTGAATATCCACCACGACATATTCCCAGCCAAAAGGCTTCAAATGCTCCGCCATATAACGAGCATTGGCCCGTACTTCCTCTTCCTTCACACTTGCGCCATAACAATCCCAGCTATTCCAGCCCATCGGCGGCGTAACAGCCAGTTCGTGATGCTTCAACATCGATATCGTCCCCTTCGTCGCTTATATTGCGGTTCTATTCTTCCATGGTAAGCGAGAGAACGATAGGTTTCCAGCATAAAGTATTGCGTATCCATGTAAAATATTGCGGTTTCAGTCGAACATAAACCGCCACGTGGCCGGCAGCTCCTGCGCTTCGCGAAACTCGCTGGGCGGGAAGCCCGTCCAGCTGCGGAACACCTTGCTGAAATAGCTGCCGCTCGTGTAGCCGACCGCAAGCGCAACCTCATGAACAGACAGGGGCGATTGCCGAAGCAGCTGGGTAGCCTTCTCCATGCGCAGCCGCGTCATATAGGCGAGCAGCGTCATGCCGGTCGCTTCGGCAAAGGTGCGTGTCAGATGGTATTTCGACGATCCGGCGGCAGCCGCAATTTCATCGAGGCTTTCCGGCCTAGTATAATGCTGCTCCATATATGCAGCCGCCCGCTGCACCTTATCGGGCCAGCTGCTGCGCTGCCTGCGCTCGGCAGAACGGCTGCGGCTCAGCTCCATCATAAACTGATACACAAGCGAGGAAGCCTGATGAACATCTTCAATCCGGCCATGCTTGGCCTCGGCATAAATGAGCTGGAGCATGCGAATAACCGGAGAATCCAGCGGAAAAGTCGGGAGCGGGCCAAGCGAATCTAACATAGCTGACCATAGCTCGCCAAGATGCTGCTGCCGGAACAGCACAAAATAAAACTCCCATGGGGTGCCGTTCTCGTCGTCATTTCCGCCGTCACCAATGCTGCCATTTCCATTATCCCGTGCAAAATAGCGATGCTTACCCGGTATTTCCACCATAAAGGCCGTTCCTGCCGGGACGGAGAATCGCTGTTCATCCAGCTCCAGCTGGCCGCAGCCTGAAACGGTATATTGAAATAAATAAAGCGGCCCGTCCGTTCGCTTCATGCCGTCCCATTCATACAGAAGGCTGTCCATTTTCTCATAGCCAGTCGCATAGAGCTGGTAGATAGGCTGTACGGCGGGCTCCTGAAAGCGGTAGCCGAATACGCCATATTTTTCACTGGAGCTAATAATCGCGCACCTTCTTTTTTTAGTTCCATTATAAAGAAAGCAGCCAGAGGATGACAGTCCCGCATTAAAAAATGAAATGGGCTGCATCGTTGCGCCTATGCGCAGATGCAGCCCATTTCATAAATTTGTTATAATAGCAAGCGTAGACGGCTGAAGCCGTCCACTGGCGGTAAAGCTACCGTTTCGAGGGCGCAATATAAGCCCATTATGATAAGGGTGAAGCTTATAAATGCTTATATTTGCCCTAATACGTAGTAGAGAGGATAGTGGAAGGATGAATAAGCAGCAAGCAGGAGAAGCCGGAAACAACAAAGAAACAGCGAAGCGTCCGCTTATTATTGGGCATCGGGGAGCAGCGGGCGAAGCCCCGGAAAATACGCTCGCATCCTTTCAATTAGCTGCCGATCAAGGCTGTGATATGGTCGAGCTGGACATTCATCTTTCAGCTGATAATAAGCTGGTCGTCTGCCATGATGAGACGCTGGATCGGACGACGACGCAGACTGGCCTGATCCGCAGCATGAATTATGAGGCGATCAGCAAGGCGGATGCGGGCAGCAAATTTGCCGCAGCATTTAGCGGGGAACGGGCACCGCTGCTGGAGGAGGTTTATGCGCTGCTTCCAAAGCCTATTGAAATTAATGTAGAAGCGAAGGACTCCTATAACGGCGCGCTGGATGAAGCGCTGGACGCTTTTTTGCAGGAGCCTGGACGCATGGAGCGCACGATTGTTTCCTCCTTCGATCATAAACTGCTGGCACGGCTGAAAGCGCGGATGCCGGAGCTGCGGATCGGTCTGCTTTATGGGGCGGCATTAATTGCGCCAGCAGCTTATGCCGGGCTGATGGGCTGCGAAGTATTTTCGCTGCATCCGCATTACAGCAGCATTGACGCCGAGGATACGGCGGAAGCCGCAAAGGCCAATATCGCTGTCTATCCTTATACCGTGAATGAAGAGCAAGATTTTCTAGCCTTGCTAGACAAGCAGGTGGACGGCATTATTACGGATTTTCCCGGCCGCTTAAAGCAGCTGCTGGATAGGAGCTAGGGAAGATGGCGATTCCTTTTGTGGTAGAATAAGGATATCTACTAGGAGGAAGAGGTGGCGCATGATGGAGGAGAATAAGGAAAGAGAGCTGGATGAAATTAAGCTGCGGCTGGAGAAGTTAGAGCAGGAGCACGGAAAACGGCAAAGCTTGCCTGGCGGACTGAAATTCGCTATAGGTTTTGTTGTTGTTATGTTTTTGATGTTGATGTCTATTGGTGTCGTTCAATTTATTTCGGCAAAATAATAAAAGCAGGTTGAAAATGCAGCGGGAGGACCGTGCACTTATGATTTTGGAAGTTGCTATTTTACAGGTCAAGGCAGGGCTCGCAGATTCGTTCGAGGCCAGCTTCAAGGAAGCTTCGCAAATCATTTCCAGCATGAAAGGCTACGTGCATCATGAGCTGCAGCGCTGCCTGGAGGAGCAAAATAAATACCTGCTGCTCGTGAAATGGGAGACGCTGGAGGATCATACAGAGGGTTTCCGCGGTTCCGCAGAATATCAGGAGTGGAAGCGGCTGCTGCATCATTATTATGATCCGTTTCCGGTCGTGGAGCATTACACGAGCATCGAGCTGTAGGATGAGCAAGCTATTATTTATATGCAGCCGGAACAAATGGCGCAGCTTGACAGCTGAAACGGTGCTGAATGGTGTAGATGGACATGAGGTGCGTTCTGCCGGAACAGAGCCGCAGGCTAGAGTGCGAGTGACCGAAGGCCACCTCGGCTGGGCTGACGTTATTTTTGTCATGGAGAAAAAGCATTTGCGCCGTATGCAGGAGAAGTTTCCCTATGCGATAAGCGAGAAGCGGGTCATTTGCCTGCACATTCCCGATGAATACGAATATATGAATGCCGATCTTATACAACTGCTGCAAGCTGCCGTTATAGAATATATGCCTGATTAATAATGGCATAAAAGGAAAATTCATAAAAAATGAAAGGAGGAACTTCAGCATGCTGGTCAAAAGCTTGCGCGTGCTGCTCATGGTCGCGCTGCTTACTGCAATTGCTGTACAGCCGCTTGCGGCAGCTGCGAAGACGGTGACGATTAAGGTCACCTTCGTTAGTGAGGATTTGGTGTCGAACGATTCTGTGGGGAATGAGTGGGAGACGCAGGTTTTGATCAATGGAAAGGCCGTAGCCGCTGGTGACAGCATCAAGCTTACACTAAAGCCAAGCGAGCTCGTGAAGCTGGAGGCAACGGCAATCGAGCAGGACAAAATTCCGGATGTCGGCACAGCCAATAAGTCTTTCAAGGCTTCAACGGTGACGTCGGGCAAGAAGCATACGCTTGATGTAAAGGTCGTGGAAAACAGAGGCCGATACTCCGGCAACGCTGCTAAATGGAAGTTTGTTTTTCAAGTGGAGAAGGCGTAAGCAAGGAAATGCAGAGGTAGAAGGCGGGGCTATGGGGCTCCGCCTTTTTTCTTGGCTGGATAGGTAACTAGAGTTGGCATGCTGCTCCTTGCGTAACTCTTATTCGAGGCAAGTCTCATCTTATCGTTTCGAGGGTGGGAACCGCAGCATGCGATTTTGGCTGAGAGCTCCGTGGCAGAGGTCATTGTTCTGAGATCACTGTTCTGAGATCACTATTACTGATGGCGCGCAGCTCGAGAATGCTCACTGTTTTTTTGAGGACTGAGGTTCCGCTATTTTGGCTTTTTATTCGATTTCAGGCCGTAAGCGGACAGGAAATCCGTTATGGCCCTCCTTATCCCATCAAAATGGCTTTTGGCAGCACATTAGCTGCTCCTGAGTCCGCAGACAGTGCCTAAACCCGTGATTTTGTGGAAATAGCGGCTGCTGTGTCCACCAAGTCTATCTTTGTGTCTTTGTACTCGAAGCAAGCCCCTGAAACAGGGAGCACGACCCTGCCTTCCATTCACCTCTTATTTCGTAAGTGATTGCAAGCGGTGGCCCAATAATTTCTTGCGAATTTCGACATATTCGTTTAATATTTTCAACATACATAGTGCTTGAAGCATGTTAGATTTGGGTAGCGGACTAGTAAAAAAGGCTGGGTTTGATGCGGGAGGAAGAGGATCGGATGATCGGATTTTTCAGGAAACGTTTAGTGGCACGCATTGTTGCGGTAGTTACGCTAGTCATTGTTATTATCTCTGCCGGCAGCGTATTGCTGCAGCTGGCGAACATGAAGTCAGCTGCACAGGAGGCCATTTCCAGCTATAACATCCAGATTGCTCAGAGCTACGTCAACCAGCTGGATACAGCTGCTTATGCTGAGTTTGCCAAAGAACCGAAGGAAAATGATTTATTTTTGACCATACGTGATGAGCTTGATGATTTTCGCGTGCGCATCGGCGCCATGTATGTGTATTTCGTGAAAATCGATGACAAGGGCACGCCGCTTATTATGGTGGACGGCATGAAGGATGCGGATAAGGCATCACCGATTAATGAAGTGACCGATATGCCGGGCGATGCGGTTCAGAAACTGCTGCAAGGAAGCACAGCAAGCTCGCCGATTATTGACAATGAGGAGTACGGCAAATATATTTCCTCGTACGCTCCCTTATTGGACAGCAGCGGCGCATTGATTGGCGTCATTGGCATTGATACGGCTGTATCCGTTGTTAGCGATATTGAATCGGATATTATTAAGTCGAGCATTCCCTTTTATGTCCTGCTGCTGTTCATAACGGTTGCGGCCATTGCGATCGTATTGCGCTTTGTCGTAAAGGGGCTCAGACCGCTTAAAGTATTGAAGGACAGTGTCGATAAAATGGCGCATGGCGAGCTGGCGCAGGCCAATCAGATTTTGACGGCGTACCATCTCAGAAGCGAGGACGAAATCGGCAGTACGTTTAAAGCGATGATTCATATGTCCGGCAACTTGAATAAAATCATTAGCGATATGGTTGCAGGTGTTGCGGCAACGACGAATATTTTAGTTGATTCGACAGAGCAATTCAGTCGCAATGCGGAGGAGATGCTGGTCATGAGCAAGACGGTTGACCATTCCGTGCAGCATATCCGGCAGGGCGCACATACGCAGAAGCAAGGCGCAAGCGACAGCGCGAATGCGATGGAGGAAATCGCTAAAGGAATCACCAGCGTATCCGAGTCCTCGACCGCTGTTTCGGATGCGGCGACAAGCGCGCTGGCCACAGCGCAATCTGGCAAAGAAAGCATGACCCAGATGAAAAATCAGATGGAGAACATTTCCGCGGTAGCCGGAGATGTCGCTGCAATGGTCGATGTGCTTAGCGGCTACTCGCAGGAAATAGGCGGGGCGCTGCAAGCGGTACGGGATTTTGCTACCCAGACGAAGCTGCTGGCGCTGAATGCTTCGATTGAAGCAGCCCATGCAGGCGAGCATGGCAAAGGCTTCGCTGTTGTAGCCGATGAAGTGCGGAAGCTGGCGGAGGCTTCAAGCTTATCGGTGCAGATGATATCGGATTTGCTGCTTGGCATTCAGCAGGAATCCCAGCACATCGGCACGAAGATGGGCGTTACCGCCAAAGAGATTGGCCAAGGCGTAGCGATTACGGCGGAAGCGGAGCAAGCTTTTACCCATGTGGTGGACGCCTTCCGCACCGTGACGCAGCGCATTCAAGAGGTATCCGCATCGGCGGAGGAGATGACAGCAGGGTCTGAGGAGGCTGCGGCGTCCGTCCATGCGATTGCGCATATTGCATCGGGCGTTTCGGAACGCTCTGATGAGATTTACCGCTTGACCAGCGAGCAGTCGGTCATGTTCCAGAAGGTGGCGCAAACGTCGAGTCTGCTTCGGCAGCAGACGCATGAGATGAGCGAAGCCGTGAAAAAGGTTAACGTATAAGGCAATCGAATAAGAGCGGGGCGCATGCGGCGTCCCGCTTATTTTTTAATATAAGCATTTATAAGTTTCATCCTTATAATGGGCTTATATTTCTCGGACTAAAACGCGCCGCGCCGCAAAAAGGAGGGCGACAGCCGTTTAACCTTGGTTCAGCAATAGAAACAGGTATAATAGACAGGAGGAAAGAGCAGGAAATCATAGAGGAACATAAAAAGAAGAGGAGGAGCTTATGCGCAAGTTGCTCAAAAGAGTAGGGATATTCATAGCCGCTGTAGCTGCTATCATCATTTTTCTTTATTTTCAAAATAATGCTTTGACGGTGTCGTCATTTCAGCTTTCGTCAGCGAAGCTGCCGCAGGGGCTGAAGGACTTTACCATTGTGCAGTTATCCGATGTGCATGGCAAAAGATTTGGTGATAAGCAGCAGCGGCTCGTTCGCAAGGTGGAAAATCAGCAGCCGAACATCATCGTCGTTACAGGCGATTTAATTGATAGCAGGCGTGGAGGCGAGGCGGAAAGCCTTGAGCTAATGGCAGAAATCGTGAAGCTGGCCCCTGTGTATTATGTGACGGGCAATCATGAATATGCTTACGCACGTTACCCGGTACTGGAGAAAAAGCTGCTGGAGCTTGGCGTTCATGTCCTGCGGAATGAGGCGGAAAGCATCCCTGTTGGAAGTAGTAATTTAACTGGAAGTGGAGCAGGGAGCGGGGCTGAGACTGGGGCTGTGACCGCAGCTGGAGAAATCCGATTGCTAGGCATCGATGATCCGAAATTTTCATCGTTTGCTGGACATGATGCAGAGGCGGCGGAGCAAAATATTCAAACAGCTATTGAAGACTTTGCCAACATAGCCGGGAAAGAGAGTGCGGGTGCCGCAACGAAAGCGGAGGCGGGAAAGCAAGCAGAAGAAGGGCTTTACACGATACTGCTGTCCCATCGTCCTGAACTGTTTGACGTCTATGTTCGTGAAGGTATCGATCTGACCTTCTCGGGCCATGCCCATGGCGGGCAAGTCAGGCTGCCGTTTATTGGCGGACTTGTCGCTCCGGGGCAGGGTTTACTGCCCGTGTACGATGCGGGCCAATATGTAAACGGTCATACGAATATGCTGGTCAGCAGAGGGCTTGGCAACAGCGTCGTTCCCCAGCGCTTGTTCAATCGCCCGGATATTGTCGTCGTTAAGCTGTCAGCTGCAAGCTAGCGCCCGTCGATGGGGGTTATAGCTCTTCTACTACATGTAATTGAGAAATCCCGCCAATGATTAATGGAACGATTTTGCGGGCTAAGGCGGATGGGGCTTCCTGTCTGCCTTCCTGGCTCCATTAAATGGGTATAAAACGTCGCCCGATTAATCGTCGCTTTTTTTGCAATGTCCATAATGGTCATCGTATGAAAGTCCGTATGATTTAACTGCCACATGAAAGCATCTAATATTAATTGGCGTGTTCGAATGACACGCGGGTCATTGGGGTTGGACGCGCGCTGTTGGGGATCCGGAATGGGCTGTGAAAATACGCGAAGGCCGATGGAATGAGCTTCAAGCTTTCACACCGGAGGCTCTTGCAACGCTAGTATAACGTATTCGGGCTGACGATAAGGATAGCCGTATGGAATAAAACAAAGAAGCTCTCGCTCCCCGTCAATATAGGGGCGAAAGCTTCTTTGTTCTTGGCAGCCCATATTTTAGCCTACAGCACCTTGCTCAGAAAAGCTTGCGTACGCTCATGCTGGGGTGTATCGAAAATAGCAGCGGGCGGACCCTGCTCGACAATATACCCGCCATCCATGAAAATAACGCGGTCTGCAACTTCGCGGGCGAAGCCCATTTCATGCGTCACGACTACCATCGTAATCCCTTCATGAGCCAAATCCTTCATCACCTGAAGCACCTCGCCGACCATTTCTGGATCGAGTGCCGAGGTTGGCTCGTCGAACAGCATGACCCGCGGGTTCATCGCCAGCGCACGAGCGATAGCGACACGCTGCTGCTGTCCGCCGGACAAGCGGGCGGGGTATTCATCCTTTTTGGCGGCAAGACCGACTTTATCCAGCAGCGCTAATGCCTGCTTTTCATTCGTCTCCTTGCCCACCTTCTTAATATGCTTAGGCGCCAGCATAATGTTCTCCAGCACCGTCAAATGCGGAAATAGATTAAACTGCTGGAACACCATGCCGACATTTTGCCGCAGCTTGTCAATATTCGTTTTAGGAGCCGTGACGGTAACGTCGCCAATGGTTACAACGCCGGACGTCACTTCCTCCAGCAAATTAAGACAGCGCAGGAAGGTGCTTTTGCCTGAACCGGAAGGGCCAATAATACAGACGACTTCCTTCTCGGTAATAGTGGTGGATATATCCCGAAGCACCTCATTGTCGCCAAACTTTTTCTGCAAACCTTCTACAATAATCATTTCAGGCTCAGCCTCCTTTCAAGCACACGGGACAGGCGTGAAATACCATAAATAATGATGAAATACAAGACGCCAACCGTTCCCCATATTTCAAAAGCGCGGTAGTTGGTAGAAATGATAATTTCACCGCTTTGGGTCAGCTCCCTAATTCCGATTACGGATAATAGCGACGTATCCTTGATGCTGATCGTACACTGATTGACGAAAGCGGGAATCATGCGGCGGAACGCCTGCGGCAAAATGACGAGGCGCATCGTCTGCACCTGGCTGAGACCGAGGGAGCGGGCGGCTTCCCGCTGCCCTTTATCAATCGACGAAATGCCGGCGCGGAAAATTTCCGCAATATAAGCACCGGCATTGGCGCTGATTGCGATGATCCCGGCTGTCTCCGCAGGAATACGGATGTCGAGAAATGCCGGCAAGGCGAAATAAATGAAAAACACTTGGACGAGCAGCGGCGTACCGCGAATAATATCGATATAAAGCGTTGCAATAAACTTTAAAATTTTACTCGATGATGTATTCATCAATCCCGTAATTAATCCGATTACGAATGCAATCAGCAGCGAGATGACAACAATTTTGACCGTTATCCATAACCCTTGCAACAGCAAGGGCATCGCATCCACAATAACTTGCCACGAGGACATCATGAAATTCACAGCTCCTTCATTTCACAGGATGTCTTCGTCTTTATTTTGCAGACGTTCCTATATATTTGTTAATGATTTCATCGTATTTGCCGCTTTCCTTCAGCTTCTTGATGCCGTCATTGATTTTTTGCAGCAGTTCTTCGTTGTCTTTGCTCACTGCGATGCCATAATGGTCGCCAGTCAGCCTTTCGCCAACGATTTTCAAATTGGCGTTTGGATCAACAACCAGTTTATAAGAGATAACGGGGTAATCTTCAATGGTAGCATCGGCATTTTTGTTTACAACCTCTTGGAACATCGCCGGACTATCGTCAAAATAATTGAGGGTAATGTTGTATTCCTTCGCTAATTCCTCGGCTTTTTTAGAGCCGGCCGTCCCTTTTTTAATCGCAATGACTTTGCCTTTCAAATCCTCTGGCTTCGTAATCGTATCATTATCCGAACGTACGACCAGCGACAAGCCTGCTTCGAAATACGTATCGGACAGGTTCACAACCTGCTTGCGCTCATCCGTAATACTGATGCCGGCAATGGCAGCGTCGAGCTGTTTGGCAGAAATCGCCGGGATAATGCCTTTAAAGTTCATAGGCTTCAAATCAACCTTAAAGCCTTCCAGCTCCCCAATGGCATGAATGATATCGATGTCGATGCCGACATATTTGCCATCCTGCTGGTATTCGAAAGGAGGGAATGTAGCGTCAGTTCCAATGGTGTACGTCACAACCTCATTCGAAGAACCCGTGCCGTCCGAAGCGGATGGTGTTTTTTCGTTGCTGCTGCCGCATGCGCTAAGGGTAAGAGCAAGCAGGCCGGTAATTAAAAGTGATCCGATTTTCTTCATAAATGAAAACCCCATTTCCATTAATGTTAGACTTATTGACCTTCTGCCACCTATTTTAAAGATCCGACTATAAAAAATAATAAAATCCGACAGAAAATAATGTCGGAGATATTTGTAAGCGTTTTACATTTACGATTTCGCCATAAACTCTGTCAGATAAGGTTACGCAAGTGGGAGCAGCTATTCGCTAAAACAGAAAAAGACCCCAAATTTGCTCGAAGCTTAGTATAGCCAAGCGTTATTGACATATACGGAGCGTATAGTGTATATATACTATATATACATTAAACAGCTAAGCATGGTGATGGAAATGAACATTATTTTATCCAACGCTTCGAATGATCCGATCTATGTACAAATTACCCAGCAAATTCGCAATCAGATTTTAAGCGGGAAACTTGGCTCAGGACAATCGCTGCCCTCCATTAGGCAGCTAGCTAAGGATTTGCAGATCAGCGTCATTACGACGAAGCGGGCTTATGAGGAATTGGAGAAGGAAGGGCTTATTGACTCTGTCGTTGGCAAAGGCTCATTCGTAACGGGCATAAACGCCGATTTTGTTAGAGAGCAGCGAATGAAGCGGCTGGAACAGCAAATGCTGGCGGTCATTAAGGAGGGGAAGGCTCTCTGCCTGAGCCTGAGTGAAATTCAGCAGCATATGCAGCTGCTATATGAGGAAGGAGATTTGGACACATGAGCGACATCATTAAACTGACCGAAATATCCAAGCAGTATAAAATGTTCGGCATCGAGCCCCTGTCCAGCACATTCAAGCAGGGGTACATAACCGGGCTGATTGGCCCGAATGGAGCAGGCAAAACGACATTAATTAAAATGATTATGGGCATTACCCGGCCGGATAAGGGGGAAATCACGATTTTTGGACAGTCTCAAAGCTTGAAGGAGGCGGAAATAAAGCAGCGTATCGGCTTCGTATCCGATGAATGCCATTATTACGAGCATTTATCGATCCAATCGATGAAAAATATTATTGCCCCGTTTTATAAAAAATGGGACGATCACGCTTTTTCCCGGTTGCTTGAGCGCTTTGAGCTGTCGCCCAAAATGAAAATACGCAGTCTTTCCAAGGGGATGAAAATGAAGCTGTCTCTAGCCTTCGCACTATCCCATCAGGCGGATCTGCTCATTATGGATGAGCCGACAGCGGGGCTTGATCCGGTTTTTAGGCGCGAGCTGCTGGATTTATTGGCCGAAATCATGCTGGATGAGCGGAAGTCGATCTTATTTTCGACCCATATTACGACCGATCTGGACCGGGTTGCGGATTATATAGCGTTTCTACATCGCGGCAGGCTGGTCTTTAACGAGTCGAAGGAGCAAATTCAGGAGCGGTATGTGCTTGTGAAAGGACCATCAAGCTTGCTTGAAGCTCCAGGCGTCAAAGCGGCTTTTATCGGCATTCGGAAATCGCTGGTCGGATTCGAGGGGCTGACAGATAGGGGCCATGAAATAGCTGCCATGGTGGGTGGTGGTGCGCAGCTTAGCCGGCCTGCACTGGAGGATATTATGTATTTTACCGCTAAGGGGGAAAAAGGCCATGCTGCTGCTGTTACGTAAGGATTTATTTATTTTGCGCTATTACTTTTTGTTTGTGCTGCTCTATTTGTATTTATTCGGCTTCATGCTGTATAACTATGCTTCCTTCATTTTGGTAGCTGCGCTTTCTGCTATTATGCTCATGACCTTTTCCGCTACCTTGGATGCCAAAAATAAAAGCATGATCGTCATTGCCAGCCTGCCTGTCAGCAGTAAATCGATCGTGCAGGCGAAATATGCAGCTGTCCTTTTATTTGCACTCATAGGAATTGTCGCGAGCGTTTCCGTATACGCCATCAATATAACAATAGTAGGAAGGGAAATGGTGTATGCAGCTTCTTTTATTCCAATCATTTTTTTCATTATTGCTGTTTATGCTTCGCTTTATTATCCGATCTATTACTGGTTTGGTTTTAGAGCAAGTCAACTAGTCGGCATGGTAGCGGTTGCCCTGCCTGTGACTTTTCTCTTGGCTTTGGGAGGTGTGTCCAGCAGCGCGAATACGCTAAATTTTCCAGCTGTAGGGAGTGCAGTCCTTCTAGCGGTGAGCTGTTTGCTGCTATTGGTCTCTTATCGGCTTTCCCTATTCTTTTTGGATAAAAAAGGGGTAGCCTGACCGCTTACGCTTGCTTTATTTTTTCCATCGCTTCCATAAAGAACACTTGAAGAAACTTCTTGATGTTGACTTTGCCTTTATCGGGCGCAGCTTCCTCGTCCATCATTTTCATTTTGAGCCGGACATCCTTAAAGTCAAAATATAACGGGGCATAATGCTCGAACTTCGGATTGCTGTAATCCGTCAGCCCGATAGAGGCGATATTCGTTAGCGCCGTCATGACAGCGCGGCGCATTCGCTGCTCTATGGCTTTGCTTTCCTTGTCAATGTCGCTTTGGCTTTGCTTGCTGGTACGCGCCACTGCCTCATATAATCCCTTTAATGAAGGGAAAGCAGCAGGCTGCGGCTGCGCGGCCAAATGTTCGACGGCGGCAATCATATCACGGCTTCCGGCTTCACTAATAATGCCCATGTCCATTAAAATTTGGCGGGCAGCTTCGCGGATGCTGCGCTCCTGCACGGCTGGCTGGCGCTCGATAATATCGAGCTTGGCGAGCGACTGCTTCATTTCCGTTACATAACGCTCATATTTCCAGCTTTCATTCATCTTATGTAAAACAGCTTGCACTTCAACGCGATTGATGGGCTTATGGATGAAAAATTCAATGCCGCTGCGATAGGCTTTTCCAACCATATCCTTGTTATCGATTTGCGAGATCATAATAAATTTGCCGCTGTAGCGGATAGCCCGGAGCTGGTCGATCGTCGTAATGCCGTCCTGATCGGGCATGAGCAGATCGATCAGCACAACATCGGGCTTTAGCTCATCGATAAGCATTACGGCCTCGACTCCCCCTCCAGCTGTACCCAATACTTCGCCTAAGCCAGATTGCTCTATTATATTGTGCAGCATCCGTCTGCTGACGGCATCATCATCTACGATTACGAAGCTAATGGACATGGAGGGCCTCCTTCAAGTTTGGCGTTGTATCCGGATGGTTTAGCGCAGCAAGCGACAACTCGGCGATAAAAGCGGTGCCCGGCCTATCATCCAGCTGCTCTGCACGAATCGAACCCTTAAATGAACAAATAATATCTCGCACATGGGACAATCCAATGCCGGTGGCTGCAATTCCCGTTTGATCAAATTTGGTCGTAAAGCCCGGCTCGAACACAAGCTCGGACTCCTCAGGCGGTATGCCTTTGCCGGAATCGGCAACGATCATGATCAGCTTGCCGCTGTGCTGGCTGATTTCAATGTCAATGGAGCCGCTATATTCAATGGCTTCAACGGCATTTGCCACCAAGTTGTTCAGAATCGTGAGCAGCGCAATATAATGAGGCGTAATCATATCTAGCGCCACCTGCTGCTTGAAAACAATCTGTTTCCCCAGCATTTCGCTATATTCCACATTGCCTTTCCTCACATAATGCACAACCTCTTCAAGGCTCATCTGGGTAAGCGTCTCATTATGGAACAGCTTCAGCAGCCCGGCGAGAATACGTTGTGTATCTTTTTTAACCTCATGAATTTGCTGGGTGACGACGAGCGCCTGCTTGCCAAGCTCGGGCTGCTCCTGCCGCAGCTTGTCGTACAGCTCGAAGCTGCTCGCTGTAATGCCTTCTATATTATCCATCGATTTCCGCAGGTAAAATGCTTCTCCATACAAGCTGGAACCGACATTCAGCATTTGCTCCATACGTTTCTCCTGCTCGGCATGGAGCATCTTGAACTGCTGGATGGCCATGCTGTTGTAAAGCCCGATGACAAAATAGCTGCGTATGACGGCCGTAATGAGCAGCAGAGCCAGTTCATTGAAGTGATAGGGCGCCGTGCCGAGAAAAATATTTCGAAACAAAAGCTCCAGCAAATTGGAGGAAAAATCCACAAGCGTAACGAATGCGCCCAGCGCCAGCGGCTGAATTTCCTTGGACCGTCCGAGCAGCTTGCCGATACACCAGGCAAAGAAGGTATAGTAAAGGGCGGCGGGAGCATTATTTTGCAGGCTCGCCAAAATGGATGTGGAATGCGTGTAGATCAGCCACTCCACAGATTGGAAAATGACAGCGGCAATGCCGGCCAGAAAGCCTGTTTTCACAAACGAAAGATGGCGAAATTGCAGCAGAAAAAATAAAAAGATGCTGACGCCGAGGCCAATGCGGTAAAAATCCCCGCTAAATGGTGTAATTCTAAATTCGGCGCCTATAGCTGTTGCAAGCGCGATGCCGACCATTTGTATTTTTTCATTGCGAAATAAAGCATGCATGCAACTCGCTCCGCTCCTATAGGCGATCTTTGATGATATATACCCTAACATAAAAAAGGGCGTTTTTGAATAGTATGGCTGCGCCCCCGCAAATAGATATAAACGAAGAATACGGTAATTTGTATTGTTTAAGTTTGAAAAAGTGTGTTATTATTAAAACGAACATTTTCAAACCTATTCAGGTGCGCCTGACCCCATTTATTTTATTATCCTTGAGGAGGAACAATTACTATGGAAATTCGCCACACTACTAACCCAACGGATGTTAAGCAATATACGACGGAGCGTCTTCGTCAAGAATTTTTGATCGAAAGCCTGTTTGAGCAGGATCGCCTTACTTCGGTTTACACGCATTATGACCGCATGGTTGTTGGCGGCGCGTTCCCTGTGAACGAGAAGCTGGCACTGGAAGCGGGAGATACGCTGAAAACTGAATATTTTCTGGAGCGCCGCGAAATTGGCTTCCTGAACATTGGCGGCGATGCTGTTATTACGGTTGATGGCGAGTCGTACGAGCTTAGCCGTCTTGATGTTTTATATGTAGGTAAAGGCAAGCGCGATGTGCAGCTGGCAAGCAAGGACAAAGCGAATCCAGCGAAGCTGTATTTCTGTTCGGCACTGGCGCATGCGGAATATCCGACTCGCAAAATGACGATGGAAGAAGCGAATCCGACTCACCTGGGTTCCCTGGAAACATCCAACGAGCGCGTATTGTACAAGTATATCCATGGCGATGGCATTCAAAGCTGTCAATTAATGCTGGGCGTAACAAGCCTCAAAACAGGAAGCGTTTGGAACACGATGCCTTCGCACGTGCATGACCGTCGTATGGAAGCTTACCTCTACTTCGATGTGAACCAAGATGCACGCGTATTCCATATGATGGGCGAGCCTTCGGAGACGAGACATCTGGTCGTTGCCAATGAGCAGGCGATTATTTCGCCGCCATGGTCAATCCACTCGGGCGTAGGCACTAGCAACTATACGTTCTGCTGGTCGATGGCAGGCGAGAACTACACGTTCACGGATATGGATGCTGTGAAAATGGAAGAGCTTAAGTAACATGCTTGCCGCTGAACGTCATCGACAAATTATTATTCAGCTGGAGGAGAAGGGCAGCGTCAAAGTATCCGAGCTGAGCGAGCGTTTCAAGGTGACGGAAAAGACGGTACGCGAGGATTTGGAGCGGCTGGAGGAGAAGGGACTGCTCAAGCGCATGCATGGGGGAGCGGTGCTTCCTCCAGATGATGAGAGCTTATTCCCTTTGCAATATCCGAACAGCAAGCATCAGCAAGAGAAGGTGGCAATCGCCGAGCAGGCGTTAACCCATATTGCTGAAAATGATATTATCGCGCTGGATGCTGGCAGCACGACGCTTGAAATCGCGCGGCGGCTCAAAAACATGCCGCTGACTGTACTGACCAACGACTTGCTTATTATTCGCGAGCTGACGGCGAAGGAACAGATCCGCCTCGTCATTCCGGGCGGATACCGTTTTCAAAATTTGCTCATCGGTACGGACTGGCAGGAGTGGGTCAAGCGGCTGAATGTTCATAAGCTGTTTTTATCGACGACGGGTATTCATCTGGAGTATGGGCTGACGATTTTCACCGAGGAACTGGCCAAGCTCAAGCAGGTTTATATGGAATGCTCGCGCGATATTTATTGCGTAGCTGACCACAGCAAGTTCGACAAGGGTGCGCTGCTTACGTTTGCCGAATTGAAGGATGTCCATACGATCATTACCGATTCGCACATTGATCCGGCTGTCGCTGCCAAATACGAGCAGCAGGGCGTGCGAATTGAAAAGGCCTGATTTTAAAGGATAGATAAGGATGGTGTAAAGATGAGCTTTTTCGATTTAACAGGAAAAACTGCGATTGTGACAGGCGCCGGACGTGGTCTGGGCGCGGCGATTGCTATAGGCTTGGCGAGAGCGGGAGCAGATATTGCGCTGGTTACGAACAGCACGCCTCCTGCAGACGTAGAGAAGGAAATTCAGGCGCTTGGCCGCAAAACGGTATCGATTCAAGCGGACGTATCTGACCGCAGCCTGCTTCCGGGCATTATCGATCAGACGCTTGCAGGACTTGGACGCCTCGACATCTTGGTCAATAACGCGGGCATTATCCGCCGCACGCCTGCAGCTGATCACAGCTTTGAGGATTGGCAAGCGGTGCTTGACGTCAATCTGAACTCGGTCTATGTGCTCAGCCAGCTGGCTGGCCGCCATATGATTGAGCAGGGCTCAGGCAAAATCATCAACATCGCGTCGATGCTGTCCTTCCAAGGAGGCATCAATGTGCCAGGCTACACTGCGAGCAAGCATGCGGTTGCTGGTTTGACCAAGGCGCTTGGCAACGAGTGGGCTTCAAAAAATGTGCAGGTGAACGCGATTGCTCCGGGCTACATGAGCACGGACAACACCGAGGCGCTTCGCGAGGACCCGGTACGCAGTAAGCAAATTCTCGACCGTATCCCAGCCGCTCGCTGGGGCGAATCCGAAGACATGATGGGGCCGGCGATTTTCCTCGCCTCCGCTGCATCAAATTATATGAACGGCCACGTCCTCTGCGTAGATGGCGGTTGGATGAACCGCTAGCCTTTGTATTGTGGATCAAGGTGAAACGGCTCTCGCCGTCCTCTGGCGGCGCGCGGCGTTTCAGTCCGAGAAATATAGAGAAAGTATGGCAAAATCATATACTTTCCTATATTTTAAAAAAGTAACCGCCATGGCGACTCTCTTATGGAGCTGCTGTTGGCGGTTACTTATTTTTCAATAAGACGCTGTTTGTTCAATTAGCACTGACTTGTTCATTACAAACGTGAGTCACCTCTAAAATTGGCTATAAAGGGATTGTTGGGATCGTACACGTTAAACTCATAGCCCGCCTCTTGGAGGAACTCCAATCCATAGAATCCACGGTCCAATCCCACATTCGAAAACCGGATGCGGATATGTCCCCGCGAAACTCTTCATCGATCTGTGGCTCACTCCCATATGGGGCTCGAATCAGATTCGGGGCGAAACCTACAATGTCTTCCACTAACTGCTGTTCTCTTTGAAATTCCTCAATAAAATGAGTTGAACTACCACTCTTATATAATATGTTGAAGTCATGCGACATACTATGTAGTCCAGGATAGCTGCCTTCGATGACAATTCGCTGAACTTCGTTCTTGTGCCCATCCAACTGTGTTCCAATCATGAAGAAAGTTGCTCTCGCCTGATAATCTTTTAGAATATCCAGAATCTCATTTGTATATTTGCTTGGCCCATCATCAAACGTGAGGTATACCACTTTATGAGAAACAGGAACTTCATCCGGCGTTCGAGATGAATTTATACTGAGACCTTGCATGGAGTCTTGTTTCTGAGAAATCGGGTATAAATCGCCCCTAATCTCGTCGGTAGCCCGGATGAATAATAGATAGATGACTCCAAAAATCATGCTTGCGAGTATGATTAAAACGATACTAATTCTTCGGTATCGAAGTTTTCTAATTCGCGATAGTTACGACTGTATTTATTCGTCGAAAAGATTCGTTATTAACGAATACACTTCGTTCATTTATAGAAGAATTACAGCTTGTCTAAAATACCTAAATCAGACTAATGATTAACCAATTATTTGAGCGTATCGGAGATATGCTTACCGGGATGCACGCCAACGAAAGACAGAGCTACGGAAAGCCTAATCAAGTCGGAGGGCATTCATGCAGGAAGCCGCACCTTAAGCATCAACAAAGGTTCGTTTTGCAACGTTACAGCCATGTTCAAAATCAGTGCTAACAGTGAGTGACTTTTGTGATATGATAGTAGTAATGTTCAAATGAAGTTTGATATTCCTTTCTCCCCTGAGAATGTATGTTTTCTGCTCTCAGGCTGATTTTTGCTGTTGAAATCGCTTTTTTTTTCAAGTTGTTTGAGAGTAAAACTTATTGGGGATGATCGGATATCCAAAACTGACGATATAGCAACGAGGCGATAGGATTGTAACCTATTCCCTATTCTTGTGAATGAATTGTAAAGGCTTTATAATAGTAAATATCTTAACACTTTAATAATAAGGCTAACTTTGATCAGGAAATACGTGAATCAGAAAAGGTGTTTGATTAGCCCGCATAGCAGTCTAAGCAGGCAGGAAAGCCTACATTTTTTCTTCAAATATTAGTGTAAGGACGGTAGAAATGAGCAACAGACAAACCAAAACAGACGTTATCTTAATTGGTGCCGGTATTATGAGTGCGACTTTGGGGTCACTGCTGAAGGAATTAGTACCGGACTGGGAAATCACAGTAATTGAGCGGCTTGCAAGCGCAGGAGAAGAAAGCTCTAATGAATGGAATAATGCAGGAACAGGGCATTCTTCCTTGTGCGAGCTTAACTACACCGTCGAGAAAGCAGACGGCTCCGTAGACATTAGCAAAGCTATAAAAGTAAATGAAGAGTATCAGGTTTCCAAGCAGTTTTGGTCTTATCTTGTGGAAAGCAATTTAATCCGCAATCCGCGGGATTTTATTACGCCATTGCCTCATATGAGCTTAGTACAAGGGGATAAAGATGTAACGTTTTTGAAGAAGCGTTTTGAAGCGTTGTCTAACAATCCTCTGTTTGAAGGAATGGAGTATTCCGAAGATCCGGGTAAGCTGCTGGAATGGATTCCGCTTATTATGAAGGACCGGACCTTGAATGGGCCTATAGCGGCTACAAGAATTGAATCCGGTACGGATGTTAACTTTGGCGCTTTAACGCGCATGTTGTTTACCCACTTGAAGAGTAAAAATGTCGATATCAAATACAAGCATAATGTGGATGATATTAAACGTGCTGGCGACGGCTCGTGGGAATTGAAAGTACGCAATGTAGATAATGGCTCTGTTGAGCGCCGGAATGCGAAATTCGTCTTTATCGGCGGCGGGGGCGGAAGCCTGCATTTACTGCAAAAATCCGGTATTCCTGAAGGAAGAGGCATTGGAGGATTCCCGGTAAGCGGCATATTTATGGTGTGTAAAAAACCGGAAATTGTCGCGCAGCATCATGCAAAAGTTTACGGTCAAGCTCCAGTTGGCGCGCCACCGATGTCGGTTCCCCATCTGGACACTAGATTTATCGACAAGAAGGAATCGTTGTTTTTTGGACCTTTTGCCGGTTTCTCGCCAAAGTTTTTGAAAAACGGCTCGATGATGGACTTGCTAGCTTCTGTAAAAACGGATAATTTGGTCACGATGATGGCAGCAGGCGTGAAAAATATGTCATTGACCCAATATTTGATCAAGGAAGTTATGCAATCGAAAGAACAGCGTATGGAAGCTTTACGCCAATTTGTCCCGAACGCCAAAAGCGAAGATTGGGAGCTAGTAATAGCTGGCCAGCGTGTGCAAGTCATTAAAGATACAGCTGCCGGCAAAGGAACGCTGCAGTTTGGTACGGAAGTCATTAATGCCGCTGATGGCTCGATAGCTGCCTTGCTCGGCGCATCTCCGGGTGCTTCAACCGCTGTTTCCGTTATGCTTGAGCTGATGGGGAAATGCTTCCCGCAGCATATGAAAGCATGGGAACCGAAAATTAAAGAAATGATTCCTTCATATGGCGTGCAGCTGTTGAACAATCCAGAGCTTATAAGTGAAATTCATACTTCAACTGCACGGACGCTTGATCTGGGCAGTGAACGGGACCCAGTCAAGCAGGCTTCTTTCTAAAACCCGCGAGGCTAAAGGCCGTTTCGCATCACAAGCAATAGAATAAAGTAGATTATAAATGAATGGCGTCCGGAATTCCGGGCGCTTTTTATTTTCGTTGCTGGACTCCTTAAGCGGTCATGGACAGGACTATTTTTTAAAAAGATCAACACTTTGGCCCTCATTTGTTCGTTATTAAAGATTATCATACAGAACGGTTTTAATCCGTTGCTAAACGTACAAAAGCGCTTTCATTTGCCGATTGAGAACGCTCTAAATCCTCCTTATACTATAGTTGTCAGATAGAAAGGATGATCAGAATGGGTAGATTGACAGGTAAAGTAGCCATTATTACAGGGGCGGCCAGCGGCATGGGGCTTGCTGGAGCACAATTATTTGCCAAAGAAGGCGCAAAGGTTGTCGTAACGGATGTAGCCGAGGACGTGCTGCAGGCTAAAGTGAGCGAAATTGTGGAAAATGGCGGAGATGCAATCGCATTGAAGCTGGACGTATCCAGTCCAGAATCGTGGAACGCGGTTGTAGAAGCAACGATTACCAAATACGGAAAAATCGATATTCTCGTTAACAATGCAGGCATTCATATCGCCAAGGGCGTTTTGGAAGCTGAACTGGCGGATTGGGATAAAGTGATGTCCATTAACACTTCAGGCGTATGGCTTGGCATGAAAGCAGTCATTCCGCATATGCAAAAAAATGGACGAGGGTCGATTGTGAATACGTCGTCCATTGCAGCGATTATCGGCGGAATTGCTGATGCGCAGGGTGCGGCATACAGTGCATCCAAAGGTGCGGTACGCTCACTGACTAAACATACGGCACAATGGTTTGCCAAAGATAACATTCGTGTCAATTCCGTTCATCCGGGAGCGGTATTTACGGGGATGGTCGAGAAAGCTGGCATTAAATCGCAGGTTGAAATGGGCGAGCATTACAAGAACCTGGCGCCTTTGCATCCACATGCCGGCGAATCGCTGGATATTGCCTATGCGTACTTGTATTTGGCTTCGGACGAATCCAAGTTCGTAACGGGTATAGAACTGCCTGTCGATGGCGGTTGGATCAGCAACTAACAAGGTATAGAATGATAAGAGCTTCTGGCGATAGCCGGGCTCTTTTTTTTATTTTGCCGGATGTTTAGGCATCTGTTTATTGCCCCAATGCAGGCGGCCAGAGTCTAGGCTTGGCCGAGATTCGAACGGTAAACTTCATGAGAGCGGTTTAATCGCGTAAATTCTAATAACTGCTCTGCCATATAAGAGGAGCTGTATTTAAAATGGCTCTGCACCCATTCGGCAATGAGGCCAAAGACAGCATTAGCCTGATAACAGGCAAGCAGCTCTTTATCAATTTTCGGGTTTGGAGACATTTCAGTAACATCATCCAAATACAACCTTTTGAGCGTTTCGTAAACGGTGTTGCGGAAGTTCGCCAAAATGCTCGTTGTTACCAATAATGTATAAACAGTAGCATTGGCAAGCACGTGATCAAAAATTTTGATGGCTGAAGCACTTAAGCTCTGTATGTCGAAATTTTGATAATGCAAATATGGAGAACGGTAGGACTGGATAAGATCAGTCATCACATCGGCCAAAATATCATCAAGCAGCTCTTCTTTGATCGCATAATGTTTATAAAACGTGCCACGATTCAAATCGGCAGCCTTCACGATATCGGTAATGGAAATATCCTCGAACGATTTACGGAGCATGTTTTCGAGCAGCGCCTGCTTTAGAGCTGCCTTCGACTTGTGGATTCTTCGATCTATGGATGGCGATGAATGGTGCATATATATCCTCCCTCTGTAAAAGCATGTATTCTCAGTCATCCGATTGATTATCATTATACAAGAAAACAATCGATGCCAAAAGACAGAAGGGCTAACCAAGTCAAGCGTGGACGTTTAGCTTTTTTTTGAAGGAAGGTGGTGTTACACTAAATAGGGGAGGCGAATGAAAAATGAACATAACAATCGACCAACAAGACAGTTCCAAGGTTGCCGTTATAGAAAGCTCTGACGTGATCATCCGCGATGTTCAGGATGCGCTGGATTTAATGGCTTCTGTTAATTACAATCACGAATGCCATAAAATCATCCTTCAAAAAGCAAACATAACGGAGGATTTCTTCGAGCTCAAAACTAAGCTGGCTGGAGAGATTTTGCAGAAATATGTGAACTACAAGGTGAAGCTGGCCATCGTTGGAGATTTTGATACTTATGACAGCAAAAGCTTGAAGGATTTTATTTATGAATGCAATAACGGCAAGCAGGTACTATTTTTACGAGACAAACAAGAGGCTGTTAACGCTTTGCACAATATAACTTAACCATACAATCCGAGAAGCCCAGCAGTGCTTATCATTTGACAGATAAAAAATGCGCATGGTAAAATAACCCCAATCTATAGGAACGGGAGGGTTACGTGTGTTAAACTAATTTTTCGATTTTTGGCTCTGCACAACGAATGGAATAGACGTGTTACGGCTATGTTCTGTGCGAAGTAATCGAAGAATGGTTTACCTCATGGTAACCTTATTTAGTTATATGCGAGTAGTGACTGACGATTCGTCTGCCGCTGCTCCTATTCTCGATTACTGAAAGCACAGGCAGCTGGCCTGTGTTTTTTTATATTTTTAGTAATGGAGGAATGAGACGATGAGTGAACAGCTGTTAAGTATAAACGGTGTTAAAATATGTACGGAAAGCTTTGGAGATCCCGCTGATCCAGCTCTATTACTCATTATGGGAGCCCAAGCATCAATGGTATGGTGGGAAGATGAATTTTGTCAGCGTCTTGCAGCGGCTGGACGTTTTGTTATTCGTTATGATAACCGTGACGTTGGGCGTTCTACCGTTTATGAGCTTGGTCAGCCAGAGTATACGTTTGAAGATATGACGGATGATGCGGTTGGTATTCTTGATGCTTACAGCATAAAGCAAGCACATATTGTCGGGATGTCGATGGGAGGCATGCTAACGCAAATTCTCGCTCTGCGCCATCGCGAACGAGTGCTAACCGTCTCGCTTATTGCAACGTCCAATTTTGCAGAGGGTCTTCCTCCAATGGAAGAGAAGGTCGCGCAGTTTTTCGCTAATTCCGAAGAGATCGACTGGTCTAATGATGAAGCGGTGATTGCTTTTGCAGTCAGCAAGTGGAAAGTTTTAGCGGGCTCCAAGCATCCACTTGATGAGGATCGCATTTATGAATTGGCTAAACTAGAGGTAGAAAGAAGCAGCAATATGTCGAGTATAAACAATCATGGCGTGTTGACAGGTGATTTTTCCTATCTGTCCAGAACGGCTGAAATCGATGTCCCTGCGCTCATTATACATGGCACTGAGGACCCGATTATTCCATATGAACATGGAGTTTCACTTGCTGCTGTGATATCTGACTCAATCCTGTTAACTTTGGAGGGCTCGGGGCATGAAATTCATTATGGCGAATGGGATAAGGTAATTGAGGCTATAATTAACCACACATCGTAACCTTAATGACCGAGAGGAGCAGTGGTCGACGTTTCGTCAGCCGCTGCTCCTCTTTGGTGAGACGACGAGCATGAGCCAACTCGATGAACATCTTTTCCTGAGGCTATACGATAACCACTATTTTGGCTGTCATGAAGTGTTTCGATTCTAGAGGGGCTGTGCTACAATAGATTAACAAAGTATACCGCTTAACTTGTTCTAATTGCGTTGAAATGGTAACGCTTACAAAAATTATTGTCATTGTAGGGGGTTTAACATGCTTAAGCTAAACAACTGGTACTTCCGGTTGCTTGTATCATATTTTCCAATTTTGGTGCTTACGGTGTCAATGATTATTTTTTTATCGTTCATTGCACTTAATGAGATATCACGGTCCGAGACTGCCAAGGCAGACAACATCACCACCGGCTATGTGGTGGAAAGCGTCGAACGCGCTATACGTGGAGCGGAGTTTAACGCGATGAACGAAGCCGTCAAAAATAAAAGCTACACTGCGTTTTTAAACGGCTCCTCCGAAACGAGCGACAGATACGGCGTCGTTCATAGTTTGCGTTCACTTGTAGAAGAAAACGACTTTATCGAATCGGCCTATCTTTATAGGGAATCCGACGATATGGTGCTTACAGCGAGCGGGCAGACCGAGCTGCCGGATTTTGGCGATCGTGATTTTATTCAGCAAGCGAAAAAAAATCTTGATTACCAAGGATGGTCGGCAAGCCGGGAGTATCGGGAATATGACCGGCTAAAGCCCGTCAGGGTCATTACGATGCATAAGCGGACGCCGTTCCCGTTCGGAAAGGAAGGCATATTGGTCATTAATGTCGATTTGTATGCAGTTGAACAAATGATCGGCAGCATGACAAGCCATCAGGTTTCATTCATGCGAATTACCGATGGAGCTAATAAGCCTATTTATCCCGTCAACAATGGCTCAGATGAATCAGGAGGCGGCAGCATTCTGACGACAGTCACTTCGGACTCTCTTGGCTGGACTTTCGAGAGTGGGATTCAGGACGGTCATTTGCTCGGCTGGGTATCGGTCGTATCCTATGCATGGGTCGTTATGGCTATTTTGACATTCGTAGCGGCTATTATCTATATCATTTGGGTAACGCGCCGAAACTACAAGCCGATCCGGTTAATGATGAATCGTATTCAGGCGCTGCAGCTGCGGAGCGGCGACGGGGGAGCGGTTTTGACAGATGATCTGACGATGATTGACCGTGCGCTTGAAAATTTAATCGTGCAGTCGTTGGATCACGAAAAGAAGCAGCGTGAAAGTGTGATGCTTCAGCGCAGGCAGCTTTTTAATGAGCTTATTAGCGGGGAACAAAATGGGCAAACTAATGAGCGGATGCGTAAGCTGGATTTGCTGCCGAGCGCCGGACGGTATGCCGTAATGGTTGTGAAGCTCAACCGTTATGACGATTTTCAGTCTGAAAACACGCTTAACGAGCAAAATGTTCTGAAATTTGCGCTCGGCAATGTTATGCAAGAGCTGGCTCACAACGAAGGCTTGCAGGGCTGGGGAGAATGGCTGGCGCCGGATCTCATCGCCTTTGTGTTTGCGGTTTCGGATGACGAATCCCGAATGCTGGATCAGCTTCGAACTTCTGCAATCGTTGCACAGCAGTGGGTAGGCGAGCATTTGCGTTTCATGCTGTCGATTGGAATTGGTTCAATCGTTGACGAATGGAGCCGTATCGGACAATCTTACCGCGATGCCCTCTCCGGTATGGAATATCAGCTCTGCATCGGACGCGAGGCGGTTACGTTCAGCGGCGATATTCCGCAGGGCAAACAGTACGGTACGTTTCATTACATTCAAATGTGTACCGATTGTGTGCAGGAATTTAGGCAGACGAATGAGAGCTGGCGCAATACGTTTGAGCAATTATTCAAGCGGCTCAATACGGATACGCTCAAGGATGAAGATATTCATTCGCTCATGCAAATATTTATGCAAATGCTCAGCCGTGAGCTGAAGGATTTGTCGGAATCACTGAATGAATTTCTGGAAGGCGATCGCTCATCTGTATTGCTTGCCAAGCTAAAGACTGCCTCGACTTTGGCAGAAATGAAGGAGCAACTGCTAGAGTATTTGGCTGATCTATTCGATGCATATGTGGCGATGAGCGAGACGAAAAGCTACAAGACGATGATAACGGATATGAGAGCCTACATTCAGGAAAACTTTGCCGATCCAGACCTTTCGCTCAATCATTTGAGTGACCGCTTTCAAATATCGGGCAAGTATGCAAGCTATTTGTTTAAGCTGGAGTACGATATGAAGTTCGTCGATTTTCTTGTGCAGCTTCGAATACAGCAGGCTGAGCGTCTGCTGGCGAATACTGATGAGACCGTTCAAGGAATTGCTCTTCAGGTTGGCTACGCCAATTCGATCACCTTCGGACGGGTATTCAAACGGATAACCGGTGTAACGCCAGGCGAATTCCGAAAGCTCAAAATGCGGCCTTCTGTTTTGAACTAAGGTGTGCGAAGCAATAGGGTTTTAGTTCTTTCACATGTATGTTCATGCGAATTGAAAAGTTGTTTGTTGAAGCGGCAGTCCGAACAAGGAAAGATGTTCGGACTGCTGCTCTATTTGTTTAGCCGGAATATAGTTTACCTGCGGAAATGGCTTTATGACGGGCTTTTTCGGCGTTGATGGAAAACGGTTTATGTCGGGAAAATGATCTATTCTAATCGCCAAAAGCCTTGCTGGGCAAGGGTTCGGCTTAACGGTTTGCCGCGCCGAAACTGGTTTATTGCAAGCGCACTACAAGCCGTGTCATACTGAGGCCACTTCCTAATCACGGTTTGCAAGCGACGATTGAAAGCGCGTTCAAACATGCTTCATTCTTCGGTTCATAATCGAGTACAGGAAACAAATTAACGAAAAAGAAAGAGGGGTTGAATCAAATGATGAAAGTTGTGAAGGGGAAAAAGAAAACCAGCGTTTTGCTAGCACTTACGCTTGCAGGTACTATGCTTCTTGGTGCATGCGGCAGCAACAATGAAACTGGAAACAAAACGACAGGTGGCGAAGCAGCCTCCGGTAAGCCAGTAACACTTAAGGTGGAAGTATTCGATCGTGGCAATTCTCCTTCTGGTTCGACTATTACAAAAAACTATTTGACGACATATGTTCAGGATAACTTCGGGAAGCCAAATAATGTTGACGTGCAATTTGTACCGATTCCACGTTCAGAGGAAGTACAGAAGCTTAACGTTCTAATGGCGAGCGGAAGCGATGTTCCGGATATCGTATTCACTTATGATTCGGGTACGTTTTATCGTTATGCGCAGCAAGGCGGTTTGACTGACCTTGGCGAGCTGCTTGATCAATACGGCCCGAACCTCAAAAAATTTCTAGGCGATGATACGTTAGCTTATGGTAATTATCAAGGTCAGCAATTCGCACTGCCAGCGAAACGTGCGCATTTAGGGAAATATTCATCTTTCGTCCGTCAAGACTGGCTCGACAAGCTAGGCCTGCCTGTGCCGCAAACGACAGATGAGCTTTACACGACTTTGAAAGCGTTTAAAGAAAAAGATCCGGGTCAAACTGGCGGCAAAGTTATTCCGCTCGGAATGGCGCTAGCATCTGCTCAATATGAGCCGCTTCTGTGGTCCTTCATCCAGCCTGTTACTGAAGAACAGCGCTACACGCTGACACAGCAGCTCGGATCCAATGACTTCCCGATCTTGCTTCCTGGCTTTAAAGACGCTTTGCAATTCATGAACAAGCTCTACAATGAAGGGCTAATGAGCAAAGACTTCAGCCTTGATGAAGACAAGAAGAAGCTGAACGAAGACGCAGCTAAAGGCTTGGTCGGTTTCTTCAGTGAAGACGATATGAACCCGTTCTATCCAGATGGTTTGTACTCGACACTGCAAACGAACATTCCTGACGCTAAGCTTTCCTCTGTTGATGTTTACTCGAACTCCGAGGGCAAGCATCCGAAGCCGGAATATGCGCCAGTTGGTCTGTACCTTATGATCCCGAAAAGCAGCAAAAATGCAGTAGAGGCAATTAAGTACCTGGATTGGATGGCTTCGGGAGACAACCTGCTTAACATTCAAAATGGTGTAGCTGGCGAAAACTATGATCTTCAAGACGGTATCCCGGTAGCTAAAGCCGATGCTTCTGATGATATCAAAAATCGCGTATACAACTGGGGTGACATGGCCATTATCTCCAACGGCAAACAGTTGGGTGATACGGAGAAAAACGTAGAGGCTTATGTACTAGGCATGCCTGAGCAATTCCAAGAAGAGACTCGCAAAGCACTGACGATTTCCAGATCTGATACGATCAAGCCGGTCTTGTTCGACCATCCGATCGAAGCCCAAGCCAAATATGGTTCGGCGCTGCGTGACAAGTTCAATGAAATTGTCGTTAAAGCAACGATGGTGAAGCCGGATCAATTCGAAAGCACATTCGAATCGATCATGAAGGATTATATGGCAAACGGCGGTCAAGCGATTTTGGATGAACGCACAAAAGCTTATGAGGCCATGAAATAAAAATAACGCCTGCATTAAGCAGCTCGGAGACGATCGATATTTCTTAAGTCCCGTCTCCGGGCTTAATCGTAAGCAGATAGGAGTGGATAATATTGAACATGCGCGTGTATTTACGCAGATACTGGCAATTATATATGCTGCTTATTTTACCGGTTACCTATTTCTTGGTTTTCAAATACGGACCGATGTACGGCATTATTATTGCGTTTAAGGATTTTAACTTTTTCCAAGGGATTAATGGTTCTGAATGGATCGGGCTTGATGCTTTCAAGGAAGTATTCGCCATGTCGGACTTTTACAAGACACTGCGCAATACGCTCATGCTTAATTTTTTGGATTTGCTTTTTTCTTTCCCGGCTCCTTTGTTTATCGCCATTATGTTATATGAGCTCAAATCAGCTTGGTTCAAAAAGATTTCGCAAACGATTTTGTACATTCCGCATTTCATTTCGTGGGTTATTATCGGCGGGATCGTCTACCAAGTGTTTGGTACGCAATCCGGTATGGTTAACAATTTCGTAACTTCGTTAGGCTTTGAAGCGATTCCTTTTCTTACGGACAAAAGCGATTGGTTAATTACGTATTTAATCGTCGGAGTTTGGCAAAGTGCCGGCTGGGGGACGATCATTTATTTGGCGGCTCTTACAGGCATCAATAGGGAGTTGTTCGAGGCGGCTGACGTTGACGGAGCAGGCAGACTGAGAAAAATTTGGAGCATTACGCTGCCATCCTTAAAACCAACGATTGTTACGCTTCTCATTATTAACGTGGGCAATATGATCGCCATCGGATTTGAACGTCCTTATATTATCGGAAATACCGCTGTACGTGATTATTCGGACGTGCTCAGCACCTTCGTATACCGTATCGGCATTGAATCTGGACAATATACGCTTGCTACGGTCGTCGGCTTGTTCCAGGCAGTTGTCGGACTTGTGTTCGTCTTAGGCGCCAACTACTTATCCAAAAAACTGGCAGACCAAAGCATTATTTAAAATATAAACTTTTATTTTCTATGAAAATTGGAAAGGAGCGATAAGACATGAGAGATCAACAGGCCAGCCGATCATTTGATATTGTCAATACGATCGCCATTTTATTATTCGTGCTGCTATGTTTGGCTCCGTTTCTTCATATAATCGCTATCTCGCTCAGCTCAACACGTTCCATCATGTCTGGTGAGGTCAGCCTTATTCCTGTCGAAATCAACTGGGATGCCTACAAGAAGGTATTTTCAGATGCGTCGATGATCCGGTCACTCGGTTTTACCGTTATGCTGACGGTATTATTTACAATCATGTGCATGATAATGACGATTGCGGCGGCTTACCCGCTTGCTAAAACGAAATTAAAAGGCCGCAAACTGGTGATGTTCATTATTATCATTACGATGTTTTTCAGCGGCGGACTTATTCCAGAGTATATGCTCGTACGCAATTTGGGCTTGCTCGACTCGATATGGGCGCTTATGCTGCCAGGTCTCGTTAGTCCGTTTTATTTGATTATTTTGATCACGTTTTTTCAAAATATTCCCGATTCGCTGGAGGAGTCAGCAGAGATTGACGGAAGCTCGTACCTCCGCACTTTGGTTAGCATTATCGTGCCGCTGTCGCTGCCCGTTATTGCTACGCTGAGCTTGTTTTATGCAGTAGGCCGCTGGAACGGTTTTACGGATACGCTCATGTATATTACGAGTCCAGAGATGTATCCGCTGCAATTGAAGCTTTATCAGCTGGTTCAAAACAACATGGTCAGCGAGCTGCTGGTAATGGAAGGCGCAAATGGACAGGCAAAGCTGCAGCCGGAAAGCTTGAAGGCGGCGAGCGTTATTTTCGCAACTGTGCCAATTATGATTGTCTATCCGTGGCTTCAACGGTATTTCGTTAGTGGCGTTATGCTCGGTGCGGTCAAAGGTTAACCGAATCTATCTTTCAGGAGGAGCGTATGGGAAACGACAAAGGCCAATATTCGTTCTCGACATGCTGGAATATTAAACGTCACAACGTCGGCAGCAGCATGATCGATGAAATTCGGGAGCTCGGCTTTCGCTACGTTGAGCTGAACTATAACGTCACGCAGGAGCTGCTGTCGACGATTGAGCCCATGATTGAACGGGGAGAAATTGGAGTGTCGAGCGTCCACAATACGTTTCCGCATGTTGCGGACCCCGACTATGGTACCGATTCTGTGCTGCTCGGCTTTGAAGACGAGGAAAAGCGGCAGCGTGCAATCGAGCTGCTGATCCGTTCGGCGGAATATGCAAATCGCTATGGAGCGAAGGCGGTTGTCGTGCATCCGGGCGAGGTGCCGTTCGACTATAACATCGATAACGAGCTCAAAAAAATTTACCACGACCAAGGCCCGGAATCCTCTGCTTACTTAAAGCTGTGGAACGAGATGCTGGAGCGCAGGGAATCGTTGTCGGAACATTACCTGCAGCGCATAGGCGATAGTCTGGATGATATTTGCGACCAGATCGCGGCTAAGGGCTGGGACGTATCGATTGGCATTGAAACGCGTTCGCGCTGCTATCAGATGCCGACGCTGCGCGAGGCGAAATCGGTTTTTGACCGGCTGAAGGGTGCACCGGTCGGCTTGTGGTATGATTTTGGCCACGGCATGATGATGGAGCGTATGGGCTTGTACGATAATGCGCGGGATATGGAAGCCATTAAGGACCATGTAGTCGGCATTCACATTCATGAAACGGTTGGATTGTCGGATCACTGGTGTCCGTATGTACACAGCGGCGACATGAGCTATTTCGATCGTTTCCTGCCTATTATCGCAGCAGCTCCTGTGAAGGTGTATGAGCTAAAAGCGGCATGTACACCGGAGGAAATCGAACAGAGCCATGAGCTGCTGCTTGCCAAGCTGTCCGAGCGCGAGGTGTAGGATGATGGACATTAAGCATCTGGCGTCCTATGCCCCACGGCTTTTTTTTGATCAAAAAGAGCCGTTTTATCCGGTGCGGGTCGGTGTTTCCGTCCTGCGCGAAGGCGAGCAATCGCCGTCGTTTCGGCGTAAATTTGAACGGCTGGATGCTATTGTCGATTATGTGATCGAATTCGCGATTTATTGGGATTATGACATTCAGCATCTGTACGAGCTGGAGCATGTATGGATTTATGTAGGCAAGGACGGCGCCGTAGTGGATGCGGAAGCGAGCTTTCACGGCAAATACATGAAGGCGCTGCTGCCTGACCGCTCCAATCTGGAGGGGAAAACAGCAAGCCTGTACTCGCAGCCTGGAAAGCACGCCTTCTCGCCGCTGCCGATTATTTTCGAGCTGCTGCCGAACGTGCGCACTGCTACAGACCGCGATGCCGGGCTGGATGGTCTTACATTGCCGGAGTGGTACAAGGCGCTGGGGCAGTATGATGAAGAGACGAATGTGCTAGTTCGAGCCTATCAGCAGGCGTATCATCGGTTCACGCCATCGTTTGAGTTCGTTCCTTACGAGCTTGCGGAGCGTGAGCCGTTGTTCGTTCCGTGGGAAACGCTGTACGAAGAAATACCTGAGCGAATTGAGGCGGAGCTGGCTATGATTAGGCATACGCTTAGCGGATCAACGGAGAATGAGGAAGGAAGATGAACATGCATGAGAAGCTGGTTGCCGTCAACGATGGCTGGGTCAAGCAAGGAATCGATAATCAAATAATGGACAGCGGCAGCCGCTTCTACGGCGGTGTAGCCGATCCGGACAACGGGGTTGCTTGGCCGACCCACATGGGAACGCCAACGTTTATGGCGATATGGGCATGCTCACTTGTTGATGAAAGCTCCAACTTTTATCATGACGAAAAGCTGCTGCGGCGTTTGGAGCTGGCGGCGGCCTTCACGGTCCGCGAACAGCATGAGGACGGGACGATATCGCCGGGTTGGACCAATATGCATTCACCTCCCGATACCGCGTTCGCGGTCGTTGGACTTGCTCAATTGCATGAACTGCTGGTGCAGCATGAATGGGCGGAGCTTGAGCGTGTTCGAGCGGACATTAGAAAGTTTCTAGAACGGTCTGTACCTGCGCTGCTGACCGGTGGCTGCCATACGCCGAACCATCGTTGGGTGCTGACAGCGGCACTTGCCTTCTTGCATAGGCTGACGGGCAATGCCGAGCTTGTAGCTCGTGCCGACCAGTGGCTGGCTGAAGGCATGGATTGCACGGAGGATGGGGAATGGACGGAACGCAGCAACGGCATTTATAACGGCGTCAGCGACATTATGCTGTTCCATGCGGCCGAGCTGCTTGGCCGGCCTGAGCTCTTGGAGCCGGTTCGCCGCAATCTGCGAATGATGGCCTATCTGATCCATCCTGACGGAGAAGTCGTCACGGATTATTCTGGACGCCAGGACTTTGGTCAAGCATTCGATATGTCCGGCTATACACTCGCTTCCTGCCTTATGGCACAGCGCGATCAGAATGCTTTATTCGCTGCCTTGGCTGAGCTGGGAATCGCAGCGCTTAACCATCCGGGACCCATCCCAAACAATGTTTTGCTCGGATTTTTGCTTCATCCGGAGCTGAGAGAGCCACGTGTGAAAAGCGGCAGTCTGCCAGATCATTACCGGGTTGTCATCAACGGGCAATTTAATCGGCAGCATTATTTAAGTCAGATGGAGTCGGCTGGACATGGCGGGCGGATTTATCACAGCCGTCTGCATCCTGATTTCGGCGCTCCGGTTGCCCGGCAGCGGGATGGGGAAACGAGCGTTACGGTCATGACGGAGACGAATTCGTTTTTCGCGCTTCGACATGGGGCGGCACGGCTGCTTGGTGTGCAGGTCAGCAGCTCGTTTGATCCGGGGTTCATCAAGATGAACCATTTGGAGCAGCTCGAATCCGGCTATGTTCTGACGGGTACGGAATCAAAAGGCTACTACGGGCCGATCGCAACTGATCGTTTGCCTGAAATAGCAAGCCATTCCGTCAGCCCATGGTATTTGCTGCCGCATCAGCTGCGTGAGGTAACACATTTGCAGCAGCATGATGTGCGAATTGAGTTGACGGAAACGTATGATGGCTGGCAGCTGCGTGTTCAATGCGACAAGCCGGATGTGCTGCTAACCCAAATTTCCTTCGTATTCGGGAAGGAAGGGCAATTCGCTGGCGGCGAATTGGCTCCTGCCGAGACAGGTACGCAATTTTGGAAAGCAGGCACTGTAAAATTTACAGCTGGCGGCGACTGGATTGAGATGGAGGGCGGTGCGCACGAGCATTGGGCCAAATCGATCCGCGGGGCTGCATTCCCGGCAGATTGCCAGACGCTGGTCGTCAACGTGCTGACACCTTATGATCGGACGTTTCATATCCGTTTGTCTCCAAGCGATGGGAATGGGGCAAACGGGCAGTAACCGTATATATGGAGTTGCAGCTAACTGATTGACTATCGCGCTTCAGGAAGATGCTCCCCCAGAAGGGGTGATTACAATATTGTTTGTACTTAAATTGGGGGCGGCTTTGCTGCTTGGGCTGCTGATCGGTGTAGACCGCCAGCTTCGGCACAAGCCGCTTGGCATCAAGACGAGCATGGTGATCGCGGTCGCAAGCTGCTTAATTACGATGGTGTCGATCGAAGCGTCGACTGAGCTTGCCCATCCAGGCATGACTAACATGGACCCGATGCGGCTGGCGGCACAAATTGTGAGCGGCATCGGTTTTATCGGCGCAGGCGTCATCCTGAGAAGAAATAACGATGTCATCTCCGGCCTGACGACAGCTGCAATGGTCTGGTCGGCGTCGGCGCTTGGGATTGCGGCAGGAGCAGGCTTCTATAAAGAAGCGTTCACTGCCGTAGGCTTCATCATCATGGCAGTCAATCTGGTGCCGTTCGTGGTTCGGGCATTAGGACCGAGAAAGCTGCGCGAGCGCGACCTATCGGTCTGCATGACGTTTGACCGTTCGGCTGAGCTGGACGGCTTGATGACGAAAATTCGATCGGAGCACCAGATCAAGCATACGAAAATCAAAGATATTGGCGACGGCCGCAAAGAAATTCAGCTCGTGCTGTCATCGCGGGAATTGCACCCGACAACCTCTGTCTACGAGGATCTTCGGCGCTATAAAAATGTCGTCTCCGTCGAGGTCGAAAACATTAGCTCATAGGAGCATTTTTTCATGTTTGGTAAAGCGCTTAACTTAAAATCGGCTGCCTTCTATTTCACCCGCGAAACGGTAGCTTTGCCGCCAGAGGACGGTGCCAGCCGTTTACACTTGGTCTAGGCGGACTCAGCAGCAGCTATTTGCCCATTTTTAGGCGATTTTGGCGGGCAAGCGGACAGGAAAGCCGTTAATGCGGTTTTTCTCGCTATAAATGATCATAAAGGGGGTGATTAGCGGCTGCTGAGTCCGCGAACCTGCTCATTCCCCTTTATCTGCAACAAATAGCTGCTGCTGTGTCCGCCAAATTTCTATTTGCTTTTCTGTTGTTACTACAGCCTTCATCAGTGCCCGTCCGCGCTACACTCGATTCGTTTGAGCTCCTTTATTGAAAGTCAAAAAATACTTCCTCATCTTTAATAATGATCCACGCGTTTTTATCCAAATCAGCGACGTTTTGCAGCGTATATTTTATATAGAAAATATCGTCTTTCCAATATTCTTTGACATAGACGGCTCTTAAGGCCGCGTCCCCTTTAATCCGCTCTGGCAAGGAGATGTCCACACCAAAATAGTCTTCCTCCTCCTTGCCACGATAGGGGTTATTCTGCAAATATTTTAACCGAATGGAATCTGATGCATTGCGTAAGTAGGCATTTGATTGCAGTTTCTTAAAGGCGTCGAATGAGGCGCATGATTGCGTACATGATTTCGTGAGTTTCTCCGAATGAATCTTAAAATCATAATAGCTTTGCAACGTTTTAATAATAACATCCTCTTCATCGTTTAAAGCAGAAGGATCAGCGAGCTGTTTTTTTCCTGCATAGGAGGCTTGAAAATTTTCGATTTTATTAATATTATCTTTTGCTATAAAAATAGTTCGATTAGTACCTGTATGGTATCCGATATAATAATCAGCTGAAATATCCATTTTAATGAGTGTCAGCGTTTCATTATCCAATGAGACTCTGGACATTTCAATTGTACTCTTCTGAGCTTCGTATTTTGAAATATTAATATATTGCGCATGGATACCGTTGAGGTATATGGAGAAAATCAATATGATAGCTGTAACGAAAATGATGCTTATCTTTGTTGCCGGTGCATTCATTTTGAAATAGGAAGCGGTTTGATACGAAAAATAAAAATAAGAAAAAAAGCGCCATAGAAGAATATATTCTGCACGGCCAGCGGTAGATTTGAATCTTTATCCAAGGTTAAAATTTGAAAAACTATCATAGTAATAATAAAACTAAGAAATAAAAGGCCATGAATTAATAATAATAAGGGATGCATACGATTTCGTAAAACGAAATACCGAAAACGTCTAATCCTTACATTTGACCGATTAGGTGCCCTACGAGGCTTTCTCCGATCCTTGCGGGATGCAAGTACAGCTATTGTTACAACAGGAATTGCTAAAAAGAAGGAAATATAAATGCCGTTTATCCAATACAGGCTTTGAGAAACAGGATAAAATGTTAAAATATCTTTGAAAATGAACATATCACCGAAATAAGGTTGAAAAGAGCCTTGTACATACACAAGTCCGGCGGTATAGACGACGAAAGGCATAAACCATAGCTCCTGCAGCAGCTTTAACATGTTCTTCAACTTATCAGGCATTTCAGCAATCTCCCTTACAGCATCTTAGTAAAATAATCCTATCCTTTTTTATCGGAATTCGCATGCCAAAAATGTATAATACTAGTTTTTCAGCGCAAAAAAATACTCTGAGGGCTGAAGGCATTCAGCTAGCTCAGAGCATATATAATTCGATAGCCTGTATAATAAAACAGCTCGCGGAAGAAAAAGGGCAGTTTCGTGCGCATGCTGCTATATGCGGAGGTCGTAGTTGGCGAAGAGTATGCCGTCATTCCCAGCTCGCTGGCCATCATGAGTGCGCGCTTCATATGAAGCGGATCGCTGACAATGATGAAGGTTCCTAGCTCATATGGCTTCGCAACGACTAGCGAATATTCGAAATTTTCCTCTGTAATAAGAGATTGGACTTCGATCAAAATATGCTCAGGCTTCACGCCTTTTTCAATCGCATAGCTCCGTGATACTTCTGACTCTGCAAGCTCATTCGCAGACCCGCGTCCTCCGGTAAAAATAATATACTCGGCAAAGCCTTGCTCGTACAGCTTTATAGCATGATTCAGGCGTTCCCGCAGCACAGGGGATGGCTGATCGCCCCAGACCGCCGTGCCCAGCACAAGGATCGCATCAGCAGGCTTCGCTTCATCCTTCATACTAAATGACCAAATTTCATAGGAAAACCAGCACAGTACCGCTGCGGCAAATGCTAAGACGCAAAGCAACAGCGTTTTGATTTTTTTCGAAACAAGCCTCTTTTTCATGAACTGCCCTTTCCTTATAAAATGATTTTTCCTCGCCGCATGTTATCCGATCATAATTTTCCCTTCCGGATAGCGATACAGTTCCTTCTTCTCCTGAGCAGGAACGAGTGTGAACGCCAGCGTCAGCGGGCCAAGCCGCCCAGCGAACATCATAATAATAATCAGCACCTTGCCGATCACCGTCAAATGCGGCGTTAAGCCAAGCGACAATCCGGTTGTACCGAAAGCGGACGTTACTTCAAATAGCAGAACGAGGAAATCGACATCCTCGGTAGTAGATAAAATCATCGTAAATAAAATAATCGCCGCCAGCGAGGCAATCGTAATCGTCAGCGCTTTGTACACCCGGTCCTTTGCGAGCCTTCTGCGGAAAAAGACGACATCCTCGCGGCCGCGAATCATTGCAAACACCGCACCGATGAGAATCGCAAACGTCGTCACCTTAATGCCGCCGCCCGCAGAGCCCGGAGATGCGCCGATGAACATGAGCAAAATAATGAGAAACTGCGTCGCATGGCGCAGAGAAGCAATATCCAGCGTATTTGCGCCGCCCGAGCGCGGCGATATGCTTTGGAACAACGAGCTGTACAGCTTGCCGCTTATGCTAAGCGGCTCTAGTGTTTTGGTATTTGTAAACTCGAAAATAAAAATAACGGCAGCACCTGCGACAAACAAAATGCCTGTCGCATACAGCACAACCTTGGAGTGAAAAGACAGCTTGCGCGTTTTTGGGTAATCCCACATTTCCGCCAGTACGATAAAGCCGATCCCGCCGAGAAAAATGAGAGCAATAACGATCACATTAATAATGGGATCGTTGACGTGATTGACAAAGCTGCTGAACGGACCGTTCATCGGTCCCATAACATCAAATCCGGCGTTGGTGAACATCGACACGCTATGGAACATGCCGAAATACAGCGCCTTGCCGAAAGGCATTTCCGTTGACCAGCGCAGTGCCAGAACAAGGGCGCCTATTCCTTCGATGGCAAAAGCATAAATGAGCACGCGCCGTATGAAGCGGACGATCCCTTCCAGCGAAGATTGATTCATGGATTCCTGCAGCAGCAGCCGCTCGCGCAGCGATATCCGTTTGCGCAGGGCAAGGGCGAACAGCGTAGACATCGTCATAAAGCCGAGTCCGCCAACCTGCATAAGCACGAGAATGACGAGCTCGCCAAAGGTTGAATAGTGGATGCCGGTATCGACGACGACAAGCCCCGTTACGCAAACAGCGGATGTTGCAGTGAATAATGCGTCAATGAGCGGCGTTGCCTGATGGGCTGACGAAGCCAGAGGTAGAGAAAGCAATAGGGTACCCGCCGCAATAATCGCGAGAAAGCCAAGCGTAAGAATTTGCGGTGGAGTCATTTTCAGAAAAATGGTTCGTAGTTTGAGCACGCAGGTAATCTCCTTTATATGTAACGAAACAATGGTGTAGTTGAAAGTTGAGCTGTTGCTGCCGAAGCTGGCACAGCCGTTTACGCTTGAAATATAAGGATGCATAAATATTGTTATTATTATAACGCTTATATTTCTACGCGAAACGAGCAGTTGTCGCCAATACCCGACAACGCCGTTTGCTCTTGAAATATAAGATCAATAAGTTTGATTCTTATTGCAACGCTTATATTTCTACGCGAAACGAGCTTGTGCTGCCGAAGGCAGGCACAGCCGTTTACGCTTGCCACCTCATTATCTGGTATAATAGGGCAATATGCAACAGGAGGGCGCTGGGGCCCGCGATTAGGAGGACAACGATGAAATCAAGATATATAGCAGGTATTTCGCTTGCCGTTATGGGGGCAGGCTTTATTACTACGAGATGGTGGCTGCCAGACAACACGTGGACACATCTACTGGAAAGCGGCTTTGAAGCGGGGCTGGTCGGCGGAATTGCCGACTGGTTTGCGGTGACGGCGCTGTTCCGCCATCCGATGGGCATTCCCATTCCGCATACGTCCTTGCTGCTCAAAAACCGGGCGAAAATCGTGAACTCGCTCATCAGCGCTATGGAAAATGAACTGCTGAATAAAGAAAGCATTACCCGCAAGCTGTCGGGCTTTCAACTGTTCGCTGGGGCGGCATCGGCGGCGACTCGGCTGATTGGCAAGCGCAAGTTCAGGCTGGCAGCGGTTGATTTTGCCCAGTCGGCAGTGGAGCGCTTGCCTTTGGAGCGGGTTAGCAGTGTGCTGCATGGATTTTTGGCTGATTATGTGAAAAAGCAGGATTTTACGCCAATCGTGCGCAAGCTGGCGGATCGTTTCGTCCATGAGCGTTGGGATGAACGGGCGCTGGATTACGGCCTGGAGCATGTAGGCCATTGGATTCGCAAGCGTGAAACCGAGGAAATGCTCGGCAAGCTCGCCTTCAAAAAGCTGGAGGAGCTTAAGGTAGGCGGCTTCATGGGGTTTGCACTGCAAGCTTTCGTCGGCTTTATGAACGAGGAGAAGCTCGGCGGTTTGATCCAGAACATGCTGCTCTCTACGATGCAGGAGCTTTCCCATCCTGGAAGCCCGCATCGGCAGAAGCTGCTGCTTGAGGTGAGAGCCCAGGCGGAGAAGCTTGCCGATAACGAAGAGCTGATGCTCAAGCTGAAGCAGCTCATTGAACAGGGGGTGGACAGCGTTGAAACGGAGCGCTTCATCCATTTGCGTCTGGAGGAGCTGAGACAGCTCGTGCTGGACAAGCTGGAGGAGCAGCATCGCAGCGGAGGGCGCGCCATTGTGCAGGGATACCGTTTTGCAACGGATTATTTGAATGGCAAGCAGGAAATGCTCGCCAATTGGGAAGATGGCATTCGCGGCTATCTCGTTCGACTTATTGAAAATAATCACTATCGCATCGGTGCGCTCGTTCGGGATAATCTCGACCGGATGGATGACAAGGCGCTCGTCTCCATGCTGGAGGAAAAGGTCGGCAACGATTTGCAGTGGATTCGCGTCAACGGCGCATTATGCGGTTTTGTCGTAGGCGTTATTTTGTCCTTCTTCTAACAGGAAGGTAGCCATTTACATTTATAGGGGACAGCCTGAATTTTTTGTGATAAGATCAAACTACAAAATGACCAATGAATACAAGGATTTTGAAAAATGATTGACATGGAACGAGGTGCCTTTGCGCACGTCAAAGGGTAACAGGGAATCGGGTGTAAATCCCGAGCGGTCCCGCCACTGTAATCGGGGAGTTTTCCTTCACCAGCAGGAGTCACTTGGCCTAAGCTTTAGGGCAGCCAGGGAAGACGAAGGAAAATAATGATCCGCTAGCCAGGAGACCTACCTCGTTCCAGCACCACAGTGCCTTCGCGGAAAGGATAGGTGTACGAATGAAAGCGATTGCTACCAGTCTGTTTGCTGGCGCAACCGTCTATTTCTGCGTACACATGGCCGTTTTCCCAGCGAAGGGAAGGCGGTCAATTTTTGTTGTCTTCAGGCATGAACACATTGGGGAGGGTATTGAAACGAATGGTCAAGTTAAAAAGCAAGACAGCAGTTAGCACCGCTTTGCTGGTTATTGGCTTCACGCTTTTTTTACTGGTGAATGAGCCGCAATCCGCATATGCGATGCACATTATGGAAGGGTTTTTGCCTGTGGGGTGGGCGATTTTTTGGTGGGTGGCCTTTATTCCTTTTTTCATCCTGGGTGTACGCGCCATTCGGAAAATTACAAAGGAAGCACCAGAGCTTAAGCTGATGCTGGGCTTGGCGGCAGCTTTCACCTTCGTGCTGTCCGCGCTTAAGATTCCTTCCGTTACAGGCAGCAGCTCGCACCCGACGGGAACGGGGCTTGGAACGGTTATGTTCGGGCCGCTGCCCATGAGCGTATTAGGTTCTATGGTATTGCTGTTTCAAGCGGTGCTGCTTGCACATGGCGGGCTGACGACGCTTGGGGCGAATGCTTTTTCAATGGCGGTTGCAGGTCCCGCTGCTGGCTATGCCGTCTATCGGCTGCTGATGCGTTCAGGCAGCAAGCAAGGCGTGGCGATTTTTTCTGCTGCCGCTGTTGCCGATCTGGCCACTTATATCGTTACTTCGATTCAACTGGCTGTTGCTTTTCCGGCTGTTGAGGGAGGCATTCTCGCATCCTTTATGAAATTTGGCGGTATTTTTGCGATTACCCAGGTTCCGCTTGCTATTAGCGAAGGCTTGCTGACGGTATTGATCTGGAACTGGCTGCAATCTTTTAATACGGACGAGCTGTCTATTTTGAAGCGGAGAATGAAAGGGGACCGCGTGTAATGAGCCGCAGTGCCAAAAATATTTGGATTTTAGCCATTGTTGTTTTGCTTGCCGTTGCGCCTTTAATATTCATTAACGCCGAGTTTGGCGGCGCGGATGGCGCGGCGGAGGAAATGATCCAGACGATTGCGCCCCATTATGAGCCTTGGGCGTCTCCGCTCACTGAGGTGCCGGGAGAAACGGAAAGCATGCTGTTCGCGCTGCAAGCTGCGATTGGCGCTGGCGTAATCGGCTATGTGATTGGCCTTTTTAAAGGGAAGTCGGGGAAATCAAAGCAGCAATGATGAAATGGATTGATACGATTTCTTATTCCAATAAGCTGCGGGATTTACCCGCCATTTGGAAATGCGGGCTTGCAGCCCTTCTGCTGCTGCTTGCCTATATCGCTCATCCGCTCGTACAGCTTGTCATTTTCGGATGGCTTGCACTGTGGACGGTCGGCTATGCGAAAGTGCCCGCTAAGCTTTATGCGGCGCTGCTTTTCTCCTCTTGCCTGCTGTTCATTCTCAGCTTGCCCGCGCTGCTCATTGAATTCAGCAATAGCAGCAGCGAAGCGGGAAGCTTGGCGGCAGCGAAAGCAGGCTGGATGCTCGTTTCATGGGAGCCGCTTAGCCTGTATGTGCCAGAGGCATCGTTAGGGCTGGCCGGACATATTTTTACGCGTATTCTTGCTTGCCTGGCATGTATGTTTTTTATCACCTTGACGACCCCCTTCCCGGATCTGCTGCAAGTGCTGAAGCGGTTGAAAATGCCGCAAATTGTACTGGAGCTCATGATTATTATGTATCGCTTCATCTTTCTGCTGCTGGATACGGCGGGGGCTATGCTGGTCGCGCAGCGTGCACGCGGCGGTCAACACGGTTTTAAAGGCAAATTGCAGGGTACGGCGGCGATTGCTGTGCGGCTCTTCGTCAAAACGATGCATCGATACAAGGGGCTCTCGAATGGGCTTATGGCAAGAGGATTTACGAATGAAATCCGTCTTGCGCCTAGTGTAAAGCGGACGGTTCGCCTCCGATATTGGGCGGAAGCGGGGCTCGGCTTAACGATTTTGCTGGCAGCAGAGCTATGGTTTCGGTATGGAGGTGAATAAGCTGGCGGATAACGATCGGGCATCAACCATTATGGAAATGAACCAAGTGAGCTATGCTTATCCCGGAACGGACAAGACCGCTTTAAACGGGCTAGAGCTGCGTATTCCGGCGAACAAGAAGATAGCGCTGTGCGGGCATAATGGCTCGGGCAAGTCGACGCTCTTCTTGCAGCTTATTGGCATTAATCGTCCGGAATCCGGTTTTGTCAGCTGGCGCGGCGAGCCGCTTTCTTACAAGCCCAGAGAGCTTGCCAGCTTGAGACGGCGCGTCGGCCTTGTTTTTCAGGACCCGGAGCATCAGCTCATTTTGAATACCGCTTATGAGGATATTTCCTATGGGCTGCGCAATGCGGGGCTTCAAGAAGTGGAAATTGACAGACGTACGGCGCGCATCGTTCAGCAGCTGAACTTGCAGGAACTGGCGCATAAGCCGCTGCATCATCTCAGCCTTGGGCAAAAGAAGCGAGTCGCTCTTGCCGGCGTACTGGCCCTGGAGCCGGAGTTAGTGCTGCTTGATGAGCCGGCTGCTTATCTCGATCCGATATCGGAGCAGCGGCTGATGGCTGAGCTGGACCGCATTCATGCCAGCGGCATAACGCCGGTTATGGCGACGCATGACATGAATATGGCCTATGCTTGGGCGGATTGGATTTTCATCATGAATGAGGGCCGCTGTATATTGGAGGGTACGCCGGAGACGGTATTTCGCGAAGGCGAGCGTCTCAGAAGCCTTGGACTCACGCTGCCAATGGTGCTGGAAGCTTGGGAGGCACTGCCGCCTGAGCTGCGAGGAGAACAGCAGGCGCCGCGTACGCTCGCGCAATTTAAAGCGGCTGTAAAATCTTTTGTTGTATAAAAACGCGAAAATTCGTATATTTATACATGTTGCTTGAAATATAGGAAAGGATATGATTTTTCCATCCTATCTCTATATTTCTCCGTTTCACCTTGTATAAATAAAGATCGACCAACTAAATAGCGAGGAATAGGGTGCTCTTGCGTAACGTCTTGAGCTTAAAAGGGAAGTCCGGTGCAATACCGGCGCGGTCCCGCCACTGTAACAGCGGAGTTTTGCGCAATAAAGCCACTGGCATGATGCCGGGAAGGCGAGCGCAGCGATGATGATGCTGGAGCCAGGAGACCTGCCTTATTCTATACACTGCAGTACCTACGGGAGATAGGGAGGTGTTAAAGATGGCAGCCATCGTTTGTTGAAACGAGGGGCGTCTTTACCCACATTTCTGTACAGGGTAGGACGTCCCTTTTTGCAGTTTCTGGCTGGCAGCAAATTGGATGTATAGGGAAAGGCCGCCGCGAAGAAATTCGCTCACACTGCCATAAGTATATATCTGAGTTTGTTGATGAAATAACAAAGGATTATAACATCCATCCACAAGGATGAATAATGAAAAACAGGAGGCAATAACAATGAGTCAAGTAAAAAGCAGCAGTTTGGGATATCCGCGTATCGGTGAAAACAGAGAATGGAAAAAAGCTCTGGAGGCGTTCTGGAGCGGCAAGCTTGCGGAAGCGGCTTTCTTGAAGCAGCTGGAGACGATTCGTCTAAACCATCTCCAATTGCAAAAACAGGGCGGCATTGATCTCATTCCGGTAAATGATTTTTCGTATTATGACCATATCCTTGATACAGCTGCGATGTTTGGCGTTGTGCCTGAGCGCTTTGGCTATACAGGCGGCCCCGTATCGGTAATGACCTATTATGCAATGGCGCGAGGCAACAAAACCGCTTCGGCATCCGAGATGACGAAATGGTTCAATACGAACTATCACTACATCGTTCCTGAGCTGAAAGGCATTACGCCGGCGCTGACCGAGAACCGTCCGTTGATCGCTTACCGCGAAGCAAAGGAAAAGCTGGGCATCGAAGGCAAACCAGTCATTGTTGGACCTTATACATTCCTCAAGCTGTCTAAAGGCTATGCCGCTTCTGAGCTTGCTACAGTTGCTGCTCAGTATGTTCCGCTGTATGCACAGGTGCTGCGCGAGTTGGAGCAAGAAGGCGTACAATGGGTGCAAATGGATGAGCCTTCGCTTGTAACAGACGTTTCCGAAGCAGATTTGGCGCTTGTGCAAAGCATTTATGCCCAGCTTCATGAAGCGGCACCTAAGCTCAATTTGCTGCTGCAAACGTATTTTGAATCGGTTCAGCATTATGCTGCAATCGCGGCTTTGCCTGTACAGGGCTTAGGTCTGGACTTCACAGCTGGCGCTGAAAAGAACCTGCAGCAGCTGGAGTCAATCGGCTTCCCACAGGACAAAGTGCTGGGTGCAGGCGTTATTGACGGCCGCAATATTTGGCGGGCGGATCTTCAGGAGCGCAAAGCGCTGCTTGCCCGTATTGCTAAAGTCGTGCCAAACGACCGACTGATTGTAAGCTCCTCTTGCAGCCTGCTGCATGTACCTGTGTCAGCGGCTCTTGAAACGGCACTGCCGGCAGAGCTTGCAGGCGCACTGGCGTATGCCAATGAGAAGCTGGAGGAAATTGCCGTTCTGGCAACTGCGCTGAATGAAGGAGAAGCAGCGGTAAAAGAGGCGTTTGATCGCAATGCAGCAGCTTTGGCTGCACTTGCCGCATCGCCGTCCCGTGGCCGTGCGAGCGTCCATGCCGCTGTAGCGAGCATTGATGCGCAGCCATCGGAGCGCAAAGCGGTATTTGCAGAGCGCCAAGTGAGCCAGAAGGAACGCTGGCAGCTGCCATTCCTGCCGACAACGACAATCGGCAGCTTCCCGCAGACGGCGGAAGTTCGCCAAGCGAGACGGCAATGGCGTCGTGGTGATTTGGGCGAGGAGCAATACCGCGTATTCATTAAGGAGCAAATTCAGCATTGGATCAAGCTGCAGGAAGAGATCGGCCTTGATGTTCTCGTTCATGGAGAGTTTGAGCGTACGGATATGGTTGAGTTTTTCGGAGAGAAGCTGGAAGGCTTTGCTTTCACGAAAAATGGCTGGGTGCAATCCTATGGCTCGCGCTGCGTAAAACCGCCAGTCATTTACGGCGATGTGCAGTTCAGCAAGCCGATGACTGTCGAAGAAACCGTTTATGCGCAGTCGCTGACTTCTAAACCGGTGAAAGGCATGCTGACGGGCCCGATTACGATTTTGAACTGGTCGTTCGTTCGCAGCGACTTGACTCGTGAGCAGGTTGCTTACCAAATCGCGCTTGCCTTGGCAGAAGAAGTGAAGGCGCTGGAGGAAGCGGGCATTGAAATGATTCAGGTGGATGAGCCTGCCCTTCGTGAAGGCTTGCCGCTAAAACGTGAAGATTGGGAGCACTATTTGAACTGGGCTGTGCTTGCCTTCCGCTTGTCCACTTCTGACGTTAAGGATACGACGCAAATTCACACGCATATGTGCTATTGCGAGTTCCATGACATCATTGATTCCATTCGCGCGCTGGATGCCGACGTTATTTCCATCGAAACGTCCCGCAGCCATGGCGAGCTGATTCACAGCTTCGAGGAGCACACGTATGAGCTGGGTATTGGCCTTGGCGTATACGATATTCACAGCCCTCGCGTGCCGGAGGTAGAGGAAATGACATCGATGATCAAACGCGCTCTGAACGTGCTTGAGCCAGAATTGTTCTGGATTAACCCGGACTGCGGACTTAAAACACGTGGTGTAGATGAGACTGTGGCATCGCTGCGCAACATGATCCAAGCGACTGAGCAAGTACGGGAGCAGTTGGCTAAGTAATTGTAATAAGCATGGTTATTAAAAAAGCTCCGCTTGCGCTGATTGGCGCAAGCGGAGCTTTTGCTTTACTTGGAAGCGGGGAGGGTCAAAGCCGGGGAGCGGCGTGCCACAACAGGCAGGCAAAAGCATGCCATTAGGAGGGGATGTTTTTGCCTGCCTGCTTCAGCCGCCCGCTTAAATGGTCTCTGCCGCAGGATTCATCAGGCAATAGCCAATGCCCCATACCGTCTGAATCAAGGAGGCAGATTCGGGGTGGACGCGGTTCAGCTTCTCTCTGATCCGCTTCACATGCGTATCGATCGTCCGGTAATCGCCGAGCGATTGATAGCCCCAAATTCGCCGCATTAAATCCTCGCGGGAAATGGGCTGATTGATGTTGGCTGCCATAAAGCGCAGCAGCTCATATTCGCGGAACGTCAGCTTCACCTTGCTGTTTCCGGCAATGACTTGCCGCGAATCATAATCGAAGACGAGTCCTGGCAGCGTGAGATCGGGCGTCTGCTTGCGCTGCAAGGCGCGATAAGCAAACTCCGAGGTGCGGCGGATGATCGCCTTAATGCGGTACATCAACTCGCGCGGGCTGAATGGCTTAACGACATAATCGTCGGAGCCGGCTTGGAAGCCGTCGAGCCGATCATCCTCTTCGCCACAGGCGGAAAGCATAATGACGGGCGTCGATTTTTTCTTCTTAAGCTCGCGGCAAAATTCAAGCCCGTCCATTCCCGGCAAATTACGATCGAGTAAAATCATCGAATAATTGTATTGCATCGCCTTGAACAAGCCGTTGATGCCGTCCGAAGCTTCTTCGACGATCCAGCCTTCTTTTTTCAAAAATAACTTGAGCAGCTTGCGGATATGCTCCTCATCATCAACAATCAAAATGCTATATGGTTGCTGAAATGCCATGGCTCAACACCTCATCTTTATCTTTTAATTCATTACTGATAACAATTATCATTATCATTACATGCGATCCCCATTGTTGTCAATAATAAAACCACTGTTTCTTGTCACAATACCCGAAGGATAGTCGCGAAAAAGACACAATTGCCTATGAGAGCTGATACAGCGGAGCTGCTGCTCCCAACTGCTGTCAGGCTGTCCTCTTTCGAGCAGGCGGGGAGCAGAGTATAATGGTGGAATGCAGGTTACGGATGAAGGAGAGAGACAGGTGGCCCCGTTATTGACATTGAATAACGTATCAAAATATAGAAAAAATCCCGAATGGCTTTTTGAAGGGATTACAGCGCAGGTGCAGGCTGGGGAGCGTATTGCGCTGCTAGGCACATCCGGTCAGGGCAAAAGCACGCTGCTGCGCATCGTATCGCTGCTAGGTGAGCTGGATGCGGGAGAGCTTATGCTCCAAGGACGGACAAGCATCGAGTGGAGACCCGAGGAGTGGCGGCGCAGCGTGTGTTACGTGGCACAGACGCCGATTATGCTGCCGGGATCGGTCGAGCACAACTTGCGCGCGGTCAGCGAGCTGCAAGGGAAGCCCTTCGAGGAAGAGCTGGCAAAGCGCTGCATGGAGGGCGTTGGCCTTGGGCATATCGAATGGAGCAAGGAGGCGGAAAGCTTATCCGGCGGCGAGAAGCAGCGTACGGCGCTCGCGCGGGCCTTATTGCTCCGTTCGCCGCTGCTGCTGCTTGATGAGACGACGTCATCGCTTGATCCGAAAAGCAAGCGGCAGGTGGAGCTGTTTCTAAGCGAATGGTGCTCAGAGGAAGGCACGGCGTTCATCTGGATTACCCATGATCTGGAGCAGGCGCGGCAAGTAAGCGAGCGTATCTGGTTTATGGCGGAGGGCAGGCTGCTGGAGCAAAGCGCTACGGAAGCTTTTTTCACCAATCCCGGGTCGGAGCAGGCGCGCAGCTTTTTAGACAGTCAGCATGCGCCAGAGCAGGGGGATGACCAGCATGAATAATATTGCGCTCGCCTGCACGCTAGTATTCGTCGCCATAACGACATTTATCTCGATGAAGCAGAAGCTTGGCTTAGAGAAGGAAATCATTACTGGCACGATCCGCTCCGCTGTACAGCTGCTGTTTATCGGTTTTTTGCTTCATTTTATTTTTGAAACGAATCATCCGATTTTTATTGTGCTCATTATTATTTCAATGATTACGGTGGCGTCGTGGAATGCCGGCTCCCGCGCATTGCCGGTTAAGGGCATTCGGCTGCGCATTGCGCTGGCATTGGCAGGCACGGAGGCGGTAACGCTCGCACTCCTGCTCTCGCTCCGCATTATTGAGGCTGAGCCACGGTTTATTATTCCGGTCAGCGGGATGATTATCGGCAGCTCCATGATTGTATGCGGCCTCTATTTGAACCATATGAAACGCGAGCTTGAAGCGTCGCGGGGCGAGATTGAGACGCTGCTGGCGCTTGGAGCGACGACGAAGCAGGCGATTCGCCAAGCGGTGCGCCGGGCCGTGCGCTCCAGTCTCATTCCGACGCTGGACGGTATGAAGACGGTCGGCCTCGTGCAGCTGCCAGGCATGATGACAGGGATGATCGTCGCCGGGGCAGACCCGATTGAGGCGGTGCGTTATCAAATTTTAATCGTCTTTGCGATGTCGGCTTCATCGTCGCTGACGTCTATTGTGCTCAGCATGTTGACGATGCGGCTGTGGTTCGCTAAAGATAACGGCAGGCTGCTGTAGCAGCTTCGAAGGCGTTCAATTAGAGGAGGGACGATGAAGTGGAAAGACGAGGCATTTTTCAGGGGCAATTGATGCAGGCCGAGCAGTATCCGCGAGTGGTAGCCTATTATTTTAAGGAGTGGAATGGCTTCGAAATGGCATACCATCAGCATAGCGCAGTGGAAATTATGTATGTGATATCGGGCGATTGTACGGTAGAGCTGCTCAATAAATCCATCCCGATGGAAAAAGGGCATTTCATCGTCATCGACTCGATGGTCGCCCACCGTCTTCACGTCGCTCAGGGCACGGCATGCCGGATGCTCAATGTTGAATTTATTTTTAGCCATACCGGTGTGGGGCTCCCTTCCCTTAAGCGGCTGGCGGAGACAGACCGTGCGCTCGCGGAGCTGTTCGCAGTGAAGCATGATTATTTGCTGCTTTACGATCCGAGCGATGTGTATCAAATGCTGAAGGCACTCGTGCTGGAGCTGGACGGCAAGCGGCGCGCGGAGCAGCTTCTCACAGCGCTTCAGCTGACGCAGCTGCTCGTTCAGATCGGCAGGCTGGCACAGGAGACCTCCAGCCAGTCGCATGATGCGGCGGAGTTTTATGTGGGCGAGAGCATCGCCTATATTCAGCAAAATTATGACCGCGACATTCAGGTCAAGGATATTGCGGCGGCTGTAAGGCTGCATCCGGGGTATTTTCACCGCATATTTAAAGCGGGAACCGGCTGCTCGGTTATGGATTATGTGATGCGCTTTCGGATGGAGAAAGGGCGGATGCTGCTGGAGCAGACCGATATTCCGGTCAGCGATATTTGCCATTATGTCGGCGTCAACAGCAGCCAATATTTCAGTACCCTTTTCAAAAAATATACGAATGAGACGCCGCTCGCTTATCGCCGCGCTGTGCGCAAGGAAGTGGAGCGCTGAGATGGCGTACTTATCTAGTCGATCATTCATCTTATATAGTTAGGATTTTATACAAGAAAGCAAAATAGAAGTTACAATTGTGCAAACGCCTCCACGTTGCTGGTGCTACAATTAGCGTATTGTTCACTACTATATTGCAAGCCATTGGAGGCGTTAATCAATGTCATTTAAAGTTGCGTTTATTGGAGCAGGAAGTATTGGTTTTACTAGGGGATTGCTGCGTGATTTGCTGACCGTTCCAGAGTTCAACAACATCAAAGTTGCGTTTCAGGATATTAATCCGCAAAATCTCGATATGGTTACCCAGCTTTGCCAACGGGATATTCATGAAAATGGCCTTGCGATTGAAATCGAGCCTACGACCGATCGCCGGGAAGCATTGAAGGATGCACGTTACATTTTTGTAACGATTCGTGTCGGTGGCCTGGAAGCTTTTCAGACCGATGTCGACATCCCGCTCAAATACGGCATTGACCAATGCGTGGGCGATACCATTTGTGCAGGCGGCATCATGTATGGACAGCGGGGCATTGCCGAAATGATGAATATTTGCAAAGATATTCGCGAGGTGGCGGAGCCGAACTGCTTGCTGATGAACTATGCTAACCCAATGGCGATGCTTACATGGGCATGCAATAAATATGGCGGCGTACGGACGATTGGCCTGTGCCATGGCGTTCAAGGCGGACATGCGCAAATTGCCGAAGTATTGGGCCTGCCGCGTGAAGAAGTAGACATTATTTGTGCAGGAATCAACCATCAGACGTGGTATGTGCAAATTAAACATAATGGCGAGGATATGACAGGCAAGCTGCTGGAGGCATTTGAACAGCATCCGGAATTCAGCAAAACAGAGAAGGTCCGTATCGATATGCTGCGCCGCTTCGGCTATTACAGCACAGAATCAAACGGCCATTTGAGCGAATATGTGCCTTGGTACCGCAAGCGTCCGGAGGAAATTCGCGACTGGATCGACCTTGGAACGTGGATTAACGGAGAAACGGGCGGCTACTTGCGCGTATGTACGGAAGGGCGCAACTGGTTTGAGACGGACTTCCCGAACTGGATGAAGGAAGAACCGAAAGCGTACACCAAGGAGCATCGCGGCCAGGAGCATGGCTCGTATATTATCGAGGGGCTGGAGACGGGACGGGTGTACCGAGGCCACTTCAACGTCGTCAACAATGGCGTTATTTCCAATTTGCCGGATGATGCCATTATCGAAGCGCCGGGCTACGCGGATCGCAACGGCATCAGCATGCCGCATGTTGGCGATTTGCCGCTCGGCTGCGCGGCTGTTTGCAATGTCAGCATTTCCGTTCAGCGTCTGGCCGTAGAAGCGGCCATTCAGGGCGATGACAAGCTGCTGCGCCAAGCGATGATGATGGACCCGCTGGTCGGAGCGGTGTGCAATCCAAATGAGATTTGGCAAATGGTCGATGAAATGCTTGTTGCCCAGGAGCCATGGCTTCCGCAATATGGAGAGGCGATTGCTGCCGCAAAAAAACGTCTGGAAAATGGCCTTGCCATTCCGGTACGCAGCTATGAAGGTGCCGCTCGTCTGAAAACAAAATCGGTCGAAGAAATGCAGAGCAACCGCGAGGAAGCGAGCCGCAATGCGGGCGAGTCGGATAAGGCGATCGATCGCCCAGCCGCCGCAGCCACTGAATAGTAAAATATTCCAATATTTTAGCTTGTGTACAGGGAGGAGTGGATTTGTTATGATAAACAATAAATTGTTTGGTTTACAAAATACGAGTTGACTACAGCTGTTTGGACTTGGAGTGATTGGCCGTGGGGAAGCAAAAAAAGATTACGATGCAGGAAATAGCGGATCGGGTAGGCGTATCCAAATATGCGGTATCCAAAGCTTTATCGGGAAAATCGGGCATTAGCGCCGTTACGCGCAGCAAAATATTTGAAATGGCCTCGCAGCTCGGCTACATGAATCAGAAAAGCGCCAAAAAAACGGTAAGCAGCAAGCAGACGGACGAGGAAGAGCATCAAATCGTCGGCATTCTCATTCCGAATATTCGCAGCCAAAATCAGGAATCGGGCTATTGGGGCAAAGTGCTTGACGGCATTTCCAAATGCTTGGAGGCGAAGGGGCTTGGCTCCGTCCTCATTTCCGATGATTCGCCGCGAAATTTCAACCTCGTCATGAAGCCTGAAGGCTTAATGGGCATTATTGGTGTTGGTTTGATCGCCACGCCGATGCTGGTTGAGCTGCGCAACAAGGCGATTCCGTTTATTTTAGTTGACCATGAGGATGAGCTGCTGGAATGCGACAGCATCTTTATGAACAACTATGATATTATTCGCAAGCTGGTCAAGTTTTTGCTCGGCAAAGGCCACACTCGGATTCAATTTATCGGGGAGCTTGGCTATTCCCGCAGCTTTATTGACCGCTGGAGCGGCTTCCGCTCGGTTATGGACGAGAGCCGGCTTGACTATGTGCCAAGCGAGGGCTTGCTTAAAGTAAAACCGACGTTGGATGCGCATAATCTGAATTTGCTGCAAGCCAGTCTCAAAGAGCTGGAGGCGAGCCATTTTCCAACTGCATTCGTATGTGCGAATGACCAAATTGCCCTGCTCGCAATGAACGCATTGCAGCAGCTTGGCAAGCAGGTTCCCGAGCAATGCTCCTTAACGGGCTTTGACAACAATCTTGAAATATTAGGCGAAACGCCAATCATTACGACGGTAAATGCAGAGAAAGAGGCGCTTGGCATTAAGGCCGTTGAACTTCTGCAATGGCGGCTGGAAAATGGGCATATGCCCTATGCGAAAATTTTGCTGCAAAGCGATTTAATTATACGGGAGAGTGTAGGCGATCCTGTAAATAAGTAGAAATGTATTTGTTAGGTTTTTAGTTATAGCTCAGCAAAGCGAAAATAGCTTCAGTAAGACGGTTGGCGGGGAACGATTCTCGCATAACCGTCTTTTTTGTGCAATAGACTGAGTTTTTCTATTTGTTATTGTTGTAAACGCTTTAAGTAAACTTTTATTATTTATTGTAAACATAACAATAACAAAAATTTAGGTTGACAATGTTTACGCTTTCATACTACTATTGGTTTACGATATACAGGGTTCAACAAAGTTCGACCATTTATCCCGCGCTGAAAAGAGGTCTTGCCATGCTTAATAAAAAACAAAGCCGCTGGAAAATTACGGGGCACGATATTGCTGGCTACGTATTTATCTCCCCTTGGCTGATCGGCTTTCTGCTGCTGACGCTGTGGCCGATTTTACAATCGTTCTACTTGTCTTTCACCGATTATTCGCTGCTGGATTCACCAACGTGGACCGGAACGGATAATTACGAGAGCATCTTTACGAAAGATCGGCTGTTTGTAAAATCGCTAACGGTCACCTTTACCTTCGTTTTGCTTGCCGTTCCGATTAAACTGTTTTTCTCGCTAATGGTTGCGCTTTTACTTAACAAGAAGGTAAGAGGCCTCAACTGGTACCGGACGGCGATTTATTTTCCATCGCTAATCGGCGGCAGCATCGCGGTATCTGCATTGTGGAGAAACATGTTCGGCCTAGATGGCTACGTCAATCATGTGCTTAGCTGGTTCGGCATTGAAGGAATTGGCTGGATATCTAATCCAGATACGGCACTAGGTACATTGATCTTGCTGAACGCTTGGCAATTTGGATCAACGATGGTTATTTTTCTAGCCGGCCTTAAGCAAATTCCGAAAGACCTTTATGAATCGGCTTCCGTCGATGGAGCGAGCAAGCTTCGCCAGTTTTTCAAAATTACGATTCCGATGCTCTCGCCTGTTATGTTCTTCAACCTCGTGCTGGGCATTATCAATGCCTTCCAAATGTTTACCTCGGCATTCGTCATAACACAGGGCGGCCCGGCGAACGGGACCTATATGTACGTGCTGTTCCTATACGAGAAGGCATTCAAGCAGTATGAGATGGGTTATGCATCAGCACTTGCCTGGATATTGCTCGTCATTATCGCGGCCTTTACGGCAATTAACTTCCTAGTATCGAAATATTGGGTATTTTACGAATCGGATGGGGGGAAATCCAAATGAGATCAGAAAAGCTAGCTGCATTTCGCAGCCATTTGATTTTGCTCCCGTTCTCGCTGCTTATGCTTTATCCGGTGATTTGGTGGGTCGGGGCATCTTTCAAAAGCACGGCTGAGCTTGGGGAGCCGTCGCTATGGCCAACCGTTTTCATGTGGGAAAACTATACGAATGGCTGGAATTTCTCGCCACAGTTCACCTTTGCCACTTTCTTCGCCAACACCTTAATGATGGAAGTGTGGAATGTCATAGGCGGCGTTGCTACAGCTGCGCTCGTTGGCTACGGTTTTGGACGTTTGAACTTCAAGCTTCGCAACTTCTGGTTTTCGATATTGCTGCTCACGATGATGCTGCCGGCTCAGGTAACCGTCGTGCCGCAATATATATTGTTCAACAAGCTAGGGTTCACTGACAGTTACGTTCCGCTTGTCCTCCCGCATTTCTTCGGCGGCGGCGCCTTCTTCGTCTTCCTGGTCGTCCAGTTCGTGCGGGGCATTCCGCGTGAGCTTGATGAAGCGGCGCAAATTGATGGCGCATCGGTATACGGCATTTTCTTTCGCATCATCGCTCCGCTTATTAAGCCGGCGCTCGTCACCGTAGGGATTTTCACCTTCCTGTGGAGCTGGGATGACTTCTTCTCGCAGCTGCTTTACCTCAGCTCAGTCGAGAAATTTACGGTTGGCCTCGCGCTGCGGATGTTCATTGACCAATTCGAGGTCCAGTGGGGGCAATTGCTTGCGATGTCTCTATTGTCTGTCGTCCCGTCAGCGATTTTGTTCTTCGTCGCCCAAAAGCATTTCGTAGAGGGTATCGCGACTACGGGCATCAAAGGGTAAAGCGTCAAAAGGGTTTTAACTAGCGGCTTCACTATATTTATATAAAAGAGGGAGTGTTCTACGTATGAAAACACAAAGAAAATGGTTGAAATGGCTTCCCGTTACTCTGATTTCGGTTCCCCTCGTTCTTTCCGGCTGTGGCTCTAACAGCGGCGGCAGCTCAGCTACAGCAAGCACTGCGCCAGCGGCTTCGTCTGCTGGAAATGCGGATGCTGCGGCAAAGCTGAAGGTGATGTGGTGGGGCTCGCAGGCAAGGCATGATGCCACGCTTAAGGATTTGGAGCTGTATACGTCCAAGAACCCGAACGTGACGTTTGCGCCTGAGTATACAGCTTGGGACGGTTATTGGGAAAAGCTGCCGACGCTCGCGGCATCGAACACGCTGCCAGACGTGCTGCAAATGGATGCGGCTTACATTCAAGGCTATGCGAAACGCGGCCTGCTAGCTGATCTGTCCGATATCGATTTGACAGGTGTCGTTGATCCGCAGGTATTGGAAAATATTAAAATTGGCGGCAAGGTGTACGGCATTCCTCTCAGCTATAACGGACAAGGCATCGTCTACAATAAAGAGGCGCTGGAAGCGGCGGGTGTCAAGCTTCCGACGAACAATTGGTCATGGGACGACTTCTTCGCCTATGCGAAAGAAGCGCATGAGAAGCTGCCGAAGGGCCAATACGGCATTGACGACATGACGAACATTTGGGAATTTTATCAATATTACCAAACCTCCCAAGGCAAAGGGCCGATCTTCAAAGATGGTACAACGTTTAATCTCGATAAAGATACTTGGATGAAGTTCCAGCAAATTTATGCGGACTTCCGCAAAGATGGCATCGTGCCTGCGGCGGACCAGCAGCTTTCCTTTAAGGAAAATGATCCGCAGCTCGATTCGATGGCTTCAGGCAAAGTTATGCTGAGAACCGCATCTGTCGGCTCGGCAAGTGTCATTGAATCATTGCTCCCTGGCAAGCTTGGGGTGAACAGCATTCCGATCGGCGAAGCTGGTGGCGGCTGGGCGCAATCGACGATTTTCTTGTCTGTGAGCGAAGGCTCGGCTAGCAAGGAGCAGGCGAAAGCGTTCATTAAGTGGTTCGTGGCCGACAAAGAATCCGGCAAGACACTCGGCTTGACACGCGGTATTCCAATCAACGAAGAGGTGTTCAAAGAGCTCGAGCCGACGCTTGCGTCCGGAGACTTGTTTGCTAAAGAGCTGCTTGAAGCGGCAAAACCGAAAGCATTGCCTTTCTATCCAGCTCCTGCAGGTGCGGAGGACTTCGTAAAAACCTACAAATCCGAAATGGAAGCGGTTATGTTTGGCCAAGCAACATTGGAAGAGGCTTATCAAACGCTGCTCGATAAAGGGAAAGATGCAGAAGCGAAGCTGAACAAGTAAGTATAGCTTCACGAAAATATTAAAAAGTGCGGCGAAAAAGTCATAGCGCGGAGAAGGCCCGGCTGAAAAATCGCAAGCGATTGGAGGCGGGTCTTCTTCGCGCTTAACGTATTCTTTTTCAACACACATATAGAGATAAATTGGAGGAGGAGAGCCATATGAAAATAACGGAGTGGCGATTGCAGCATTTTGAAGTAGGGGAGAAGCCTCCTCTTCAGGTGGCGGCACCTGGACTTGACGACCGTTTTTGGATGACGGCGAAGGTTCCCGGAGATGTGCATTCCACACTGATTGATCGGCGGATTATTGAGCATCCCTATTTTGGGCATAACGACATCAAATGCCGCTGGATCGAGCAGAAGGAGTGGTGGTATCGTGCGCAGTTCGACTATGAGGTCCATGAGGGCCAAGGGGAGCGGCATGAGCTGATTTTTGAAGGCTTGGATACCTTTGCAACGATATTCGTCAATGGACTGGAAATAGGGACAGCGGAAAATATGCACCGCATTTATGCTTTTGATGTGACGAAGGTTGTGCGCCCGGGCAAAAACGCCATTGCCGTCCGTTTTGACCCGCTGCATCTGCATCATCAGGATAAGGAGCAGTTCCAGTGGTCCTCCTATACGAAGGAACGTCCATGGCTGCGCAAAGCGGCGATGAACTTCGGCTGGGACTGGGGGCCAAGAATGGTCACTGTCGGTATTTGGGGCAGCGTTCGTCTGGAGCGCAGGCGCGCAGCTAAGCTGGGCAGCGTATTCGTTCAAACGTTATCGGCTGGCAAGGAAGAAGCGGTTCTGAAGGTAGCAGTCGATACGGTTGCCTATCACAAGCAGGCGCAGCTGACTGCTGAAATCAGGCTGTTTACGAGAGAGGGAGAGATTGCGGCATCCGCAGCGCTTTCCGTAAAAGGAGGAAGCGAGACAGCGGCAGAGCTGGCAGTAAAGCAGCCGCAGCTGTGGTGGTCGCATGATCTTGGCGAGCCGTATTTGTATGAGCTTGAGGTGCAGCTGCTTGCGGACGGTGAGCAGGTTGACAGCTATCGCAAGCCCTGCGGCATTCGGACGATTGAGCTGCAGCTGGAGGATGAAGCTGGAAAGCCCGCTTTTGCCTTCCTGCTGAACGGCATCAAGCTGTTCGCCAAAGGCTCCAACTGGATTCCGGCAGACAGCTTTATTGGAGCGGTGAAGGATAAGCGCTACACCGATCTAATCGAGCTGGCTGTCAATTCCAATATGAATATGCTGCGCATTTGGGCTGGTGGCATCTATGAGAAGGATATTTTTTACGAGGAATGCGACCGTCTTGGTGTGCTCGTCTGGCAGGATTTTGCCTTTGCGAACGCGCTTTTTCCAGATTTCAACCGTAATTTCATGGAAAATGTGAAGCAGGAAGCAATCGATAATGTGAAGCGTTTGCGCAATCATCCGTCGCTTGCTTTATGGTGCGGCAACAACGAAATTGACTGGCTGTATGACATGAAGTCGGCTGGCGGGGATATTACTTGTCCCTTCTATGGCGAGAGCATCTACCATGAGCTGCTGCCGGAAGTGCTGGAGCAGTATGACAGCAGCAGGCCGTATTGGCCGTCGTCGCCTTATGGCGGCAATGATGCGAACGACCCTGACGTCGGCGACCGCCACAATTGGCAAGTTTGGCATGGTTCGGTGTACCCGCGCAAATTCGGCGAGGCGCCGCTGCTTGATTACAGCATTGAAGGCGTCACGTTCAAAAATTATAAAAAAGATTTCACCCTGTTCAGCAGCGAGTTTGGCATGCACGCATCTGCTAACCGCTATACGCTGGAGCGCTATATCCCGGAAGGCGAATTTTATTGGGGCAGCGTAGAGATGGCTCATCGCAACAAGGATACGAACCATCAGAAGGGCATTTTGCTCATGGAAGGCTATACGGGCATTCCGCAAAATATTGAAGAATATATGAACTTCTCCATGCTCACGCAGGCGGAAGGCTTAAAATATGGCATTGAGCATTACAGGCGCAATAAGCACCGCACGAGCGGATCGCTTGTCTGGCAGCATAATGACAGCTGGCCGGGTACGAGCTGGTCGCTGATTGACTATGAGCTGCTGCCGAAGGCTTCTTTTTATTATGCGAAAAAGTTCTATCATCCGCTCCTTCTGTCGCTCGATTATGAGCCAGGACAGCCGCTTCGCGTATGGGCGGTCAATGACCGGCTGGAAGCGTATGAGGGCAAGGTGCTGTTCCAGTGTTATGCGCTTGATGGCAGCTTGAGGTATGAGCAGAGCTTTGACGTCAGCCTGCCGCCGAACAAGGCGGTTCAAATTGGCGAGCTGACGGAGCTTGAAGTGCTAAACGGTGCTGCGCCAGAGCGAGTTATCGTGAAGCTGTCTGCCCCGCAGTGGGACGCGCCGGACAATTATTATTATTTGCGCGACCATCTGGAGCTGAGCTTGCCGCAGAGCACCCTTGCTGCAACGTTTAATAAGCAGGAGCAGACGGTTACAGTAGCCGCTTCGGGCGGAGCAGCGCGACTTGTGAAACTCGATGTGAAGCAGGGCAACGTTCGCTTCAGCGATAATTATTTTGACCTGCTGCCGGGTGAAGCGGTCACGGTCGCCATGCAGCAGGCAGACGGACAGCCGCTGCAATACGAGACTCTGGAAGTGTCAGCTCTCAACGCTGACAAGGCTGAATTACATTTTATCTAAACTTATATAACGATAGTGGAGGACGCTATGAACGAAGCGATCAGAGTTTTATCCGATTGGAGCTTTAGAGCTTGTGGCGAGAAGGAGTGGCAGCCCGCGATTGTGCCGGGAAACGTGCACATGGATCTTCTGCGGCAAGAGAAAATAGCCCCCCCTTTTTACGGTACGAACGAGCACGGCCTGCAGTGGATCGATAAGCAGGATTGGGAGTACGAGACCACGTTCGGCGTAACGCCGGAAATGCTGGCACAATCGCATCTGGAGTTGGTATTTACTGGACTTGATACGTATGCTGATGTGTACGTCAACGGCAAGCATATGCTGTCGGCGGATAATATGTTCCGCAGCTGGAAAATGAATGTGAAGCCGGTTTTGCAGCCGGAAGGCAATGTGATTACAGTCAAGTTTCGTTCGCCTGTTAACGAGGATTTGCCGAAGCTTGAGAAGCTGGGCTATCCGCTTCCGGCGGCGAATGACCAATCAGAGCTTGGTGGACTTGGCGACAAGAAAATCAGTGTTTTTGCCCGCAAAGCTCCGTATCATTATGGCTGGGACTGGGGCCCGCGATTTGTGACGAGCGGCATATGGAAGGAAGTGAGGCTCGTTGCCTGGTCAGAGGTGCGACTGACAGATCTGTATATCGAGCAGCAGGAAATCACCGCAGCCCATGCGAGCCTAAGGATTGCAGCAGAAGTGGAATGCGAGCAAGCTTGGCAAGGGGTGCTGCGGGTAAATGCCGACGGCAGGGTCTGGGAGCAGCAGGTTCAGCTGGCGGCGGGCTTGCAGACGGTGGAGCTGGCGGCGTCTATTGCGCAGCCGCGGCTTTGGTGGTGCAGAGGCCTCGGCAAGCCGGAGCTGTATCATTTTGAAGCGTTGCTTGTGCAAACAAAGGATGGGGTCGAGCAGCCCGTAAGCAGCCGCAGTGTAACGACGGGTTTGCGGGCAGTGAGGCTGGTAACCGATCAGGACGAGCAGGGCCATGCCTTTTATATCGAGCTGAATGGGGTTCCGGTGTTCGCGAAAGGAGCCAATCATATTCCGAATGACAGCTTCCTGCCTGACGTGACCTATGAGCGTTACCGTCATGAAATTGCGAGTGCTGCGTTATCCAATATGAATATGCTCCGGGTGTGGGGCGGCGGCATTTATGAGGCGGATGCCTTCTATGAGCTGTGCGATGAGTACGGATTGCTCGTTTGGCAGGACTTCATGTTCGCTTGCAGCATGTATCCCGGAGATGAGGCTTTTCTGGAAAATGTGCGTCTGGAGGCGGAGGAAAACGTTCGGCGTCTGCGCAATCACCCATGTATCGCCATATGGTGCGGCAACAATGAAATCGATACGGCCTGGTCGCATTATGATGAAAATATGGGCTGGGGCTGGAAGCGCGACTATACGCCTGAGCAGCGCGAGCAGCTGTGGGCTGATTATGAGGCGATTTTCCACCGGATATTGCCGCAGGCGGTCGCGGGGCTTGGCAATGGTATTGCGTATTGGCCTTCTTCACCGATGCGGGGGCTGACGGGAGACGGTGAGCAGCATGCTTTCAACTTGTCGAAGAGCGGCGATATTCACTATTGGGGCGTCTGGCATAACGTAGAGCCTTTTGAAAAATACAACGTCCACGTCGGCCGATTCATGAGCGAATACGGCTTCCAATCGTTTCCTGAGCTGCAAACGGTGCAGCAGTATGCGGAAGAAGCGGACATGGCCATTGAATCGGAGGTAATGCTGGCGCATCAGAAAAACGCGCGCGGCAACCAGTTGATCAAGGAATATATGGATATGTATTTGCGCCAGCCGAAGGATTTCCCGGCATTTCTTTATTTGAGCCAGGTTTTGCAGGCGGAAGCGATGAAGACAGCGATTGAAGCCCATCGGCGGAAAAAGCCATTTTGCATGGGGTCCCTGTATTGGCAAATGAACGATTGCTGGCCTGTCGCCTCATGGGCGGGAATGGACTATTACGGGCGCTGGAAGGCGCTGCAATATTATGCGGCACGCAGCTTCCGCGACATCATGCTGTCGTTTGACTGCGCGAGCAGCGGCCGCGTCGATTGTTATGTATTGTCAGATCAAAATGAACCTTTCATCGGCGAGCTTGCGCTTGAGCTGCGTTCATTCACGGGCGAGGTGCTGAAGCAGTTTGCCGTTCCGGTATCGCTTCAGCCAAACAACGGCCATATCGCCTGCTCCTTAGAGCTGGAAGCGCTGCTTTCCGAAGGCATTCAGCCAGGTGAAGTCGTTCTTGTGGCGAAGCTAAAGCAGGGTGGACTGCTCGTGGAGGAAAAGGAGCATTATTTCAGGCCGATGAATGAGCTTGAGCTTGCGGCTCCGGCCATAAAGATCAGCGAGGTTCAAGGCAGCGGCGGCACCGCTTATGTGCTGGAGACGGATACGCTGGCCAAGCAGGTTCGACTTTCTGCGTCGATCGAAGGTATTTTCAGCGACAACTATTTCGATCTGCTGCCGAACGAACCGCGTACGATTACGTTTTACGCGCGAAATCCGCAAGGAGATCAGGCTTTCAGCGCTGCGTCGCCGGGCGAGCTGAATGTCCATTCGATGACCGATTTTATTTAAAATATAGGAAAGTATATGATTTTCCCATCCTTTCTCTATATTTCTCGGACTGAAACGCGCCGCGCCGCCAGAGGACGGCGAAAGCCGTTTCACCTTGAAAGGACAAGCGGCCGATAGAAAAAAAGGAACCTTTCCTGCCAGCTGAAACATGGCGGGGAAGGTTCCTTTGCGTTATGGTGATCTAAAATAAGCTAAAAAATAGAAAGGTAGAATAAGGAGCGGCTAAGTAAAATAGGTTCCTCAGAAGCGCCGTCGTCCGGTTCAATTTCTGCGGTCCAGCTTTTGAGATGATGAATCGCATGATCGAATAGGTTGTACACACTGTGATGATCGGCTTGCTCGCTCCGAAGCGACCGTCCTGTAATAGACAAGGTGCCGATAAAGCTGCTCAGCGCGCTGCACCACAGGCCCCAATCATTAGGGCGCTCCATCTCGTCGACAAAAGTCTCGCCAAAGCCAATGCCTTTGTCCGTCGTTACCCGCAAGCAGGCACGGTTTCCGGCGTCGTCTACATTGAGTGCTGGAATGACAAACAGCTCAATGCGTTTGACCGTAAGCTTCATTGCGTGCTTCGCCTTAGGCGGAGCGTCCGGCGCATGAAGGACAATCATATTCATCTCTCCTCACGTTCGCTTACGGAGTTAGCTGTCGGATTCGGGCCAGTGAGCTGCCCTACCAGTGCGAGATGCACCGGATTCACCCCTTGCGATTCAAGCTTTCGCTTCAACCACGTTGTTGGTTCCCCCGCTTTTTCAATTGAAAAATTAAGCGATTTAATATTAGAGTGCTAGAATTCGGCTAGGGATATATATTAAACCGTTATTCCTCAATTGTAAACCTTTTAGTAGTAAATAAAATAAATAGTACTGCTGCCTTATAGGCAAACGGGCGCTGCCGTCATTTGGTGGCAGCGCCCGTTTGCCATAGAAATAGCTGCGGATTTATCAGAAAACACCTATTTGTAGACTGACCGCTCATGTATACGTTGTTGTGAGCTAGTGCATTGGGAAAATCCAGCCAACCCATAGAGCAAGAAGAGTGAGGGTAAACAGCAGCACAGGCGGAATGATGACAAGCGTTACTTTGACATAATCCATCCAACTGATTTTTACTTTGGATTTCTGCACAAGATTCATCCAAATGAGTGAGGCTAGCGTGCCTATCGGTAAAATGAGTGAGCCAATATCGCTCCCAATGACGCTGGCGAGGTAGGCGATTTTGAGGGTAAGCGGGTCGAGGTTCATTTCAGTAAGCGTGATCGTGCCGATCATGAGTGCGGGATGATTGTTGACGAGTGTAGACATGGCGGAGACGAGCCCTCCGATTAAAATGCTTGCATTCATCAGGCTGCCAGTAACGAGCGGCTCGAACACCTGAACGAGTCCTTGCGTCAGGCCAATGTTGTGCAGGCCATAAATAATGATATACATGGCGAAGGCGAATATGAGTATATGCCAGGGGATTTTACGCAAAATGTCGTTCGGTGGCATTTTCAGGTAAATCCAGCGCCAACAAAGGAGCAGCAAGGAGCCGAAAACAGCGACCCACTCAACGGGGATGTGCAAATAGGATGCAGCAAATAAGCTGAGCCGAACGGAGAAGACGAAAAGCAGAATCGATTTCATAAAGCGGCTGCTGTATTTGGGCTGTGCAGGCTTGCTTCCGGCAGGAGTGAGTAAAGGATGGTAGCCAGAGTGAATAGGGACGATTGAAATCGTATGGGGTACTTCCCGGGGAAGCTGATGGTAAAAGTAGAGGAACAGCAGCAAGGTGAGCAGCAGCAGACCTAGTGTAGCGGGGATAAACATCATGACGGTATGCATGTACAAATCCATGCCGACGATTTTCAGCGCAATCAGATTTACAATATTGCTGACTCCGATGGGAGCGCTGGAGGCGGTAGCGATTAATGCTCCTGAGAGTAGGTATGGAATTTTTTGGTGGTTTTTCAGTCCCATGTGATGCAGCATAATGAGCAAAATCGGGGTTGTGATAAGAATGCTGCCGTCATTGTTGAAAAATAGCGTCATCAGAAAACACATCAGGTTTACATACCAGAACAACCTGAGTCCTGAGCCTCGTGCTCGAATAGCAAGCCCTTCGGCTGCCCAGATGAAAAAGCCGAAGCTTTCTAGCACGATAGCCATGACGATCGTTGCCATAATAGTGATGGCAGCTCCGCTTACAGTGGCGCTAATATGCGCTAGGTCCGACAACGAGACGACTCCGCTCAATAGGACGAGAATGGCGCCAAACGTAGCAGGAATGGCTTCATTCAGCCCTCTGGGTCGCCACAAAATGAGCAAAATAGTGAAAAGGAAAGCAAACAGGGACACGATAATGGAAGGTAGCGAGATCAAATGTTAATCACCTCGAATTCTTGATTAAATTCATAGTGAAGCAGCAAAGGGTTATTCATTTGCGGCAGCGGCAGTATGCTGAGCGGTTTCTATGCTAATGCTGTCATAGCGATTATCTGTTGCCGTAGAGGATAGGGTTAGAATAGTAGGCTGTTTAATCGGTGGAGGAGGCTTAAGAATGAAATAGAGGGACAGGCCTGATGAGCAAATAATGAAGACAGTAAGCAATCGGGTTTCCTCCTTTCTAGTGATAACGCATATGAGGACAATTATCATGGGGAGATACGAATAATATATTTATATGTGGCCTACTGATAGAGGGTACTAGACGTTAATAGTAGATTGCTATAATTCCGCGAAGCGTCCCCCACTCCGAAAACACAAAACAACCCCGGCCCGATGGAGGGCCGAGGCTGCTTCGTTAACCTTTTACTTGGATATGGACATAGGCGCTACCCAATTGGATGACCATTGCTGCAATTCGCGAATGACCGGCTCCAGTGCGTGTCCCTTTTCAGTGAGCGAATATTCAATGCGAACTGGAATGTCTGGAAAGACGGCGCGGCTTACAATGCCCTCAACTTCAAGATCCTTAAGCCGCTCAGACAGCAGTCTGCCGCTAATGGGAAGGGCGCCTTGAATGCAGCTGAAGCGCTGCGGCCCGGACAGCAACTGATAAATGATCAAGCCGGTCCATCGTTTGCTTATAATGTCCATCCCTTTGTGCAGGCGCGGACAAAGCCCGGATTTCTCCATGTAGATCACCTCATTATAACTTGCTATTAAGTATAGCTTTAATAGTATTTATATACAAGCAAACTTTTTGAACGCTCATAACTTGACGTAATGGAATTTCAAATATATAATTAGTTACTAATGGTAAGCGAAAATTTGTTCCCCTATGATTGTTAATAAGGCAAGGTGCATGTATAGCAGATGAAGCTTAGCCTTTCAACCTATTATATCAAATACAGATGAAGAAGGTGCACACTAATGATTAAACCATCCATTCGTTCTATTATAAATGACAAAATAAAAACAATTGAAGGCGATTCATACGATATCCACGTTGTCGGACCGATTCAGCTCCCGGTTGAGCTTGATGGCGAGACGAAGATTTTCCAGTGGTACAGCTGGCTGAAGCGTGAGAAAAATAGCGCGCAGGACGAAGCAGATCTATACAGCGAGCTGGCAAATGGGCATTATGCGGAGCTTCAGCAATCCAGCGTGCTCGTCTATGGCGATTTTGCCGAAGGCGAAGATGCGCTGATTCGCATGCACAGCATTTGCCATACGGGCGATATTTTTGGCAGCCAACGCTGTGATTGCGGCTTTCAGCTTAAGCAGTCGATGCGAATGATTACCGAGCATGGAACGGGTGCCTTATTTTATTTGGCCAATCATGAAGGCCGTGGCATTGGCTTGTTCAGCAAGGCAATGGCTTACCTGCTTCAAGAGGAAGGACTGGATACGGTTGATGCGAACTTGGAGCTGGGCTTTGCCGAGGACGCTCGCGATTACAGCGAATCCATTGCTGTCTTGAAGCTGCTTCGCTCGCAGCCCGTATCGATTATTACGAACAACCCGCGCAAAGTGGAGGCGCTTCGTGATGCTGGCATGCACATTGCCCGCCGTGTTCCGCTTTGGGGCCAAACCTCGGTCTACAATGAGAAGTATTTGACAACAAAGGTTGTGAAGTCAGGGCATTATTCGGCCGAAGCCCTGCATGAGGATAACCAGGTCAAAGCGCTGTAAGTTCAGGAGATATTTTGAAGATAAGTTAAGGATACGGATGTGTTTTAAAAAAAGTTTGCGCGGAGGCCTGCTTCCGCGCTTTTTTGCCGTAACTTCCGCTCTGTTCATGCGTCTATTGGATATTGACGATAATGTGGCATATACTATTAGGGTGAGAGGGCCAGGTGAACATGACGATTGAGGTGAATAACGACGTGCGTAGTCGTAACTATAGATGGAATGTTTTAGTTCTTATTTTTGCATTATTCATTGCAGGCTGCAGCGGCAACAATAAAAATACAGAGGAACGACGGGATTCCCATGCTGGGGCTCAAGTTTCGCCAGTCGTTCAAGGTGTCCCCCAAGAGAAAGACAATTTGCTGGAGCAATACCGCCAGACGGTGCAAAATGCGAAGGAGCCGTTCGAAATTGTATCATTCCTGAACGAAAATATGTCGAAAGCGGGACAGGAGCGGGCGGATACGATGATACGCGAGCTGAATGCGTATTATAACAATGATCTAGAACGAACGCAGGACGCTTTTTTTGAAAATAATGTGCAGGAGGTGCTGCTCCAGCAGCAATGGCCGATTACGGCTTCCAACGCCGCCGAAATTCAGGATGCCGCTGTGAAGCAGCTTGTTATTACGAAGCTGATGGGCGGCTACAAGCTGATTATGGTAGAGGGCACCATTTATCCGATCATTGATTTTGAATTGCAAAAGGTTTACAAAAATTACGTATCACAGCAGATGAACGATTATATTTTTTTGCGGGCGGTAGAATCCAATGAGGTATCAGCGAAGGATGCCGGACTGATCATAACGTGGGACAAGCTGGCGAATCGCGCCGTTTTGTCGGAAAACTATATTAAGACGTACCCAAACTCAGCAGAGCGCCCGGAAATCGAGCAGCTTTATTTAAACAGCTACTTATCGATGTATATTTATGGCCTCAATAATACGCCCATATTCGATATGGAAACGTATCGGCTGCTCAGCGAGGTCAAGGCGAGCTATCAAAAGCTGGTGAAGGAGCACCCGGAAACGGTAACAGCTCAAATTGTGTCTCAGTTTTTGGATGTGCTGGCGACGACGGATGAGCAAGTTTACAACCGGATCAATGGACAGCAGATGGATATCCGGGCGGTCAAGCAATTTCATGAACGTTTTCAGGCGAAAGCAGAAGAGCTGCTTGGTGCTTAAAAAGGCCGATTTATGACGTCAGAAACGGGCAAATTTCTTTTGCGTTTCATAGGCATTTCAAGTATGATGGATGTTAAAGATTAGCGACGTACAGTCAGAAGGAGCCTTTACATGAATTCAAAAACAAGTCATTGTAAAATCGTCGATTGCACTATTCGCGATGGCGGATTAGTAAACAACTGGGATTTCAGCGTAGAGTTTGTCCAGCACTTGTACAAAAGCCTGAACGATGCTGGCGTTGATTATATGGAAATTGGCTATAAAAACTCGCCAAAGCTGCTCAAAGGCGCAGAAAGTGCCGGTCCTTGGCGTTTTCTGGATGACGAGTTTCTGAGAACCGTTATTCCTAACAAAGGAACTACGAAGCTGTCTGCACTCGTTGACGTAGGCCGTGTAGACGAGAACGATATTTTGCCACGCAGCGAAAGCTTGCTTGATCTTATCCGTGTCGCTTGTTATGCGAAAGATGTGGACAAGGGTCTTGAGCTGGTTAAACTATTCAGTGACCGTGGCTATGAGACGACGCTGAACATTATGGCCTTGTCGAATGTAATGGAAAACCAACTGCTGGAAGCGTTCGAATTGATCAATGACAGCGTTGTTGATGTTGTGTACATCGTCGATTCCTACGGCAGCCTGAAGCCGAATGATGTAAGCTACTTGACGGAAAAGTTCCGCAAGTATCTTCCAAACAAACGTCTGGGCGCGCATATGCACAACAATTTGCAGCTAGCATTCGCTAATACGCTTATTGCTGCTGAGGGCGGCGTCGAGCTGCTTGATTCGTCCGTATATGGCATGGGCCGCGCAGCAGGCAACTGCAACACAGAACTGCTCGTATCCCAACTGCAAAACCCAAGATACAAAACACGCCCAGTACTCGATATGATCGAGAAATACATGATTCCGCTTCGTGAGAAGGAAGAGTGGGGCTACATTATTCCTTATATGATTACTGGTATTTTGGACGAGCATCCGCGTTCGGCAATGGCGCTTCGCGATTCCGAGGACAAGGATAAAGCGGTTGATTTCTATGACCGTATGACAACGCCAGAATTATCGCATAGCAAATAATAGCTGCCTTACAGCAGCTATACAATTGAAAAGCCCTGGAAAGTCCGTCCATGTTGGAAGGCGGCTGTCCAGGGCTTTTTGTATTGGATTGACGGGCTTTAGGCCTGCTGTACAAGCTGCTTGGTCATCGTGACATGAGGCATGCCTTCCTCCAAAAAAATCTCCGAAACCGTGCGATAGCCCAGTTTGATGTAGAAGCCTTCTGCATGGGTTTGGGCATTTAGCTTGGCAGCGGTAAGTCCTTGGGCTGCGGCTGCTTGCTCCATCGCTTCGACGATGATTTTACCAATGCCAAGCTTGCGGTAGTCTGCCAAAATGCAAATGCGCTCCAGCTTGGCTGCACCGCCCACTACTCGTATTCTTCCTGCTCCTACTGGCACTTGATCGCTGAGGGCAAGCAGGTGCTGGGCCGTATCTTCAAATTCATCATATTCATTGGCAGCAGGGACGCCCTGCTCGTCAACAAATACGCTGCGCCGTACTTCAAATACGGCATTCCGGTCTTCCTGATTTTGAACCAGACGTGTAGTAATAGACATGTCAGTTAATTCCTCCTTTTTTCAATATTTCCACGATTATTGTTCGTTATTTATAAGACGCAATTCGCCTTCGCCGCGAATCGCTGCCGCATAATGCTTCTCATTGGGGTGGAAATAAGCGGTACCTTCGAATTTGCGATTGTCCAATGAGGTGACGCGCAGCTCAATTCGGATGTCCTCGCTTTGATTGAACCATTTCAATACATCGGCATCTGCAATGCCGTTCGCATCGACGTACCACAAAGCCGAGCCAAAGTCTGTCACTAAAAATAAGTCGGCATTTGTAAAAGTAAGCTGACGAGTCCCCTGCTGATAGGTCATTTCAATATTGGTTAACGCTATCGTTTCCATCCGTTTATCCTCCTAAGAAAAACGCCGCATATGGTCTGGACAAGCCAGCGCTGCAGCCTGTTAATCATTTTAATGTTGAATATGCTTTTATGCAACAATCATTGCCCCGCAATCGTCTAATGGAAAAAGATAGAAGGGGGATTTAAGATGCAAAATACAAATAAACTCATCTTAATTCGCACAATGGTCATCATTATCGCTTTCATGCTGGCAGCAGCTTGCTCTGGCAGCATGAATAACGGCTCTGATCGGAGTAATTCCACGAAACCGGGGGATACAGCAACAGGAGATAACACAACGGAAGATACTGTAACTAAAAATGCTGAAGATAGCGGAGGGGACCAAGCACCAAGCAAAGGCGAAACAACGGAGCCTGCTCCTGAAAGTGAACGCAGAGAAAGTGGAGACAGGCGTTATACTTCGCAACAGGCGGAAGTGAAGGCAGGACAGCTTACAGCTGGTGAATGGGATGATTTGGCCGCATGGCAGCGCTTCGGCAATTTGCTCAATAGCAAAGAGGGCGATGACAATGCCCGCTATTGGTCGTTTCACGCTTTTAACCGGCTTGAGGTCGTTGTGACATCAGGCGGGCGTGCAGTATCCGATGCTGTTGTAAAGCTAGGTGACAATCAGCGCGAGCAAGTATGGGAAGCGCGTACAAATACGGATGGAAAAGCTTATTTATTTGCCGGACTTTATAATAAAGAACAAAACGATAAGCAAAGCCATTATAAAGTCGAGGTGCAGGCAGGCCAGTACCAAAAGAGCATAGACCAGATTAGCCTGCCGGAGCAAGGCACGCTCAAGGTTGATTTGGGAGGCGAAGCTGAGCTCGCCAATTCAGTCGATATTATGTTTGTTGTGGATACGACAGGCTCAATGGAGGATGAGCTGCGCTATTTGGAGGCCGAGCTGAAGGATGTAATCGGCAGGGTAGGCGAGCAGCATGGCCAGCAATTGGATATACGGCTCAGTGCCAATTTTTATAAGGATAAATTTGATGATTATACGGTGAAGTCGTTTCCGTTTACGAAGGATGTCGATCAGGTGGTCCGGAAATTGGCAGCGGAAAAGGCTGATGGCGGCGGCGATTATCCCGAAGCGGTGGATGCAGCGCTGCGCGATGCCATTCATGGACATGACTGGAGCGACCAGGCGAGGACAAGGCTGTTGTTCCTCGTATTGGATGCTCCGCCGCATTATAACACTAAAGTAGTTAATGAAATTCAGGAGCTGATCCAAACGGCAGCGGCCGAGGGCATCCGTATAATTCCCGTCGCCTCCAGCGGTGTAGATGTACAAACGGAATATTTGCTGCGCTTTATGGCGGTGGCGACGGGAGGGACATACTTGTTTTTGACGGATGACAGCGGAATAGGCGGCGGCCACTTGGAGCCTGCTGCCGGGGAATACGAGGTGAAGCCGCTTAACGATCTGCTAGTTGAAATGATTAATCGGTACGTTCAGCCGTAATATCATGCTCATAGTTATAAGCAATTAGAGTAATGGCTGCTCCGGTTTGGTCGGACAGCCGTTGCTCTAATTGTTTTATTTCTGCAAGGGCATCCTCATTATGATTCAAATCAGCGATTGTGTAGCTGCTGTTAAACACCATGTAGGCATTTCCTCCTCCTGTACATAGTTGATTGTACATATATGATGCCGTTCCTTCTCTTTCATGATGCACGCTCCAAGGGTAGGTTATACAATGTTTCAGCCGTGCCTTGTGAATTGTCCTTTGCTGTCTTGTAGGGTAAAATGTTGCAAGAGGATAACTGAAGGAAGGGATTTGCAGCATGATTTTAAAATTAATTTCCCGGAGCAAACAGCTTATACAACATTCACCTGCCAGAATATCATCTTTGTATGCGGTGCTGGCTTTGCTTCTGCTTAGCGCTGTGCTGTTAGCTGGCCTCATGCCAGCCGATGCACATGCAGCGCGAATCTTAGAGCCTAAGCAGATTTCTGGTGCTTTCCCAACACTGGCGGCAAGCTTTAATCCGCATGAGCAGGTTGGACATGACCAGATGGAAAATATGGAACACGGCCATGACAGTGGACTTAGTGTCGGCACAGCCTTATTTTATACAGCAAGAATTGTGTATTACACCGCGCTGCTGCTGGCGGCCGGAATGATGCTGTGGTTCAGCGGCATTCGCTCAGGAAGCGATGAACAGCGCAAACGAATGCAGCAATGGAGCCTGCCAATGATGCGGGTGCTGCTGCTGGCTTCTCTAATGTATGTATTCGCCAGTGCGAGAAGCTTGATGGAAGGCTACGGAGGCGGAGGGGCGGAATGGGTGAGGCTGTTCACCGAAACGAATACCGGCCAAGCTTGGCTTGCGCTTCTTATCTTGTCGCTACTTGGCTTTGTCGTTATTAAAGCAAACGATACATTCAAGCTCATCTGGGCGCTGCTGCTGCTTGCTATTGAGAGCTGGAGCGGCCATGTGGCGGCGCTGCAGTCGAATATGAATTTGGGCATCGTGCTTGATTTTATCCATCTCGCTTGTGCGGCTGTATGGAGCGGGGGCTTGATGATTTTGCTGGGCTTATGGTTTGTTGATCGGAAGGAAGCAGGGCGGTTTGCAGAACGCTTCACGACAGCAGCTTGGATATCCATGGCGCTGCTTATCATTACGGGTGCGGCGATTACGCTGTTGCTGCTGCCAAGCCTGTCCTATTTATTTTATACAAGCTGGGGCATATGGCTAATTGTGAAAATCGCGCTGGTCGCGCTCGTCATCGTCACAGGCGCTTTGCTTCGGGCCCGTGTTCGGCGGGGGGAGCTGCCACACGGCTTGATGCTGAAAGTGGATGCAGGCTTAATGCTGGCGATCACGCTCATTGTCGGCGTGTTCACCTATATGAGCCCACTACCAGACAATACGCCAGTCCGATTTCATAAGATGGGGGAAACGCGACATTTTACCGTTAATATAACGCCTAATGAGCCAGGAACGAATCAATTCGAGGTGAAAATATGGCTGCCGGAGCAGCTGGGAGAGCCTTCTGAAGTAAAGCTGGTGCTGCATTCGCGTGACAGACAGCAGCTTGCGCCACTTGAGGTGCCGCTGGCGATTTTTGAGGATAAGTCGTATGAATCGTTTCCTGGTTTTGTGAGAACGTCGTACCATGCAGAGCAAATGGACATCCCATTCCCCGGGAAATGGACGGCCGAGCTGCAAGTGGTCGATAAGAGTGGGGAAAAGGTGGAAGAAAGCATCGATTTTGAAAACTATTAATGCAAGCTGGGAGCGGTAGCGAGTGTCATATCGATGGTTGAAATGGTTGATCTTGTGGATTCCAACACTTATAATTGGGCTTTGGGAATATGTCCGGCATGCGTTCCTGCTGCCATACATTTCAATGGATTTGGGCAATGTGCTTGCTCCTGTGCTCGTGTTTCTAGTTACACTGACGCTGCTGCGCGGTTTGTTCAAGCGTTTAGAGCTAATGCAGGATGCGCTGCAGCGCGAACGGCTGTCGAAATCTTCATTTGAGCAGCGCGAGAAGCTGGCGCGTGAGCTGCATGATGGCATTTCGCAGTCGTTGTTTCTGCTTTCCGTGAAGCTGGATAGCTTGGAGCACGCCCATACACCGGAGGGTGTTCGTCAGACGACTGAACAAATTCGTGGAACAGTCCGGCACGTGTATGAGGATGTTCGCCAGTCCATTGCCAACTTGAAATCGTCAACAGCTGCAAGTCCTGCTGAAGGGCCTTGGCGAGCAGCCATTCATTCCCTTGCCGAGGAGCTGCGGGAAGCTGGGGGCTATACTGCTGAAGTTAATTGGCAATTGTCTGAGCATGCGCTGTCGGACAAAGAGAAGGTCGAGCTGATGGCAATTGTGCGCGAGGCGCTGATGAATATTCGCAAGCATACACATGAGGCGCATGTGAGCATCGCCTGTTATCCGCTTGAAGGCGGAGCACTGGGCAGCTTTCATTGTATCGTAGCGGATACAGGGCGAGGGGCAGACGCCGAGCAGTTGGAGGCGAAAGGCCGCTATGGCATTCGCATGATGCGTGAACGAGCAAAGCAGATGGGCTGGACGCTTCGTGTAAAGAGCGAGCGGGACCAAGGAACTTGTGTGGAAATAGCAACGGAGCCTTTAAGCGACAGTTAGCATGAAGACAACGATTAAAAGGAAGCACAAATGATAATGTGGGGAGAGTGAGCAGGTTGAGCAGAAAACAGGTATTTACAGGTTCTCCATGGGAGCCGCTTGTCGGCTACTGCCGCGCCATTCGTGTTGGCAACCGGATTGAGGTCGCAGGAACGACGGCGATGAAAGATGGCGAAGTAGTAGGCAAAGGAGATCCATACGAGCAAGCTCGGTTTGTGCTGCAAACGATCGAGAAAGCTTTGGCTGAACTAGGGGCGAGCATGTCCGATGTTGTGCGGACAAGAATGTTCGTTACCGACATTTCAAAATGGGAAGAAATCGGCAAGGCGCATGGCGAGTTTTTCCGCACGATTCAACCAGCATCCACGATGGTAGAAGTCAAAGCACTCATTGATCCGCTATTATTGGTCGAAATAGAGGCCGAAGCCATTATTCAACAATAGGCGAGTCTAAAAACAGCTCCTTGCTCATCGTAAAGATGGACGGAGCTGTTTTTCGTTGCTTTTGTTTAGGCTTTGTTAAACCTTAATAATGTAGTAAATGTATAATGTAGATATCCCTCATGAACAAAGGAGAACTGAAAATGAGAAAACTCGTTCTATTTCTGCACGCATCGCTTGACGGTTTTGTAGAAGGGCCGAATGGTGAAATGGACATTGGCTGGGTTTCCTACGATGCTGATTTGGAGAAACACGCGAAAGAAATTCTGAATACTGCCGACACTGTCATTTGGGGGCGTGGGACTTATCAGATGATGCACAGTTACTGGCCATCTGTGCCTTCGAACCCATCAGCTTCGCAGCATGAACGGAATCATGCCGAGTGGATCGAAAAGACAGCCAAAATCGTTTTTTCCACGACGCTAGAGAAAGTCGAATGGAATAATTCCAGACTCGTGAAAGAAGATGTCGAGAAAGAGATCAATAACCTCAAACAGCAGCCAGGCAAGGATATGGTCATCCTCGGTAGCCCTAGGTTCGCACACCACCTTATGCAGCTTGATTTAATTGATGAATATAAAATTACGGTTTCTCCCGTCCTGATCGGTAAGGGATTGCCGTTATTCCAAGGTCTCAAGGAGAAGATCAATCTTAAGCTAATCGAAAACAAGACCTTTGATTCTGGAGCCATAGGTCTCGTTTACCAGACGGTAAGATGACCTTGTCACTTAAGGTGATTACGCTAAACGGGAGACGTTAGCTCAATTAACCGCCTTTTCGCAAAGGCGGTTTTCTTATGGTCATAAATCAACATTAGAATTTAACATAGCCTTTGTTTAAAAATAATATATTTTCAGAGGTGTTGTTTAAATATCAGTGCAAATAAGTTAAAGCGGTTTCAAAGCCTATATATCTGTTGTAACATGTAGGGGATCAAAATGTGAAGGGCGGGGTTTAAATGCAAGTGAAGCAAGCACCGAAAGGCGTCTGGCCCGTTATGCTTACACCGTTTACCAAGGATAATGAGGTTGATTATCCGGCTCTGGAACAGCTGATTAATTGGTACATAGACAATGGCGTGCATGGGTTGTTTGCGGTTTGCTTGTCCAGTGAAATGCTTCATCTCTCTTTGGAGGAAAGGGTAGCGGTAGCGCGCTTCGTGCAGGAAAAGACGGCGGGAAGAGTGCCTGTCGTGGCTTCAGGCCACATTTCGGAGTCCTTTCAGCAGCAGCTTGAGGAGATTAGGCAAATTTCAGCAACGGGCGTGGATGCCTTCGTACTCGTAACGAACCGTCTGGCTGCCGAGGATGAAGATGAAGAAGCTTGGAAAAAACGTGCGCAAACGATTTTGGAGACGTTCCCTGATGTGACCTTTGGGCTTTATGAATGTCCAATTCCTTATCACCGCCTATTGTCGCCAGAGCTTGTCAAATGGTGTGCAGAGACGGGCAGATTTACTTTTATGAAGGAATGCAGCAACAATCTGGAGCAAATTAAAGCGAAAATCAAGGCAGCGGAAGGCACTCCGCTTAACATATTTGTAGCGAACAATCCTCATGTACTTGAAGTAATGCAATTGGGTGGCGGCGGATACAGCGGCATGCTCGCCAGTTTCCAGCCTGATTTGTATGCTTGGCTGACGGACAACTGGGACAAGCAGCCGGATAAAGCTGAATGGCTGCAAAACTATCTCGGAGCATCCTGTCTCTATGAAGGCCGTCATTATCATATCGGCACCCGCTATTATTTGCAGCTTGAAGGGCTGGAAATTACGCTGAAAAGCCGCTCGAAAAAAGCATCGGATTTCAAAGTGACACATGAGCGCGAAATCGAGCAGTTCAGGAAATTCAATCAATTTGTCAAGCAGACTTTATTAGAATAGCGGCTGCTTGAAGCAGGCGGCGCCATCTTTCAAAGATGGCGCTTTTTTGCTAGCTAAGTAACTTTTTTAGATGCTCCACGTCTAAATAATTTACAGAGATAAGACAACCGCTACTTTTTGATGACGGAGGTTATGATGATGTTGAAAAAATTCGCGTTGGGCTTAATGGCAGCGGCACTGCTGGCTCTTCCAGCCCTTTCGGCACCTGTTTTTGCGGCTGATCGGCCTATAGAGCTTACGAATGGAAAATTGAAGGACAACCGGATGCTTATTCCGCTGCGCGATGTTGCACAAAATATGGGGGCTGCTGTAGAGTGGAGCCAGAAGCTTCAAACGATTGAAATCCAAAAAGACGATATTGAAATGCTTCTTACGATTAACTCAAAAAAGGTGCTTGTCAATCAAGCTGAAACGGAGCTCGACGTACCGGCGCAATTAATCAACAACACGACCTATGTTCCTCTGCGGTTCGTCAGCCAAATGCTGGGTGCAAGTGTAGACTGGAATTCATATGGCCAAGTCGCAACGATTACATTCGAAGGGAAGCAGCTTGTTGTATATGTGGAGCCGGTTAAGCTTTTGGCCGCTGAAAAAGCATCGGCAGCCCGCCTGAAGCAGCTGTCTGATAAATTAAACGAAGCAGCCGATGTATCATCCGTGAAGCAGATTCGCACTTATTTCAAGCCTTATTTTACCGACCGACTCATTAATGTCATTATTCAAAATAAAGGCCTAGAGTATAATTATACGTTTAAAGATCCAGTAACGTCTGGCAGCTATAGAACCAAAACAACAGGAAGCTTTCTTCAATCGCTGGACATTGGCCATGATGCTTGGGAAACGGAATTCATTATGCGAGGCACTAAAATAATCAAGGTGAATGGCATATGGAAGGCGGATAGCGTCAGCTTTACCAAAGGCAAAAATCCGATTTCGGGAGCTTAACTCGGGCAAATTGCGTGCCAGTTATTGCATCGCGCCATTCATTTGCTTATAATGTAAAAGATATTGTATCCATATGAGTTGAAATGCTGAGACGGAGAAAAGTAAGCAGTGCCTTCACACAGGGAGAAGTCGCCATGGATTGAGAGCGTCTTTCGTGAAAACAGGCTGTCTGAAGTTCACTCCTGAGCAGACTTCTGAACCCGGCGTGGCGCCAGCAGGTGCTGCATGCCCGCAAGTAGGAATGTTTCGGTTCCCGCCGTTAACGGGATTGAGGAGCAAGCTAGTGCTATCCCTGTCCGTACAGAGAGGGAATAAGCAGATTGTTCGAATTAGGGTGGTACCACGGTTCTTTCGTCCCTTGCGGGAAGAAGGGGCCTTTTTTGTTTGTTCAAAAGAATGAGGAGGCGAGCATCAGATGAAGGAACGTTTGGAGGCTTTGCGCGGCGAAGCGCTGCAGGAGCTGCAGCAGGTAGACAATCCGCAAGTGCTTAACGACCTGCGGGTAAAATATTTAGGGAAAAAAGGCGCACTAACCGAAATTTTGCGCGGCATGGGCGGACTTAGCGCCGAGGAGCGTCCGATTATCGGCCAAGTCGGCAATGACGTGCGTACGGCGATTGAAGCCGTTATTGAAGAGAAGCAGGCGGTATTCCAGCAAGCGGAGACGGAAGCGCGCTTGCGCGGCGAGACGATCGATGTGACGCTGCCGGGTAAAGCATTGCCAACTGGAGCCGTACATCCGCTAAACAAGGTAGCCCAGGAAATTGAAAATATTTTCATCGGGCTCGGCTATACGATTGCGGAAGGCCCAGAAGTAGAGACGGATTATTACAACTTCGAGGCATTGAACCTGCCGAAAAACCATCCGGCGCGCGATATGCAGGATTCGTTTTACATTACCGACGATATTTTGATGCGTACGCAAACATCCCCGGTTCAAGTGAGAACGATGCAAGCGATGAAAGGCAAGCCGATCAAAGTTATTTGTCCAGGCAAAGTATACCGCCGCGATGATGACGATGCGACGCATTCCTTCCAGTTCAATCAAATTGAAGGTCTTGTCATTGCGCCTAACATTCGCATGAGCGATCTGAAAGGCACGCTGCTGCAATTTGCCCAGCAAATGTTCGGCTCGCAAACGCAAATCCGTCTTCGTCCAAGCTTCTTCCCATTCACGGAGCCAAGCGCGGAGGTTGACGTAAGCTGTGCGCAATGCGGCGGACATGGCTGCCGGATGTGCAAGCAGACGGGCTGGCTGGAAATTCTCGGCTGCGGCATGGTGCACCCGCGCGTACTGGAGATGGGCGGCTACGATCCGAACGAAGTGAGCGGATTCGCCTTCGGCATGGGTGTAGAGCGAATTGCGCTGCTGAAATACGGCATTGACGATATTCGTCATTTCTATACGAACGATCTTCGGTTTTTACAACAATTCGCGAAAATGTAGCAGGAAAGGAAGGGGAGCAAAGCGATGAAAATTTCGTATCAATGGTTGAATGAATATGTTGATTTATCTGGCTTTACGGGCGCAGAACTTGCCGAAAAAATGACGCGCGGAGGCATTGAGATCGACGAGGTGGAATCCCGCAACAAGGGAGTGACAGGCGTCGTTGTCGGCTATGTCAAATCGCGCGAGAAGCATCCGGATGCGGATAAGCTGAACGTGTGCAAAGTAGATGTAGGCACAGGCGAAGAACTGCAAATCGTCTGCGGAGCCAAAAATGTCGATGCGGGACAGCTCGTTCCAGTCGCTACCGTTGGAGCAAAGCTGCCGGGCGATTTGCATATTAAGCGCGCAAAGCTGCGCGGCGTAGAATCGCAGGGCATGATCTGCTCGGCGAAAGAGCTTGGCATTAATGACAAGCTGCTGCCGAAGGAGCAGCAGGAAGGCATTCTCGTATTGCCGCCGCATACGGTAATCGGAACGCCAATCGCTGACGTGCTTGGGCTGAACGATGAGGTGCTGGAGCTGGATTTGACGCCGAACCGTTCGGATTGCCTCAGCGTAATCGGCACGGCGTATGAAATTGGCGCATTGACTGGACGCGAGGTGCGTATTCCTGAGCCGGAAATTGCTCATGCTTCCGAGCGTACAGACAGCCATGTACAAGTGACGATCAGCGCTCCTGAGCAGTGCTTCCACTACAGTGCGCGTTACATTAAAGGCGTGAAAATTGGCGAGTCTCCGCTGTGGCTGCAAAATCGCCTTATTGCCGCAGGTATTCGTCCAATCAACAACGTCGTTGACGTAACGAACTTTGTTCTGCTGGAGTATGGCCAGCCGCTTCACGCCTTTGACGCAGATCAAGTGAAAAGCGGACGAATCGACGTGCGTTTGGCGCATGAAGGCGAAACGATGCTTACGCTAGATGACCAAGAGCGCCGCCTTGAGCCGCAAATGCTCGTCATTACAGACGGCGAGAAGCCAATCGCGCTTGCGGGCGTTATGGGTGGAGCCAATTCGGAGGTAACGGGCGATACGGTTAATATTTTGCTGGAATCGGCCAGATTTGATGGTGGAACGGTTCGCAAAACATCGCGCCAATTCGGCCTTCGCTCAGAATCCAGCATTCGCTTCGAGAAGGAAGTGGACCCGGGCCGCGTTATTCCGGCGTTGAACCGCGCAGCTGCCTTGATTACGGAGCTTGCAGGCGGACTCGCTACGGAGGGCATCGTGGAAGTGACGACAGCTCCGGCGAAGCAGCAGGTCGTTGAAGTAGCTTTGGCTAAAATCAACCGCTACCTAGGCACCTCGCTTTCCAGCCTTGAAGTGCAAACGATTCTGAATCGTCTAAGCTTCGGCTATAGCGTTAGTGAAGATGACGTATTCCAAGTGGAAGTGCCATCGCGCCGAGGCGACATTTCGTATGATGTAGATTTGATTGAGGAGGTTGCCCGCCTTTACGGATATGACAACATTCCGACTACACCGATTTTCGGAGATGTAACGCCAGGGGCGCTGACGAAGCCGCAAGCGATTCGCCGCGAGCTGCGCAAGCGTCTGACGGATGCTGGCCTGCATGAAGTCATCAGCTATTCGTTCACAGGACCTGAACGGACACAGCTGTTCCCTGCCTTGTCGGGTGAAGCGACGAAGGCTGTGAAGCTGTCGATGCCGATGAGCGAGGAGCGCAGCGTGCTGCGGACGACGCTGATCGCGCAATTGCTGGAAACAGCAGCCTATAACCGCAATCGCAAAAATGAATCGGCTGTCATTTTTGAAATCGGCAGCGTATTCCACACAGAAGAAGAGAAGCTGACGCGTCTTCCTCAGGAGAAGCATCGCTTTGCGGCATTGCTGACTGGAAACCGTGTAGAGCCGCAGTGGAACCGCAAAGCTTCTGCTGTTGATTTTTATGATGCAAAGGGAGTTCTGGAAACTGTATTTGCTGTACTCGGCATTGCCGATAAGGTGAGTTATGCCGCGGCGCAGCCGGAGCATTTTCACCCGGGAAGAACGGCAGCTGTTCAACTGGAAACTGAGCATGGCACAGAAGTGATCGGCTACGTTGGTCAGCTTCACCCAACGCTGCAGCTCGAGAGCGACTTGGCAGATACGTATGTGCTGGAAATCGAGCTTGCACCGCTTTATCAGCTGGCTGGCGACGAAATCGTCTACAAGGCGCTGCCGCGTTATCCTGCGATGCAGCGTGATATTGCTGTCGTGCTGGATATGGAAGTGCCTGCAGGCGAACTGACTGCCCTCGCATGGCAAACGGCTGGCGAGCTGCTTGAGTCCGTACGCGTGTTCGACGTGTTCACAGGCGAGAAGCTGGGAGCAGGCAAAAAGAGCGTAGCGCTCTCTCTTGTATACCGTCATGCAGAACGCACGCTGACCGATGAAGAAGTGACCGAGCTGCATGGCAAGGTCGTTGCTGGATTAGAACAATCTTTTAAAGCAGAATTAAGAAAATAGGCAGGAAACCTTCCACGCCGTATCGAAATAGTTCCTTGTGGACTATCGATACGGCTTTTTGCTTTGTTTTTTAAGCTGGAGCAGGCTTTTGGGCGTTTTTTCCAGAGTGGAAGACCGTGTCGTTTTGTCATCAAAACTTGTTCTTTTTGTTAGTCGAAACATGGATAGAGATCTGCTTGGGAGTCAGTGCTGCATTTTGGGTTGAACTATAAAGATGGGTCAAGCTTTATGTCTGAGACAGAAGCAGTCGTTTACAGTTATTTTTGAAATATAGAGAAGGTATATGATGTGTCCATCCCTTCTCTATATTTCTCGGAATGAAACGCGCCGCGCCGCCAAAGGATAGCGACAGCCGTTTCACCTTGAAATATAGGAAAGGATATGATGTGTCCATCCTTTCTCTATATTTCTCGGAATGAAACGCGCCGCGCCGCCAAAGGATAGCGACAGCCGTTTCACCTTAAAATATAGGAAAGGATATGATGTGTCCATCCCTTCTCTATATTTCTCGGAATGAAACGCACCGCGCCGCCAAAGGATAGCGACAGCCGTTTCACCTTAAAATATAGGAAAGGATATGATGTATCCATCCTTTCTCTATATTTCTCGGAATGAAACGCGCCGCGCCGCCAAAGGATAGCGACAGCCGTTTCACCTTGATATAATGCAACTATAATATAAGACTCTATGTGATATGTTCTTCTATATATAAGGATTGGGGAAACAATCCTGCTGATTGATAAGGGAGCGAGAAACACCTATAGGAGGATAATGTTTTATGGATACTGAGCAAACTGTAGTAACCGTTGATATATATGGGCATCAATATCGTTTGAAGGGCCATTCCAACTCAGAATATATGCGGCGTATTGCCGGAATGATAGATGATAGCATGAACAAAATTGCCAAAGGTTATCCACAGCTGGACCTGCCAAGAATTGCAGTGCTTGCAGCTGTGCAGATGACCGAGGAAGTGTTCCGCCTGCGCCGCGATAATGAGTCGCTGCATGACGCTGAGGCGAAGCGGCTAGTGCTTGCCGAGCAGCTTGGAGAGCTCCAAGGGATGATGGCAAGCTTGCGCGAGGAGTATCAGGCTTTGCAGGTAAAGGCGGAAATCGATCTGCAGGAGCTGCAGGAGGTTTTTGAATCCGAGCTGGAGCAGGCGAAGAAGAAAGCTGCCGAGGAACTGATGCATGCGCTCGCAGTAGCGGAAAATCAGCTGAAGGATATGCTGGCAGAAGCGGATGAGCGGCTTGCAGCGCAGCAGCAGGAAGCATCGGAAGCGCTTGCGCGTCAGCGCGAGGAAGCATCGGAGACGCTTGCTGCCCAGAAGCTTACGCTAGAAGGCGCGCTTGCGCGTGAGCAGGCCAGTGCAGCGGAAAAGCTTGCGGAAGCCGAGGCAGCTGCCGAGGAGCAAGTGGCGCGCGAGCGCGTTGAGGCGGCTGCGAAGCTGGCGGAAGCAGCCGAAAAGCTGATCGAAGCGGAAATCGTTGCGGAAGAGCTGCTGGAGCGTGAGCGTGCAGAAGCAAGAGCGAAGCTTGACGTATTAGAGGCGAAGCTGGCGGAGACGAAGAGTGCGGCGGATGAGGCGCTTGAGCGAGAGCGTGCGGAAGCGGAAGCGAAGCTTGGCGTATTAGAAGCAAAGCTGGCGGATGTGAAAAGTGCGGCGGATGAGGCGCTTGCGCGGGAACGAGCGGAAGCAGAAGCGAAGCTGGCAGAGGCGAAGAGTGCGGCGGATGAGGCGCTTGAACTGGAGCGTGCGGAAGCAGAAGCAAAGCTGGCGGAGGCGAAGAGTGCAGCGGATGAGGCACTTGAGCGTGAGCGTGCGGAAGCAGCCGAAAAGCTGATCGAGGCGGAAATTATCGCCGAGGAGCAGTTGGAGCGCGAGCGTGCCGAAGCGGCAGAGCGGCTCGCGGAAGTGGTTGAAAAGCTGACCGAAGCGGAAGCGTCTGCACAGGAGCAGCTTGTTCGTGAGCGTGAAGCAGCGGCAGCGAGCCTCGCGGAAGCGCAGAGTGGAGCAGATGCGAAGCTTGCGCGCGAGAGAGCTGAAGCGGCGGCGAAGCTGACCGAAGCGGAAGCGAAAATTTCCGAGACTGCAGCGAAAATAGCGGAAGTAGAGGAAAAGCTGATCGAGGCGGAATTGATCGCCGAGGAGCAGCTTGCGCAGGAGCGCGAGGCAGCCGCCGTGAAGCAGGCGGAATTGCGGAGCGGAGCGGAAGCAGCGCTTGCAGAGGCGCGCGCGGAAGCGGCAGCAGGCTTAGCGGCGGCCGAAGCGGCTGCGAAGGCGGAGCTGGAACGCGAGCAGGCAGAGGCGGAAGCCAAGCTGCTGGAAGCAAAAGCGGAGCTGGAGCAGGAACGCGCGGCAGCGACGGAGCTGTTGACGGAGGCGGAAGCGTCTGCGCAGGGGCAGTTGGAGCGTGAACGTGCCGAAGCAGCCGCTAAACTGGCAGAAGCCGAAGCAAAAGCAACCGAAGCAAGAAGCATCGCGGCAAGAGAGGTTGCGCGGGAGCGCGAAGCCGCTGCTGCGAAGCTCGCAGAGGCGCAGAGCGTAGCGGAAGAGATGCTGAAGCGCGAGCGTGAGGAAGCGGCAGCCAAGCTGGCAGCAGCAGAAGCGGCAGTACATGCTGCCGAGGAGCGTGTGGTGAGCGAACGGTTAGAAGCCGAAGCGAAGCTGCTGGAAGCGAAAGCAGCAGCGGAAGAGGCGCTGGAGCAAGAGCGCGCAGCAGCGACTGAGCTGTTGACAGAGGCAGAAGCATCTGCACAAGAGCAGCTGGAGCGCGAACGTGCGGAAGCGGCGGCTAAGCTTGCTGAAGTCGAGAAAGCTTTACAGGAGCGAATGGAGCGTGAGCAGGCTGATGCAGCATTGAAGCTTGTAGAAGCGAAAAGCGCCGCAGAAGAGGGACTTGCACGCGAGCAAGCGGAAGCAGCTGCGAAGCTCGCCGAAGCCGAGGCGGCCGCGCAAGCTCTCGTCGAACGTGAACGTGCGGAAGCGGCAGCGAAGCTAGCGGAGCTGAAAGCTTCAGCTCAAGTAGAACTGCAACGCGAGCAGGCAACTGCGGCAGAGCTGCTTGAAGAAGCGGAAGCGGCATTGTCAGCGGAGCGTGCAGCTAAAGCCCAAGCGATTGAGCTTGCTGCACATCAGCTAGCTGAGCGTGTGAAGCAGCTTGAGCAGGGCTGGCAGGCGAAGCTTGAACAGCGTGAAGAGGAATGGAAGCTGGAGCTGTCTAATACGGCTGAACAGCAGCAGCAGCAGCTTGACGAGCATGAGCAGCGCTTGCTTGCAGAAGCATCGGCTAATGTCGAGAAGCTGGTTTCCGCACATATGAAAGAGTTAACGGAGCAGGAGCAAGCCTTGAAGGCTGACCTCGCTTTGCGATATAAAAATTGGGAAGAAGAGCGGGCTAAGCTGCAAACAGCTGTTGCCGAGCTTCAAGAAGCAGCTGTCAAGGAAAAAGCTGCGCTTGAACAGCGTATTTCCGTGGCAGATGACCACTTATTGCAAGCTATGGAGCAGGAAGAAGCGTTGCGCTCCTCCCTTGCAGTACTAGAGCAGGAGCGCCAGGAGCGTGACGCCGAGCTTGGCGAAATTCGCCAGCAGCTGGACGAGCTGCATGTCATTAATGAGCAGCATGCCGAAACGCGTGCGCAGCTAGGCAATAGATTGAAGGAAGCCGAAGCGCAAATCGCTGAGCAGGCTAAGTATTTGGCGAATGAAGCGGCTAAAGCGGATGAGGCTGAACTGCGTGTTATGGAGCTGCAGGAAGAGCTTAGCAAGCTTCAGCAGCTGCAGCAAGATCATCAAGCTCACTATGAGCAGGCTAGAAACGAGCAGGAGCAGCAGTATCAGGAGCGGCTTACAGCATTTGAACAACAGCTTGCGGCCCAAGTCCAGCTTCATGAAGAATGGAAAAAGAATGCGGAAGAAAAACAGCTGGAGCAAGAAATTCAGTTCGAAGAAGAGCGTGAAGCGCTGGAGCTGCAGCTTCGTGAGCAGAAGCAAGCACTGGAGGCCAAGCAGCGTGAGGGCGAAGCAGCTCGAGGAGAGCTTACGCTTAAGCTTCGTGAGCTGGAGCAAGCACTCGAAGCGAAGCAGCGGGAAAGCGAAGCTGTTCATGCGGAGCTGGCACAGGAGCATCAGCGGCAGCTTGCTATGCTGGAGCAGCAGCGGGATGATGCAGCGAACCAGCTCAAGCAGGATTTTGCCGATCAGCTGGAGCTGTTGAAGCTTGAACAAATGGAGCAGTCGGAGCAGCTGGAACGTGATTGCTCGGAGCTAAGATCGCAGCTTCATGAGAAGCAGGCTGAATATGCTAGGTTAATTGAGCAGCAGAAGCAGCAGTTCGACGAGCAATACCGTGAACGCGAGCTGAAAGTGGAACAGCAGCATAAGGATGAGCAGGCTTCATGGCAAAGCAAGCTGCAGGAGCTTCAGGAGAAAGTAGAGCGGGCAGAGTTCCACGAGCTGGAGCTGGATGAAAAGCTGGGACAGCTGGCTCGGCACGAGCAGGAGCTTACGGAGCAGCTTGAATTGATTGCGGCACGTGAGCGTATCGCGGCTCAGCAGCTCGACATTTTACTACACAAACAGCAGGAACTGGATGAGCAAATGGAGCAAGAACGCAAGCGTTCTGAGCAATTGACAGATGAATTAAACCGGATGATTGCGGAAGAGTCCGAGCGACAAGCTGGCGAGGAGCATCTGAAGGGGCAGCTGGAGGCCGCTTTGGCGCAAGCCGCTGCGGCAGCCCAGCTGAGTGAGCAAGTTGATCAACGCAGGCAGCAGCTTGAGCTGGAGTGGTCTGAAGCCGTCCAATCGACAGAGCAGCTGCGGGCAGAGCACGAGAAGCTTACGATCGAGCATGGCAAGCTGGCGCACGAATACTCCTTGCTGCAAAACGAATACAATGAATGGATTGAACTAATCGAGCAAAGCTAGCTTTACTCAAAAAATCCGTTTATCTCGCCCGGTCCCCCGGAACTGCGATGATAAACGGATTTTTTCGCATATTGCTGCGCTGAGGAGGCACAAAAAAATCCCTTGAATAAAGCAGCGAGCCAATTGCCCGTGCTTCATTCAAGGGTTTTTGATATATATCGGCTCGCCCGATTAGCCATAGCTGACCGTACTGCCTGTTGGACCGCCGCGGGGCAGGCTTGCGAGACGCAGCAAATCTGGTGTGACGACTGCCGGGTCCTTGCCCGTGGCATGCATTTCGGTGCGAAGCGTGCCAGGGTTGTACAAATTAATGAGAATGCCATATTCATGTTCTTCATCAGCAAGTGTCCGGGTTAGCGATTCAAGCCCGGCTTTGGCCGCGCTGTAAGCGCCATAACCTCCGGCACCGTTCCAGGAAAGGCCCGATGTTATATTAATAATGCGACCATAGCGTTCTGCACGCATATATGGAATGACAGCTCTTGATAAATAAAAGGGTCCTGTCAAATTAGTAGCAACCTGCGTATGCCAGTTTTCAGAAGTCAACTCAATAACATGTCCAGACTCCAGCACGGCAGCATTATTGAGCAAAATGTCAATTTTGCCCCACTTGCCGACAGCTAGTATAACCGCTTGCTTAATTTGCTGTTCATCGGTGACATCTGTAGGTATAACAAGCGCTTCCCGTCCGGTAGCCTCTTTAATCGCCTCAAAGGTTTCTTGGAGCTTGTTCAATCGCCGGCCCAGCAACACGACCTCTGCGCCTTCTTTTGCAAACGATAGAGAAGCGGCCCTTCCGAGCCCACTGCCTGCGCCGCTTACAATTGCCACACGCCCATTTAAAAGGCTCATCGTATCTCTCCCTTCGGCTTTTGCGAGAAAAACTTCGTAAGCGCTAACTTTTAGCTATAATGACCATCTTATCAAAGGGAAGCGGGAAGGGAAAGTGCGGCAGTTATCAATTTTTCTTACAGGGTAGCAAAAGAAAAATGATATTTCAGTCCATTATCGTAAAAGCCGTGAATACATCGAGATGAATTAGAAGTGCATCGAATATGATAAAGTAAAGTTAGTCCCTCAGTTAGTCCCTAAATTATAGAGCGCAAGGAGCCTTACTATGTTTCTTAAAAAACAAACGATTAGCAAAAACGGAAAAACTTACGAGTACTTTCGGATCGTTTCAACCTACCGCGACGAATTCGGACGGAGGAAGCATCGAACGGAGAAATATCTGGGAGTGCTGAGCAGCGAGGAAGTATTGAGAGTCAAGGCTGAGCTGCGGAATCGAACAGCCCTTTCCGTACAAGGGCAGCTGAGCGTCGGGAGCGTTAGCGTCGCTTCCTCGGCAACGTTTGTTTTTCAAGAAATCGTTGCCTTTACTTATGCGCCTCAATCACCTATGGAATGGAATGTTGCCAGCACGGACATGCTGCTGCTCGTTCGCGAGGGGCGCGGTGAGATACATATGGGCGGCAAAAAAATTTTTCTCAAGGCTGGAACGGCTTTCTATTGGCCAGCGGGTAGCGGCATGCATGTCAACAATCCTTATGAGGAGACGCTGCTGCTGGACCGGATAACCTTTATCGCGATTGCCCCAATTGATGATGCAGGCAGCTTAGAGAGCGAAAGTGTATACGGCCGCGCAGCTGTTGCGCATTGGATTGGCGGGGAGATGCCGCTCCTTGCCCCAGAGCGTGCTTTACAGCTAGGAGTAGAACTGCATGAAGCGACCTCCCTGAAAAGCTTGCATAACCCGCTTAGAAGCCAGCTTATATTTTATCAATTGCTGAGCTTAGTGTTTAATGAACAATCGGTTCTGAAAGATGAAGAAGATGGGAGTCGTTGGATAGATAACGCCATTCAATATATTCGTAATCATTATGAGGAGAAGCTAACGCGAGATCGGCTTGCGGCAATGATTGGCATTAGCCCTGAATATTTTTCGCGTGTGTTCAAGCAGGAAACAGGCCAAAGCTTTTTGGATTATTTGTGCCGGATGAGAATTCGAAAATCCCAACAGCTGCTGCAGCTTTCTCCTCTGAGGAGTATAGGCGAGATTGCAAAGTTGGTCGGTTTTCAAAGCGAATATTATTTTAGCCGCAAGTTTAAACAAATGACTGGGCTGGCGCCTTCATCCTACCGATCCAAGCCTAAAATATATGCAGCATTGTCGTCCTACGTGACCTCATGCATGTTGACGCTAGGTGTCATTCCTGCAATCGGCCTAATTGAACCATGGATGAAGGAAGCCCATGCCAAGGGTATGGATTTGACTGCTCTTGAGGTGGTGGGACACATGGGCAAAGAAACATTGCGCAAGCTGGCTCAGGCTGGGCCCGACCTCATTTTGGCCGGGGAGCAGACCGCATATTCAGAACGGCTAAGGGAAATTAGCTCTGTGTGCGAAATACCTGATTTGGACGACAATTGGCGCGGGCCGTTCTTCCTGCTGGCAGAGGCGGTCGGGAAGCGGAGCGAGGGAGAAGCTTGGGTAGCCCGATTCGAGCAGAAAATAGTTGAAGGGAGAAGAAAAATGACTTCTTTCATCGGACGCGACGAGACTGTAGCGATAATGAAGATCGTGTCAGACAAGCTCTACATTTATGGCCGTTCCACGAGCATGGGAGGCATTCTTCTATACGGGGAGCTAGGATTGAAGCCTCCTGCAAGCGTTAGCCGCGAGCTGATAGACAGGAATATTCCAAACAAAGCATTCACTTCAGAGGAGCTGCTGGCATTTTCCGCAGATCATATCATTTTATTCGACTACGGCTCGCAAGGGCTTCCGAATAAGCGGGCCTGGATGAATAATGGGGCGTGGGGTAAACTTGAAGCCGTCCGGAACGGCCGCATCTATACGCCGAATCGCGAGATGTTTTATGGTTATGACACGCTGTCTCTGGAATATCAGCTCGAGGAGATTGTAAGGTTATTTTCCGCACATTCGGACTAATTTTTCGTCATGTTTGTATATGGACGTTAGCTGCCGAGAATTGTTATCATTTGATCGAATGATAATCAATTTCAATTAGGAGGCTGTTTCAATGTTGGTTTTGGCAAAAAAAATTTCCCCATCTATCGGTACGCTCATCTGCGTCATGTTCATACTTAGCGCGTGTGGCGGTAATTCCATTTCGAATACCCCAAGTACATCTAATACGACGGCCTCATCAACTGCCGCCTCAGAATTGCCAAGAGACAACAGCACACAAACGGATGAAGCTGCGACAAAAACCGTCAAGACTATCAAGGGAGATGTTGAGGTCCCTCTTCATCCGAAGCGAGTTATTGCCGGTTACTATCATGGTACACTGCTTGCTCTTGGCATTCAGCCTATTGGAGGCAGCAAAGAGTGGTGGATGGGCAGTCCCTTCCTGAAGGAGCAGGAAGCCGCAATAATGGACATCGGCTCCCCAGCTTCACCAGAGAAAGTGCTTGAAATGGAGCCTGATCTCATCGTTATTAATGATACACTCGCCGATCATTACGATAAATTTTCTCAGATTGCGCCAACGCTATTTATCGAGTACGGCTCTACAAAAAATGTTCGTGAAGAAGTGAAGCAAATGGGAGAGCTGCTGAACAAAAGCAAAGAAGCGGATGCATGGCTGGAAAAATATGAGCACAACGCCGAAAAAGCAAGAAATCAGCTGAAGGACGTTGTTAAGCCAGGATCGACAGCTGTTCTGCTTGAGGTAGATGGAAAGACGCTAGCGGTTTTGGGCGATAATTATGGCCGCGGTGGAGAAGTGATTTACAATGCTCTGAAGTTCAAGGCGCCAGATTGGGTGCAGGAGAACGTCATGGACAATGGAGCACAGTACGTGGAAATATCGGAAGAAAAGCTGGCTGAGCTCGCGAATACAGATTATATTTTCTTATCGACCTACACAGAAACAACGGAGGAGCAGTTCAAGGAATTGACAGATGGACAAATTTGGAAAAGTCTTCCTGCCGTGAAAAATGGAAATCTGATTCCTGTTGATTATAAGACGTATTTTTATTTCGATCCGATTTCTATTATTGGCCAGATCGATGCTTTAAAACAGACGCTTCTCGATCATAAAACCGACAATAATTAAGTATAAATTACTAGTTTCTTACTTGACGCTGCTAGACCGAATGGTTAGAAACGTTATCGTTTAAAAAACAGCCGCATTTTATTATAATTCATCATAAACAACAAAAACCGCCAGCACTCTCATTATGATGAGCGCATGGCGGCTGGATGCAACAAGCACCAATCCAAGCAAATTTATTCAACAATAAGCTTTGCTTGCATTTTAGTATGGCCTGTACCACAAGGCACGTTGCATACGATGGTATATTCGCCAGCTTTCAGCGAGATGGTTTTGGATTTATTATTTGGAATCGTAATATCGGTTTTGGTAACTTGGATGCCATGGACGCCATCCGTTGATTCAAGCTTAAGGTTAACGGCCTCGCCCTGCTTGATCTTATATTCGGTTTGCTCAAATTCCCAGCTCTTTGCTTTGACAATGACTTCCGCTGCACTGGCATCTGTATCTATAACGCCGCCCGCTTCGCTTGCTCCTCCGCTTGTCCCGCATGCGGCAATGATTGCAACAAAGCACATCACGGCAGCAAGATAAATCCACTTTTTCATCTTGTTCGGCTCCCTTTCTGCTTACACGCTTTATGACACGGAATTATTTTCCGCATCGCTTTTATTGTAACCCAATTTCCCCAAACTGACAGCATCAGAAGGTGACAAATTGTTGAATGGCTTGATGAAAAAGCCCTTGGCCATCGCTTTAGAGAGCGACGGGCAAGGGCTGACAAGCATACGACTTCCGCTAACGACGCATCACGATTAAGGCTTTAATGGTCGCTGCTGCGGCGGTCATGATCGGAGCGTCCGGCTTCATATGGCGTGCTGACGGGAATGAACAAGTCGATAATCCCGATCACGAGCGCAGCCAGAATGGCACCGAGCCAAGTAACCGAAACGCCGCTGACGATAAATTGGGCAATCCAGATGACGACGACGCTGGCGATGAAGCCGACGATGCCCCGTCCAAATGGCGTAACCTTTTTGCCGAAAATCGCTTCGATAATCCAGCCCAGCACGGCAATGACGATAGCCAGCATTAAAGCGCTCCAAAAACCGCCCACGCTGAACTGCGGCACAATCAAGCCCACAAGCATTAACACAAGAGCTGCTACGATGAACCGAACAACATGGCCTAAAAAGCTCATGTATTCAACCTCCTCAATTGATTTGAAATCCTTCACTACGGCCTGTGAAAAATCAACGGATTTTGCATGTCGACCAGGCTGGATATTGTGATTCCTTCGTATTGTAGCCAGTTTTCGCCGGAACATGTATGGAAGGTAACGTCATGTCGTGCATCAAAGCGCCGATTCGGCTATAATATAAGGGCGAGAGGAGTGTTACGCTTGGATAGTAAAATATTAACAACACTTGAATTTCACAAAATTATACATAAATTGACACAGCACGCAGCGACTTCGCTTGGCAAGGCCGAAGCGGAGAAGCTTGCTCCAAGCTCCGATTTGGAAACGGTTAAGCTGATGCTTCAAGCGACGGACGAGGCTTATAAGGCCGACCGTCTTAAGGGCAATCCGCCATTTGGCGGCATTACCAACATCAGCAGCTCGCTTCACAGATCGCGTATCGGTGGAACGTTGAACCCGGTGGAGCTTATGGAAATTGCGTCGACGTCCAGAGGGGCTAGGCGGGTTAAGCGTCATTTGGAAAATCTGCATGATGATGATCCGATTCCTTTGCTGCATGAAACGTCTGACCAGCTCAGCGAGCACAAGGAGCTTGAGGATGCGATTTTTGATTGCATTGACGATCAAGGTGAGGTTATGGATAGCGCGAGCGTCCAGCTCGCTTCGATACGCAGGGAGCTTCGTGGAGGCGAATCGCGCATCCGCGAGAAGCTGGAGCAAATGATTCGTTCCTCCTCGGTGCAGAAAATGCTCCAGGACGCTATTATTACGCTGCGCAGCGACCGTTATGTCATTCCGGTGAAGCAGGAGTACCGCTCGCATTTTGGCGGCATAGTGCATGACCAGTCTGGCTCGGGGGCTACGCTGTTTATTGAGCCGGAAGCAACGGTTGTCATGAACAACAAGCTGCGTGAGCTGAGAGCGGCAGAGCTGCGTGAAATTGAGAAAATTTTGCAAATGCTGACCGCGAAAGCGGCCGAGCATGTTGAGGATTTATTGTATAACCAGGAGCTGCTGGGCAGGCTGGATTTTGCTTTTGCTAAGGCGCGTCTTGGGCATGAGATGAAGGCGACGCTGCCACGCATGAATGATCGAGGCTTTCTGAAAATCAAAAGAGGGCGTCACCCGCTCATTGCGGCGGACAAAATCGTGCCGATTGATGTCGAGCTTGGCAATACGTACACAGCCATTATCGTTACGGGACCGAATACAGGCGGTAAAACCGTCTCGCTCAAAACAGTAGGCTTGCTCAGCTTGATGAGCATGTCCGGCTTGTTCGTTCCGGTAGAGGACGGCAGCCAGCTTTGCGTATTTGACGCTATTTATGCTGATATCGGTGACGAGCAAAGCATTGAGCAGAGCCTTAGTACGTTTTCCAGCCATTTAGTCAATATTATTCGCATTTTGAAATCCATGACGGCGAAAAGCCTCGTTCTGCTCGATGAGCTTGGCGCAGGCACCGACCCGGCTGAAGGCTCGGCACTAGCCATTGCGATGCTGGAGCATATTCATAGCATGGGCAGCCGTATTATTGCAACGACCCACTACAGCGAGCTTAAAGCATATGCATACAACCGCAAAGGTGTCATCAACGCAAGCATGGAATTTGATATTGCTACGCTAAGCCCAACGTACCGTCTGCTTGTAGGTGTTCCAGGCCGAAGCAACGCTTTTGCGATTGCAGAGCGGCTTGGCCTAAGCAAAACGATCATCGATCATGCGCGCGGTGAAGTGAGCGAAGAGGATCAGCGTGTTGAAAATATGATCGCGTCGCTCGAAGCTGACCGATTGAATGCGGAAAGCGATCGCCAGACGGCGCAGTCGCTAAGACAGGATATGGAGAAGCAGCGTGGACGGCATGAGGCGGAGCTGCGCAAATTCGAGGAGCAGCGCGACAAAATGCTTGAGAAGGCCCAGGAGGAAGCGCGCGAGGCAGTGGCAAAAGCACGCCTAGAGGCCGAGAAAATTATTTCGGAGCTGCGCAAGCTGGCGTTGGAGGAAGGCGCTTCTGTCAAGGAGCATAAGCTCATTGAAGCCCGCCGAAAGCTGGATGAAGCGGTGCCTGAGCTGCACAAGAAGCAAAATCGTCCTTCTAATGCCGGGCAACAGAAGGCAGTTCGCAAAATCGAAGCCGGAGACGAGGTTATGGTCTACAGCTTGAATCAGAAAGGGCTTATCATCGAGGTGCATGGGGCGGATGCGACCGTTCAGCTCGGCATTATGAAGATGAAGGTAGCCATTGCCGATATGGAGCTGATCAAGCCAGCTGCTCCGCTTAAGCAGCAGCCTAAGCAGGCAGCCAGCGTGAAACGCTCCAGAGATGAAAATGTGAAGATGGAGCTTGACCTCAGAGGCTCGAATTTAGAGGAGGCACTCATGGAGGTTGATCAATTTCTCGATGAATCCTTCCTCTCCGGCATCGGTCAGGTTTATATTATTCACGGACATGGCACCGGCGTGCTGCGATCAGGCATACAGCAATATTTGCGCAAGCACAGCCATGTGAAAAAATACCGCTTGGGCAACTATGGTGAAGGCGGAGCCGGCGTTACGGTTGCTGAGCTGAACTAAATTAGCTGGCTGCGGCCTGCAAGGCGCAGCCGCTGCATCATTTTCGCAAATCGGTTAAAGGAGGGTAACGCATGAGCAATGAGGTCGATGTGCTGCTTGGCAATTCCTATTTGGCAATGCTGCTTTATATATCCATTGTGGTTCTCTCGCTTCTCGTTTTTTTATGGGTGTTCGAACTCGTTACCCGTTACAACTGCTGGAAAGAAATTAAAAACGGCAACGTTGCTGTCGCAATGGCGACAGGCGGTAAAATTTTCGGGATATGCAATATTTTTAGATTTTCAATTGAAGCGAATGACTCCATTTACCAAAGCATGATTTGGGGCGCATTCGGTTTCCTTATTTTGCTGGGCGCTTATTTCCTATTTGAGTTTTTAACGCCGGTATTTCGTATCGATGATGAAATCGAGCGGGACAACCGGGCTGTTGGCTTGATTGCTATGATTATTTCCGTTTCACTTTCGTATGTCATTGGCGGTGCCATTGTGAGCTAGAATGCAGGAGGATCGACATGAAATATTTATGGGGAACATTGCTGGCGCTCGCCGTTGTGTTTTTTAGCATCGGGGTTTATTACGTAATCAACAATTAAATGGGGGGCAATCAAGGATGGAAGAGCAAGTGGTATGTCCATGGTGTTTGACGGAAATTGTATGGGATGAAGAAATCGGTCCCGAAAAGCATTGTCCGCATTGTGAAAATGAGTTGGATGGCTATCGTACGCTGCAATTCGGCGTCGATAATGACCGCGATGAGGATGATGAAGAAGAGCCGGAGTGGGAGCAAGAAGACGGCAGCGGTCAGCAAGCGGGCAGCGATTGGGATGAGGCAGATGACGGCTTCCGCAGAACGCATCGCGACTGGATTGGGGCGCAAGGCAAAGTGCAGCAAATCATTAATGAGCAGGAAGAGGCGCCAGAATGTCCTTCCTGCCGTGAATATATGCTGGAAGCAGGCAAAATGGCGATAGCGGCAGGCTCCTTCGAGCCAACGCTGCATCCGGCACTGGGACAGCCTCTGCTGCAGCCGCCATTTGAACTCAAGCTATATGTGTGCCCATCATGCTTCCATACCGCTACTCAGCTAAGCGGCAATGACCGAGAAGGAATGCTGAAGACACTCGCTTCCGAAGATTAATATCAAGCAGCCGGACAACGCGGTTTTGACCTGATTCGTCGAGGTCACTGCACTTGCTCCGGCTTTTTTTTTGAAATATAAGCAGGTATAAGTTTCCCCCTTATAAACGGCATATATTTCACCCGCGAAACGGTAGCTTTGCCGCCAGAGGACGGCGACAGCCGTTTATGCTTGTACCTCCAGCCTATAAATGCCAGCAAAATGAGCGGCATGTACCTGACGCATGTAGGGAACCTTATATAGCACCTAAATAAATGCAGGGCAGCATGCCGGGCGAGTAAGCAAGCAAGCCTATTCAGCCGGCAGCCGGGGAAGGGGTACAAAAATGAAACAGAACAAAGGTGAATTCAGTACTGGGGCAAAAACACGCATGAAAACGTCGATGCAATTGGGGCCATTCGGCCGCCCAACCATGCTGGGAAGAGCGCCTACAGGCGGCGTATTGGATCGCCAGGCCATATTGCTTCTGGCTGTTCAAGCGTTATTCGGCATCGCGCTTGCGCTCTCGGGAACGTTCGTGCCCATCTACTTATGGAAAGCCAGTTCCTCCTATATGCTGGTCGGCTGGTTTACGATGAGCCAGTATTTAACATGCGGCATTACCTTTTGGCTGGCGGGAAAATGGGTTAAAGAATATAATAAAATGAACAGTCTCCGCACAGGCATCGTGCTGTCGGGGGCTTTTTATTTCACGGTGCTCATGCTGGGCAAGCTGGCGGCGAGCTATATTATTCCGCTGGGCCTATTGAATGGGTTAGCGCTGGGCTTATTTTGGGTCGCATTTGATGTCATTTATTTTGAAATTACCGAGCCGGACAATCGCGACCGCTTCAACGGCTGGTCTGGTCTGCTTGGCTCTGGTGCGGGGATTTTGGCGCCGTGGGTATCGGGCTTGCTCATTACCTCGATGAGCGGCGAGCGCGGCTATCAGATTATTTTTACGGCATCGCTTGTCATACTGGCCATTTCGGTTGTGCTGAGCTTCTGGTTGAAGAAACGCAAGCAGGACGGCAGGCGATACAGCTGGACGCATGGCTTTCAGCAGCTTGCCATTCCCGGCAATCCATGGCGTAGAATGCTACCAGCTGTCGTAGCTCAAGGCGTACGGGAAGGTGTGTTTCTTTTTTTAGTCGGCTTGACCGTCTATATCGCCACGCAAAATGAGGCCAAGCTGGGCAGCTTTACGCTCATAACCTCTTTCGTTGCCCTAATCAGCTTCTGGCTGGTCGGCAAGCGGCTGTCCCCGCGCAATCGCAAGCGGGCGATGCTAGTTGGGACTGTCATGAATGGCCTTGTCATATTGCCACTATTTTACGAGGTGAATTTTACGAATTTATTGTTATTCGGTATTGGGACGTCCATATTTATGCCGCTCTACATTATACCGATGACTTCAAGAGTATTTGATTTAATTGGGGAATCGCAGTCCGGCGGTGGAGAACGCGAGGAATATATCGTCTTGCGCGAAGCGGGTCTGACGCTTGGACGGGTGCTTGGGCTTAGCGGCTATTTGGTCGTGCTGACGCAAAATCATTCTCCGCTTGCGGTCGTCTGGCTGCTGTTCGTAGTCGGCTCGGTACCTGTTATTGGCTGGTGGATGATGCGTCCATTGTTGGAACAAGAGACATCATGATTCATGGGAAACAGGGGGTTTAACAGTTATGCCAAAAATCGTATCAAGCATTATTGATTTAGTAGGTGAAACGCCTGTTGTGAAGCTGAACCGTTTGGCGGAGGAAGGCTGCGGAGATGTTTTCGTAAAGCTGGAATATTTTAATCCGAGCGGCAGCGTTAAGGATCGGGCGGCAGCTTCCCTTATTCAAGCTGGAGAGCTTAGCGGCCATATTAAGCCGGGCTCCACGATTATAGAGCCAACTAGCGGAAACACGGGCATTGGACTGGCCATGGGGGCGGCGGCTAAAGGCTATAAGCTCATTTTGATTATGCCGGACAATATGTCCCAGGAGCGCATTAAGCTGCTTCGTGCCTATGGCGCGGAAGTGGTATTGACGCCTGCAGCCGAGCGAATGCCTGGTGCGATTGCCAAGGCGGAGGAGCTGGCGCAGAGTATTCCAGGCAGCTTTATTCCGAATCAGTTTGAAAATAAAGCAAACCCCGATGCCCATCGGGGTACGACAGCAATAGAGATATTGCAGCAGATGGAAGGGCGGCTCGATGCTTTTGTTGCCTGCTCAGGAACAGGCGGCACCATTACAGGAACCGGTGAGACGCTGAAAGCCGCGCTTCCGAATTTACATATTGCCGTCGTTGAGCCTATGGGTTCGCCCGTATTGTCCGGGGGAGTGCCTGGGCCGCATAAGCTGGTGGGCACAAGTCCCGGCTTTGTGCCGGCTATACTGAATGTTTCCGTCTATGATGAAATCATTCAGGCGACGGATGACGATGCAATCGCTATGATGAAGGCGCTGGCCCGTCAGGAAGGCTTGCTGCTCGGCCCTTCTTCAGGAGCTGCCGTTTGGGCGGCTTTTCAGGTGGCTCGCCGCCTTGGAGCCGGCAGCAGAGTGCTCTGTATTGCTCCCGATACAGGCGAGCGTTACTTAAGCATGGAGCTATTTTAAAAGCGGCTTTAATGAATTTTAACTTTAAGGGCGGCAACATCAACATCAGCTGTCTTCTTCGTGAGCTTCCAGCTTTTTAAAGCCTTTCTAATAAGAGCGCGTCTCTCCTTCACATAATTCAATATGAAGTCGGGCTCGCTCAAATACGTATCAAAGCTGCTTTTTCGCGTGTAATCCTCTTGAATGGCTGGCGTCAGCTTGCTGTACATCGCGCGCACCGTCCGCTCCACCTGTTCCTCCGTAAATGCTGTTTGCAGCAGCCGGAGCAGGATGGAGCGGTATTTGCGTTTATAGGCCGGAATGGCCAGCAGTTTGTCCGTCAGCGTATTATAGCCTTCCACCCGCACCAGATCACTTCCACATGGCTTGCCGTAGCAATTTCTTCCCCATGTTCCTTCATAATCCCAAGGCATCATCCGGTATTTTCCCGTTTTCCCATGTACATAAAGCGCGTAGTTCTGATCGAAGCCATCATAGTTTCCCGTAAGCACAGCTCCCGCGAGCCAGAGCAAATATTGATCGACATCTAGGCGCCTTGACGTCCAAGTGCTCCATTGCAGGCGGGATGTGTGCTTGCGGTTAATGCCGCTGACGAAGCGGATTAGGCGCAGCTCGGAGGCCGCAAGTCCGGATACGAGTTCATAGCCGTCAAAAAGAGACTCCTTCCGTCGCTCCGTAATGGGATCAATCAGGCTGAAGTTTGCGCTGTCATTGACCGCATATATAATGGCGCGGCAGCCAATGCCTCTTCTGCGAAAAAATCTGGGATCAACGGATTCAATCTCTAAATAGACGCCTTGAGGGGCGCCATTAATGACAAGCCAAATATGCCGGGTACGCGGCGATGGCACGCCAATCTGATTGAAAAACTGGAAGGACAGCGCATTGCGAATCATCGAAGGATCATCAAACTCGGCGTTCCAATGCAGCGTCAAGCCGGTTGTCGTTCTGACTTCATAGGATTTTTTAAAATAGTTCCTCGTATGACCGCCGCGATAGCCAAAAGTGGCTTCTCTAGATATTCCATTCATCTCTAGCTGAACGGGCTGGAACGTATGGCTCCAGGAATCCTCCTGCAGTTCCTGCAAATGATCAGGTTCAATCGTAATTTCACGAATCGGCAGCGTTTGGGTTGACATAGGGCTTCCACCTCCTGCGGGCAGATCAGCCTATCGTCCTCAGATAGGCTTTTGCTGATTTACCTTATTCTGCCGCGGGGTGTTTTGCTACTGCTGGAGCAGCAACTCTATGAAACTTTTCTAGTTATATGCTTATGCCTTAAATAAATAGTTATTAATCTAGTACCTCTTATATGAGGGATACATATAAATGTATTATAAATCGTCTCCCATGACAGATGAACGGCATCAAGCACTGGAGGGATGCTCGCTACTCAGGCCAAGGTGGAAACAGCAAGCAGGGACAGGGTCAATAACTTTTAAGATTGTATGTAAATCTAGCACAGCTCATTAAACATTTGGAGGGATTTTACTATGAATTATTGCAGCAACTTTGTAGGTGGAGAACAGGATCGCAACTCGGGCAACATGAACCAACACCATAAAAGCAATCAACACAAATGCAACAAACACAAAAGCAACAAACACAAAAGCTCCAAAGAAAATGGTACTAAATCATTTCTTGACGGCCTCGTTGGACAATATGTGAAAATCAACCGTGGTGGTCCAGAATCCCTCCAAGGTACGCTCGTTGCCGTGAAAAATGACTATCTAGTGCTTTGGACAAAGGAAGGCATTGTTTATGTGAGCACGAGCCATGTGAAGAGCATTACGGATTTCCCTAGCGACAAAAGCAAAGGCCGCACTCCCCAATATATTCATGCTTCCAGCTTCATCGGCGTAATCCGTGCGCTCAACCAAAAATTTGTGCAAATCAACTGGGGCGGCCCGGAGAAAATCGAAGGCTTTATCGCCGAAGTTGGCAGCACATCCTTGCTGCTGGTCGTAAACCGTGAAGTTGTTCAAATTCAATTGTTCCACATTAAAACAATTAAGCTGCTTGGACAAAACACATCCCGTGGCGACCGTTCGGGAGGAAATAATAACCGCACAGGCGGATCGAACAACGGAGGAAATAAAAACCGCACAGGTGGATCGAACAGCGGAGGAAACAAGAACCGCACAGGTGGAACGAACAACGGAGGAAATAAAAACCGTACAGGTGGATCGAACAGCGGAGGAAACAAAAACCGCAAAAACAACAATAAAAGCGGAAACAAAAACGGAAACCGCTCAGGCAAAAGAAATTAGCGTTTAGTGGGAACATCACCATGCATTAGGCGCTAGTGGAATGCCGGGTCAGGCACTTGATGCCGAAGCCCGGTATTCATTTGAAAAAGTCGGCAGAAAGGAGAGAGACACTATGAAAAATCGCCATCCGCTGCTTGACCAGCAAGTAGAGCTGGACATATCGGGAAAGGTCGCGGCTATTCGCGGCAAGCTGATTGAATTCGGGCAAGATATTTTAGTGCTGCATACGGGCTTGCAATTTATTTATGTCCCGCTCATTCATTTGCAGCAGCTGCGTCTGTCCAATCACAAGTATGACCCATTCGAGGTGCCGGAGCTGCCCTTTGAAGCCTACAATGAAACGGTATCCTACCGCAAAATTTTGATGAATGCCAAAGGGATGTTTTCCGAGCTGTACATTACCGGGAATCAATCGATCCATGGCTATGTTACGACAGTTATGAATGATTATTTCGTGTTTTATTCCCCGATTTACCACACGGTTATGGTGTCTTTGCACCATCTGAAATATTTAATTCCCTACAACCCCGATGTCACGCCATACAAGCTGACTCCCGAGCAGTTTCCATTAAGGCCATCCCCCGTCACTTTGTCGCGAACGTTCGATCAGCAGCTGCGCAAGCTGATGGGTGAATTCGTCGTGCTCGATTTGGGAGAAAACTCAAATAAAACGGGCGTTCTTAAAGCGATTGATCAAAGCATGCTTGAGCTGTCCACCGCGAGCGGCGCTTCGGTATTTTTACATTTTGACCATGTGAAAACCGTTCATTTGCCTTAAAGGTTCGTTCTGTCTTCCGTAAGCTATATGATGAAGGTGAAAGTGCCTATTGACCTTGCGAAGAGGGGATAGGCCCTTTTGCGTGATTAAACGACGTTGTGGACAAGCACGAAGATAAGCCTAGTGGACGGCGTTGTAAATTAAGGTGGTCTACCCATACATAATTAGTGGGAGACTGATCCATAATACGTAAGGGTTGACATTCGGTCAGCCGAGCGGAGCTATGAACTTCGCTCGCGAACATGTATTCAATCATAGAAAAGTTAAGGAGGAGGAAATTCGATGTTACAGCCAATGACCGCGAAAGAACTCGAGTATATAGCCGATTCGATGTCCAACGAGGATTTGCTGATTAAGCAATGCTCAGCCGTATCTGTAGGTGCAAGCACCCAGCAGCTTCGTCAGGCATGCTCGCAAATGCTCAATACGCATCAGCAGCATTATCAGACATTGATGCACATGCTTCAGCAGCATCAAAGCATGGCGCCGACCCAGCCTCAGCAATAAGCATATTTGGCAAGCAGACATAAGGAGGAAAAAGAGATGCAACAGCAATATGCGCAATCGTTTTTGCCAGAAGAGGATCTGGCCTACACGGTACTTAGCGACTTGAAACGGGTAACCCGCGAATACGCGACGGCGGCCACAGAGGCTGCCTGTCCATCCATCCGCCAAATGTTTACGAACCTGCTGAACAGCACGCTGAAAATGCAGGGCGAGCTATATCAAGTGATGCAGTCGCAAAATATGTACAACACCGCATCGCCTGTGCTCAGACAGGAGATCGACAAGCAGTTGAAGGAGTACCAGCAAACCCAGCAAAAAACATCGCAGTTTTTGCAGCAGCGTATGGGCAGCCAGTCGCATGCGATGCAAGCAGGATACGGCCATATGGTGCAACAGCAGCAACAGCACAACCAGCAAAATTCCCATCAGCCCTACTACATGTAAAGACCCTTCGGGGTCTTTTGTTTTTTTCTTTGCAGGAAGCCCGGATTCGTTGTAATATGAAGGGTAATAACTTCAGGTTTGCTGGAAGGAGTATATGATGAACGAATTGCAACTCAAAGTATTGGAGCTGCTCAAGGAAGACGCCAGACGTGACGCGGAATTAATCGCCACTTTGCTAGGTGCTCCCGCTGAGGAAGTAAAGCAGGCAATAGCCGAGCTTGAACATAATCATATTATTGTCAAATACGCGACTATTGTGAACTGGAGCAAGGTAGATGACGAGAAGGTAACGGCGCTGATTGAGGTGCAAATTACACCTGAGCGGGGACGTGGCTTCGAAGGCATAGCCGAGCGCATTTACTTATATCCGGAAGTGAAATCCGTATATTTGATGTCCGGAGCCTATGATCTGCTCGTTGAGATCGAAGGGAAAAACTTGAAGGAGGTTGCCTCCTTCGTATCGAATAAGCTGTCCCCAATCGATGCTGTATTGTCGACAAAGACGAACTTTATTTTGAAAAAATATAAACAGGATGGAATTATCTTCGAGGAGCATGAGGGTGACGATCGTTTGATGATTTCGCCGTAAGAGGTGAATGTGATGATTAAAGAAGAGGAAGAGCTGGTACGGACGAAGGTGAAGCGTCAAGCGATGACGGACTATTTGACCCCTTCTGTCCAAAATATTAAACCATCGGGTATTCGTCGTTTTTTTGATTTGGTCAATACCCGCAAAGATGTCATTACGCTTGGTGTTGGCGAGCCGGATTTTATTACGCCATGGCATGTTCGTGAAGCGGCTGTTTATTCGCTGGAAAGAGGCAAGACGCAGTATACGTCAAATGCGGGCCTGCCTGCTCTGCGCGAAGCGATCGGCCAATATTTGAATGATCAGTTCCAGACACCGTACGATCCAGCAAATGAAATTCTCGTCACCGTTGGCGGCAGTGAAGCGATTGATTTGGCGCTCCGGGCGTTAATTGTGCCAGGCGATGAAATTTTAATCCCGGAACCTTGCTATATTTCCTATTCTCCTATAACTGCGCTTGGCGGCGGTGTTCCTGTAGGTATTGAGACTTTTGCTGAAGACAAGTTCAAGCTTAAGGCTGAATCGCTGCAGGCTGCTATTACTCCGCGTTCCAAGGTGTTAATTTTATGTTATCCGAGCAATCCGACGGGCGGCATTATGACTTATGAGGATTGGCTTCCGATTGCCAAAGTGGTCGAGGATAACGATCTCATTGTCATCTCGGATGAGATTTATGCCGAGCTTACTTACGGAACGAAGCATTGCAGCTTCTCGGCGATGCCGGGTATGCGGGACCGCACCATTCTCGTCAGCGGCTTCTCGAAGGCGTTCGCGATGACGGGCTGGCGGCTTGGCTACGCTTGCGGACATCCTGATCTCATCGCCGCAATGCTGAAAATTCACCAATATACGGTCATGTGTGCTCCAGCCATGGCGCAATATGCTGGTGTAGAAGCGTTGACGCGAGGATTGGAAGAGAAAGACCGGATGGTTGATGCTTATAACCAGCGTCGCCGCCTTGTTGTGAAGGGCTTCCGCGATATCGGGCTGGAATGCCATGAGCCGGAGGGCGCGTTTTATGCGTTCCCCTCGGTTAAGGCGATGGGGCTTTCATCCGAGAAATTTGCCGAACGCCTGCTTGAGGAAGGCGGCGTAGCCGCTGTTCCGGGCGATGTGTTTGGCCTCGGCGGCGAAGGGTATTTGCGCTGCTCCTATGCAACCTCGGTTTCAAATTTGGCCGAAGCGCTGGATCGCATTGGCGGCTTTGTGCACAAGCTGAAGCAGGGCTAAGCGTGAAATTCGAAGAGCTGTGTTCTGCAGCATTTTTACACGGCTATTTTTGAGCAATGGCGGCATTCCAGTTTGAGCTGGAATGCCGCTTTTTTGTGCTGGACACGGGCAGATTCTCAGGGAATGCTTCGGCAGGAATGGCCGTTTATGGTATAGTGTATAGTAGCTTTTTAAAAGCAGACGGAAGTGTAATGAGAGGGGCAATGCTGAGCCATGAGATTATATACGCGTACGGGAGATAGTGGAGAAACGGCATTAATTGGAGGGCGTGTCCGCAAGGATGATATTCGAGTGGAAGCCTATGGCACGATTGATGAGCTGAACTGCTTCGTTGGGCAGGCGGCTGCGGAGGCTGCACAGCATGAGCAGCTTGCGGAGATGGCAGCGCTGCTGGTCGATATTCAGCAGGAGCTGTTCGACTGCGGATCTGACCTTGCTTATGCAAGGCCGGGAGCGCCGCTTAAAGTGACGCCGGAACCGGCAGAACGGCTGGAGCAGATTATTGATGTATACATTACGGAGGCGCCGGAAATTACTCGGTTTATTTTGCCAGGGGGAAGTCCGCTTTCTTCGCTGCTGCACGTATGCCGCACCGTATGCCGCCGGGCTGAGCGCCGCGTCGTGACGCTGGCTGCTGATCATCCGGCTAACCCCGAGGTGACGAAATATTTGAACCGCCTCTCGGATTTCTTTTTTGCAGCTGCACGGGTGGCGAACGCCAAGCTCGGCGTGCCGGATACAGAATATGTTAGAAGCAAGGAAGTATTCCGGAAACGGAAAAAATAATGGATGCGGGCGATTTGATGAATACCGATGGAATAATGGATATAGATGCTAATTATTATAAGCCGCTGATAGTCGTCGTGCGGGCGGAGGATGCGGGGATGTCCGTGCGCGCCCTGGTGGAGCGAAGGCTTGGCGTATCGCGCAGCCTTCTGTCGCGGGTTAAGCTGACTGAGCATGGAATTACGGTCAATGAGCAGCGTGTTTACACGACCGCGACGGTTGTTGAAGGGGATATCATCCGCATTCGGATGGAGAAAGAGACGTCGGAAGATATTTTGCCGGAGCCGATCCCGCTCCAAATTGTGTTTGAGGATGAGCATTTGCTCATTCTCAATAAGCCGCCGGGTATTGTCGTACATCCAACACATGGGCATTACACGGGAACGCTGGCCAATGGCGTGGTGTACCATTGGCGGGAACGGGGCGAGAAGGTGCGTTTCCGTCCGGTAAATCGCTTGGATGAGGATACCTCTGGACTTGTTGTCGTTGCGAAGAGTCCGTATATTCACCAGCAATTATCCGACCAGCTCCAAGCAGATGCGATTACGAAGCGTTATGCGGCTTTCGTATATGGTGTTCCGCCCGAGCGGGCAGGTACGATTAATGAGCCGATTGACCGTGATCCAGATTCGCCGCATGTCCGTATTGTGACGCCGGATGGCTATCTCTCGGTCACTCATTATGAAATTGCGGCGGAGTATGGAGATGGCGCTGCTTCGCTCGTACGGCTGCGGCTGGAGACGGGACGCACGCATCAAATTCGCGTGCATATGAAATATATCGGCTGCCCGTTGATCGGCGATGCGATGTATGGGCTGCCGCCAGAAGCAGGCGAGCTTTGCGCAGCGTGGGAGCAGGCAGCCGGCAGGCAAGCTCTGCATGCGGAGATGCTGGGCCTGACGCACCCGATGACGGGGCAATGGATGGAGTGGCGCGCTGAACTGCCAGAGCAGCTCAAGCTGTTGAAGCAATTGCTGGAGCAAAAGCAAGAAAGCGAGCCTGGAGCAACTTAATAAATAAATAAATAAAGAAACAAATAAATAAACAAATAAATAAACAAATAAGTGAAACAGGATGCGGCTAAGTTACTCTATTATATGATTGGTTTAAGCAATGGAGGAGAACGTGAATGAGTGCAAATACATGGCAAGCGGGGACGATTACCGTCTATCAATATCCCAAATGCGGAACATGCCGCAATGCGGTGAAATCGCTGCAGGCGAAAGGCCATAAGCTGGAGCTGAAGCATATTGTGGAGGAGACGCCGACAGCGGAGCAGCTTAAAGAGCTGGTCAAGCTCAGCGGATTGGAGCTGAAGAAGTTTTTTAACACCTCCGGCGACGTATATCGCGAGCTTGGACTCAAGGACAAGCTTGGTTCCATGAACGAGGACGAGCAGCTTGCCTTGCTGGCTTCGAACGGCATGCTGATCAAACGTCCGATTGCGACGGATGGCACGAAAGCGACAGTTGGTTTTAAAGAAGAGCAATATGTTCAGGAATGGAATGGGTGAGCGTAGGATGACAACAGGCAAGTGGCGTTCCAATCGGCTGGACGAGCTGGGCTCTTCTATTTTTGCCGAGGTCATTCAGTGGAAGAAGCAGGCTAGAGCTTCAGGCATGGATGTCATTGATTTAGATATCGGCAGTCCGGACAAGCCGCCTTCAGAAGCTGTTATGCAGGCACTTGGCGACGCTGCGCTTCGCCCGAATCAGTATGGCTATATGGGCACGCGGGGAAGCGACGCTTTTCGCAGCACAGCAGCAGAATGGATGGCGTTTCGCTTTGGCGTGCAAGTAGATGCCGAGTCGGAAATGCTTTCTTTAATGGGCTCGCAGGATGGGCTGGCTCATTTGGCGATGGCGGTCTGCAACTCGGGCGATGAGGTGCTGCTGCCGAACCCGGGCTATCCGATATATGCAGGGTCGCTTGCGATTGCCGGCGTAAAGCCGATTTTTTATCCGCTCACGGCAGCGGGTGGATTTTTGCCGGATGTGGAGGCTATTACGGAAGAGGAATGGCGCCGTGCTAGGTTTATTTTGCTCAATTATCCAGGGAATCCGGTATCTGCTGTAGCCGATATGGCGCTGTTTGACAAGGTGCTGGACAAAGCTCGCAAATACGATGTGCTCGTAATAAACGATGCCGCCTATTCTGAAATGGCGTTTGACGGCTTTGAGCCGCCTAGCATTCTTGCTGCCGATGGGGCGATGGAGCGCGCGATTGAAATTCACTCTTTATCAAAGAGCTTTAATATGGCAGGCTGCCGCATCGGCTTTGTGACAGGCAACCGGGAAGCGGTTGGCGCACTGCGCGAGCTGAAGGATAATATTGATTATGGCATCTTTGCTGCTGTGCAGGAAGCAGGCGTTGCGGCGCTTAAAGAAGCGATGTCCAAGGCGGCTCCTCCTAAAGTAGGACAGCTGTATGAGCGCCGCCGCGATGTTTTCATCGAAGCGCTTCGTGCAGGAGGCTGGCAGGTGGAGAAGCCTAAAGCGACGATGTTTATTTGGGCAGCGCTGCCGGCTATGGAGTGGACGCATCCGGATGGGCCTTGGACCTCGCGTCTGATTGCCCGTGAACTGCTGGAACAGACGGGTGTGGCGGTCATTCCAGGCGAAGCATTCGGCAGCGAGGGCGAAGGTTATGTGCGTCTGGCGCTTGTGGTGGATGAGGCACGGCTGCTTGAGGCAGCGGAGCGCATTGGCCGTTTCATTCGCGGTGAAGCGCGTGTGCATCAACGTTCAACAACGTAGAAGAGAAAGCCTAGAAAGTAGGCATGGAGAACTGAGAATTAGTGATTAAAGTTGATAATAGACATAAAGGATGAGCATGTAAATGAACGAAAATAAAGTTCTAATTGTTGACGGAATGGCTCTTCTTTTTAGAGCTTATTTTGCTCAATCGTATAGCGCTAGGCGTTTGGAAGATGGAACTCCCACAAATGCCATCTTTGGTTTTTTTCAGTATTTCTTTGATGCAGTAAATCAATTTCAGCCGACGCATGTCGTATGCTGTTGGGATATGGGAAGTAAAACTTTTCGATCTGACTTGTATTCAAATTATAAAGCAAACAGGCCAAGCGCACCTGAAGATTTAATTCCACAGTTCTCTTTGGTAAAGGATGTTGTTGCTGCTCTTCAAATACCAAACATTGGACTGGAGGGCTACGAAGCAGATGATTGCATCGGGACGGTATCGAAACGTTTTAGTGATCTTGGACATGTCTATGTTCTTACAGGTGATCAAGACATGCTCCAGCTGGTGGATGAGCGCATTCATGTAATAATCATGAAGAAGGGCAGATCCAACTATGCGGTTTATGATTTAGATTTCCTGAAGGTTGATAAAGGCATTCATCCTTTTCAGGTCATCGAAATGAAGGGTCTTACAGGGGATACAAGTGATAATTACCCCGGGGTGAAGGGAATAGGGGAAAAAACCGCACTTAAATTACTGAGCGAATATGAGTCAATCGACGGCATAATAAGTAATTTAAACCTTTTACCGAAAAGTATTAAAGCGAAAATTGAGTCTGATTTAGAGATGCTGCATCTTTCAAGAACTCTTGCCACAATTAACATTGAGGTTCCAATTGAATGCTCCTTCGATGAGTGTGTGTGGGAGGTCAATTTGGAATCAGCAACAATGTTATTTGAAAAATATAGGCTAACCTCTTTATTAAAAATGATTGGTTAAAGACTAATTAGCGAAGGCTATCGAGGACAACTCGATAGCCGTTTTATTTTTTATAAACCTCATTAACCATTCTCTAATTTCCTGAACTCAAAACAAATAATGATACCCATCGCTTCGGATAAAGCGTGAGTTACTTTACATTCTAAGGCCCATGCAAACGAGCATGGGCTTGTTTGATTTGTACACCCCTCTATGCATGACTACACTTGTGAACAGCGCCAATTTCATAGAGGAATAGAGCTAATATTAAAAAATGGTAAAGGTTGAAAAAAGGTGAATGCACACATTTTAATAAATGTTAATCCGTAAAATATAGATAATATCTTGGAATCGATCGAAATTGTATAGTCGTTACATGGATTGCGAAGTTTGTTGATTATTGCTAGTGCTATCGGCAATAGGGTTGATCTGAAGCTTCAAACGGAACATAAGAGAGATGACAGCTGTGGAGGCAACAAACAAAATGCCCGAGCACATGTACATGAAGGCTAATGGCAGGAACGTGCTAAGCCATCCGGAAACCATGGTCATGAGTACCATGGAGCCCATGAAGATCGGGCCAAAAGCCCCGTTAACTCTACCGACATAAGCTTCATCCGTCGTTTTCATGACAATGGAGTTAATTCCTACTTGTATGAAGGGGAGGACAAAACCGCGAATGAACTGCATCGCCAGAGATAAGGAGAGATAAGTTGAAAATCCGATGCCGATCACGGAAAAGGCGCTAAAGAGATTGCCGATGGCTAAAATTTTCTGAGAGGGTACAAGCTTCGAGATTCCTACAACGAGCAAACCTCCAGCAACGGTTGCTACAACATTGGTACTGGCAAACCACTGATAATATTCTTTATCCAATTGCAGCTGATCAACGACGATGAAAATGCCGAGCGGCTGAATGATACCGACCGCAAGGCCCCCTAAGCCGAAGGCGATGCCAAGCAAACGAAGTACCGGATTTTGAAGAACATATGTAAAGCCGCCGCGCAATTCAAACCAGAAGGACTCCCTCTTGTCCCCGGTTTTGCCCAGCTTGTCTGGTGGCAGCAAGGTTAAAGTGACGGCCGACAAAACAAATGCGATGGCTACTAATGCGAGCGAAACGTTGATGCCGTATGCGCTATAAACGAAAGTGCCAAATACCGGACCTATGACAACAAAGACGCTAGTCAACGTTTGGTACATCGCCATGCCTGTCTGAATATGCTCCTCCGGTACATGCTGCTTAAATAATTTCATCCCGGAGGGCTGTGAGAATTGCGATAGAACCGCGGATAGCAGCGTCGTGAAGAATATCGCTTTCCATGAGCCTAACAATAAGGCCGCCAAGATGGCCAGCAGTGATAGGGCACTGAGCAAATCGCAGTAAATCATCGTTTTTTTGGGTTTCCAACGATCCGCAAAGGTTCCGCCGATGACAGAGAAGATGAGAATCGGAGCAAATTCGGCGACATAGAGCATCGACACGGCAACGGTATCGTTGTTCGTCATTTCCATAACGAACAGTAGAATGGCAAAGTTCCGCATCCAGACGCCTATTTGCAGAAACAGACTGGATATTAGAATGACGCGTATAAACTTGTTACCGAAAAAATCGGACGCAGATAAAAACCGTTTTACTCTTTGCACCATGATTGATCGCTCCTAATAATCTTGATCTTTCCATCTTTGATTAAAAATACCACGAACCGCCCGCGCCTACAACAGAACCTTAAAATGTGGATACATTATGCGATTTCAGCTATTAACGATTAATAGAAAGGAGGTGAATACAATTTGGAAGACCTGAGTCGATTGGAGTGGATTATTTTGCAAATGCTCGTGACCTCAAACAGCCGTACAACGGATATGCTTGAGATTATAACGATGGGGCGGCTGCAGCCCATTGTTGCGAGTCAATCTCATGTGTCCGGAGGGAAAATATTGCGCGAGTCGTTCCTGATTACGGAGAGGGAGCAGCGTTATGTGTCGCAGAATATCGTTTTAATTGATCCGGCCTACGTTCCCCCTGTGCTGCTGGAGCGAATTATCAGTGAGAGGGAAGGAATCGGCCATGTGCTGAGAGCAAGCCATACTCGGGATATTAGAACCATGATTCAGAACGGCTGGAGGCTCACAGCCGAGGCCGTGGATTTATTTGATAAACCATATCGCCTTCAATTTCAAGAGCATCGCCGGGTTCCATTCAAAGAATATAAGATGACTTTTCCTCCCTTTCAGGATAGTGGGGTGCATCTCATCGAATATTTTAATCCGGATATAATCCGAATGAACACCAAATCGACCCAGCCATTTATGGATGAGGAAGGGGACCACGATAGGATGAACAGACAACAAATGTTCGATGAAGTCATGAATATGATCACTAGACAGATGAATATACAGATGAATCCAGACGAGGTTGATGAGACGATGCCGCTTGGGGATGAGGGGCTCGCGCTTGATTCTATTCAAATTATTGAGCTTGCTGCAAGAATAGAGGCGCAGCTCGGGTTGACTATAGCCGATAGCGAGCTCATTGAAATTAGCGGGTACACAGTCGGGCAACTGATCGGCACTTTGCATGAGCGAGCCAATGCGGTATGAACGAGAGCCCGTTAATAAGTAAGGAGGGCATCAAAAGGCTGCTGCTAGAAAATCAGCTGTTTGTCTCAAGGCCGGATGAGCTAAACGATGATTCGCTTATTATGATGGATTCATTGTGCCTCATATGGTTTCTCGACATGCTGGAGCATCGCAATCATATCCATTTGCAGCTAGAAGACGGGGACTACGAGCGCTTCGACTCCATCGATGCCATTTACCGGCTTATTCAGGAGAAGGGAGTAATGATCAAGAGGCATACGAACACGATGTGAGAAAGGAGTACGCGATGTTCAATCGGGTAGTGATAACAGGGATCGGATTAATGATTCCAAGCGGCTTCGGAGAAGAGGCTGTTAAGAGAAGCGTGCTTACGGGAGAACATCGTTTCAGGCCGGTTACACGCTTCGACAGCACGCCTTTCCGGACTGCTTTCGCAGCGGAGTCCGATTTCAAGGGAACCTTGCTCGGACTGGGGGTACGCTTGGCCGAGGAGGCCGTTGCTTCCTCCGGCCTACAAGATTTATCGGATTCTTCCATCGTACTCGGCCTGCAAGGCGATTACAATGCGCTTCAACAGTACTGGAGGTTGAAGTCCTCGGGGCAACATTCAGCTATACCGCTATCGGAATTTCTGCCATCCTACCATTTGAAGGTATTGGCTGACCTTTATCGGCTTAAGGGCAGCGGCAAAAAAATAAGTTTAAACAATGCCTGTATTGCTTCCAGCAACGCGATTGGCGTCGCTTACGAGCTTATCCGGAGGGGGCAATCGGATACTGCGCTTTGCGGCGGATATTCCCTGGTGACCGAGGAGATGTTTGCGAAGTTCAATTCGGGCCGCACCTTTGCTGCTGACGGACGAGTAAGGGCATTTTCGGCCAATCGATCAGGCATGCTGCTGGGAGACGGAGGCGCTATGCTCCTGCTCGAAAGCCTGGAGCATGCCGAGAAGCGCGGCGCTATGATTCTGGCCGAAATGCTTGGCTGGGGGCTGTCCTGCGACGCCTTCCATGTGTGCCAGCCTCATCCGGATGGAGCCGGTATGGCGCTCGCCATTGAGCGGGCATTGGCCGCTGCTTCTATTCAGAAGGAAGAAATAGATTATATTCATGCCCATGGGACAGGCACTCCTCTTAATGACCGTGCAGAAACGGCGGCGATTAAGCGGGCGTTTGGCACGAGGGCTTATGATACACCGATCTCATCGACGAAGACGATGACGGGACATATTCTGGAAGGTACGGGAGCGGTTGAGACGGCTCTCTCCATCATGGCTATGAAGCACAATACGATTCCGCCCACGATGGGTTATGAAGAGAAGGATCCCCATTGCGACTTGGACTATGTACCGAATTACCCAAGGAAGAAGCAGCTGAACAAGGTTATCAATTTAAATGCCTCTTTCGGAGGCAACAATACGGCTATTGTTCTGCAAAAATCGGTTGAGAGGGGGTAATTTATGCTGAAGGTGACAGCGACTGCATGCATCGGTCCATGGGGGCATTCCATCGAAGGTCTGGCCGATTATGCGGATATGCTTAAAGCGGCGGAAGAACAGGCCCGGTCGATTGCGATAGAACCCGTCCCCGGTTTTATCGAATCCGCCTTCAATCCTATGGTGTATCAAATTTTGAAAAACCATGTGGAGTCGGGGAAGATTCGCTCTCATCAGAAGCTGGCTATCTTGCTTGGCAGTGCATTTGGCGATACGGCCACTGCAGATCGGGCAAGCCAGAATTTGCTTCAAGGCAAAGTCCATAATCCTTTATTGTTTTATCAATCCGTTCCTAATTCCATTCTTGGCTACGCTTCTAAACAATTTGGCTTTACCGGTATGATATCAGCGGTCTCCCACTTCGGGAACGGACTTGTTTCCTTGCTCGATCTAGCAGAAATCTATATGGATCAACCTGATGTTGAGCAGGTACTCGTCATTGGTGTTGAACTGCAAAGCAGCCGTTCCGACGAACTGCTTGCGGAGCTTGTTGATTCAGAGGCGGCCATGCGATCATGCGATCATGCGATCTCGCTCTTACTGGAATGCGCCAAGGGAGATGATTTCTCAGATTCTGGCGAGGAGCTTCTTATTTATATTGAAGCAGTCGAAGGCTTGACTGAGCCCTTGAGCACCGAGCCACCTGTACGACCGTTTGCAGGCAATCAAGGGCTAGCGGATCTGGTCATTGCAGTCGATCGGTTAAAAAATAGGGAAGTAGCCGCCCCGGTTATTATCTACGATTATGAATTCGGAGGAGGCTGCCATGCTATTAAACTCAATCGATAAGCAAGCATTTTATCAGGCGTTGATTTCAAACTCAGCAGAGCCCTCTAAATTGGCAATGAAATTCTCTTCTTCCGTAACGTACGGGCAGCTTTTCGAGGAAATCGAAAGTGGGCGGCAGCAGCTAGCGGAAGCAGGCGTCAAGGAAGGGGATCTCGTTGCGCTGCAAATCAAAAGCTCCCTGACTTTTGTTTATTTGTTGTTTGCCCTATGGAAACAAGGGGCTCAGGCGATGCTGCTGGACAGCCGATTGAAACGGACGGAAACCGAGGCGTTGCTGCAGGAATATAGTCCACACTATTATATTTGCTCAACCGATCAGAGTCATCCGCTAGCAAGCTTTGCCGAAAAAGTTTCCTTCGAAATCGTGAAGCTCCAGCAAAGCAAAGGCTGCGAGCCTGAATGCGTGCTTCATTTGTTCACATCGGGCTCTACGGGCAAGCCGAAAGCAATCGGTAGAACGGCAGAAGCGATCCTTGGCGATCTGCACAAATTGACAGCTGTACCTTTATTATCACGCGATGATCGTGTTCTGGCCTTGTCTCCGCTTACGCATACATTCGGTTTGCTTAATGGACTACTGCTCACCTTATTCACGGGAGCTTGCTTATATTTTCCACGAAATCACCAGAGCCTATCTATCCTTCAGACACTCCGGGAGGAAAGGATTACGGTGATGTATGGCGTTCCGTTCCACTATCAATTATTAGGACAAGCGCCTGGGCCTGGGCCGCTCCCTGAGCTTAAGCATGCCATTTCTGCAGGGGAGGCTCTTTCTCTAGAGGTTTATCAAGCTTTTTACGAGAGATATGGCGTCACGATCGGTCAGCAGTACGGGACAAGCGAGACCGGAGTTCTGACCATGGACTGGGACGGCAAATATCCGGAGAGCGTCGGTCGTCCGCTACCGGGAGTAAGCTTGCGAATTGAGAACGATGAGGTGCTGGCAGAATTGCTGGAATCGCCTTATCTGCCTCGCACCGTGAACGAAAGATGGAGCAAGGGATGGTTCAACACATCGGATACCGGTTCCATTAACGAGGAGCAGATTTTATATTTAGCCGGGCGTTCAGACAGTATCAAGATTATCGGCGGACTTAAAGTGAATCTCCAGGAGATCGAGCTTAAGCTGAGGAACCACCCCAAAATCCGTGATGTGCTTGTCTGTTTATCAGAGGACAACAAGATTATTGAAGCTCATGTCGAGCGGCAAGAATCATTGCTGGAGTCCAGCTTGCTGGAATGGTGCCGAGAACACATGGCCGATTATAAAGTACCTAGAAGGTTTTATTGGACAAGCAAGCTTCCAAGAACATCGACGGGCAAGTTGATTCGGATGAATCCCCATTTACTGAATCGTGAGGAGGAACGGTTGCAGAAGCAGCTGTACCAGGAACCTCAAAAGGTGTCCCTGCTGCTGGAGCTCGGATCCGTATACGAAAAACAAGGCCGGCTGCTGGAAGCCAATGATCTCTATAGGAGAGCGAAACGTTGTTCAGTCTCTAGTGAATATATGTTAAAGATTGAGAAAGAGCTTGCGCGCATTCACAACCTTATGGAGCACGCTGCATTCACGAAGAAAGACTATGCGGCTTCATTAAATAAAGTGGTTAGTGTTTATTGCTACGGGAGAAGCGGCACGCATTTGATGAAAAGTCTGCTGGACGGCCATCCGAATATTATATTAACCATGTTGAACGGTGTGGAAATTTTCAAGCTGTGGCAATCAACGATCAAACCGCGTGAAGGGCGCATGGACAACCAGGAAATCGTTGATGCCATATTCAAAACGTTCCCTGGCGAGTTCAACGAAGGCTGCATATTCGAAGAACCGAGGCAAAACGGGATGTGCGCCTTAGGTGAAGATAGAGATCAGATTTTCGCGATTGACCGAGCCCAATTTAAGACGGCATTCCTGGAAATTACGGAGACGGCTGATCTGATGGACATGACTTTTTTCTATCAAGCCGTACAGCTTGCGGCATCCTACGCGTTGGGAAGAACCTATGATTTCAACTCAGAGCTTCCAGTCATTATTGAAGGGGGCATTCACTTCGGAACGAGCGTTACGGAGACTGAGCAGTTCATTGAGCTTTTTCCCTACGCTAAATTATTTCATATGATTCGAAATCCTGTTATTGCGTTTGCTTCCGCATTGAACTACCAATTGCATGCAGGCAAGGCGAGTGTCTATAACTTATGCTTTCAACTGCAAGCTCTATTCCATGGTGTCCCTGTAACGGCACGCTGGACAGACCGGACGTATTTGGTGAAATTAGAGGATTTGCATGTAAAGCCGGAGGCTACTCTTAAGCTGATATGCAAGCATCTGGGCATCGATTGGGATGAAAGTTTGCTTCACAGCACGTTTGGCGGCATGAAATGGTGGAATTCATTAACTTCCGAGGTTGTATCCGGATTTAATACACGTACCATCTCGAAATCTTATGATGAGTTATTGTCTTCTTTCGACAAATTCAGGCTCGAGAGCATGCTTCGGATTAAATACCGGGCATGGGGATATCCCGGACACGACTATTACAACTACGATAACCTGATGGAGCTCTTGGCATTCCCGTTTAAGTTTGAGAAGCAATATGGAGAGTTCGTAGAGAACCCTGCCATTATTCGTACGATGGTCCATCGTCTATGCATGAAATTACTCGCAGAAGAGCATGAGCTTGGCGACACCGACAGATTGGAATATCAAGTCCAATTATTGTCTGAGCGTCAAGCGGACAGTGCAGTGCGATAAGGGAGCTGGGTGAGAGTGGGTTGATCCTATTCGGTACAAAATCAGAAACGTTGGAGAGGCTTGAGAGACTAGTCAAGTGTGCAATCGTTCTACCCCAGCTTCAATTTACCGCCTATGAGTGGCGTTATCGCCAATCGGAAATTTTAGACAGCCTTAAGCAGCTTTCATGGTCGGGGGCGCCACTCATTGTACGAAGCAGCGCGGCTTGGGAGGATGGAATTGCCGCTTCCTATGCAGGGCGTTATGATTCCGTTCTTGACGTAAATGGAGAGAGTGAAGCCATACAGGCAGTTAACAGGGTGCTTGCATCCTATCAAGACGATGCTCCGGTCCATCATGTCTTCATACAGCCTATGCTTCCATATGTTGCGATCAGCGGCGTCGCCTTTAGCGTCAACCCTAATAATGGCGGCAATTATATCGTCATCAACTACGATGATGTCAGCGGCGCAACCGATGCTGTCACCTCAGGCACAACCAATCATCTTAAAACCTATCATTATTTCAAGGGCTCGCCACTGCCTGCAGTGAGGCCACTGAATCAAATTGTTGACTTGATGGATGAACTGGAGCACATATTTGAAACACCCAGGCTGGATATTGAGTTTGCAGTGGACAAGGCGGGCAAGCTGTATCTTTTTCAAGTTCGACCCTTGTTATTAACCTGCGATTTAGCAAGCCTTGACCATCAATCTGCGATACTAAAACGGATCTATGACAAAGTAGGACAAGGTCAAGCGAGGCAGCCGTACCTTTATGGACACAAAACGGTCTATGGTGTCATGCCAGACTGGAATCCAGCCGAAATCATCGGCATTCGGCCCCGGCCGCTCGCGCTATCGCTGTACAAAGAATTAGTGACGGACAGCATATGGGCCTATCAGAGGAGTCGATACGGATATAAGAATGTCAGGAGCTTTCCTCTGCTCATCGATCTGGGAGGGTTTCCATATATCGATGTAAGAGTCAGCTTCAATTCTTTTTTGCCAAAGGAGCTGGATGCCGAATTAAGCGAGAAGCTCCTGAATTATTATATGCAAAGCTTGATCGATAACCCCCAGAATCATGACAAGGTCGAGTTTGAGATCATATTTTCTTGTTTTACCTTTGATCTGGATACCAGGTTGGAGATTCTCTATGAGCATGGATTCACAAAGCCGGAATTGAAGCAGCTTAGTCTTTGTCTGAAGGATCTCACGAATCATATCGTATGTACGGAAAATGGCTTGTTACAAAATGATCTGAGTAAAATCAATGAGCTGGAAGCAAGGCGTTCGGAATTGCTGGACAGCTCAATCGACAAGGTTTCGAAAATTTATTGGCTGCTGGAGGATTGCAAGCGTTATGGTACGCTGCCATTCGCCGGGCTGGCAAGAGGGGGATTCGTAGCCGTACAAATGCTTAGATCCCTCGTCTCCATTGGTATTCTTTCGGAAAGCGACTACCATCGTTATATGAGCAGTCTGGAGACAGTCAGTACACAAATCAGTATAGATTACGCTCAGCTAGACATGGAGGAATTTCTAGCGAAGTATGGACATTTACGACCTGGAACCTATGAGATCTGCTCGCCTCGTTATGACGAAGCGCCGGATCAGTATTTTGAATTTTCTTCTTCGCGCGAGCTTAACCGTGTGATAGAGAAGCCATCCTTCTTTCTTTCGCTTGCTCAATATAAACGGATTCAGGCTTTGCTGACAGAGCACGGTCTATTAGACGGCAATGTGCTTGGACTATTCGACTTTTTTAAGACCGCGATTGAGGGAAGGGAATATTCCAAGTTTGTATTTACAAAAAGCTTGAGCGAGGCTATTCGGCTATTCGGCCAATTGGCGGAGGAATACGGTATTTCGAAGGAGGAGGCTTCCTTTGCCAATATTGAGGTGATCAAGCGGGCTTACGAGTCAGATTGCGATATACAGGACTTGCTGCTGAAGAGTATTAAGGCTGGCAGACAAAGATATGAGGCGACCTTGCAGCTGGAGCTGCCGCCATTGATCACCGAGCCGTCTAATGTATGGTTTTTCAGTCAACCGGAGCTTGAGCCGAATTTTATTACCATGAATCAGGTAACCAGCAAGATTGCATTTTCGCATGAAGATCATGAAAGCTTGCGGGGAAGCATTTTATTCCTTCCGAGTGCCGATCCCGGTTATGACTGGATTTTTTCCAAAGGAATCGCTGGCCTGGTAACGATGTACGGAGGCGTCAATTCACATATGGCTATTCGTGCTGGCGAGCTGTCGATTCCCGCGGTAATTGGAGTAGGAGAAAATTTGTATAACCACTACGGCAATGCCAAGGTGCTTGCCATCGATTGCGCGGGAAAAAACATGAGGATCATCCAATGATTATGATTGGCATTACGATGCGTGTCGAAGAGGTAGCAAGCCATGGTGAGCGAAGAGACGCTATTGACCAAAGCTGGATCAACCTTTTAGCCACCTGCGGCTATACGCCGATTTTGCTGCCGAATCATTTGCCAACCGTTCAGGAAATGCTGCGTAGTCTGCCGATCAGAGGCATGATTATGACGGGAGGCAACGATCTTCTAAAGTATGGCGGGAGGTCACCGGAGAGGGATGAGGTAGAGCGATTTCTCATTCAATATGCATGTGACAGCGGCAAACCGCTGCTGGGCGTATGTAGAGGCATGCAAATGCTTCAGGATTTCTGGGGCATTGAACTTGCGAGAATCGAAGGCCATGTTGCGGTGCATCATGCTGTGCACACGAACGAAGGCAGCTGGAGCAAGAACAGCTATCACCGCTACGGAGCCCGGAAGTCTGTGGAGAAGCTCGTTGTAACCGCAAGGGCTGCCGACGGGACCATTGAGGCGGTAATGCACAAGCAAGCCAGCATCAAAGGGATTATGTGGCATCCAGAACGGGAAATGCCGTTCGAGCCAAGCGATATGAGCATGATAAAACAATTATTTGGAGGAGAGAATGAGAATGAGTATGATGATGCACGGTGATTTTACTTTGCTGGCCAAACAATATGTCAACCGACCAGGTTATTCGGAAGATATTCTCCATGCGCTGATGTCGCATACGGGAGCAGCTAACGAGGGCTTTGTGGCAGCAGATGTAGGTGCGGGAACGGGGAAGCTAACCGAAATACTGGCTAAGCTAGGGATGAGGGGTGTAGCTGTCGAGCCTAACGATGCGATGCGGGAAGAAGGTATTCGTCTGGATACTTGCAATAAGCAGTTTGCTTGGCAAAAAGGTTTTGCGGAGGAAACGGGCCTAGCGAATGATTCGGTAAACTGGGTGTTTATGGCCTCTTCCTTTCATTGGACTGATCAAAAGCAAGCGTTAAGCGAGTTTCATCGTATCTTGAAAGAAGGCGGACATTTTACAGCTTTATGGAATCCGCGGGATGTTGAGCGAAATGAACTGCAACAGCAGATTGAAAGCATAATAAAACACTATGTCCCTGATTTAAAGCGTGTTTCATCAGGCTCGCAGAGCCACATGAGCGGCGTCGAGGAGGTGCTGTTATCTACGGGGCAGTTCGATCGCTTAATATTTATGGAGGCTCCACATACCGTTGTTATGACAAAAGAACGTTATTTGAACGCTTGGCGTTCGGTAAATGATATTCAGGTGCAAGCGGGGCAGATTCTGTTCGAGAAAATTATGGATGAGATCAGCCTATGCTTAAGCCATATGGATGAAATTGAGGTGCCTTACAAGACAAGAGCTTGGACAGTCCAAGCGATATAGAAAGCGGGATGCATGAGATGAAAGCTATTCTATTGGCGGCAGGACGTGGAAGCAGATTAGGCTCCCATACCCTGCATGAGCCGAAATGCCGCACCATGCTGCTAGGCAAACGATTAATTGATCGACAGCTTGAAGCGTTCCACGAGGCTTCCATCCGCGATATCGCGATCGTCCGCGGATATATGGCGGGTAGGATACAAGTGGCTGGAGCAACATACTTCGAGAATAGGGATTGGGAACGAACGAATATGCTTGCCAGTCTGTGCTGTGCTTCCGATTGGCTGGAGCGCGAGCCTTGCATCGTTAGCTATACCGATATCGTCTATACGTCTGAGGTTATTGAGCTTATGCTGGGCGCAGATGAAGATGACGATATTGTCATTCCTTACAATATCAACTGGCTTCCCTTATGGGAAGCCCGATTCCCTAATCCGTTAAGCGATGCCGAAACGTTCAGACTGGGGAGCGACAGCCGAGTGATTGAAATCGGGGACAGGCCAACAACTCTTCAGGAGGTGGAGGGGCAATTCATGGGGCTGCTCCGTATTTCGCCAAAGGGGTGGCGGATCATTCAGCAATTTCTCTCCATACAGGATCAAAGCCTAGTGGAGCGCATGGATTTGACAGCTTTGCTAGCCGGATTAATCGAACAGGGGATTGCCATTAAGGCAATTCCTTATCGCGGACTATGGTTAGAGGTTGATCACGAATCAGACCTGCTGCTCTATGAGAACGAGTATGGAGACAGGCTATAAACCGGAAGGAGGGAATTACGGTGTTCCAACTGGACTTTGTACCCTATAACAAGAACCGAATTGATTGTTACTGGAATAATGTAATCGCCATTTTAATGACGAGGGATTCGGCTTTTGAATGCTTGGTCCCTCTTATTACATCGCAATACGAAATAGAGATTCCGAGGTGTGAATTAATAACTGACGCAGCTTACAAGGAAAAACAAGAGAATGGGGAACTTGTCCCGTATATGACAAGGAATTTGCCAGACGAACTATACGATGAATATTTTCAGAAAGTAGAATTGTCACTCTATACAGATACCAATGTAGTTGAGCTCGTCAAAGGTTATTTGAATGAGGGCATGTATTGTATACTGCGATTGAATCGTTTCCATTTTCCCTTCTGCCTGGAATGCCGTAAAACGAATTTGATTCATCCCGTATTGATCTATGGGTATAGCGACGAGCTATCCACTTTCTATATGGTGGAAGACTGCATTCCACCAGGAAATATCATTAAGCATGAATTAAGCTACCAGGATTTCCAGCTTTCCTACGATTCGATTCCCGCAGATCAGTTGTTTGGATTGGGGCTACGCGTTATTAAGGAGCAGCTGGATCCGCAGTTTCCTTACAGAATCATTCAGTCGAACATCGAAAAACAGCTTTACGGCGAAACTGTCGTAACGGAGGAAAAGACGATAAAGAGAGGTCTAGGTGTATTGGAATACCTTCGCGATCAGTTTAGTGAGATTACTCTCTCTGCCAATGCCCTGAACTCCAGTGTGACTCACCGACTGACATACTCGTTATTTTATCAGGAACGCAATCTAATGCTGATTGACTATTTGCAAAAGCAAGGCATATTCGATCGTAATGACTATGATGAATTGCATAAGGGTTTCACTGATCTGTACAACAATTGGACGTTAATCCGAACCAAGGTCGTTCAATATTATGTCAAGCCGGATCGGCCAGATGCGCAAGCCTATGCATTGACTATGCGGCCTTATTTGGATGCTTGCATGAAAGAAAGCGAGCTTCTCATGCAGCTGTTAGATTGCTTGAATAGAGCCGAGGAGGGAACAAGTTGAACGAATCGGGCCGCGTATATTGGATTACGGGACTTGCGGGCTCAGGGAAAACCACAATAGGTAAACAAGTATATGCTAGGTTGAAGGCACAAAGCGATGCGGTTGTTTTTCTTGACGGCGATATGCTAAGGGAGGCTTTCGGCCATGATCTTGGCTACTCTATCGCTGACCGACACGTAAGTGCCATGCGTAATGCAAGGATGTGCAGGATGCTGGCTTTGCAAGGGTTGGATGTGGTATGCGCGACGATCTCTATGTTCCATTCCTGTCGGGCCTGGAACAAGGCGAATATTTCGCATTATTATGAAATCTACTTGCGCGTATCCAAAGATACGCTAATTGCTCGTAACCAGAAGGAGCTGTATACTGGGGCTTTGAATGGACAGGTACAGGAGGTTGTTGGTATGGATATGGATTTTGAAGAACCATCGCAGCCTGATTTAATTGTCTACAATGAGGAATCTGCTTCTTTAGAAGCAATTGTTAATCAAATCTTGAAGCTGCCTGAATAATCGGGATTTGGCGGAGAGACGGAGGAACAAGGTCATGTTGAAGATTCAATTCTATTCCTTAATATCTCAACAGTCGATTACGATAAACAGGAAGTCGCAACGTCCATTGCAGCTAATCCAAGGGGATCAAATCATGCTGCTGCTGGCGCTTAATCCAATGGAGCTAATGCAGGAGCAGCGATCCATTTCTTTAGGTAGAGAGGAGATTTTGCTTGCTACCGGGCCACTGTGCATCGCGCCACAGCATGATCTTACGATTAGCTATAAAGGGATTGTCTACAATATAGAAGGCGATCCCTCAGACGAGAAAGCGGAGTGGACGATTTCAATTACCAAACCGGCTGATCGGGAAATGGCACAGCAGCTATTGAAAAAGCCTGTTCAGACTGAACAGGATATCCATGCATTAGAGCGGTATCTTCGATTATTTATCCAGTCGAATCCGATAAGAAAAGGATGCGGAATGGAATCAGCCCGCAGGTCATATGAACAGGTCGACAAACGTATAAGTTTCGTTTATCGCTATATGCTGCTGCATTATGAGAAGCCGCTTACGCTTCACGACCTTTCGAAATTAGTAGGCTGCCATCCCGTCTATTTGAGCAGCGTGTATACGAGAGTGTATCAGGTATCCCCGATGCAGCATTTGCAGCAGATTCGTATGAGAAAGGCTAGCGTGTTTGTTCGAAGCACGACTATGAAAATGAAAGAAATCGCTCATTCGATAGGTTATGTATCCAGTTCCCAATTTGGCTCCATTTACAAACGTTATTATGGCGTTTCGCCGAATCGGGATCGCGTAGCGGCCATGATGAAGACGAATTGGATAGAACCCCATTATTGAGCCTTGCCATACGTCCCAAGTCGATGGGACGTTTTTTGTTGGAACTATACTTTACAAAGTATAAACTATAGGCACTCATCTTTTCTTTATTTTCCATATTATATATAATTGAGAAGGAGATTGGGCGATAGGTTAGACTGTCCGCAGAATGGGAGTGTTTTCTGTGAAGAAGATGAATTGGTATTACCGTATGATACTATCCTATACCTCTATTTTCTCTGTCGTCATTTCCTCCCTCCTATTTATTTTTTTTATGGTGCTGCATCACGATTCGGATAATAAATATATCGAGACTAATCAAGCCATTCTGGAACGGATGGTATATAACACGGACGCCAGCTTAAAGCTGATCGAACGAAATATGGCCAGCGAGCTCTTATCGGATAAATGGCTGCAGAAATTTTACTCAGAACGTCCAAAGACAGCCTTTGACGATTTTGAGATTCAGAAAAAATTAACGGAAATGAAAGCTTCCTTTCCATTACCTAATTCGATATATATCTATAATGAAGCTGAACAACGAATCATTTCCGATTCAGGTACATACTCCCTCCAATCATTTGGAGATATCTCCTTCATTCAGGCTAATTATGCGCAATCCACGACTGAGAAATGGACAGTCCCGCGATTAGTAGATGAATGGGGCTTCGACGAGAACTCGCAGAAGGTTGTTTCGCTCATGAAGCATTATTATCATGGGAATAAGAAGCAGGGCGCTATCGTTGTTAACGTGAAGGTTAACTCTATCTTGGATCATTTAAACAGCATAAGTGAAAGCGATTACAGTTCGTTTGGATTAATGGATAAAAGAAATTTTGATCTTGCAAATTCGAAGGAGGGGATAACTGACTCCACGAATATTGTTTATTCTGAATATACAGGCTGGGCATACTATTCGAGTAGTGCAGCTGATAAAAGTTATGCAGCGTTATCTGTTTTTTCCGGCAGATGGATGTTAATCGTGGTCATTATTATCGTATTGGCCCTTGCTGGTTTTACTCTAGTAACACATATTTACTATAAACCGATTCAAGCCATCCTCAATAAGATGGGGCAATGCTTCATGAGAAAAAGTGAAGAGGTCGGCGTGAATCATGTGAAAAACGAATTCACGTTCATTGAAATGGCATTGGATCAGCTGCTTAAGAAGTCCTCAGACTATGAAAGCTTGTATAAGGAAGATAGTCTGCTTCGCCAGCAACGTCTATTCTACGATTTGCTGGCAGGGCATCAGACCTTGACCGACAAGCAGTTCGAGACCCAAATGACTGTTCTTAACATGCCGTATCTATTCGATCGCCTCGGTGTCATCATCGTTGAAATGGATTATTATACACGTTTCACGGAAAAGTATAAACCAAGTGATCAGCAGTTACTCAAATTTATTATAGAAAACGCTTTTCACGATTTAGGACAGCAGTATAAGCTTTTTGTTTGGCATGCTTGGATGGAGCCGAATCGTATTGCGTTTGTTGTTCATCAATGCAAGTCAGAAACATCGGTTTTGAAATCTACAGCAGAGCTTGCGAGTGAATTTCAAGCCTGGATTGGGCACAATCTGGAGTTGACGGTAACGATAGGAATTGGTGCAGACTCAGATAGCATTGAGACAATCGCGGAATCGTATCGCAATGCTAAGGAGAATGTTTGTTTAAAGCCGGTTATAGGAACGAATACGGTGATTGATAATCGTGTAAGCTCAGGAAAAGTTAGTATTGACAAGTACGCCTATTTGCAAGCAATAGAGAGTATTGTACATTCGTTCCGAAAGAATGAATGCGATTGGAATGAAAAACTGATACAGCTGTTCAAGCAGCTAAGAGAGATGAGATTTGACAAACAGGAGATGTCTGCGTTCGTTCAAAGCTTTGTAATGCAAATGGAGAAAGAAATCAACGTATTGTATCCGGGAATTCAACAAATATGGAAGAATGAATTTCTGTATAAGTTCACAGAGCTTTGTAATCATCCGGAGACGTTGAACGAGCTTGAGGAAGAGCTTATGAGCACCATGTCGGCATTCGAAGCGATTGCAGCTCAAGATCGTCAAGCTAGAAGACATCATAGTATCGCTTTCCAAGCCAAAAGCTATATCGATACGCATTTTGCTGATCCTGTTCTTTCTCTTTCGGGGGTCAGCGCCTATCTTAAACTTCAGCCCAGTTCATTAAGCCAGCTTTTTAAGGAAGAGCTAGGCGAGAAATTTATTGATTACGTTCTGAGAGTCAGGCTTGAATATGCGAAACGTTTATTATCCGAGACGGATGAGCCGATTCAATCCATTGCGGAGCAGATCGGTTATCAGAACGTCATTTCATTTTACAGAGCATTCAAAAAGATTCAAGAAATTCCTCCAGGAGAATATCGAAACATACATCGAGTCCATTCGAAATGATGAAGGAAGCGATCTATTCTTCAAAAGAATTTGGAGGTCAGACGAAGCTATTTGCCTAAGGAATAGACAAAGTTGGACTAAATGGTTCACTTGTTCCCTAGTTCTGCCGATATAGGTATAAGAGCCTAATTTTGGAGTTGAATAGGGAGGACTAGAAACAGCAATGAAATCATTAAACCAGTCATCATGGAAAAAAAACATGCAGCGCACTGCCTTGGTCGGCGGAGCGGCAATTCTGCTGCTAAGCTCGGCGGGCGGCGAGACGGCCTATACCTTGGGCGGTGCGGCATATGCTGCTGAAGCACAATCGACAGTGAAAAATGTGACAATCACATACCCGGCATCCGCCGTAACGGTTGCGCTGAATGAAAGGCTTCCGCTGCTCGCGAAGCTGAAGCTGTCAGAGCCGGTGGCGCTGCGGTATGAATCAGGCAATGGCGCGGTAGCGCGCGTGAACAGCGATGGCGTTATTATCCCTGTTGCTGCAGGGAAAACTAAAATCCGCGTTCATGTGACTTCCGCTTCCTATAAGGGCAAGCTTGAGCTTCCGGTAACGATCCGCGGAGCATCAACTTCTTACAAGGCTGTAGCGGCTTCGAAGCGCGTATCCGCAGGGGGACGTTCCTTCAACGTTCAAACCGTAGCGATTCCTAAAGGAATGCCCGTAACAGCAGGCTTGTCTAGCAGAACGGTCGGGTTGACGCAGGGCTTATCTGGAATTGCTTCATTGTACAATGCAGCGGCCGCAATCAATGGCACGTATTTTGAATCCTATGGCGGCATTCCTGAGCCTTATGGCAACATTATTAGCGATGGCGTTGTCGAGCATATTGGAAATACGGGTACGAGCATTGGCTTTCAATGGGACGGGTCGGCGCTAATGGACACGCTGCAGGTGAAGATAAGCGGCAAAGTAAGCAGTGCCGGGAAATCCTCGCAAAGCTGGTACGTGTATTTCGTTAATCGGACGCCTACTCCAGGCAGAACGGCAGCCATCATGTATACGCCGAAGCGCGGAAGCAAAATCGGCATGACCACAGGCTCTGCCGTAACGGTGAGCAAAGGTGTCGTCACGAAGGTCAGCAAAAATACGAATGTCGAAATTCCGAAGGACGGATATGTCCTCTTCTTTACAGGTGAGGAGGAGCATTTGGCGAGCCGTTTCCAAAAAGGCAGTTACGTTGACTACACCGTCAGCTATAACGATGTTTCGGGCAAGGCGATTGACTGGAGCGAGGTGCATACCGCAATTGGTGCGGGCCCCCGTCTAGTGAAGGATGGCAAGCTGGCCGTTGATCCGGCGAATGAAGGTTTCGTGAGCCCGAAAATTTTGACCGATTCTGGCGCGCGAAGCGGAATTGCGATTATGAATGACGGTTCGATTTTGCTAGTTACAGTTCCGGCTGCGACGATAAAGCAATGGGGACAAATTATGGTCAGCTTAGGGGCTAAGCAGGCGATGAACTTGGACGGCGGCGCATCTTCCGGCTTGTATGCGAACGGCAAGCAAATTACGCCAGCCGGACGCGAGCTCAGCAATGCGCTTGTATTCAGCTCCTTGCCGAAATGGTAACGGCTGCTTCCAAGCTCCTTAATGGACAGCTTGACAGCACAACTATGACAGCATAGTGTGAAAAAGACTGTGGCCTGCATTGAAGCGGCAATAGCCAAAAAAGCGTTCAGCGAGACGTCGTCTCGCTGAACGCTTTTTTTCCGTTGCTAGTTGCTTTCCGGCTGTAGGTAGAACTTGTTGAACAGGCTTGAGCACATTAGCCGTCTCTAGCTTTGTTCCTCTTCTTCTGTCTCGGAGGAGAGCACAAATTCATCATCCGCTCCGGGATATTCACGTTTCAAATCGGCATGCAGCGAGCGGTTTTCATAGCTGAAACGGTTGTTAGGGCGCTGGTCTTGGCGCCAAGGCGAGCTTTTGCCCAGCGGAAGGCCTGGCCGCTCCGCTGCGTAAGGCCCTTCAGGGAATTCCTCCGGCACGAGGTCATTTCGCTGTGATTCTACGGTAGAGACATCGGTGGAGCGTTTGCGGTCTTCTTCGGTAAAACCGTCCATGTGGATCATCCTTTCCTAGTCCATCTTGCAATTACAACACCCGCGCTTTCATTGTTCCCTGTTCACAGGGCATCATGCAAAACATAAGGTTGCCGCCGTATATAAAGGCTTGTCAGATTGAAAATCATATGATAATATACTGCTAATCGAATATTTGAACGTGAGGAAGCACCTCTCTATTGCTCTGGTTGAGCTATGGGGAGGTGCTTTTTTTTTATGTCCTTTTATTCGAAAATGAAGCAGACTGGGAGAGATGAGAAGATGCAAATTTTCTTTTTGAACACATTTGAAAAATCCTCGATGGAGGAGGGCGTACAAACTGCGCAATTGTCAATTTGTGAACATGAGGGCATATGGTCGGTGCTATGGGCCGATGGCGAGCATACGGCAACTGCACCTGATGTCTGGTTTGAAGGCATCTCCTGGGAGGACATGCTGCTCGCCTTCCGCCATGGGGTGGCAGTACGAATGGGAGAGGGCTATACGCCCGTCATCGAATCTATGCTGGAAGGCCGGCGCAATACGGGAATGGGAAGCTTGCAGGCTATGGTGCAGTGTTATGGCGAGCTGAATGCGGATCAAGCCTTGTTTGAGCAATTAAGAGATTGGCGCAGAGCTAAAGCAGGAGGAGAGAAGAGGTCAGCTTACCTTGTTGCAACGAACCGGATGTTATGGATGTTCAGCACGTTTGTACCGCATACGGCCGAGGAGCTGCTGCAAATTCCCGGCTGGGGAGAGAGCAAGCAAAATCGATATGGGGCTGAAATTTTAGCGATTACAGAGAACCATGCGCGTGAAACCAGCTTTCCGCTCGACTGGGTAGAGCAGCAGCTGGACAAGGCAGATTTTACGAGGTGGCTGTACAAGCAGAAGGAAGTGAAATTCAAAAACGAGATGGACAAGCAGCTGCAGAAAAAGCGGATTATCAGCTGTTTGAACAGCGAGGAGACACTGGAGCAGCTAGGCGCAGGCCTCGAGCTGTCGCGCAGGGAAATAATGGACAGAATCGAGCAGCTTGAGGCTGAAGGCTATGATGTTGAGCCGCTTATTGCACGCGAGCTGCTGCATATGCCAGAGTCCGAGCAGCAGCTTGTCTGGGAAACGTTCGAGCAGTCGGGCGACCGTTACTTGAAGCCCGTGCTTCAGCAAGTTTACGGGGCTGAGGGCATGAAGCATGAACAGGTGGACATGCTGTATGAACGGCTGCGGCTGCTCAGAATCCGTTACCGCAAAGCTCATGCAAACCAGGCGCAAGCAATATAAATTCAGTTCGTTAAAGGATGGCGGGAGAGAGCTTCACCGGATTGGATGAATCAACGGGTGGCGTGTTATTCGTTATTTGTCCGAAGGAGTCGCGAGCCCGCCATCTGGCCAAATGGGCTGCGCATAACGCATATGCCTATTGCGATCCAGAATATGGTGCAAAGCAAAGCCGATTACATAGCTCTTTTACCTCGTTCATCTAGTACTTTATGTCCGAAAATAATAGGGGTCCATGCGTTTTGCACGAAAAAACCTCCAAATTGGATTGTAAAGCAATTGAAAATGAACATAAACTCATAGGTCTTAAGGTTCAAAAATGATAAAAATAGTATACTTGTCCTATTTATGAAAGTATAATGAGGTATATAAAAAATCGCGATCTTTGTCGAAAAGGAGCGTATTCCCGTTATGAAGGCTGAGTATATTAATCCGTTTCTTGAAGCGGCAAAAAGTGTAATTGAGCAGGTCATCCAGATAAAGCCATCGGCAGGGCAATTAGGCTTGAAAGATGTTAAATTCGTTGAAAATTACATTTGGATACAAATCGGCCTGAACGGACAAATGAACGCTGTTATCGTTTTTGGACTAAGCGAATCGGTAGCGATGAAGATGATATCGGCTATGATGGGCGGCTTCTCGATTTCTGAAATTGATGAAATGGGCAGAAGCGCCATTTCTGAGCTTGGCAACATGATTAGCGGGAATGCGAGCACGATGTTATCGAATCAAGGCGTCCATGTAGATATTACACCGCCGAAGGTTATTCAGTCTGCTGCAGCTGCTGGTTTTAAAGCACAGCAAGCATTAACCGTTCCGCTCCTTATGGAGGGAATTGGTGAATTGGATATTCAGGTGCTGGTAGCATCGTAATCGTAACGGCGAAAAACTCCTTCGGGAGTTTTTTTACATGTATAAGGTTTGATATAAGAGCTGAATTTATATTTTCATCTTTTTGCAGGCAAAGCTTTCTACGGCTGGGATAAAGTATTTAATGATTTGCCCATTTCCTGATGCAGCTCATAAAGCTCGAGTACGCTTACGGGCTTTTTGGATGCTTGCTCAATATTTTGCCCTTCGGCCGTCCATAGGTAGGGGAAGATGGAAAAGGCTTGATCGCCTTGTATCGTTTGGGAGTCCACAATCCAGCTGTCCCAGCGCATGGTCTTGTAAAATAATTGGAGATCGCCATTCAACGCCCAGCCTATGAACTCGGAATAAGTACATTCGGTATCTTCCCATTCAAGCGTATCAGGCGCCATATAAAAAACAGTTTTAAAATTGGAATGAATGGCGAAGAAGCCGCCAACTAGATCATAGGCTACGACTAAAATATTTTGAATGGGACTGTTCCATGTTGCTAAAGAGCCTGAAAGCCGCTCATTTCCTGCCCCTAATATTTTTAACCAGCCATAATCGACAAGTATTCCTCCGCATTCCAAGGCAATCGCGCCCAAATAGGAGCGATTCGTAACTTGCAGGTGCTCCAGCGTTTTTCTGCCATCATCGATCGAGCAGCTTACTATAGTAATGGGATTGACGGCTTCGGATACAAGGCTTTGAATTTCTCCCCATGCGTCCTCCGGCACCATTAATTCCTTGTAGGATTTCATTTTGTTTAACCTCCCTTTCCCTATTATTGTACTGAGGTAGAGGCCTATTGTCCAAAATCAAAAAATGGCGTGAGCCTATGCAATGTTTTGCAAAGGTTTCTTTGCTTAAAATGCCCTGATCAAGTAGAATTAGCTTTAGGTGATGACGGATGTTAAATGGCAAAGTTGTGCTTATTTCCGGCGCTTCCAGCGGGATTGGAGCGCTTGCTGCAAAGCAGCTTGCGCGGCGCGGCGCCATTGTGGTGCTGACCGGACGAAATGTGGAGAAGCTGAAAGCGCAAGTGGCAGAAATCGGCAGCAATAGCTCCTATTTTCAGATGGATGTAACGAGCATGGAAGATGTGCAGCAGGTCATTCAATCTGTCCTGCAAAAGCATGGGCGTCTCGATATTTTGATTAATAATGCTGGTTATGGACAGTTCGAATATTTTGAGACGATGCCGGTCGAGGCATTTGACCAGATGATGGATACGAATTATATGGGTATCGTTCGCTGCACGAAGGCAGTGCTGCCATATATGCTTTCCCAAGGCAGCGGTCATATCGTAAATATTGCCTCACTCGCAGGCAAGATCGGCTCAGCCAAGTCAACGGCCTACACGGCAACGAAGCATGCGGTGCTCGGCTTTACCAATTCGCTGCGGATGGAGCTGCGGGGCAAAGGGATTGTCGTATCGGCGGTTAATCCCGGACCGATTGACACGCCGTTTTTCTCGCTGGCAGATCCGTCAGGCAATTATGTGAAAAATGTCAGCTTCTTTATGATGAAGCCCGACTATGTAGTCAAAGCCATCGTGCGGCTTATTGAGCGCAGGAAGGCGGAAATTAATTTGCCGAAATCGGCGGCGTTTGGCATTAAGCTGTATCAGCTTTTTCCACGTCTAATTGACCGAGTATTCGGCGGTATGCTGGATCGAAAATAGTGTTTTGAACAAGAGAGGACTCGAACATGAGTAAGCAAAATTGGTTGGATTTAGGTTTAAATGAACAGCTGGCGGAAGCGCTAGTTGAAGAAGGTATCCAGGAGCCTACTGCGGTGCAAGCAGAGGCCATTCCCGTACTGCTCGGAGGGCAGGACGTTTCTGCGCGTTCGCAGACAGGAACAGGCAAGACGCTGGCGTATTTGCTGCCTTTGCTCCAGAAGCTGAATGCCTCGTCGAAAGAAATTCAAGGCGTCGTTATTGCTCCTACGCAGGAGCTGGCTATGCAGATCGTGCGAGTAGCTGAATTTTATGCGAAGCCGCTGGGCCTCCGTGTACAGCAGCTAATTGGCGGCGCGGCGCTCAAGCGTCAAGTAGAGAAGCTCAAGCTGCATCCGCAAATTGTCATCGGTACGCCAGGACGTATTCATGAGCTGCTTAAGCTGCGCAAAATCAAGCTGCATGCGGTCAATCAGGTCGTAATTGATGAAGTGGACCAAGTTTTCCAGCTGAGCTCGACGCGTGAAGTGGAGACGATACTTTTTGCAATGGGACAAAATCGTCAGATCGCTTTTTTCTCGGCGACTTATCCCGAGCAGATGGCCCGCTTTGAAGGCCGCTGGATGAATGAGCCGTACCGCATTCAGGTTGCGCCTGAGCATCGCGTATCCGAGACGATTACGAATTATTATTTCGTATGCGACAAACGGGACAAGCCGGATATCGCCCGTCGCATCATTCGGATGCTCAAGCCCAAATCGGCATTGCTGTTTCTGAATGAGACGGATACGATTTCAAACTGGGAAGCGAAGCTCAGCTATGAGGGGTTTACGGTAGAGGCGCTTTACGGCGATGCTGACAAGCAGCGTCGTGCTGCTACGCTTGCGCGCTTCCGCGAAGGCGCATGCCAGCTATTGCTTGCGACCGACGTTGCCGCGAGGGGACTCGATATCGAAGGCTTACCGCTCGTTATCAACCTAGAGCCTGCGCTTGATGCCGATCATTATGTGCACCGGGCGGGCCGGACGGGCCGTATGGGCCGCACGGGAACGGTTATTTCCATTGTTACGCCGCAGGAGCATTTTATTATGGACAAGTTCCGCAAGCAGCTCGGCATCGATCTTCCAGAGAAGGCGATGTTAAGAGGCAATCTGGTTACACCTGAGGAAGCGCGGAACGATAAAGCCTCATTCAAACGCTCGGATTATACGGGAGCACCGAAGAGCCGTCAGGCATCGGGCAGCGACTTCGCGCAAGGAGAGGCCGCGAGAGGCGAGAGGCCGCGTGGCGAGTTCAGACAAGGAGCCGGCGGGAAAGCACCGCAAGGCGAGAGACGCCTAGGCGATGTTCAGCCAGGCAGCCGCAGAACGGATGCAGCAGGCTCTGCAGCGCAGGCAAGAACAGCGGGAAGCGGCGCTGCCGCAGCTAACGAGCCGCAGAAAGCGGCTGTTCAGGCAAAACCGAAGGCGAAGGTGCTGTCCAAGCAGGAGCGCCAGAAGAAGAGCAAGGATAAAGGTGCGCCGAAATGGCTGAAAGCGAAGCGCGAGTCGGGCGATACGAAGGACTAAGCCTTTAAGCAAAATAAGTTTATAATGCAAGCCCCATTTCCAGCAAAATGGAAGGAAGAGGCAAGCGAGCGCCCAACCATTATTTATGGGCGCTCCGCAAGCCTTTTTAACTTCAGCCATTAGCGGAAATTGGGCTTTTTTTAATTATACGCAAAGATCCGAAACGATTCTGAAACGATACGGATGGGAAATTTTGAATTTTGCCTTGAAATTCGGTATGCTGAATAAGCGATATTAATTTTATAGTTATGAAGGTGAATGGATAATGATAGAGCCCGTATTGGAAGTTGCCGATTTGACAGGAGGATATAGTCCGCGCCGTCCTGTCCTGCATAATGTGTCGTTCCAGCTGCATCCGGGCGAAATGGTCGGCTTAATTGGCCTCAATGGCGCAGGCAAAAGCACGACGATTAAACATATTCTCGGCTTGATGAAGCCGCAGCAGGGTGAGGTTAAGGTTGGCGGCGTCAAGCTGGAGGATGATCCGGACCGCTACCGCTCTGCCTTTGCGTATGTGCCGGAAACGCCGGTGCTGTTCGACGAGCTTACGGTTGAGGAGCATTTGCGCCTGACAGGAATGGCCTACGGCGTTTCTGTTCAGGAATTTGATAAGAAGCGAATGGATTTATTGAACGAGTTCCAAATGAATGCGAAAAAAGGAGCTTTTGCCGCCCATCTGTCCAAAGGGATGAAGCAGAAGGTCATGATTATGAATGCGCTGCTGTCCGAGCCGCCATTATATATTATTGACGAGCCGTTTCTTGGGCTGGACCCGCTCGGCATTCGCTCCTTGCTGGAACGGCTTGTAGAAGTGAAGCAGAATGGCTCGGCTATTTTGATGAGCTCGCATATTTTGGCTACGGTCGAAGCTTATTGCGACAAGTTTATTGTGATGCATCATGGGCGCATCGTTGCCAGCGGAACGCTAGCCGATGTATGCGAAGCGGCGGGCATGGCGATGCGCGGCGGAACGCTGGAGGATGCGTTCTATAAGCTCGTTGCAGGAGACAAGCTATGACGGCGAAATCGCAAGCAGCTAATCCCGAGCAGCGTCAGCTGAAGGAACAGGCGATGCAGCAGTTGTGGAAAAAACGTGCGCGAAGCTTCCGCCAGGAGACGCTGCCGTATTTTCGCTATATGGGACAAAGCGGCTTCCCGCTGTTTCTCTCGTTGTTTGTCATTACCGGAGTGCTTAGCTATTTCAAGCTGATTCGGGACGTGCCTGCTGATTTTCCGACCACGCTGGTTGGCATAGTCGCACTAGTGCCCGTACTTTGCTGGAGCCCCTTCCGCACCTTTCTGCAAGCGGCAGATGTCGTCTTCCATATGCCGCAGGAATCAGCGATGCGCCGTTATTGGGGGCTTTCCTTTAAGCGAAGCATAATCGCTATGGTCGCTTTATGCGCCTTCCTGCTGCTTGCTTATTGGCCTATATACAGGCAGGGCACCGCTCCAGCGGATATGTGGCTGCTGGTATTGGCTGCGGCTGTGCTTCGTTTTGCCAATACAGCTGCTGCATGGCGCGAGCGTCAGCTGGCCTGGAGCGGCATGAGAGTGCTGTTTCGAGTAGCTCGCTGGGGAGCGACAGCGCTTGCTTGGGCGGGGATGCTCACCCGTGCGCCGCTGTATGCAGGAGGCTTTATTATTTTGCTCATCCTGCTATTTGCCCTGCTGTACAAGCTTCCGAGCCGATTCGTTATCCCTTGGGAACGGCTAGTCGAAGAAGAGTCGGCGACGAGAAGAAGGTATTACGTCTTTTTCGGTTTGTTTATTGATGTGCCTACGATGCCATCGCGAACAGCCGGCCGAAAATATCTTTCCTGGATCATGAACTTTATTCCGTATCGCCGCCGCTTTACTTACGATTATTTATATGCGGCTTCCATGCTGCGAATGGAAATGGGAGGCATTTTGCTAAGGCTGCTCGTTCTGTTCGCACTAATTGCCTATTGGATGGCGGAAGCGGTTTGGCTGTCCGGCTGGGGGGCTGCCTGTGCCTATGCGGTATTTATGCTCATTGTCGGGGCCCAGCTTGGCGGACTTCGCCATACGCATCGTTATACGGTATGGCGGCATGTTTATCCGCTTCCTGATGCCCAAAGGCTGGAAAGCCTCATCCGGCTTGACCGCTGGACGATGCTCATCATTGCCGTGCTTATGTGGCTTCCGTCATGCATTATGCTGCTGCGTGCCAACTGCCTGCTGGCTGCTGCAGCAGCGCCGATTGCAGCACTCGTCTATGTGCTTGCGATTCGCCCGCTGAGGCTGCGCCGCGCTTTTGCCGCTGATGCGGAAGAAGATTAGGGCGCTGCAACTGCCAGATGGACCTATGGCATCTGGCTGCCCATTATAGATGACAGCCCCGCTATAGCGGTGACAAAGCAAGCAAAAAACGTCCAAATCCACTGATAAAGGTGGGTTTGGACGTTTTTTACTGGTCATTTTCTGTTCGCTTAAGAGGTCAAGACGGCTGCACAAGGACAATCAGCAAAGGCAGCACGATAAAGGAGGCGAGCGTCGTCCACAAAATACAGCGGGAAACGAGCTTTGGCGATGCCTCGAATTGCTCCGCCATAATGACGGCGTTGACTGCCGTCGGCATAGAGGCGAGTATAAGCAGGACGGCGAACAGCATGCCCTTTACTTGCAGCAGCCAGAGCAGCAGCGCTGCTATGATTGGAGAAAGCAGCAGACGGATCGCGATAGCCGTCCAGAGCGGCTTGCTCATGACCGAATCTGCTGACTTTTTGCTGCTGCGCGCCCCGGCCATCTGTGCCCCTAGCAAAATCAGCACTACAGGCGCATAGGCGCTCGACAGCATTGATAGGCCTTCTGCCACAGCCGCAGGCATAATCATATCGGTGAACCGGATAATGACGGCGAGCACAACGGCGTATAAAGCGGGAAGCTTGCAAACCGATTGGACCGCTTTTTTCACCGAGAAATGGGAGCGGGCAGCGAAATAAACACCGACGGTATTGACAAGAATCATTTGCGAGATGACGTAGACGGATGCTTTGGCTAGTCCCAGCTGACCGAAGGCGAGCAGCACCAGCGGCAGTCCATAGTTGACACAGTTCGTAAATACAGACACAAGCGTGAGGCCGGCTTGATCTGCTGGAGAAAGCCGCAGCAGCCTAGAGGCGAGAACAGCCACGAGCCAGAGAGCGACCAGATTGATGATGCTGAATGCGCTCGTCTGAATAATATCTGCCATTGACAGCTTGGCGCTGATCAGCGTCTCCAAAATAAGAGCCGGGCTGAGCAAATAAAGGGCAATGGTCGATAAGGGCTTCGTCTCCAGTCCCCGCCAGCGCTTCAAGGCAGCTCCTCCAAGCACAGGCAGCGAAATCGGCAGAAACACGCCATATACGATAAGCAAAAATGAATGCAGCATACGAATCAGTCCTTTGCCAAAATCAATATGCCTTATTTTTGCATAAAGCTTCTATTAGCGTCCAAGACCCTTTTCCTATATACTCATAAGCTTTGGCTATATGCGACTTTCCTCCTCGCCTACGTCAGCTTGAGATGCATATGGCGCAAATACCGCCAGCGAATCATGAGGAAATAGGTTAGCTGGAGGAGGAAAAAGCTAATATAGATCAGGAGTGCTGCATTCAGCATCGAAATATCGAGCAGCAGCGCAATATTTATAAAAGCGACGATGCCATGCACAAGGGCAATCGCAAAGGGCAGGAAAAACATAAGGAGCAGCTGCCTTGTAACGAGCCGGTTCAGCTCCTTGCCGCTGAGGCCGATTTTGCTAATCATCTGGTATTGCTTCTCATCCCGCTCCAAATCGGCATACAGCCTAAAGTAGATAAAGCTGACGGCATAGGTGAAAAAGACGCCGCCCACAAGCACGCTAATAATGAGCAAAAGCCCGTTAAGCTGCTTGAATTCATACCATTCAATCACGAGTGACCGTATATAATAATGGCCCTGCGTGTCCTGCGGTATTTCCTTCATAACGCTCTGCGCTGCGCTGATGGTGTCGATCCAATTGGGAATGACATAATAATACGTGACCTGGTTCGTGTCGTCCTTCATGCGGATCATCGCTTGGAAATAGTCATCCGATACGACGTAAACATCATTGTAATTGTTTAATACGAAAGAAGGCAGCCTTTTTACCACAGTAAGCTTCCGCTGCTTTTCGTCCGGCGCAACGTTGCCTAAATCCACAACGGGCTCAAATGCCGTGACGTTCTGAGCACGGGAGACTTTGCCAGAGGCGATAAAGGCTTCACTGGGCGCATGAAGCGTCTCGGCGGAGAAGCCGAGTGTAGTGGCAAGCTGATTGTATTCGGACAGGCTCATGACCGACTGCCAATCTTCCGTGTATTTAATATGCGAAGCGCCTTTCGTATAAGCAAAGCCGCCCTCTGATAGTCTATGCTCCAATAGCGCCAGGTGCTGCTTCGTTTGCCTTTCATTCTGAGCTAGAGATTCACTATCGCCACCGAAGGATTCATAAATAAAGGCGTAGGGATTGTCTTTTTCCGACAGCTTCGGATCACCGATCGCCAGGCAGGTGCCCATGCCGCACAAGGCGACCGCCGTTACCGTTGCGACCATAAAAAACATATTGGCATTGTCTCTCATTCGGTAAGCGAGATCGGAGAGCGTCAGCAAATTGATTTTACGCAGCAATAAGCTTTCCCGTCCGCGCAGCGCACGAATCACATACACGCTGAGCTGTGTAAACAGAAAATAAGTCCCCAATATGACACAGCCAATGGCGGCTGCGAGCAGTGCCAGCGAGAAGGCGCGACCCAGTACAAAATAAAAGACCATTCCGTAGCCTGCAAGCAAAAGAATGGCAGCAAGCAGCGATAGCAGCACGGAAGCTTTTGGCTCCTTCTTCGGCTTCTCATCCGAACGAATCAGCTCAAGCAGCTGAGATTTCCGCCCAAGGCGCGACGCGAGTATGGACAGGAGCAGAAATACGATGAAAAAAGCGCCCGTCGTTATGATCACGCTTTGGATGGGCACGAGGAATTCGAGTCCTTTTTGCAGCACCAGCAGTCGTTCGGTTATGAGCAAAAAAAGCTTGGTGAACAAAATGCCAAAGCCGATTCCAAAAACAGTGGAGAGGAGGCCAATGATCATATTTTCCACAAAAATCAACCTGCGGTACTGCTTGTCGGACATGCCCAGCAGCATCAAAATGCCGAATTCACGTTTACGCGCCTTCAGGAAGGCGCCAGCAGAATACATCAAAAACAGAAATGAAAAAATAACGATTAAATATTGCGAAATTTTCAGCCCCATCGTCCCAAGCATAGAGGCAGTTGGACTGCTGGCGGCGATTTGCCCCTGCAAATCCGGATGATACAGCAGCACCGAATAGATGAAAAAAATCATGACCGCGAACGAGCTGCTCATAAAATGTGCAGCATACGTCCGTTTGCGGCGCAGTACATTATTAAACGCGAACTGTCGGAAATTCATTTTCAGTCCCCCCAAGCAGAGCAAGCATATTAATAATTTTCTGATAAAAAGCCGCGCGGTTGTCTCCGCAATTCACTTCACTGTAAAACTGGCCATCCTTTATAAAAATAACCCGGTGACAGTAGCTCGCCGCCATTGCGTCATGTGTAACGAGCATCATGGTGGCATTGTCCTCGCGGTTGAGCTTGCTCATCAACTCCATCACATCACGCGCTGATTTGGAATCGAGGTTGCCGGTCGGCTCGTCGGCCAGCAGCAGCTTTGGGCTGTGGATAAGTGCTCGGGCAATGGCCGTACGCTGCGCCTGGCCGCCGGATATTTCATAGGTCCGCTTGTCCGCCAGCGCGGCAATGCCGAGCTTTTCCATGATGGAGGCGGCCCGCAGCTTCATTTCCACGATGTTCGTGCCGTCGAGCGTGAGCGGCAGCATAATATTTTCGCTGACCGTTAGCGTATCAAGCAAATTAAACGATTGAAAGACGAAGCCAAGCTCCCGCCGGCGGAAAAAAGCTAGCTTTTCCCTTGACAGTTCGTACGGGTCTTGGCCCGCAATGCGCAGCTCGCCGGAAGTGGGCTTGTCGATGGTCGATACCATGTTCAGCAGCGTCGTTTTGCCGCTGCCCGATGGCCCCATAATGCCGACGAACTCGCCTTGCTGGATCGTTAAATCAATGTTGGTCAACGCTTTATAGGTTACTTTTCCTGGATAAATTTTGTTCAGATTTCGTGCAAATAGCAATTCCAATTCGATCTCCCCTTGCTTGTTTGTCAATAAACCCAGTATACCCCTCATGCGCGCCGGCTCCTATGAGCTTAGCTTTCATTTACCTTACAGCTTTGTAAGATAACGCTGCTTGCTTTTGTATCTCTAGGGGAAGCGAGATCAATTCATCTTTCTAGTTCGTATACTGAACGCATGGAAGGGAAATATGGCCTTTCCTCATCAACGAAAGGAGCTGTTGGATTTGAGTGCATATCTCGTGATTGATATTGATATTTCCAACCCGGCAAATTTCAAGGAATACGAAAATCAGATTTTTGCTGTCATTGCACATTTCGGGGGCCGCCCAATCGTTCAAGATAGCAACGTAACGACGATGGAAGGAGATTGGCAGCCGAAAAGACTCGTCATTTTGGAGTTTCCTAACAAACCGAGCATCGAAGCCTTTTACAACTCAAAAATGTACGAACCGTTGAAAAAAATCAGATGGGCAAACTCTACCGGGAAAGCAATCGTCGTGGAAGGCTTGTAATTACGAAAAACAAGCAGATTGCCATCATAAGGGCAGTCTGCTTGTACGTTTAATGCTCAACGGACTGAACAGCGGCAAAGGGGAAAATAATCCGCATTGTCGTGCCGCTGCCTTCCCCTGTTTTTGATTCAACCTCGATCTCATGATTCATTTTATCAAGCACGGTACGGACGATATAGAGGCCCATGCCCGTCGATTCCTTGAACGCCCGTCCATTTTCCCCAGTGAAAAAGGCGTTGAAAATCCGGCTCAAATCAGAGGCAGGAATGCCGACGCCGCAATCGATCACCTCAAGGATGACCGAGCGCTCGCTTCGGTAACCATTAATCGTTATTTTTGCGCCGCTGCCCGCTGAATAATTGACCGCATTGGCAATCAGCTGCTGCATAATAAAACGCAGCCATTTGCCGTCTGTCTCCACGACTAAGTTTTCCTCGATTTGCATATCCGGGTATACGAAGCTGCGAATAAACAGCCGCCTATTTTCCAAAATCACCTCGTTGGCAAGCTCCCGCAATTGCATTTTCTCCACCTGAAAATCCTGCTCGAACGTTTCCAGCCGGGCGACGTACAGCACCATATCCAGCCCTTTGCGGATGCGATCCGTTTCTTCCCGCATGCTGTCATTGCGCGCATCTGCTTCCTCCGACAGCATGAGCTCCAGCACGGAGAGTGGTGTTTTCATCTGATGCACCCACTGATTCATAAAGGTCAGATGATTTTGCTGCTTGCGCTCGCCTTCAATGATCTGTTTCTGGTAATGGCGATATTGAAGCTGCAGCAGCTCGGCAAGCGACGCAGGGAGGGGGGCGGCCCCCAGCTGCTGGATCGACTCCTCAAGGCCTGCTTGCCTGCTGCTGAGCAGCGTATAAAATCGACGATGAGACAAATAACGGTAAGCTAAAAAAGCAATAAATACGCAAAGTCCAAGCAGCAGTGCATACGAGGCGATGGTCAAGTTTCTATAGCCGTCCAGCCAGAACACGGCGGTCACTACGACGAGCTGTATGAGCATAAATAACACAAGTGCAAGCTGATCCCGTAAAAAAAGCTTCATCGGCGCTCACGCTGCTGCTCGCCATTTGCCCAGCTGTCATTCAGGCGGTAGCCCGTGCCGCGCACCGTTTCGAGTGCTCCTTCAATGCCAAGCTCTGCCAGCTTCTTGCGCACACGCGACATATTGACGCTAAGCGCATTGTCATCGACATACGTATAATCATCCCACAGCTTTTCCAAAATCGTTTCCCGGCTCACGAGCCTTTGGCAGCGCTGGAGCAGCGTCTCCACGAGCACGGTTTCTTTTTTAGTCAAAGCTACAAATTGTCCTTGCAGATGCAGCTCCATTCGCTCGGGATATAATATCAGTCCGGCATGCTCAACTATTCGCTCACCAGCAGCTTGGGCATAGTCGCCGTATACGCGCCTTAGCTGGCTGCGGATTTTCGCCATTACGACTTCATAATGGAAGGGCTTGGTCAAATAATCATCGCCGCCATTTTCGATGGCGCGTACCGTATCCATTTCGCCGCTGCGGGCGGAAATGAAAATAATCGGGCAGGTCGAAACGGTCCGAATTTGCCGGCACCAATAAAAGCCGTCAAAGCTCGGCAGATTAATATCCATCAGTACAATATGCGGCTTTACTTGTTCAAACTGCTCCATGACGCGGGCAAAATCCGTCGTCACAACTGCCGCGTTGCCATATTTCTCAATATGCGCCCGCAGCAGCTCAGCGATCTTCGCATCATCCTCGACTATCATGATCGTATATATCGTTATTCAGCTCCTCTTACAAAGCGTAGTTTCCATTTCTGCTGCCCTCATTTTATCATATAACAAAATAAACCCCTTGGCCGTAACCGTATTATACACGGCTACTTTCCAAGGGGAAAGGAATAAAATGCTGAAATAATTAAGCCAGCAGCTCGGTCACTGCTTTATAAATCGTATCGTAAAGCGACTCCAGGTCGGCTTCCTCGATGCAGGAGAAAGCGACGCGAAGATCGGTCTCGCCAAGGGCAATCGTACCGATGCCATATTCTTCAAGCAGGCGCACACGAACAGCCTCGGCCGATACGCCGCTGAGCTTGAGGCACATGAAATAGCCGGAGTTGAACGGATAATACGCTAGGGTATCCCCATAACGGCCGCTATCGAGCAGCGCTTTGACACGATTGGCGCGGCCCTTCATAATGTCGTATTTCTCCGCTTTCTGAGCGTCAAAATCAGGCGATTGCAGAGCTTTCAGCACAAACGTCTGCGAAGGGTGCGGGCCGCTGGAAATCGTCGCCCGAATAATGCCAAGCGTCTTCTGCTCAAGCGCATTCAGCACTTTGTCGGAAGAAGCAGCATACGTAATGAAACCGACGCGGAAGCCCCAGACATAATCCTCTTTCGTCGCACCGTCGATTTTGACAGCTAGGACGCGAGGGTGCAGGTCGGCAAATTTGCCGAACAGCGACTCGTGAACCGAATCCTCGAAAAATAAGCCGAAGTAAGCATCGTCGGTAACGACGACGACATTAATGCCTGCATCCGCCGCTTCCTTGACAGCGGCTACAATCTCTTCGCTTTCTTGCAGGCCTGGCGTGTAGCCAGTCGGGTTGTTCGGGAAGTTAAGCAGGACGATGGCTTTGCCTTTGTCCTTCTGAGCGAGCAGCGCTTCGCGCAGGCCGTCACTGTTAAACGTATTGCTATCGTTAAGTAAAGGGTATTCCACGATTTCTGCGCCCCGGCGGATGCCAAAGGTCAGCTCGTAGTTTTCCCAGTTTTTATTTGGAATAATAACGGTATCGCCCGCTTCTGCGAACAGATCGGCGACAATGCTGAGCCCATGCGTTAAAGCGTTCGTGACGATAGGATTGCTGAGACGTTTGCCTTCAAGTGAAGGGTTTTCTTTGAGCATTTTCTCAAGCCAAGCTGTGCGCAGCTCGGGTTTGCCCGCAGGGGGTGCATATTCATATAGATCCTTAGGATTATAAGCAGTGAGTGTATCCTGAATGACCTTAAGATGCATCGGCTGTCCGCCTTCGATCGCAATGCCGATTGTGGCATTAAACGTCTTGGCCTTCGCCTTCGCTTCTGCGGATTGGCTAAGTATGCCTTCCTTCGGGAAATAAATGGCTTTTCCTAAAGCTGACAACATGGCATGGACGTTCGGGCTTTCTGCTGCCAAAGTCTCATTCAACTGCTGAGCAAGTGGGTTCATGAACTTCATTCCATCCTTCCGAAAAATCAATTCATTTTCTGATCATACTTATCGGGAGCTATTATATCATTTTTTAACGTGTCGGAACCATTTCAATTTCAAATTTTTTTGGAAAATGTGACGACTGCCAGCTGGGGTTGCGCGAAAGTTTCGCGCTGGTGTATGATGACGGCATAAGCTTACGTTTCAGGAGGGTTTTATGCTGCATTTAACACCCGATGCCTATTTACTGCTGCCGCCTTTCGCTAAGATCGTTTGCGAGCCGAATTGGAAATGGCAGCGCCGTGAAAAGCCGATGGCTAATTTTGATTTATTTTATGTGTGGAGCGGTGAAGGGGAAGTCGAAGTGGGCGGCATTCATTACCCAGTGGGTAAAGGAAGCTGTTTCCTGTTCCGTCCAGGCGACTATACGAGCGCAACCCATAATCCGCAGAAGCCTCTAGTCCTTACTTATATACACTTTGATACGGCGGAAGAGCCGGAGCTGGTGCCGGAACGGTACCGCCAGCTGATTGATACGGTAGATTTTGAATACATGCTGTCGCGTTACGTGCGGCTGTTTTTGGTCAAAACCTACGCGGCGGAAATTGAAGCGCGCCTAGTGCTGAAGCAGCTGATGATTCATCTGCTGCGGGAGGACCGTGCGACAAAACAATCGCCAGTGGAGAAAAAAGTGAGCAATCAGCTGACCGAGGCCATTCATGAGGTCGCCAACTATGTCCGGCAAAATCCCGGCATTGCCCACCGGGTCGAGGATCTCGCGATGCGCGCCCAGCTGTCGCCGCGCTATTTTTCGATGAAGTTCAAGGAACTGATCGGCATGTCGGTCCAGACGTTTATGATCAGCACCCGGATCGACCGCGCCCAGCACCTGCTGATGCACGTGGGCATGAATGTGACGGAGGTGGCGGACGCGCTCGGCTACCGTGATATTTTTTTCTTCAGCCGCCAATTCAAGCAATACACCGGACGGAGTCCGTCGGAAATTCGTTAAGTTCATAAAAAAAAGCCGGTGCGGCCTTTATTCCCGACAACAAAGGGGGGAGAGGCGCTCGGCTTTTTTTGATAAATGAGAATGTATAAATGTCACAGATGCAAATGGATTGAGTATAGTTAGTCGCCCGGATGAGCGTTTTCGTTATGGTGCGGGCAGTATCGGCGCATAAGGTCGACCGTCTCTGCATCGAGCTCCCGTCCGCGTGCAAGCAGGCCGTTTGTAATGGCTTCACGATTGTTCTCATCGGCATTTTGGCCGAATTTGAACTTCGCGTTGATTTGCTGCGGCTCAATTTTTACGACGGCAACTCCCTTGAGCCTGCCCCTGTAAGCAGGATCATCCCCGGCAATCGGCAAATGCCCGCCTTCTGGCTGGAGCTTGGACATCAGCGCTTGCAGCGCCTCGCCCTTCTCCATCAAATCCTCGACGACCGACGCGGTGCCCTCAATAATGACCGATTTGAAAAAGGCGGAGGCCGGACAGGCCATCAGCGGATCGGTAAAATGGGAAGGAATAATCGCATATTCCTTAGCCACACAGAAGGTGACTCGTGGATCTGCCCCGAGCAGCTTCATTTTATCTCCTGCACGGCTGCCGTGAAAATAAATGTTTCCGTTCAAATAAATGTAATTCAGCGGAGTAATGGAAGGGGCGCCATCCGCTCTAGCTGTTCCTAGAAAGCCGTAGCTCATTTCCTCCAAAAAGGCGGTAATCTCTTGTTCATCTTCACTTCCAATTGCAAATTCTTTTCTGCGCATAGCGGACTGCTCCTTTCGTAACAATAGCGATAACTTGAGTAAGGGATGTGCCAAGCGTTCAGCTCGTTAATTGCAAGTGTAAACGGAATATTGACATATAAAAAGATCCACTTTACAGTAATTTTATTGAACCACTTTTGCTTGAGCGGGGGAATAGGCGGAATTAGTAGGCAACAGGATGGTCATAGGAGGTTGAATGATGGATGATCGCTGCCGTGCGGCTTATGAGCGGTATTATGAGGAGATGGGGCGCAAGGCGGATGCGCTGTTTCTGGCACTACGTGAAGCTATTGTCGCGGGGGTGCTGGAGGATGGGGAGCAGCTCGCCTCCAGCAGAAGGCTGGCCGAAAGCTATGGCATGTCGCGCGGTTCGGTGAATGCAGCGTACGATATGCTGTATGCAGAAGGTTTTGTTCGGCCGGGAAGGGGGAGCGGCACCTATGTTTCCTATAGCAAGCCGCCAGCTTCCAAAGCTGGGGTTGAGCTGGAAGGCAAGGCGAGTACACTTGCATTATCCGCTTGGGCGCAGCGGCTGCCGCAGATTAAAGGGTATACGAAGCGGCCTGTACACGAGGAGAATTGCATTGCGTTTGATGTAGGCTACGCGGATGCTGAGCTGTTTCCACAGGATGAATGGAAGACGGCCATGTTCGCGGAGGTTAGAGGAGTGCTGGAGCGCCAGTATGAGGATTACGGAGTGATAGAAGGACATTTGCCGCTGCGCGAAGCGATTGCCAGCGAGCTGCGCCGTGAGCGAAGCATGATCACGAGCGTAGAGCATTTATTTATTACGAGCGGCTCTATGTATGGCATTGCCCTGCTCGCCCAGCTATTGATCAACCCTGGTGATCAAGTCGTGGTGGAAAACCCGTGCTATCCCGGCATTAGACGGGCAATTGCTGCTGCGGGCGGCGTCATTATAGATGCGGATGTCGACGATTATGGCATTATTCCGCAGGACTGGGATGCAAAGCTGCTGTTCGTGACCCCGACGCGCCAGTATCCAACCGGAGCACAGCTTGCGCCTGAACGCAAGCTAGAGCTGCTGCAATGGGCTTCCCGGCAAGGTGCTGTCATCATTGAGGACGATTACGACAGCGAATTCCGCTGGGGCGGACGCCCGGCGGAGCCGCTCAAGACGCTCGACCACGAGGGGCGGGTCGTGTATGTCGGCACTTTCTCCAAGACGATGTACGCCGACCTGAGGCTTGGCTATGTCATTACGCCGGATGCGCTGCGGGAACCGCTGCGGCAGGCAAAGTTTTTGCTTGAGCCAAGCCCAAGCTCAATCGCGGAGCAGCGGGCGCTCGCCGTATTTATGGCGAGCGGGCAGTATGTTCGGCATTTGCGGCGGATGAGGCGCAGCTGCGGACGGCGCCTCAAGCTCTTTAAGGAACAAGCCGCGGAGCAGCTCGCGGGCTTGTTCCGGTTTACGCCGTCGGATGCAGGCTTGCATCAGTACGGCGTGTGGCTTGGGGCAGCCGCGGATTATGAGCGGCTGATTGAGCGCTGCCAGCGGGAAGGCGTCAGCTGGAACCGCGGCGAGCGGCTGTGGCGGCAGCCGGAGGAGCAGCGCGCTCCGGCAGCGCTGTTCGGCTTCGCGCATTTGGCCGAAGCCGATATTAAGGAGGGCATGCGGCGAATTGCGGCATGCTGGGAGGAGGTTCAGCAGCAGCGCGGCTGAAGATGGCAACAGCAGCTTTGCTGCAACTACTGCAACTACTGCAACTACTGCAACTGCTGCTGAAGCAGACAAAAGCTCGCTGCCTGGCGGAGATTTCTCCGCACGGGCAGCGAGCTTTTTTTAATTAGACTTTTAAGTTGTAATTACGCTCGAATGGCGAGCGAGTGGGTTAACGCGGCAGCAAGCGGCCAAGCGCCTCGCCCATTTTCACCTTCTGGCCGAGCTTTAAGTTAGGCAGCGGGGTGAAGGTTTTATTTTCAGTCAGCAGCACGACTGTAGATCCGAACTCAAAATAAGCAAGATCGCCACCCTTTACCGTATGCGGCGGCAGCGGGTCAACGTAGCGGATGCTGCTGACGTTCATGGCGCCGACTTTCACGACAGCCGTTTCACCGCCGCCATGTTTAATATACGTAATGAGCCGTTCATTGCGGCTGAGCACCCGGCGCATTTTGGTTAAGCCGAACTCGTTGACCGGATACACCTTGCCGGGAATATGCTCGCTCTCCACGATTGTGCCGTCCACAGGAGCATGAATCCGGTGGTAATCGGTCGGGCTCAAATACAGGACAAAATAATGGCCGTTAAGGTAGTTTTCCGCTCTTGGCGAACGGTTCAGCAGCTCTTCAATCGTGTAGTCCTGCCCTTTTACATTGACAATTGTTCCGTTTTCTATTGGGCCAATGCCTGTAATAAGAGCGTCAACCGGACTTACAAGGCTGTCCGCACTCATGTCTATTTGTCGCATGCCTGGTTTTAATCGACGGGTAAAAAATTCATTTAGCGTAGCGTATTCATTTAGCGGTTTCTCGGCTTCTGCCACCTTAATTCCATACATGGAAGCAAAGCGCGGAATAAAACGGCGGCTCGCTCTGGATTGCGCAAAACGCCCAGTCAACCTCGAAATCGACTTGCGTGAGCTTAATTCCGTCATGGCACGAAGTAATCCATCTAGCATGCTCGTACCGTCACGTCCTTTCTTGCTTCGAATAGTGGTGCTTGTCCCAAACAGTGTGCCACAACCCGCATCACAAAGCAATAGGTTCGATTCGCGACCTTTACAGGTTGGGAAACAGGAGGGGGCGATTCATAGCATAAGGAACCGCAGCATGCGAGTTTTGCTGAGAAACTGCTATTGTTGAAACCGCTGTTGCTGAGCCCACACGGTTCGAGATGTTCCCTCCTTTTTTGGAGGACACAGCTTCCGCTATTCTGGCATTTTCTACAATTTCAGGCCGTACGCGGACAGGAGGTCCGTTATCGCTCTAATCTTCCCTTCAAAATGGCCATTTGCAGCGCATTAACGGATTTTGAGTCCGCAGCCTGTACTAAACCCGTGATTCTGTTGAAATAGCTGCTGCTGTGTCCGCCAAACCTATCTTGGTAATGGAGGAAAATCTCTGATAAGAAGAGCATGAATCTGGCTCACTTACGTAGCGAGGGAAAGACTAATACAAGGGAATTACAATAAGAATGATATCTTGTTTCTAAACCATGAATTATTTGAATCCAACTATATGAAAAAAATATGGTGTTACGTATGAACAGGGACATGCAGAAGCTCAAAAACATTATAATGGGTTAGAAAGCATAATATAAAAATAAGGGTGGTATTTTAATGGGGAACCTGAAGAACTAGGCGATGGAGTTTTCCCAGATACAACGTCATATGCTTCTTGAGGTAACAGGCTAAGAGTTGCCTGATGATAGTTTAATCTATCTCTGGATAACGTTTTTTCGTTACCTTGAAAAGGTTGATTATGGTCAGATAGCACACCATGATTGACCTGTTTTTAGCTTTGTTTTTTTAAAACAATACTCTTAAGAATCACTACGATTATTATTTTTCTGTCACCCTTCATAGGGAGAGTGACAGAAAAACGTACCCGACTCCGTTATCATAGTTAGGGCGAACTATTTTCTCTCCCCCTCCCTTCATTCCCCCACTACTCATGCAGCCTACGCAGCTTCAACAACAGCAATAAAACAATAAACAACGCGAGCACAATCGTGACAGCGAGCGTGCTGAATACGATGGCATCATGCTCCTGCTGCTTGACGATAATGGCGATGAACGCCCAGATGAAGACAGCGACGAAAGCGGCATCGCGGTAGCTCCAGCCGATGATTAAGGCGAGCATAGCAGCGACCGCCAGCAAAATAATCGTCCATCCCGTCTCGGACAGCCCAAAGCCCTGCCAGCCTGACTTGTACAGCGCGGAGGTAATGTTGACGATGGTCGCGACGCTAATCCAGCCGAGATACAAACTAAAGGGCAGCTCTACGAAAAAGCGTTCGCCAGTCGTTGCCGTCTGCCAGCCGGGCGTCCTGGCGCGCGTGTAGATGGCGATCAGCGTGATCAACAGCGCGAGCATAATAAATACGCTGGCGTACACCTTCTCGTATTGCCAAGCAAAAATCCAAGCCGCATTAAACAGGCAGCTAACAAAAAACAGGATGCCGATCTGGGAAGGCAGCCTGCTTGCTCTGCCTGACGGCAGAAAGGAATAAATGACAAATCCGGCAAGCAGCAAATAAATCAGGCTCCATATGGAGAAGGCATAGCCAGCGGGCATGAACTGAATCGGATATTGCGCCGCAAGCTGGGCAGTCGTTTTGCCTCCAAGCGGCAGGGTGACGGCGAGTGCATTGACGACAATGACGATTAGCAGTCCAAAAGCGTTCAGCCAGCGATAGGCAGCATTCATCTTATTTTTCTCCTCTCCTCGTGCATCTATATTGTCTTATTCACCATGCCTTGCTTTTATTTCACGCCTTCCCGTTTATTTCTTGCACAAAAAGCCCAAGCTTCATGTAAGAAAACCCAAACTGAGAAGGGGTATTTGCTTAAATGACCATCACCATCTTGATCACACTTATACTTGCGGCCTGCTGTCTGGCAGCTGGATGGATCGGCTGCCGCAGCCGGAAGGCGCTGCTTGTTATGGATGCGCTGGCAGCCATTTTGCTTTTTGCAACGTTTGTTTCCATCGCTTCAGCTATAGCGAGAACGATGCTTCGCGACACGGTGTTTATGACGGAAATTCATGCGGTGCTGCTTAATCCTGTATTTATTATAGGAGGGGCTTATTTAGCTATCTATACACCTGCACGAATGGCCATAAATGTGCTCCGGCCGTCCAGCTAGCGGCAAGCTAGTGGCAATTTGCGGAAATGGCGCGTATGCTATCGCAAACTTATTGCCATTTTAATGCGCTAGGAGGCAGTTGAACGAAATGACGCTTGCCAGAGTGGCGTTTGTTACGCCAGGGTCATTTCCGATCCCATCCACAAAAAGCAGCTCGGTCGAACGGGTAGTCGAAAAATTCGTTCCACTTCTGAAAAATCGGATTCATCCCCGCATTTATGGGCGGACGACAAAAGGCCTTAAACGCAACGGGCTAGTCCATGGCGTCGCCTGCGTCAGATTCCCAGCGGTAAACAAAGCCAGCTATATCGCCGCTGTTGGCCGTTCCTTAGTTGCTTACAAACCGCATGTTATTCAGGTGGAGAACCGTCCGCACAACGTGCTTGCCCTGAAGCAGAAGCTGCCGTCCGCCCGAATTTGGCTGAGCTTGCATTCCTCTACTTTTCTAAGTCCCGGTCATATAACGCCATCCAGTCTGCACCGAAGCCTGCAAGCGGCTGATCGCATTATTGTAAACAGCGAGTTTTTGCGGCGCGTTGTTGCGACGAGGGCGCCTGAAGCGGCAGCGAAAATACGGGTCGTCTATCCCGGCGTGGAAACGGGGCTTTTTCCATCGCGATTTACCGAAGAAGGGCGAGAGAAGCGGAAGCGGGAGCGGCAGGCGAAAAAGCTGGAGGGCCGCGAGGTCGTTATTTTTCTCGGCAGGCTCATACCGCTCAAGGGCGCTCACCATCTTCTGCATATTATGCCTGAGCTGGTAAAAAAACATCCGAATATGCTGGCTGTTATCGTCGGCAGCCCCTTCTACGGCTCGCATCGCTCCACCGCTTATTCCCGCAAGCTCCAGCAGCTCGGCCGTGCTTATCCGAATCATGTGCGCTTCGTTCCTTATGTGCCGTATACCGAAGTGCCAGGCTGGTTTTTGGCCGCAGATATGGCGATCGTCCCTTCGGGACAGCGTGAAGCATTCGGTCTCGTGAACGTCGAAGCAATGGCAACGGGTCTTCCGGTAGTGGCTACACGGGCGGGCGGCATGAAGGAGATTGTACGGGATGGCGTCACCGGTTATTTGATTTCACAGCAAAATCTGGAGAAGGAGCTGAGAGCCAAGCTGCTTGCTCTACTCGCTAGCTCCGAGCTTAGGGCGAGCATGGGAAAGAAGAGCCGCGAGCGGGTGGAGCAAAGCTTCACTTGGCAGCATACGGGACGCAGCTGGATGAATGTGCTGAATGAACGGAAATTGCCCGACTTGGATTGACAACCAGTATATGGGAGCGGTATAGTCTAACAAGGAAATCCACTAGGGGCGCCTTCATGGCTGAGATAAAGCGAATGAGCTTTGGTCCCTTTGAACCTGATCTGGGTTATGCCAGCGTAGGAAAGTGGGAAAGTGAGTTCATCGCGAGCAGCTTCGTTTTGCTTTTTTTAGCATAGGGAAGCTCTATTATTCGCGTATGTTTGCACATTCTGCCGCTTCTTCGCCGGAGCGGTTTTTTTGTTGCCCTCTGGTTGAACAAGCATGCAAGCAAGCGGAGCGCCTCTTGGCGTATTTGTTTGTGAGGCGTTTATCTCGCCTAATAGAATGGGAGCAAAGGAACAGGCGCCGGGCGCTGCATTTTCCAACTGAATTTACGTCTAAAGGCCTCCTGGTGGATCTTCATAATGCCATGGGAGGTTTTTTAGCATATGACGATCTTTATGAATCCGCTGCCGGGCAGCAGCAAGGTGTACGAGTCGGGATCAAGCTTGGATATTTGGGTGCCAATGCGCGAAATTGAGCTCGAAGCGAGCACAGGCAGAAACGGAGAAAAAATACCGAATGCGCCGATTCGCGTGTATGACGCGAGTGGGCCATATACCGATACCGCTTATGAGGCGGATGTTCACAAAGGGCTGCCGCATGTAAGGGGAGAGTGGATTGAAGGTCGAGGAGATGTAGAGCGGTACGACGGACGCAGCGTAAAGCCGGAGGATAACGGTTTTAGGACGGCCGAGAAGGCGAATGAGCGCGGAGCGGAGCTTTTTCCAATAACGACGCGGCCACTGCGGGCGAGAAAAGGACATAATGTCACCCAGCTTCATTATGCGCGCCAGGGAATCATCACCCATGAAATGGAATTTATTGCGATAAGAGAAGGGATGGACCCTGAATTTGTCCGCTCGGAGATTGCCCTTGGGCGTGCGATCATACCAGCTAATATTAATCATCCCGAGATCGAGCCGATGATAATTGGGCGGAAATTTCATGTGAAAATCAATGCGAATATTGGCAATTCAGCAGTAGCTTCTTCTATTGAGGAAGAGGTAGAGAAGATGACATGGGCGACGCGCTGGGGTGCGGATACGATTATGGATTTGTCTACAGGCAAAAATATTCATACGACGCGCGAATGGATTATTCGCAATTCCCCGGTTCCGGTCGGCACCGTGCCGATTTATCAGGCGCTGGAGAAGGTAAATGGCAAAGCGGAGGATCTATGCTGGGAGGTGTTCCGCGATACGCTCATTGAGCAGGCGGAGCAGGGGGTTGATTATTTTACGATCCATGCAGGCGTATTGCTTCGCTATATTCCGCTAACAGCCAAGCGGGTGACGGGCATCGTGTCGCGTGGCGGGTCGATTATGGCGGCATGGTGCCTGGCCCACCATCAAGAGAACTTTTTATATACGCATTTTGAGGACATTTGCGAAATTATGAAGGCTTACGATGTTTCGTTCTCGCTAGGCGATGGCTTGCGTCCGGGCTCGATAGCCGATGCCAACGATGCAGCGCAGTTTGCCGAGCTGGATACGCTGGGCGAGCTGACGAAAATCGCCTGGAAGCATGATGTGCAAGTGATGATCGAAGGACCGGGACATGTGCCTATGCACTTGATTAAAGAAAATATGGACCGCCAGCTGGAGGTGTGCGATGAAGCGCCTTTCTACACGCTGGGGCCGCTGACAACGGATATTGCTCCCGGTTATGACCATATTACATCGGCTATTGGCGCAGCTATGATCGGCTGGTTCGGAACTGCGATGCTCTGTTATGTGACGCCGAAGGAGCATCTGGGGCTGCCGAATCGGGATGATGTGAAGGAAGGGGTTATTACGTATAAAATAGCGGCCCATGCCGCCGACCTGGCCAAGGGCCATCCTAGGGCTCGCCTGCGGGACGATGCGCTGTCGAAAGCGCGCTTCGAGTTCCGCTGGCGCGACCAGTTCCACTTATCGCTGGATCCTGAGCGCGCCATGGCGTACCACGATGAGACGCTGCCAGCAGAAGCGGCTAAGTCCGCGCATTTCTGCTCGATGTGCGGACCTAAATTTTGCAGCATGCGCATTACACAAGATATTAGAGAGTACGCCGAGCAAAATGGGCTGGAGACGACAGAGGCCATTGAAGCGGGAATGAAGGAAAAGTCCGAGGCGTTCAAGGAATCGGGAAGCCGCATATATGTTAGCGGGACATAGAAGATTACAGTCAAAAGGCTGCTATAAGCAAGGAGAGGCGGGCGCTGTTAGGCGAACTTTTCCCCGAGCTGCTTCACCTTGGCAAGCCAGCCTTGCCTTTTGGCGAGCGATGATTTTCTGACCTCATACAGCGATGTAAAACGGACGGATTTGACGCCGCAAAATTGCAGAATGTTAATTTTCATCATTTTGTGGCCAGCCATGCCTTGGAAAAAACGATAGTACCAGCCCGGCGAGTCCATCGTGACGATGATCCGGGCTGTTTTTCCTTTGAGCAGCTGCTTGGGAAGATCCTTGCCTTTCACATATTTATAAGCGAAGCCGGGCAGAAAGACGCGGTCAATGAAGCCTTTGAGCAAAGCGGGAGGCCCGCCCCACCAGGTTGGATATACAAAAACAAGATGATCGGCCCATTTGATATGCGCCTGCGCGTCCTGCAGATCCTTCTCTAGTGGTGCTTTGTTATTGTAGCCTCCGACCAGGACGGGATTGAAGTCGAGCTGGGACAAATGAATGGTGCGGACCTCGGCGCCAGCGGCTCCCTCAGCATAAGCGGCAGCCAGCGCCTCGCTGTAGCTTCCTTCAGCGGGATTGCTTTGAATAATTAAAATGTTTTTCATCGTTTTGGAACACTCCTTGAATTTTAGTTAATGAACACTAACCAATAGGTTAAAAAGAAAAGGTCACGAATGACCTATTAAAGCTAATAGATGCCGCTTAATTTGCTCGGCGTCCGGCGCAAGCTGTGCGGGAAGATCGCCATGCATGCTGGATACGGCTAGCTGGGTTATAATGCCGATCACCATGACAGCCGACAGGCGGGCATTTTGCTCTGGAAGCTCGCCGCGCTCGATGCCTTGCTCTATAAAGTCTATTAATGCATCAAGCGGCTGCCTGAGCTGCCCTTCCATCCTTGCTGTATAAAACAGCTCATGCTGCTGGGAAAGCAGCAGCAGTCCGTATTGGTCCTCGTCGTGCATTTGCAGCACCTCGTCGATTAATTGGCGAAACCGGCTGGCGCTGCTGCCATCCTTCTGCACATAATAATCGATTAAAGCGGTGTAGCTGGCACAATCCTGCTCAAAGATTTCCAAAGCAACGGCATCCTTGCTTTTAAAATGCTTGTAAATCGCCGCATCCGTTACGCCGGCAGCCTGCCCAATTTCTTTGACGGAAACGCCGTCAACACCCTTCGTGGCAAACAGCAGCATCGCCGCCTGCAAAATATCCTTTTTTTTACTATCGGCATGTGATTTTTTGTTCATGTTTGTATTGTAAGTGAACACTAACCAAAAATCAAGAGGCAATAAAAACAGAGATGATGGATTTTTAAGAGGATACGATTCTTTCATTGAAATCTAAGCCTATATAAGTTTTCCCCTTATAATAGGCTTAGATTTCATCGCGAAACGGTAGCTTTGCCGCCAGAGGATGGCGGTAGCCGTTTACGCTTGAATAAACAAACAAACTTTGGTATATTTGAAAACGAGAATCGTTATCATGAAGCCATTTTATTTGGTATGAAGGGAAAGGTAGCTGCATCATGTCGTTGAAACAGGAGCAAAAACAGGAATTGAAGCAGATGAGGCAGCGTTCAAGGCCCCTAGTAGCGAGCATCATTCTGATCGTTGGCACAGCTGCTGTGTTATTTGGCCTTGCTTTATCTATTTCAGTCGGAGCAGCTAAAATTAGCTTATCCACGGTTTGGACCGCCGTCTTTTATTTTAATCCAGATATTACCCAGCATCAGATTATTCAAGAGCTGAGGATGCCAAGGGCACTTGCAGCTGCACTTATAGGAGCGGCCTTCGCGGTATCAGGCTCCGTTATGCAGGGGATGACCCGAAATCCACTCGCTGACCCGAGCTTGCTCGGTCTTAATGCGGGCGCAGGTTTTGCGCTGGCGCTTTGCTTTGCTTTTTTCCGTGGCATGTCTCATTTGGAAATTATGATTATTTGTTTCTTTGGAGCGGCGCTTGCCGCAGGTATCGTTTACGGTATCGGCTCGCTCGCCAAGGGCGGCTTGACGCCTGTCCGGCTGACGCTTGCGGGCGCAGCAATTAGCGCATTGTTCATGAATCTGTCTGAAGGGATTCAAATTCACTTTCAAATTGGACAGGATATTGCTTTCTGGTATGCGGGCGGCATTGCCAATACAAAATGGTCGCAAATTGGCATTGTTGCCCCTTGGATTATCGGCGGCATTTTAGCAGCCATTGCGATTTCACGCTCCATATCCTTGCTCAGCCTAGGCGATGATGTTGCGGTGTCCCTTGGTCAGCGTACGAAGCTGACGAAGACGATCGGCATCATTGTCACGCTCATTTTGGCTGGTGCATCTGTATCCGTTGTCGGAGCGGTCGGCTTTATCGGACTCATCGTTCCCCATGTAGCTCGCTATTTGGTAGGCGTGGACTACCGCTGGATCATTCCTTGTTCCGCCGTGCTTGGTGCGCTTCTGCTCATCGTAGCTGATATTGTAGCGCGTACGATTAATAGTCCATATGAGACGCCGGTTGGCGCTCTGATTGCTATTATCGGTGTTCCGTTCTTCCTTTATCTTGCGATTAAGCAAAGGGGGAGTTTATAGTTATGAGCACCGTTACTTTAATTTCAAAAAGCGAGCAGCGCAGAACGAGACGAGCCATAATAGTCATGACCATTATGGGCGTGCTCATTATTACAGCTTTTGTCATTAGTATGAATACAGGTTTTATTAAGCTGACTCCGCTTGATGTATTTAAAACGTTATTCGGATACGGAACGGCGAAGCAGGAGCTCATTTTATTTGATTTCCGGCTGCCTCGTATCGTCATTTCCGTATTGATTGGCGCAGGATTTGCCGTTTCCGGCTGTGTGATGCAGGGTTTGTTCCGCAATCCGCTGGCCGATCCAGGCTTGCTCGGCATTAATGCTGGAGCAGGGCTGATGGTTATTTTGTATATTTCCTTTTTCCGTGACAATCAGATGGCATCGCCATTTTTTATGCCAATGCTGGCATTCGGCGGGGCTGCGCTTACTGCCTTGCTAATTTATACGCTATCTTATAAACGTTACCACGGACTGCTGCCTACACGGATGATTCTGGTCGGCGTTGCGGTGCAAGCAGGGATTAGTGCGCTTATGATTGTACTCAGCCTTGCGCTTGATCCGAATGACTATCAACTCGTTCAAGTTTGGCTTGTAGGAAATATTTATGGAACAAACTGGAAGTTTGTGCTTGCTGCTTTGCCGTGGATTTTATTATTGATTCCTTACGTTATGTACAAGTCGCGTACAATGAACGTTTTGAACCTCGGCGAACAGATGGCAACGGGACTGGGGTCGCCGGTTGAGAAGGACCGGATGAAGCTGCTTGCAGCAGCGGTAGGTCTGGCTGCAACATGTGTGGCCGTTGGCGGCGGCATTTCCTTTGTCGGGCTGATTGGTCCGCATTTGGCCCGTCGTCTTGTTGGACCGACGCATCAAATTCTCGTTCCGGCTTCCGCGCTAGCGGGAGCATTGCTCGTCATTGTGTCCGATACGCTGGCTCGCTGGGCGTTCCAGCCTTCGGAAATTCCGACAGGTATCGTAATCGCCGTCATTGGTGCTCCCTATTTCCTTTACTTGCTGTCCCGTTCCAAATAGGCGGTTGCAGCTCCATTTATAATCGTTTGTTCAGGCCTTTCGAAGCGCTATGCGTTTTCGAAAGGCCTTTTACTGTATAGAAGTGAAATGGGCGCTGCCGTGAGAGAACGGGAATGTCCTTTTGAACTTATGCGTAATGGCTGGGGGTGTCTGCTTTCATGTGAACGGCCATCTGTCATGTTTCTGCTTGGCAGTCTTAGAAAATCAAGTAACGAGCCTATAGGTTTGTGCATATATTGCCTAAGACAAATCAGGTGGAAGAAGGAGAGGGCAATGGCGAAAAGCAGAAAACCAGGTAGCTCAAGAAGAAAAAGGCCGCTTTTTTACGTTGATAATCCGAATGCTTCTGAATTGAAATGGCTCGATGAATTAAATAGCAAAAAGGCGCAAGCCCAAGCAGCCCAGAAGCAGGCTGAAACTAAGCCATCGAATGCTGGGGAGACAAAGTCGGTAAGCATCAATGCGATTGTGGTACCTGAAGCGTCATTCAGCATTGACCAGCTGCAAGATGAAGAAGGAGAGCTGCTGCCAAACGAGGCTGAGACAGAACCGCAAAGTATTCAATTGGATGGGAAACAAGAATCGTCGCAAATATTTAAGCAAGAGGCGCCACCACAGAATGTGCAGGAGGAACTGGTGCTGGACGTTGACCAGCCATTTGAGCTTGCATTTGCCAGTACCCATGAAGAGATTGCTGAACTGAGTCATGAAGAGAATGTTGGACTGAGCCATGAAGAGAAGCTGGCGTTGGTAGCGGAGAAACAAAATCCTGAGCTTGGCGGGCCGAATCCATTTATTTATACCGACGATTTAGTGGATGGTTCGGTTACGGGCGACAAAATTGCCCCAGCTTCAATTGATTCCACAAAGCTATGTGCGGGTAGCATAGATTCAGCAGCGGTGCAGGATTATGCGATTGAAGCGATTCACATTGCTAAGGGAGCTGTATCCGGCACCAAAATCGCACCAGAAGCGATAATATCGGAACATCTGGCAAACAATGCTATCGCAGGAGCAAAGCTGGCAGATGGCTCCGTAACGGGAGAGAAGCTGCAAAATAACAGCGTAACTTCCGAGAAGCTCGCAGATCGTACGATCGGTTCCGACAAATTTGCCGATGGCTCGATTGAAGCGAGGCATTTGAAACGGCTGTTAGTAACGGAAGAATTGCTTGGACAGCAGTCTGTCACCGCTAGCAAAATCAAAAGCGGAGCCGTCCGTCCTGAGCACCTTTCGAATGATGCAGTAAACAATTCCAAGCTCGCCGATGGAGCTGTAACCCGCTCCAAGCTGCGTGATGGCTCTGTGCATACGGAGAAGCTAGCCCCAGAGTCCATCGATTCCGTGCATATTAAACCTGGGGTGTTGCTCGCTGAGCATGTTGCCGTCGGAGTAATATCGGGAAAGCATTTGGCCCCAGGCGAAATAAGCGCCCAGCATCTGGAAGCCGGCGTGGTCGGAGCAAGGGAATTGCAGCCGAACGCAGTAGACGCCGAGCGTCTAGCAAGCGGAGCGGTGTCCAGCGCTCATTTGCAGGCGGGGGCCGTTCTGGGGCAGAATATCTCACCGCGCCAAATCGAAAGCGGACATCTCGTTGATCAAGCTGTAACAGCCTCCAAGCTGATGGATCAATCCGTATCGACAATCAAGCTGGTTGATCATGCCGTCACTGTTTCCAAGCTTTCGGAGCAAAGTGTAACTGCGGCAAAGCTCGCCGATGATGCTGTGCAATCCCGACATTTGAGCCGTTTCAGCATAACATCTGAGAAAGTAGCGGACGGACAAATACACAATCGTCATTTGGCGGTAAATACCGTATCTGGCGTCCAGCTGCGGGAAGAGGCGGTTGGTACGGAGCATTTGCGCAGCGGTTCCGTCACAGATGAGAAAATTGCGCCGGGAGCGATTCGGGTGCAGCATTTGACGGATGCGGCTGTTGGCACCAGACAGCTTGCGGAACAAAGCGTCACCTCGGCAAAGCTGGCTGCTGGAGCTGTATCTGCTGCGCATCTTGCAGATAATTCGGTAGATACAAAGCAATTGCGTGATGAAGCGATCACGTTTCACAAAATCGCGCCGGAAGCGCTGCGGGCGTACCATTTTGCAAATGGAGCTGTTACGGGAGAGGCCGTGTCGCCTGAAACGATAACGGCTAATCATTTACAGCCGCATATTATTCATGAGAAGCATGTAGCGAATGAGGCGATTACAACTCGAACGCTCCATGATGGCGCCGTGACGAGCGCAAAGCTTGCTTATGAAGCTGTGACAGAAAGATATATTGCGCCTGGCGTTGTATCTTCCCATCATTTGGCAGATCACAGTGTCAATTCTCTCAAGCTTTCCCCGGAAGCGGTGACGTCGGATAAGCTCGCGGATTACAGTGTAACGGGAGCAAAGCTTGCTGAAGCAAGTGTGACAGGAACTAAGCTTGCCCCAGGAACCATTCAAGGCGAGCACATCGCTCCAGCCGTTATTGATGGCATGCACATTCAGCTAGGCTCGCTTAAGAAAGAGCATCTGCAAAGCGGGATTATTGTGGCCTCCCATTTGCAGCCTGGAGCGGTTGGAAGTGAGCAGGTTGCTGACTTAGCGATTCACTCAGCGAAATTGGCGCTGGATGCTGTGAATCCGAAGCACATTGCAGGCGAAGCGATTCACAGCCGTCATTTATCCAATGGATCGGTGCTGGGCATTCATGTGCAGGAAGGCAGCATCCGCGATGTTCATTTAGCGGAAGGAGCTGTGACAGCGGCGAATCTGGCGGAAGCAAGCGTTGCAAGCGAGCATATTCAGGAGGCGGCAATCACCAGCGCAGCGCTCCAGCCGCTTATTATCAGTACGGAGCATTTGCAAAGTCAGGCGGTGACTGCTGAACAACTGGCCCCGCTTTCCGTAGGAGAAAAGCATATTCAGCCATATAGCATCAGCGAGGAGCATTTGGCTATAAACAGCGTAGCCAGTGCTAATTTGCAGGATGGCAGTGTGACTGAGGCAAAGCTTGGCAAGGATTCCGTATCTGGGGACCATTTGCAGCTGGAGACGATAGCCGGCAAGCATCTTCGTGCCGAAACGGTGCAGGGCTATCATATTCGAAAAAACTCGCTATCTATAGCGCATCTCGCAGCCGATATTATTACGGTTGACCGTGCCGAGGATGAGAGCATTTTTGGAAGCAAGCTCAAAAATGGCTCAATCCGAGCTGAGAAGCTGGCGGATGGCTGCGTCACGACGGGGAAATTAGGTGAAGCGAGTGTGACGGCGTCGAAGCTGGCCTTTGCCAGCGTAAGCAGTGAAGCGCTGGCGGAAGGAGCCGTAATCGCCGAACATCTGACAGCAGAGAGCGTAACGAGCGATAAGCTAGCAGACGGCAGTGTCACGACGGAAAAGCTGGGCGATGCAAGCATAACGCGGTCGAAGCTGGCTTTTGCGAGCGTAAGCAGTGAGGCGCTGGCAAAAGGAGCTGTGAAGGCGGAGCATCTGTCGACAGACAGCATAACGAGCGACAAAATCACGTATGGAGCTGTTGCCGCTGAGCATTTGGCGACGGATAGCGTGACGAGCGATAAGCTGGCAAATGGCAGTGTCACGACGGAAAAATTAGGTGAAGCGAGCATAACGGGTTCGAAGCTGGCCTTTGCGAGCGTGAGCAGTGAAGCGCTGGCGGAAGGAGCCGTAATCGCCGAACATCTGACAGCAGAGAGCGTAACGAGCGAAAAGCTAGCAGACGGCAGTGTCACGACGGAAAAGCTAGGCGATGCAAGCATAAAGCGGTCGAAGCTGGCTTATGCGAGCGTAAGCAGTGAAGCGCTGGCAAAAGGAGCCGTGAAAGCAGAGCATCTGTCGACGGACAGCATAACAAGCGACAAAATCACGTATGGAGCTGTTGCCGCTGAGCATTTGGCGACGAATAGCGTGACGAGCGATAAGCTGGCGAATGGCAGTGTCACGACGGAAAAGTTGGGCGAAGCGAGCATAACGGCGACGAAGCTGGCCTTGGCGAGCGTAGACAGTGAAGCGCTGGCGGAAGGAGCCGTGAAAGCAGAGCATCTGTCGACGGACAGCATAACAAGCGACAAAATCACGTATGGAGCTGTTGCCGCTGAGCATTTAGCGACGAATAGCGTGACGAGCAATAAGCTATCAAATGGCAGTGTCACGACGGAAAAGCTGGGCGAAGCGAGCATAACGGGTTCGAAGCTGGCTTATGCGAGCGTAGACAGTGAGGCGTTGGCGTATGGGGCCGTTAAGGCGGAGCATCTGTCGGCAGAGAGCGTAACGAGCGAAAAGCTAGCAGATGGTTGCTTCTCAACGGAAAAGCTGGGCGAAGCGAGCATAACGAGGTCGAAGCTGGCCTTTGCGAGCGTAGGCAGTAAGGCGCTGGCGGAAGGAGCCGTAAAAGCGGAGCATCTGTCAACAGGCAGCATAACGAGCGACAAAATCACGTATGGAGCTGTTGCCGCCGAACATTTGACGACGGATAGCGTGACGAGCGATAAGCTGGCGAATGGCAGTGTCACGACGGAAAAGCTGGGCGAAGCGAGCATAACGGGTTCGAAGCTGGCCTTTGCGAGCGTAGACAGTGAAGCGCTGGCGGAAGGAGCCGTGAAGGCAGAGCATCTGTCGACGGACAGCATAACGAGCGACAAAATCACGTATGGAGCTGTTGCCGCTGAGCATTTAGCGACGAATAGCGTGACGAGCAATAAGCTATCAAATGGCAGTGTCACGACGGAAAAGCTGGGCGAAGCGAGCATAACGGGTTCGAAGCTGGCTTATGCGAGCGTAGACAGTGAGGCGTTGGCGGAAGGAGCCGTGAAAGCAGAGCATCTGTCAACAGGCAGCATAACAAGCGACAAAATCACGTATGGAGCTGTTGCCGCTGAGCATTTGGCGACGAATAGCGTGACGAGCGATAAGCTAGCGAATGGCAGTGTCACGACGGAAAAGCTGGGCGAAGCGAGCATAACGGGTTCGAAGCTGGTCTTTGCGAGCGTAGACAGTGAGGCGTTGGCGGAAGGAGCCGTGAAGTCGGAGCATCTGTCAACAGGCAGCATAACGAGCGACAAAATCACGTATGGAGCTGTTGCCGCTGAGCATTTGGCGACGGATAGCGTGACGAGCGATAAGCTAGCGAATGGCAGTGTCACGACGGAAAAATTAGGTGAAGCGAGTGTAACGCGGTCGAAGCTGGTCTTTGCGAGCGTAGACAGTGAGGCGCTGGCGGAAGGAGCCGTGAAGGCGGAGCATCTATCGGCAGAGAGCGTAACGAGCGAAAAGCTAGCGGATGGCTGCTTCACATCGGAAAAGTTGTGCGAAGCGAGCATAACGGCATCGAAGCTGGCCTTTGCGAGCGTAGGCAGTGAAGCGCTGGCAGAAGGAGCCGTGAAGGCGGAGCATCTATCGGCAGAGAGTGTAACGAGCGAAAAGCTAGCGGATGGCTGCTTCACAACGGAAAAGCTGGGCGAAGCGAGCATAACGGCATCGAAGCTGGCCTTTGCGAGCGTAGGCAGTGAAGCGCTGGCAGAAGGAGCCGTGAAGGCGGAGCATCTATCGGCAGAGAGCGTAACGAGCGAAAAGCTAGCGCATGGCAGTGTCACGACGGAAAAATTAGGTGAAGCGAGTGTAACGAGGTCGAAGCTGGCCTTTGCGAGCGTAGGCAGGGAAGCGCTGGCAGAAGGGGCTGTGATCACCAAGCATCTATCGGCAGAGAGCGTAACGAGCGAAAAGCTAGCAGATGGCTGCGTCACAACAGAAAAGCTGGGCGAAGCGAGCATAACGGCATCGAAGCTGGCCTTTGCGAGCGTAGGCAGTGAAGCGTTGGCAGAAGGGGCTGTGATCACCAAGCATCTATCGGCAGAGAGTGTAACGAGCGAAAAGCTAGCGGAAGGCAGTGTCACAACGGAAAAGCTGGGCGAAGCGAGCATAACAGCGACGAAGCTGGCCTTTGCGAGTGTAGGCAGTGAGTCGCTGGCGGAAGGAGCCGTGAAGGCGGAGCATTTGTCGACCGACAGCGTAACGAGTGACAAAATCACGCATGGTGCTGTCACCGCCGCGCATCTAGCGCCTGCCAGCGTAACGGTATCGGCTCTTGCTTTTTCGCCAATCGTTGGTCGGAGGGGCAGCATTAGCAAGCAGCAATTTGGGTTATGCCCGTACAGCTTTCCTCCTGAGAAACAGCAGTTAGAGCAGGTTATTCTTTTTGACGAACCGTTCGCAAGCAATCAATATGTGCTTACAGCAACGACCGATCACCCGGCCTGCTATGTATGCATTCAAGCGAAGGAGCCGGGGCATGTCATCCTATCCATTAATCGCCGTTTTTTCAGTGAGGCTTTCATCGGCACCATCAACTGGATTGCAATCGGACAATAAGGTTTGCTTAAAATGCCATCAGCGATTTGCTGATAAGATGCTGTAATTTAGCACGGAAAAAAATTCCTCTCACGCAAGGCGCGAGGGGAATTTCTTTTTTTTACTGTTAACCGCCTACTGCCGTTGATATGGGTGCGGGACAGACATCATGGGAGTTGTACATTTGCCGTTGCGCAGATGATGGAGGTACATACAATGTGGTGTAATTACGTTGCAGCACCATTTTGAACTATAGGCGTATACCGAGGTGAACAAAGCGGATGAAGAAAGCGAAGGGTGCAAAGGGGAAAAAAGCCCGGAATTTCCGCGCTGTGAAAAAGCCGCATCCCGCCCAGAGCGGTGCGGCCGCAGACGAATATGCCGGAGAAGCGCAGCCGATGCAGTCTCCAGTCGTATCCGTTATTATTCCCGTTATGAATGAACGGGCTACCATTCGAAGGGTTATAAGGGAGGCGGCGGGTGTCCATCCCCGGACTGAGGTTATCGTCGTTGCAAATGGCTCGACGGATGGTTCAGCCGAAATTGCCAGGCGTGCAGGAGCACGAGTGCTCCGTTATGAAAAGGCGCTTGGCCATGATGTTGGACGAAGCGTTGGAGCGCGTGCTGCCCTAGGTGAAGTATTGCTGTTTGTGGATGGAGATATGGTCATCAGCACCGCACAATTGCGGCATTTTGTCTATGCAGTACTGCATCGCGGCGCAGATGCTGCTTTAAATGATTATACCGGTCCCGTGGACAAAACCACTGTGCACAGCGTCGTGCTTGCGAAGCACACGCTCAATATTGTGCTGGAACGCCCAGATTTGAAAGGAGCTTCCTTCACAGCAGTCCCCCATGCCATAAGCAGGCAATGCTTGTCTCTAATCGGAGCAGAGGCGCTGTGCGTCCCACCACTTGCCCATGCGAGAGCGATTCGGCTTGGTTTGAAGGTTGAAGCTGTGCATACGGTCAATGTTGGCAAAATAAACAGGCGCAGGCCGCAGCGCGAACGGCGCAGCCCGTTGGAGCATCTCATTGTGGGGGATCATTTGGAAGCGATCCACTGGCTCATTACACAATCTAATGAACGTGGCGGCTTTGAGGATTACCGTCGCTGTCGCGAGTTTGCGCTTTAGGCTATGGCTAAAGCGGCATGGAGGTTAAACCGTGAAAGCAGTCATTTTGGCAGGAGGAACAGGGACGCGGCTAAAACCGCTGACTACATTAATGAATAAGCATATGTTACCTGTAGGCAAGCATCCGATGATTTTTTATGGCATCGATAAGCTGCATCAGGCAGGCATTACAGAAATGCTGCTCGTGACAGGACGGCAGTCGATAGGTTTGTTTGCGGAGTATTTAGGAAGCGGCCGCGAGCTTGGTGTCTCGCTGACTTACCGTATTCAGGAGGAAGCGGGCGGCATCGCGGAAGCGCTGGAGCTGGCGCGCGATTTTATACGGAATGATGAGAAGTTTATCGTGCTGCTCGGCGACAATTTGTTCGAGGATAATTTGGCTCCTTATGTGCGGAAATTTGCCCAGCAGCAGGAAGGCGCAATGGTGCTGCTCAAACAGGTGCCAGACCCCCATCGCTATGGCATAGCAGTGTTTCAGGAAGCGGGACAAATTGCTTATATAGATGAAAAACCAGCTGAGCCGCTATCGGATTTATGCGTAACGGGCATTTATATGTATGATTCCAGTGTTTTTGCAGCGATTGATCGGTTGGAGCCGTCAGGCCGCGGCGAACTGGAAATTACCGATTTGAACAATATGTATGCCCGTGCGGGAACTCTCGCTTCCCATACACTTGCAGGATGGTGGACGGATGCGGGCACGTTCGAATCCTTGCATGAAGCGGCCGCGAGGCTGTTGAAGGAGACGGGAGAATGAGAAGAATAGCGGCAAGAAAGCGGCCCCGCACTACAAAACAATCTCGCGTGCGGCAGCAAGCGTCGTATGCCCAAGGTGTCGAGCAAGGCTATCAGGATGGGCGGCAAGCGGGGCTTACTAGCTACAATGAAAAGTTTCAAGGAACGAGCATCATTATACCGAGCTATAATCAGCTCCAATATTTGAAGCTGTGCATTGAAAGTATTGTAGACCATACGGACCTTGCTTATGAAATTATCGTCATTGATAATGCTTCGACCGATGGGACGGGGAGCTATTTGGCCCAGCTTGATGGCCAGGTGCGCTATCGGGTTTTAAGCGAAAACTATGGCTTCGCTGGGGCAGTCAACAGAGGCATGATGATGGCTAAAGGCACGATGATGCTTATATTAAACAATGACACACTCGTAACCGACAATTGGCTGGAAAATTTGTTGGCCTGCTTGAACAGCAATCCGCAAATTGGCATGGTCGGGCCTGTCACCAATTATATTGGCGGGGAGCAGCTGATAGAGGTTCCCTATACGAACGTGGCGGATATGCCGGACTTTGCTAGACTTAATAATGTGCCTGATGCCAAACGCTGGCAGCAGGTTGAACGGCTGACGGGCTTCTGCCTTTTGCTCCGCAGAGAACTGTGGGAGAAAATTGGCTATTTTGACGAAGGCTTTGAAATTGGCAATTTTGAAGATGATGACTATAACATTCGAGTGAAGCTGCTGGGGTATTCGCTTGTCATTGCCCGCGACTCGTTTATCCACCATTTTGGCAGCGTCAGCATCAAAGCTTTAGGTGCACAGCTTGAGGAGGTTAATAACCGCAACCTGCAGCATTATATGAATAAATGGGGCAATCCGCATGAACTGGTAAGCGTTATGAAGCATCGTGCTGCCGAGCAGCCTGCACTGCAGGTCGAGCTGGCGACGCTTGGGGAAGCGGCTTATTACCCGGATAGCATTGCGGTTACTTCATTAACTGGTAGAGTGTATTGGATTGAAGGCGGCAGCAGGCGCCCTGTTGAAGGCGAGTTTAGCGGAGAAGCCATCCGCATCGGACAAATTGACATCAGACGCTGGCCGCTGGGCTCGCCGATATCTAGCGAGGAAGTTCATGCCAAGTGGCAGCAAATGCTGGCGATGGAAGGCAGCGACCTTCATGGCAAAACCGTTAGCGGGCTAGATGGTTTTCATTATTATATGCAGCAGGGTCTGAAGCGGAAAATGATAACGGAAGCTGCTTTTGAAGGCTGGGCGCTTAAGGCAAGGCCATCCGTCCAGCTTACATTGGAGCAGCTGCATGCGATCCCAGAGGGATTGCCGATTATACCAACTGTCAAGCTTCGCCAACAACTATAAAATGGTTTTCCGGCCACTGTTTGACGCCAAGTATCACTGTGTATTGCCGTGCATATGCTGTAAATAGCTGCACCAATTCAAGTGGCGGCACAGGGCCAAGCCACAGCCAGAGGGAGGATCGTTGGCCATGCAGCATATCGCAACCGAAATTATTGAGCATTTATCTCATTCCAACAGCCAGGTGGCACGAATGCTGGAGGCAAAGCGCCATGTCACGGTACGAATGGCCGAAATTGTGAAAAGCCTCCCCGATCATCAACCGAATTTTGGCGGCGTAGACGATCTGCTCGGGGAATCGCAATCGCTGTTCGGCAGCGTTATTGCTTATTTAAACAGCATGGCTGAGCTGCAAGAGACGCTGGCATCTCAGCTGTCTTATATGATAAAAGAGCTGAACCCGGGCGAGGAAGAATGACGGAGCGAAAAGGGGAGCGCATGTCATGGACCGAGAGCAAGCCTATATGCGCATGTTGGGCGCTACAGCCAATATGCAGTGGAACGTGGCACTAATTCTGGAAGCGAAAGCGGAGGAAGCGGAGAAGGCCCGCAACTGGATATGCAATCATGTTCATACGGGCACGTTTCCAGGCGACCGTACGCAGCTTAAGCAAACGCTAGTTGTACATGACCAGATGGTCGAGACGATTGAAGGCATTACTAAAATGAGCCAAGGCATCGTATCCGTGCTCAAAGCCGTATTGCAAAAGGATGGAGGGGAAGACGATTCCTCGGGATCGGATTTCCAATTTGGCGGTGGCTTCGGAGGCGGGAATTGAGAGAAATGGTGCGCCGCGAGCGAGAGGTTAAATTGGAGGTGCTGGCTTCGATTGCGCGGAGCCAGCTCGCGCTTGCCCGCATTTTGAACAGCGTGGCTGATGTAGCGGAGCTGACTCCTCAAACAGCCAAGCGAATTGGTGAAAATGTACGCCTGCTAACCAATATGCAGGAGCAGCTAGCGGAAAGCGTGACGGGTTGGCCAGTGCGCAGCTACCGGGTAAAGAAGGGCAGCCCGCCCAAGCCATGGCTCCTTAACGAGCTGCGAGAAAAGCAGGTGCGGTGGCATCCGCAAGTGAACAGGAGGAATTGGAATTGAGTATGAAAAAACGCGTGTCCGTCCGCAAACGGGCAACGAAACGCTCTGCCAGCAAAGCTGTAGCGCGCCGCCCAAAAAGCTCGCGTAAGCGCAGGGCAACAGGAAAAAGAACAGGAAGCAGCTCATCGCTGCGCCGCCGCAGGAAAGTGGTCAGACAACGCGTGATGGAGCCGGAGACCTTTAATGAGGGCTTCAACCAGACGTATAATTCCGGCTATAATGCTGGATTTGCGAAAGGTTTTGAAGATGGACATCAGCTGGCATATGAGCAAACGCCGTAACCGGTACGCACCTCGTCATGCTTTACGGAAGTATGCGAACATTATATTTAAATTAGCTCAGCCCGTTTGATGGTTTATTCCGCCATCAGCAGGTTAGAGCTTTTTTTGGATTATTGGCCTGAGGACAAGCTGTGTTCCTATCCATATATGGCAAAAATCTTGGCGGAAAAAGCAGGTTAAACGCCAATTTTTGCGATGCAGGGATAAGTGCCGCTTAGCTGGTCTGTTTTTGACATATACATATTGGAAGCGTGTTGTGCAGCGATTGAAATCGAAGCAAGGCGGTGCAGCAAATGGTAGCCAGAAAAAATAATTCCCGCAAGCAAGTACGGCAAAGTGGGTATGAAACCGGCTTTCATACCGGCTGGCGAGACGGCGCTTGCGAAGCAATAAGCGGACTGTTGCCTCCGCCGGAGCTGACGCCCGTTCCAATGCGAATGCTCTATATTCCGCAAGGATTTGAAGCCATTGACACGGGCCTCATTGAGGCGCTGCAAGCGAGTGTAACCGAGCTTCATGTCGGAAGCGCAGAACAGCTTGCTGAGCAAGCGGCAGCTATTTCCCCCGACATCGTGCTTGTGATGAACGGCCTGCATACTTTTCCAGCCAATCATCTTCAGCAGATCGGCGAGGTCAAGCAGCGCGGCATCCGCACAGCGGTATGGTTCGTAGATGATCCATATATGACAGAGAAGACGGTTATAGCAGCGCCGCATTATGATATCGTGCTGACGCATGAGCTTGGGACACTTGAGCTGTATCGCAGCATTGGCTGCACCAACGTACATTATTTGCCTTTGGCGGTGCATTCCGGCTTGTATCGGCCGCAGCGAAAGGATTCAGCTTTTGCCAGCGATGTTTGCTTTATTGGGCAAGGATTTTGGAACCGAATCGGGCTTCTTGATGCCATTAGCGAGCGGTTGCTGGCAAAGAGGCGCAAAATCTTTTTGTCCGGGGGGCTATGGGAGCGTTTAGCGGCCTATAAGCGGCTGCAGCCGTTTATTCATACCGACTGGTTGAGTGCTGAACAGACGATCCCTTATTATAACAGCGCTAAAATCGTCATTAATATTCATCGAACGACAGAGGCAGGCTCAGACAATTTTAATGCTTTACAAAGCCCGGGGCGCTCGATCAATCCGCGAACGTATGAGATTGCCGCTTGCGGCACTTTTCAACTAACGGATATTCGTGAGGACTTGCCGTATTATTACACGCCTGAACAGGAAATTGAGACTTTTCAAGATGCTGAGGAGCTCGCAGCAAAAATCGATTTTTATTTGAAAAATGAGGAAGCCCGCAGCCGGATCGCAGTTAATGGTCTGCGCCGGACGCTGAGAGACCATACATTCAGAGCACGTGCCGTGCAGTTATTACAGCTTATTATGAGGGAGGGAGAGCCGAATGGCTAAACGATCGGCTTTGCGACAAAGGCAGATTCCGCCTACTGAAGTGGAACTAGGGAGAGCTGCAGGCTACCATGCAGGCTGGGGGGACGGTTATTGGATTGGCCAATGCGAGTCGGTTATTAGCCGTATCCCCCCCATAGTAGGAGTATGGCCTGTACATGTCATGTACGTGTCCACAGGAAAGGGATTTCCTTATTCGCCGCTGGATGAAGCGGTAGCCGCTACATTATCGGGAATGGTCGCTCAGCTAACTGTCGTGAAGACGGGGGAGCCTGTAGCAGAAATCGCCGCGCAAGCTCGTCCGGATTATGTTATTGTGCTGGATGGGCTGCAGTTTGATGTAGCGCAAATTGATGCCATGCGCGCTTTGGGCATTCGTACAGCTATTTGGTTTACAGATGACCCTTATTACGCGGATATCACGACAACGCTTGCCCCGCATTATGATACCGTGTTTACGCTTGATCGAAATTGTGTAGCGCTTTATCAGGAACGCGGATGTGCCAATGTGCATTATTTGCCGTTCTGCGTCATGCCTGCCCAGTTCAGGCCGATGAACCCGCAGCGCAGCAAACGCAAGGAGATCAGCTTCATCGGCTCGGGCTATTTGAACAGAGTTCAATATTTTAACGAGGCAGCTTCCTATCTGGCTACCAAAGATACTCTCATATCGGGGATATGGTGGGATCGGCTGGAACATTTCGATAGGCTGCGATCTAAAATCAATCTAGGAGAATGGATGACTCCGCAGGATACGGCGCTTGCTTATAATGCGTCCAAAATCGTCATCAATATGCACCGGGCTCATGATGATGCTTTATTTAACAGCAACAGTCTAGGAATAACGGCGGCTTCGCCAAATCCGCGCACATTTGAAATTTCGGCTTGTGCTGTACTCCAGCTAACGGATGTGCGGGAAGATCTCGTTTCTTTCTACACACCGGGTGTGGAAATTGTGACGTATGAATCTCCGCAGGATATGGTGGAAAAGCTGGACTATTATTTGAATCATGAAAATGAGCGCAAGGAAATTGCCATTCGCGGCATGCATCGCACGCTGAGCGAGCATACTTATGCCCATAGGCTGCATGCGATGCTGTCCATTTTATTTTCATAATGAGGCTTGGGGCACGCTGTTCTAGCTGCGGCAGCTTAAATGGACCACCGCATAATAACGCCAGATTGCGTAAGTCCGCCTCCAAAACCATATAACAGCAGCAGATGACCCGGCTTCACTCTGCCGTCTTTGACGGCTGCATCCAGCGCAAGCGGAATGGAAGCGGCAGAGGTGTTGCCATAATGCTCAATGCTGGACAGCGCCTGCTGCTCTTCAAAACCGATACGCTCGCATAAAGCATCTATAATACGCTGATTGGCATTGTGCGGAACGAACCAGTCAATCGTCTGAGCGGTGTGGCCGCTGCCGTCCAGCAGCTCTTGAACGCCTGCTGCTACGCGGCTTAACGCCCAGCGATACACTTCCCGTCCATTTTGGACGAGCATGTTATTTTGTGAAAGCTCGAAGCTGCCGATGTGTGGCGCCAGGCTGCTGCGGTATACGTGATGCCCCTGCTCACCATCGGTGCTCGCATTTGAAGCGAGTATGTCGCCAGCAGGCAGTGTAGAACCAGCGGTAGACGCACTGCTTAAATCGGCTCCCATCTCCAGCGTTTCAACGAGCATGGCACCGGCACCATCGCCGAATAAAATGCAGGTCGTCCGGTCTGTATAGTCGGTAGCGCGCGAAAGGGTTTCGGTGCCAATAATTAAAATTTTGCGGCAAAGCTTGGAGAGCAATAGGCCATTGGCCATTTGCAGGGCGGACGTGAAGCCGGCGCAAGCGGCTTGCAAATCAGCATTTCCGCAGCCCTTCATGCCGAAAGAAGCCTGCACTCGTGAAGCTACACTTGGGACGAAAGCATCCGGTGTGGAAGTTGCAACGATGATGTAGTCGACATCATGAACGGTTTTGTTATATCTGTGGATTAAATCGCGAACGGCTTCAATGGCCAAATCGCTGGCATATTGCTGTTCTTGGGCTATTCGGCGCTCGCGGATGCCTGTACGTTGAAAAATCCATTCATCCGAAGTATCTACAAGCTTTTCTAAATCTGAATTGCTTAAAATGCGATCAGGTACATAAGTGCCGATAGCCGTTACTGCTGCATGGGATTGTACGAGAGTGGAAATGGTCATGAAAAACAACTCCTTCATAATTTAGTACCAGATGCTAATACCTGATAATAAATTACTCCTCTCCATACATTTTGTCAAGTCCAATTGGTGCATAGTCTGAATCCCGATCGCCCATCCTAATAGCGGGTCATGAGGCCTGTAAACAACAACAAGGGAGGAATACGGCACATGCGTAAAACGAATTTTTTTGCTGTCTTGTCCGCAGGCGCCCTGCTTAGCGCCATGTTGACAGGCTGTGCAGCCAATCAAGGGGATTTGGGAAATAAGAACATTCGCACCAAAATGGTAAGGGAAGATGCAAATGGGAACAGAATGTTAAACGATCGTTTCGCTAACGATCATATGAATGAGAAAAATTACGTAAATGGAAAAAGCATCCGAGGCAATAATATTGTAGGTAGTCATAAAAATTATAAAATGGAAATGAGCGAAGAAATTGCGAAACGTATTGCCAATAAGCATAACGTAAAATCCGCAAACGTTTTGCTGACCGATAACAATGCCTATGTGGCGGTATCCTTTGAGGACAATCTCAAAAATGGCGATAAAAAGCTGATGAGCCGCACCAACTCCAGCTATATGGGCCGTGACGGCTCGAATTACCAACGCCGCATGAACACGATGAGCACAGGCGAAAATGCGCTGACTCAGCAAATTAAAGCCGAAATTGCCAAGGAAGTCAAAAAGGTGAAGCCAGGTGTAGACAATGTCTACGTATCGGCTAATCCCGATTTTGTCGGCCGTATGACGAGCTACATGACTGATGTTCGCAACGGTCATCCGATCCAAGGCTTCCTAGTCGAATTTAATGCAATGGCTGAGCGCTTGTTCCCGGCCAACGCTAACAAAATTGAAACGCGTGGTTACGATGGCAACATGAACTATCGCAGCATGACCGACCGTACAGACCGCGATAATTATACAAATGCCCACAGAAGCAGCCCGATGATTTACGACTAACGTTTAGTGAAAAATAAGGCATGACGCATTCAGCGTGACGCACGTAAAAGCATCTATGATAAAGCAGCCGGCGAATCAGAGCCGGCTGCTTTCGTTTGCGTTCAGCTTAATTTGTCTTTTCTGCCTCACTATTATTTGCTATAATAATGTTAATTTTTAGGAGGTGTCTACTTTGGCCCATTTCATGCGTTTACGTTAATTTGAGGTGCATATGTAATAGTCAAAATGAATGAAGGAGACTATAATCATGCAGCTTAAATGGCAAAAAACGTTCGCGATTATTTTCAGTGGACAAATCTTTTCCATACTAACGAGTTCGATGGTGCAGTTTTCGGTGATTTGGCATTTGACGCAAACGTCGGGGTCCGCTTCGGTTTTAATGATAGCGGGTTTGGCAGGATTTTTGCCACAGGCTGTTTTAGGCTCCTTTATTGGGGTGTGGCTGGACCGCTGGAACCGTAAACTGACGATGATTATAGCTGATAGTGCGATCGCCTTTTTTAGTTTGGTTTTAGGTGTTTATTTCTTTTTTGGAGAACCGAGTTTAGCGTTTGTCTATGTTATTTTAATGGTTCGTTCTGCCGCTTCTGCATTCCATGGGCCATCCTTTCAAGCGGCCATTCCATTATTGGCGCCTGTTGATCAGTTGACGCGTGTAGCGGGCTGGCAGCAGATGGTTTATTCTTTTTCGAGTATAATCGGGCCGGCGCTTGGCATTGCTGTTTATTCAGCGACCTCGCTTGGAACGGTGCTATTGCTTGATGTGGCTGGTGCGCTTATTGCAAATGTCATGTTATTGTTTGTTAAAATTCATCAGCCAAAGCCGGAGGCGACACAAGCTCCCTCTTTTATCAAAGAGTTTAAGCTAGGCTGGGATGCTTTCATTAAAGTAAAGCCCGTAATCGTGATTACGTTGGCTACCGCTATTTTCTCCACTGTGTTTATGCCTTTGGCGACCTTGTTTCCTTATATGACGTTGACTCATTTTGGGCGTGGGGGTTACAGTGCAAGCATCGTTGAAGCGATTTTTGGTATTGGCATGATTGCGGGTGGCGTGCTGCTGTCGGTAGTCGCTTCAAAATGGAAGGACATCACATATATGAGCCTGAGCTTGGCTGTGATTGGTCTGACCTGTTTGCTTAGCGGCGTGGTCAGCAAGGAGGCGTTCATACTGTTCGTCATTGTGTCGTTTTTTATGGGAGCGGCAGCGCCCTTCTTCAATGGGCCATATATGGCGATGATCCAAAGGGCATTTGACCCTTCGATGCTGGGACGTGTGATTTCTCTCGTTACAAGCGTGATGATGTTCTCTTCGCCAATCGGGCTGGCATTAGCAGGACCTGTTGTCGATAAGTATGGCGTACAGGCATGGTTTTTCTGGTCGGGGATTGTCATTATTTTGACCAGTGCTGTCCTATTTGCCTTGTTCCAGCGCATGCGGGTGGAGCAGCCTGCGGTTTTGGAGGGGTAGTAAAATGGAGTAGAGGTTGCCTTAAATGTATGGTGATCTCTACTCTATTTTTATTCTTCTTACTGTTGCTTTAACTGATTAACCGATCTAACGTTTAATTTTTGCACCACTAATGTGATACAATTTCAAGCACACAAACAAGAAATGTAAAGCAAAACTTAAACTTGCAGAAAAGGGGCTATTGATGTGAGAGGCGATTCTAGCGGTTACGGGGTCGAAAGATACTTGAAAAGCTCTAGCTTGTCCATATCCACAATAAATCCGTATTCCTTCAAAATATCTAAACCAAGCAAACCTTTATGTGAATGAGGAAGCATTCCTACATCAATCTCAATATGCTCGATTTGAAGAGCATCAATCTGAATATAATCCAGCACTTTAGTATAGAAAGGCATCGTTCCGCCGATTCCATAAGCTTCGTAAACAGTGTCTCCATTTTCATAAGTAACCCCGATTTCTTCCAGTACGTCAGGGCTAAATATAGTATGTGAGGATCCAGTATCAATAATGATATCTGTCAGTTGCAGTGTTTTTCCAAGATAACTAATGGTTAGTGTCGCTGTTAATAGTTGTCCATCATAAGCCATCTTCATGATTAGCGTCTCACTCTTATCAGAGGATCTTTACGCAAATGAATGATGCATTCCTCATTGAAGGTGTGATAAACAAGGTTGCCTGGCTCAACATTGAAAAATTCTCTGTTGGCATCCTTCTCAGGAACCATGCGAATAGGAGCTACTTCTGTAATTATTTTTTTATCTTCCTCTTCTCGATAGTTAAGAATGGTGAGTAATACAAATTGATCGGGAAACAATTCTCTGACTTCTTGCCATTTCATTGCAAATCCCTCCAGTAATAATCTTAAATATGACTCTATTTTATCATAATATAAATTCAATTAAGAGAGAGCAGATTTCTCTTATACCTAGTAAAGCCAATGAAATGGGAAGAAACTGCTGATTCATTTCAGAAATGTTGCTCCATGCTTAGCTCTTGTTCGAGGAAAATTTCATTTAACAACTCAAGGCTGGGGAATAGCAACATACGATTGTTGCTGAAATCACTGTAGCTGTGTGTGACCACAGAGCTCGGGATGATCCCTCCTTTTTTGAGGACTGAGGTTCCGCTATTGTGGCTTTTGTTAAGATTTCAGATAGTAAGCGGATAGGAAATCCGCTATTGCCCTCATTATCCTATCAAAAAGGCTTCTGTCAGCGTATTAGCGGCTCCTTGTACCTCTGTCAATAGAGTGGACACAGTAAATTGGTCAATTCGCAAGATTTGTATGGCTGTAATACAGCGACTCGAAGCGATCTGGCGAAAGATAGCCCAGAGTCCGGTGAATGCGTTTGCGGTTGTAGAAGAACTCAATGTACCGAAATAGATGGCTTTCTGCTTCTTTTTGAGTCTGAAATTTCTTGCGGTAAACGAGTTCTCGCTTGAGGATACTGTGAAACGATTCTATGCAAGCATTATCATAACAGTTTCCTCGGCGGCTCATGCTGCGAATCATATGGTACGCCTTGAGCTTCTTTCGGTACTCTGCGGAGGCGTATTGACTCCCACGATCGGAATGGTGAATAAGCCCTTTATCCGGCTGCTGTGCCTCATAGGCCTTGTCCAGAGCGGCAGAAACCAATTCGACTTTCATTCGGTTTCCGAGCTGCCAGCCCACAATTTTACGCGTAAACAAATCTAATACGCTCGCCAAATAGACCGTGCCTTGGCCTGTTCGGATGTAAGTAATGTCTGTGACCCATACCTGGTTTGGTTTTGTACACACATCGAAATGCTGGTTTAGCCAATTGGGTGCAATCGGGAAATCGTGGTTCGAATCGGTCGTTTGCACCTTGAATTTTCCCATCGCTTGCGAGCGAAGATGATGCTCTCGCATAAGTCGGCCCACGGTTTTCTCACCGATGGTAAACCCTTCTTCGTGCAGTTTTCGGGTGATTTTGGGGCTGCCGTAAATTTCATCGTTGTCATGAAAATGGTAGTCAATACGTTGTAGCAGATGTTCACGGCGTTTCTTACGGTCACTGGGAGGGGTGGTCCGCCATTTGTAATACCCGCTTCGGGACACACCAAGTACGCTGCACATCTTCTCAATCCGGAATACGGAGCGATGCTCCTCAATAAACAGAAACCTTAACTCCGGTCTTTGCTGAAGATGTGCATCGCTTTTTTTAGGATGGCGATCTCCTCTTCCAAATCCTTATTCTTTTGTTCCAGATCCACAATTTGTTGTTCTTGGGTGCGGAGTTTACCACTCCCTACAAACGGCTCATCGGGGAACTGGCGAAACGTCATCATCCAATTCTTCAGCGTCCCCTTTGGAATGTTTAGTTCCATGGCAATCTCGTCCATGGACTTCCGTTGTTCTTGGATGTACTTGACCACTTCTTCTTTAAATGTTTTGTTGTATCGTTTCCGTTCTACCACGGCGACCACCTCTTCTGGCATTTTTTTTATTATCCATGGGTTGGGTTCACCGTGTCCACTTTTTAGTCTAGTTCACCTGAGTCCGCAACATGTGCCATACCCGTGGTTTTGTTGAAATAGCGGCTGCTGTGTCCACCAAGTCTATCTTTGTGCAGGAAGCAAGCACTTGGAACGATGCAAATTGATTATTGCTAAAGTAGGCAACGATGAAGGAGAAAGCGCAAGTATCGACGCTGGAGCGGCCTCGGTATTTGCGCTTTTTTTTGCATTATAAAAATTTCACAAGACCTATCCTAAAGCTTATTGCAGGTAGTTTGCGAATTCAGGGTAATGAACGTATTTCAAGCTTGAGGCGCTGCTTACGGCACCTGCAAACTGGGTTGTGAAGGTTTTTACGTCGTTTCCTGACGCTGTATACGCTTTCAATATTGGATAGCTGTATTTGGTGGCGGGATTGAAGGTCGTCACCGTGCCGGCTGGAGTTGGCAGGGCATAAGGCGTCGCTACCGGCGCATTTTCACCTTTATTGGTATAGGAGCCAACATCTTTGATGGTAGCATTTGAATCAATCGTAATTTCCGTATCCCAATAACCGCTGGATTCTTTCTTGAAATTATGGAAGATGTTGGCATCCGAATATACGTGTGCGCCCGAGCCGCCGATAATGGCTGCATAGCCGGCGTCATCCGTGCTTGGCAGCGTCCGCTGAATCAAATTGTTTAATACATGCAGTCGGCCATTGCCCGATTGCGGCGTTCTGCGAACGGTCGAATTAAAATTGTTGAGCATAACTGTCGCATTATTTTTGTTCAGTGCGGTTACTGTGCCGAAAGCGACTGTCCAATAACGGTTAGAAAGCTTGTTGTAGGATATGGTGACATAATCCGGATCAGTGTTGGAATAAACGCTCGTATTGATCCAAATAAATTTTCCGACCTCGCCAACATCAATGCCCAGAGAGGAGGTAAAGGTGTTATGGTCAATCCATACGTTGCGGGACCCGTAGATGGCGACGGTCACAACATCTCTCCTGTTTTTGATTTCAAAGTTGATGTTTTTAATGATGACATTGTTGCTGACGCCCTCTGCCTTAAAATAGTCATCGGTGCGCAGACGCGCATCTGTCAGCCTGTTTGCCGCAAAGGATCCGATAATCGTCTTATTGGAGGCGATCCGTAAATCGTAAACCTCCGAGTTGGCATTGTCGATATTGCTGGAAATGACGATCGTCAGCGGCTTTATATCGAGCAAGGCGGTTTTCAGCTCGGCAAGCGTATGGACGAAAACCGTTTTTCCCAGCAAGCCGCCGATCGTTCCGGTTTTATTGTACCCGTTCAAATCTTTGGCGAATCCGGCAAAGCCGACAAGTCCGTCTGAGACGAGCTTCCACTTGTGGGTAGTGCTGCCTGCATAGGTGCCTATCATCGTTTTATTTGTCGATAAATTAAGGATAAGTGCCTTCGTGCTGTCAGCTTTGTTTAAGACATGATAGGAAATATAGTCGCCATTAACATCGGTATCGTTGCCAACTATTTTCCACAATTGCTCGTTTCTGTTCGAGTCTGCATAAAGCACGGCCGCTGTTCCATCTGCCAAGGACCAATTAAGCGGAGAGAGCAGCAGGCCTGTTTTTTCATTAATGAGCTTGAAGTACTCTCCATCTGTCGTTTCAAATCGCCATCTTTCGTTGCTTTCTCCATTCGTAGGCCATACGTTCACTTCAGAATTGCTGCTGTAGCCGAGAATGTTCAAGTTCCAGCCTTTGTTGACATTTTCCAGTCTCATCGCTTGATAAGGGTAGGAGCTGGCATCTGCAGCCTCGGCCTTTGGAATAGAAGCAGTGAATGGCCATACACTCAAAATTAGAGCGAAGCAAAGGGTGATGCTGGCGAATCGTAAGGATTTGGACATTTTCAACCGTTACGCCTCCTCGTTCTGGGTTTATGGAAAACGATCTAGTCTGTAAACTAGCTGTTGTCGGTTGCCTCGCTGCAGGCTCTGTTGATTCAGAGCTTGTACCACCTCCTTATAATGAAAAGAGACTCAAAGGGGCTTGGGGAAAAATGGATTTGCTGTGGTATCAGCTTTGCTTCAGAACCAAAAATAAAGACAGCATAGCGCACTATGCTGCCTCGCGAAATACCATAAATGGTAACAACCTATTAGCAAATGGCTTTTGCCAAAGCAATAAAGAAGGGAGAGCCGTGAATTAAATCTGCAGCTCCCCGAGCTTGATTAGCTCGACAACCGCTTGCGAACGACCTTTAACGTTTAATTTTTGCATCACATTAGAGATATGGTTGCGGACGGTCTTCTCGCTAATGAACAGCTGTTGCGCAATATCTCGTGTTGTTTTGTCTTGGACTAGAAGCTCGAATACCTCGCGCTCACGATGTGTCAGTAAAAACTTGCTCTTATGGTCGCTACCTTTCACCTTTTCAGTCACCCCTCCTTGCTTGGGTTTTTATGGTTTAACAAGGTTAAGGGATACAGTCAAAATATAGTATGAATGACGGGTACTAATGGTGCTGTTGGCGGAGAAAATGGGCGCAAGCGGAGAATTTTATGGTATGATAGATGAAAATTTAACCAATCGACGCCGGAGCCCCTGCTGTATATGCTCGCGGTGTTATTCAGGCATGGGAGGAACGAATGAGTAAAATCTTTTTATTTTTCTTCTTGACTTGGCTCACGGGAAATCCGTTTATTGCGATTATCGTGCTGCTGCTTATTTTGTATGCGCTGGATCGCCGATTTGTCGGCTTGACGCCTAGCTTTGTGCGTCCTTTGCGAAGATCGAGCCAGCTCAGAAAGCTGAGACGCCATGTCGATATGGCTCCCAATGATGTGTCCTCCAAACAGGAAATCGCGAGAATTTTAATCGAGAAGAAAAAATATAACGAAGCGTTAGCCTGGCTTTCTCCTATGGAGCATACGCTGGAGGATTCCGCCGAATATTGGGATGACCTTGGCCTTTGCCTGCTGCAAACGGGACAGACGGAGCGCGGCGAAGCGGCCATTAAACGGGCGCTAACTTTAAACGAGCGGGTGAAATACGGCGCGCCGTATTTGCGTTTGGCTGCGTTGTATGCAGGCAAAGATGCATCTCAGGCTATTTCCTATATTGAAGCGTTTCAAAGCATTCAATCGTCCTCCTGCGAGGCTTACGAGCGCCTTGCGGGCATATACAAGACGATGGGCAAGGAGCAGGATGCGAAAAACGCAATTGAGGAAGGCTTGCGCATTTACCGAACGCTGCCCAAATATAAAAAACGCGGCGAGCGAAAATGGGCTCTTCGCTTGTGGTTCAGAAGATGGAGCAAGTAATGGCAAAGATTGCAATGCGGCGTTTAAAAAACGTTTATTGTCGTTTGCCTAAAAATCGTACATAATCTAATTAATAGCGTACACGATAGAGGAGCAATACATGCAGCGAAATATATGGTTTATGGCGATTTCAGTTATTGTGGTCATTATTTTATTGAATAACACAGCTTATTATTTTTTAACGAAAGAATCATTGGAAGATGCGTTAAATCGGGAAGTTGCCGCCGTGGCCAGGCAGATTGAGTTTTCAGTGGAGCAATCGCGGCTAGGGGCGGAGCGTTATCAGGATTTAATCGGCGACGAGCTTCGGGTCGTATCGATTGCTGCCCAATATGCCCTTGATCCCGACGTCGATAAAGTAACGAATGAGCAATTGGTGGAGCTGAGCGCGAAGCTTGGCGTCAACCACATTACGCTGCTTAAACGCGTGAAGGACGATATTTTATTATATAAATCGTCCGATAAAACGCAGCTAGGCAAAAGCACAAAATCTTGGGACCCTTGGTTTATCGTGTTTAACCAGCTGTTTGATCAGCGAAATGTGGAAATCGACTGGCTTGGCAAATCGCTGCCCAACTTTTGGAGCGGTCCATTCGAGGTGGCTTCTACCGATCCAGGCAGCATTTATAAATGGGGCTATTATTTTGACGGGACGACGAATTACATAACCGATCCTTATGTCAGCTACACGAAGCTGGCGGAATACGAGGAGCTGACAGGTGTAGATTCGTTGATTAAGAAGACGATTGCAAGCAATAAAGCGCTTCTGGAAGTTACAGTGCTTAATCCGGAGACGTTTGCGAAAGGCCCTTTTGAGACGGTTCACCCGAATGGCGATGTGCAGGAGCATATTTTGCAGCAGCCGATCTTGTACGGGAGCTATAATTATGTTGCGGACAGCGACGTAGCTAATGTGTCGAAGGCCTTCAACACGAAGCAAAATGTAACCGTCGATGAGGTAGTGGGCGGCAAGCATGTTTTCAAAATGTTCATTCCCGTCTTTACCGAGGACAAAGGACTGAATATTGTGGATGAGAACGGCGTGCCAATGGACAGCTATGTGCTGACGCTGGTGTCCGATTATCAGGTTATTCGTGACCAAATGTCTACGCAGCTGCTGAATATTGCCATCATTATTGTCCTTGTAACGGCGCTTAGCCTAGTGACGGCAGGTGTCGTGATGAACTATTACCGCCGTTCGCGTGATAATGCCGTGCAGGTCACTCAGCAAACGTACGTCGATGAAATCAATCAGATGTTTCAATCGATTCGGGCGCAGCGCCATGATTTTCTCAACCATGTGCAGACGATCCATTCGCTTGCAGAATTGAACAAGCATGAGGAGCTCATTGCGTATACGAAGGAGCTGACGGGCGAAATTCGGCAAATGAACGATATTATTAATATTGGCAATCCGGCGATTGCCGCGCTCATTCGCTCAAAAACTTCGCAGGCGGAAAGCTACCGAATTATGTTTGAGTGTACTTTTACAAGCTTCGACAAGCTGGAAATGGGCGTCAAAACGCTTGATTTGAACCGTATTCTCGGCAATCTCATTGACAATGCCTTCGATGAGACGATGAGATATCCGGAGAGCATGCGAGTGGTTGAGCTGCAAGGCTTGCAGCGAAACGGCTTTCTAGAATTTACGATTACGAATACATGCGAGGATGCTGAGAAGGTGGCGTCCATGCCGCTTTTCCAAGCGGGCTATTCCACGAAGGGTGATCAGGATCACCAAGGGCTGGGCTTGTCCATCGTGAAATCTATTGTAGACAAGTATAAAGGAACAATTGACATTTATGCCGATGGACCTGACCGTCTGACCTTTTTTATAACGATTCCTCATAAAATTTAATCGTTTTGCCCTACAGCAGCTCCTGCTTTTCTCATGAAAGCCAGGAGCTGCTTTTTTTATGGCTAAGCCGTTCTTGTGATTATTTTGAGCATAGCGAGGGAAATACTAGCATTGAAATAATAAGTGCTTGAAAATACATAGACATCTATGTATAATCGCAATATGATAAAACACAACGCATTGTCATTAGTTGCTAAAATTCGAGACAAAGCCAATAAGCTGATTGTAAGCGAGCTGGAAGCGAAGCAAATTACGGGAATAGTACCTTCGCACGGCGATATTCTCATGTTTTTATATCGGGAGAAGCAGCCGCTGTCTGTCAAGGCATTATCGGAGAAAATCCATCGCACACAGCCGACGACGACCGTACTCATCAACAAGCTGGAGCAGCTTGGGTATGTAGAGCGGACAAAGGACGAGAGGGATAGCCGTGTTTCACTGATCATTTTAACCGAGAGAGGCCTAGGGCTGGAGCCGATTTTTCTAGCTATTTCCCAGCAGGTCAATGACGTGATTTACGGCGGCTTAAGTGAGGAGCAGAGCTTGCAGCTGGAGCAGCTGCTGGAGCAAGTACACAGCCGGTTTTAAAAAATTCAACGATTATTTAGGAGGCATTTTTCTATGAAACATCTTATCGTATTTGCCCATCCGAACGAAGATAGCTACAACCGTGCCATTTTGGACACAGCGGTACAAAGCTTGAAAGCTGAAGGTCATGAAGTAACGGTGCGTGACTTGTATGCGCTGAAATTTCAGCCGGTGCTTACCCTGGAAGACACAGCAGCCATGCGTGCTGGCCAGACGCCTGAAGATATTTTGACAGAGCAGAAGTATGTGACTGAAGCAGATGCGATTACCTTTATTTCTCCGATTTGGTGGACGGGTCTTCCTGCTATTTTGAAAGGCTATGTTGATCGCGTATTTGCTTACGGTTACGCTTATGCGTATGGAGAAACCGGCATTGACAAGCTGCTTACCGGCAAAAAAGGCTTTATTATTAATACGCACGGCACGCCAAGTGAAATTTACGATCAAAACGGCATGACTGCCGGCATGAAAATGACTTCCGATACGGGCATTTTTGATTTTGTCGGCATAAAGTCCGTTGGACATCTGTTCTTCGGCAGCATTGGCCAAATCGGCGAAGCGGAGCTGAAAGCGAACTTGCAGCAGGTAGAGCAGACGGTTAAGACGGTATTTCAGGCTTAATGAATGATAGCGAGTATGATCTATTCGCCTCTGGCACGACTGCTAATTAAGCAGCTCGGCTAGAGGCTTTTTTATAAGAAATTTCTTGAAATTCGTTCACAAAATCGAAATAATTATGAAATTATAATTGATGATATATTTTATTTAATATGGTAAAATTTAATTGTTATTAAAGGTAAAATTATGAATACAAAAGGAGATGTTTTTTTGAAAAGTTTGTTTAGAAATATTGCCCTTTCATTGTCATTGGTAATAATGGTTAATTTACTATTGACAGCTGGAGTGTCTGCGCAAAGCGTAGAGGATCGAACTGTTAAACTAAATAATTCTGCTTTACATGATGAGTTCGAACGGGAAATGCTGCGTGCGCTTCAAGCCAATGCTCTGGAAAATCAAATGAATGCTGAAACTTCCTTTTATCAAAAATCTAATGCAGAGCCTATGGTTGTCGGTGTTATTCTTCATCTGCTTAAACTGGTATTTAAAGATGCAATTAAGACAACAGCATCTGTTACGGTCAAAACAACTGCTAAAAATATTACGACCAAATTAACCTATCATTCCATGGTAAGAGCTGTCGAACGCAACGTTACTAGTGTCGCACTGGATAATTTACTAAGTGAAATTTCCTCAGGCATTAAATTAGTACAGAAATATGACGATCTTGATTTTGACTCTCGTGTCATGTACGATCCTAACAACAAACTGGTTGTTATTTTAGAGAAAAATAGTAATACAGTAATTTCGACTTACACTGAAACAGGTAATGCTATCGAAACAAGAATCTCCAACGGTAGATTGAAAAAGGCAACATGGATTTTCAAGTAATGGAGGTAACCCGTTGATGAATGATGTACTTAGGGATGAACAAGAACAAGGGACATGGATTGAGCTTCGATTTTTGAGTCATGATGCCGAGCCTGACGAGGGAAGCTGGCTATTTGTTGCGTTTGGTCGTCATGGCAAAACGGAGCGAGAAAGTCGTTTTGGCTGGACGAATAGAGTCGTACATGCATTTATACATTTGCTAAAGCATTTTCCAGAAGAAAAATATAACAGTTATTTTCTGCATATTGAGGAGGATTTTTTTCTGCGATGGGTGCATGAACGGGCTACAGACCGCTATTTGTTGATTTTTGAATATCAGGGTCAGCTTTTTCCTATTAAAACGTCAAAGAGTGCATTGTTAAATTGGGTGGGAGGGCTAGAGCTGAGCTTACTTCAAGCCTCATCAAAATAGGGTTTGGTAAAAATTAGTTAAATGAAACAGTTGCATAAATAAAAACAAGGCAATTCTCCAGCGTTGAATGCGGGGGATTTCCTTGTTTTTTTGTGTTCACCATATGCCTGATTTCGGCATCCTCAAGTGGTTTCGCTCAATGTCTAGTTAGTTTAAAGTTCTGACAAAAGACATGAGGGCTTTCAGCTTTTCATAAGTGTTGGTTGTCTCTTCATGTCAGGGCTACAGACTTCTCGGAAAGTCGTCTTCTCATGTGTTATAATGGAAAGAATGTTACTTGAGCGGAAGGAAGCGGGTGAACAAAGCTTTGACTAGAAATTACGGTCAGCTATTGAAGCTGTTAGAAGGCAATATCAGGGAGCATATGCAGCAGGTTATTGTCGAGCGCGGCTGGGAATATTTTCGTAAAGGCTATGTTCGAAAAGTGGAGGTGCATGATCAGCATTTGCTGACAGGCGTCGTTGCAGGGTCGGAGCTGTATGCGGTAAGCATTGATGTGATGGATTTTGCATATAGCAGATGTACGTGTCCGTATGGCGGGTTCTGCAAGCATATGTCCGCCGTATTTTTTGCTTTTTGCGATCAAAATCAGGCGCTTCATGGCACTCCGGAGTCTGCGTATCGGCGCCTGACCGGGCTTCAGCCGGAGCCTGCACCGCGGGCGGCTGTCGTTGTGGAGCAGCGGGGGAGAGCAGCCTCTACCCCGGGCATGGATGCGTCTCCTGCAGATTGGCAGGAGTGGATGGAGCAGGAGTATGGCGATTCATGGCGCGTATGCCGCCACTCGCTGCACTCCTTGCAGCCCGTGCTGTCTGCACTCAAAGGCACGTCCAAAGACTGGGATAAAAAAAAGCAGCGCCTGCACTGGATGAATGTCATTTTATTCGTGCTGGATCAGGCGGAGCTGGCGATTAAAGCGGTAGATTCATTCAGCCGCTATTATCACGAAATGTCGTTCGTCCGTATGGCTGAGCCATGGCTGGAGCATTATTATACGCTCGTACTGGAGCTGTCTCCTGCCGAAATGCTGGAGGATGAGCGTGAATGGGCCGATGCGGTTGTTGGATATGCCTATAACCGAGCTCTGCGCAAGGAGCAGCAGCTGTTCGACTGGCCTTATATTTATTTGGCGCTGTGCGGGAAAATGTCGGAAAACCGGGACTGGCAGCAGCGTGAGCTGGCTTCGATGCTCGCATCGGCAGGTGAGCAGACGGAGAACGCTGACGAGCAAGTAAACGACACGTTTATTCATACGGCGATTGCGATGATGTATTTTTTCGATGGGCAGGATGAGGAAGCTTTGGCCCATTTCGGGAAAACGGATTTTAGAGGCTCGCAAAAAATGGTATATACATGCGCAGCTCAGCGGCTGGAAGCAGGCGACTGGGAGCCGTTTGAGGCGTGGATGACCTATCTTTACAAGCAAATTTATGCGATTCGGAGCGGAAGGACAGTGGGACCGTTTCTAACTTTATGCCGCCGCGCGGATACGGATCAACCGGATAATTTGAAATGGACGTCCTACATGACGTCGCTGCTGCCGCATTCTTATTCGGAGCTTACGGAGCATTGGTTTGCGCAGAAAAAATATGAGGAATGGGCTGAGCTGCAAATGCTGATTGGCGCCCAGCCCGATGATTTGCCGATTCAGGATGTGCGCGAGGTGTCGAAGGTGAACCCGCGAGTCATGATGCCGCTCTATCATCAGGCCATCGACAATTGGATCAGCTCGCGCAATCGCCAAGGCTATCGAATGGCGGTGAAGCAGCTCAAAAAGCTGGAGCGTATATATAAAGCCGAGAAGGAAATGGACAGATGGCAGGTTTATATTACGGGCGTCAGCCGTAAATACCAGCGGCTGCGCGCGTTCCAAGAGGAGCTGTGGAAAGGAAAAATTGTGACATGAGAGCATCTATTGGCACTGGAATTTTAACGATGGACGCCTGCTGGATGAAAGCGGAGAGCGGCGAATACCGGATAGCTCTGTTTGCTAGCGACCAGCAGGAGTCGGCGATACGTCTGCGTTCCGTGCTATTCGCTTGGCACAAAGCATCCTGGTACGGCACGGAAGTGGAGGATACCCAGCATGGCGATCGCAAGGCTTTGCTGCTGTCGCCGCTGCTGGCGGTCGATTATTTGTCGCAGCCCAAGCATGCACGGCTGCTGCAGGTAGAGTGGACGGAGCGAGCCCAGCGGCTGAGAGAGCTGGCTTCCCTGATTCGGGAGGCACTGCTGCAAGGCTGGTTTATGCCGGATTGGAGCGGCTGGTCGGAGGAGCAGCGGGCTTGGAAGCTGAATGTGCCGGAAACGAAGACAGGCGGCGAGGCAAGTGCGCTGTGGGAACGGCTTATTCAGGAAGCTGGGCATGCGGGAGATGTTGAGGTGCAGCGCTGGCTAAGCCTGGCGGTAGAAGAGGTTTTGCAGCAGCCGGATAGCTTGGCTGCGGAAGCGTGGCAGAAGGTCGGCACAGCTGCTGGCGGCGAAATCGTCGTTTTGCGCAAAGCGGCCGAGGAGGAAGATTGGCTGATTGCGCTTGGGCTGCGTAAAGATTCGCTGCCGTTTAAGGTGGCTTTGCAGCTCGTGGAGTCGGGCGAGCAGCCGGAATGGACGCTGCGGCCGGCTTTGCAAAGCCGCAGCGGCGGTGCTTGGCTGCCGCTAGTACGCGGCGCTGCCGGAGCATGGGAGCTGGCTGCGGACAGCGAGCCTGAATCTCCGCTTTCGTGGAAGGCGGGGACGGAAGGTTTAGGGCCTGCTGAGGCTGAGGCGAGTCTGCCCGAAGAGTGGCTGCCCCTGCTGCCCGCAAAGCTTGCGAAAGAGGAAGCGAAGTGGGTTAGCGCATTGCCGGGTTGGCAGGATCCGGCAGCAGCCGGACAAATCAAGCTGCGGCTGTCAGACAATGAAGCATGGAGCTTCATGGAATCGGCAAGCTTGACGCTGCTTGACGCGGGCTGTCCCGTGCTGCTGCCAAGCTGGTGGGAAGCCGTTAGATCACGCAAGCTGCGGCTAAAGGCGAAGGTCAAATCATCGGTTGGCTCGGATGCGCAGCCGATGTTCGGACTCGACCAAATCGTGCAATTCGATTGGAAAATGGCGCTCGGCAATGTCGATCTGTCGGAAGCCGAGTTTATGCGCCTCGCAGAGGAAAACCGGCGCTTGATGAAAATTGGCGGCGAATGGGTGCATTTAGATCCGCAGGATGTGGCGCAAATCCGCAGCTGGGTTTCGAAAATGGGCAAGAAAAGCGGTCTGTCCTTCCGCGATGTCATGGAAATGCACTTGATGGGCGGAGCTGTACTGGAGGAAGAGGAGGAGCAGGTCCATGACCTGCGGGCCGAAGTAGAGCTCAATGAACATCTGTCCAGATGGCTGGAACAGCTTCAGCATACGTCGGAAATTCCGCTTATCGACAAGCCGGAAGGTTTCCTTGGCGAGCTTCGTCCTTACCAGCTGCAAGGGGTTTCTTGGCTGTTGTTTTTGCGGAGATTCGGCTTTGGCGGCTGCCTTGCAGACGATATGGGTCTCGGAAAGACGATTCAGTTCATGGCTTATCTCGTTTATGTGAAGGAGCAGCGCGAGCAGCAGCTTAAGCTCGGAGCTTCCTTGGCATTAGCTCACGCGCCTTCGCTGCTTGTATGCCCAACTTCGGTAATCGGCAACTGGGAGAAGGAGCTGGAGAAATTTGCTCCGCAGCTTAAGGTTCATCTTCACTATGGCCCGAAGCGGGAGAAGGGCGAAGCGTTCGAGGAGGCTGTACGTGACATGGATCTGGTCATTACCTCGTATTCGCTGGCCCAATTGGATGAAGAGGATTTAGGCGCCGTATCTTGGGATGCATTATGTCTGGATGAGGCGCAAAATATAAAAAACATTTACACGAAGCAGTCGGCAGCCATTCGCAAGCTGCCTGCAAGGCACCGGGTAGCGCTGACGGGCACACCGATGGAAAATCGGTTGACCGAGCTGTGGTCCATCTATGATTTTATTAATCCAGGTTATTTGGGCGGGATTAATGAGTTCCGCAAGGAAGTTGTCGCTCCAATCGAACGGACGCGGGATGAGAAGATGATCGCAGGCTTGCAGCGCTGGGTGAAGCCGTTCATGCTTCGCCGCATTAAGAAGGACCCGGCTATCCAGCTGTCGTTGCCGGAGAAGTTCGAAGGCAAGACATATATTTCGCTCACGGCAGAGCAAGGCGCGATGTATGAAAATATTGTTTCAGATCTGCTGGAGAAGCTTGATACGCTAGGAGCGATGCAGCGGCGCGGTCTTATTCTGGCTTCCTTGACCAGGCTTAAGCAGCTTTGCAATCATCCCGGCCTGATGGAAGGGGATAACGGCGGAGCGAAGCAGTGGGAGGAAGATCGTTCGAACAAGGTCGCCCGCCTGATGGATATGGTGGAGGAGGTCGCTGCCGAAGGGGAGCGCTGCCTGATTTTTACCCAGTTCGTAGAGATGGGTCATCAGCTCAAGAAGCTGCTGGAAGAGCGGCTGGGTACGAGCGTTCCTTATTTGCATGGCGGAGTGCCAAAAATAAAGCGAGATGAGATGATTCAAGGCTTTCAAAATCCCGAGCAGCCTTGCAGCGCTTTCGTCCTTTCGCTTAAGGCTGGCGGTACGGGACTCAATCTTACAGCGGCCAATCATGTATTTCACTTTGACCGCTGGTGGAATCCGGCGGTGGAAAATCAAGCAACTGACCGCGCCTTCCGGATTGGGCAGACGCGCGAGGTGCAGGTTCATAAATTTATTACGCTAGGCACGCTTGAGGAGAAAATCGATGAAATGATTGAACGCAAGCAGTCGCTGAATGACCAAGTGGTCGGCCAGTCTGAGCAGTGGATAACCGAGCTGTCTACAGATGAGCTGAAGGAATTGTTTGAGCTGCGGAAAAACTGGCTGAAAGGATGAGTGCCAGATGGCGGAAGAGAAGCTGAGAGACCAGCTAACGAAAGTAATGGCCGAGCGCCGCAAGCGCAGCGGCGAAGGAACAGCCGAGGCCGAAGTAGGTCAGTTGCAGGCCCAAGCGCTGGGAGTGGCTTCTAGCGAAGCATGGAGCACAGCTTCAAATGCATCAGGAGACGTGCCTAACGATGCACGAAACGAAGCATCAAGGGCTGAGGAGCTTGGGGCGATTAACCCTTTGCAGCCTTCGGATGATCAGCTGAAGGTGCTTCCTGAGACTAGTTCAGCTGAACAATCGAATGAGGAATGGAAGGCTTTCTATGACGCTGTCAGCCATTATGTTGCGAAGATGCGCGACTGAGCTCAGGGTTGCTTAGCGAAAAAAATGGAAGAAAGGACGGGGTTTATTCCGTCCTTTCTTCCATTTCGTGTATGGAACAGCCTAGATGAATACGCTAGGGCAACAATATCCAGTTGCGGACCCGACTTGGCTTGGCTTAGTTTGTATCGCTAAGCTTAGATTGGAGTTAGCTTAGTTTCAGTCAGAAAGCTCATCAAGCGTCATGCCAAGGCTTGGCGCCATATGCGCGAGAAACCATTCGACCTCGGGCATGCTTAGCGCAGCCAGCGCTTGTTCGGTTTGTCCCCGAGCCACGAGAAATTCGCGATTGCCTGCTGATAATTCATAGAGGCATTTCAAGTAAGCGTCGAGCAAATCAGCGGCTTTCACCATCGCTTGAAGCGTTTGCTCCTCGGGAGAAAGGCTGCCGTGGTGCTTGCCGAGCAGCGGGCCGTAGGTTTTCTGCATAGGCTCAGGAACCATCGCGAGCAGCCGCTCAGCGGCGAGCGCTTCAAGCTCGCGAAAGCTGGCGAGCATGCTAGGATTATGATGCTTGACGGGGGTAGGGATATCGCCAGTGAACACCTCCGTCGCATCGTGAAACAAAGCGAGCGTCACCGCGCGATCGGCATTAAATTGTTTGGCAAAAAACGAATTGCCGATTTCGCATAGCATATGCACGAGCAGGGCAACGCGGAAGGAGTGCTCGGCGACGTTTTCCTTTGTCGTATTGCGCATGAGACTCCAGCGCTCAATATAGTTCAGGCGGTACATATAAGCAAAAAAATGACTGTCCATGAGATGCTGACTCCTTTGTGCGATAAAATAGATATGAAAGCAAAAGACGTTTGCTGTTCTATGCTATTATAAAGGCTGAACGCAAGGGCAGCTAGGCTGCGCCTGCATCTTGATTTTATTTTTATTGAAAATATGGCTTATATAGACTTCTAGAACCTAGCAAAAGAGGGATGGCTTACGAAAGCGTTTGGACTAGCTTTTAACCGTTATTTTGAGCAATGGATGTTCGTTATTATTCCCGTATCGCTAATTGTTGGATTTATATTTGCCGATAGGCTTAGCAGCATGGTGGCGGCCGTGCCTTATTTGTTCGCTTATGTGACATTGACGATGGCGCTTGGCTGCGGGGTGAAGGAGCTTGGTGCGGTCATGAAGAAGCCGGGCGTGCTTGCCTGGACGTTTCTGCTCGCCCATGTGCTCTGTCCGATTATCGCCTATGGCCTTGGGACGCTGCTGTTCGGTGCATCATCGCCTTATGTGGTGGGGCTCGTGCTGTTTACTATTATTCCGCTTGGCGTGTCTACGGTTCTATGGGTCGGCATGTCAGGCGGCAGCGTACCGCTCATGCTCGCAATGGTCGTTATCGATTCGGCATTATGCCCATTTGTCGTGCCGGCAGGGCTCCATTTATTTTTCCAAACGGCAGTAGAGGTAGAGAGTGCGCCGCTGATGCTGGACCTGCTGCTCATCATTGTGCTGCCAACGCTGCTTGGCGTGCTGCTCCATCAATTGAGCCGCGGGCGGCTGCTGGAGCAGGTTAAGCCTGTCGCAGCACCCCTTTCAAAGCTGTGCTTTGTGGCGGTAGTCGCGCTGAATGCAGCGGCAATTGCCCCGTATACCGAGCAGCTTAAGGGCGACCTGTTCAAGCTGCTGCCGCTCGTTGTGCTGCTCGTCTCGCTATGCTACGCTGTCGGCTTTATCGGAACGATGCGTGCAGTAAGCAAAGAGGTGCAAATTACGGTATCGTTTGCGACAGGCATGCGCAACATTTCCTTAGGCATGGTGCTGGCGCTCGGCTATTTCAGCCCGCTGGCTGCTGTGCCGGTTGTTCTGTCTATTATGGTGCAGCAGCCGCTGGCGACGCTCCATCATTTTATTTTGCAAAAGATGCAAAAAAGGAGAGAACACTTAGAGAAATCAATGATTATACGTTAGGGAGGTTTATCATAAGTATGTGACTAGCGAAAATGATACAAGAACGAGACTGTCGGTTTGGTAAAACAGTTAATAACTCATTTCATGTAATACTCATAGGAAGAAGGAGTTTCCAAGCCTAAGGTGATTTTGAGACCTTGGCTTTTTTTAAAATTCATGGCCTAATAAAAAAGCGCTTGCATAAAAATGAATTCATGTGTTATAACCAATTTAGAACAAAATCTAATCGTTTAACATAAAGGAGTGACGGTTTGTCGACTATTAGCATTAAAGACATCGCTGCCAAAGCCCAAGTTTCAACCGCCACAGTCTCTTATGTCATAAATGGCACGCGAAATGTCAGCCGAAAGACGCGCGAAAGGGTCGAGCAGGTCATTGAGGAGATGAACTACAAGCCTAACAATGCGGCTCAGAGCTTGAAGCGCAAGCGGACGAATACGATTGGAGTCATTGCAGAGGATGTGACGGTGTTTAATGTGCCGGAGATTATCGACGGCATCAACGACTGCGCAGATCGCCTCGACATGCATATATTGCTGACCAACCTGCGGCTGGATAAGCGGATAGGCCGCCAGTTCGACCAGGTGGACGCTTACCGCAAATATGCGGAAGATGCCGTGTCCGAGCTGCTTGGCAAGCAAGTGGACGGCATGATTTATATCGGCGCGCATCCCCGTGATTTGACGGGATTGTTCGATACGGAAGGCAAGCCCATCGTCTATACGTATTGCTATACGCAAAACGATGTGTCCATTCAGTACGACGACGAGCAAGCTTCTTTTGAAGCCATCAGCTATTTGACCAGTAAGGGCCACTCCCGAATTGCAATCATCAGCGGGGCGGTGGATTCCATGCCCTCGCGGCTGAGATTGGGCGGTTTCTATAAAGCGATTACGGCATTCGAGCTGCCATTCAATCCACAGTGGATTAAAATGGGCGACTGGGAGGCAGAATCCGGCTACCGGCTGGCGAAAGAGCTGCTGGAGACACCCGAGCCGCCTACGGCTATTGTGGCCATGAATGATGTTATGGCTGTCGGCGTCATGCGGGCCGCGAAGGAGCTGGGCATCCAAATTCCTGAGCAGCTGTCGATTATCGGCTTCGACAACCGCGAATTTAGCGAATATGTAAGTCCAAGTATTACAACGATGGATCTTCCGCTTCATGAAATGGGATTTAAGGCCATGGAGGCGCTGTCGCATATCCTGCAAGGAGAAAAAGTCGAAACGGGCGAGAAGCCTGTCTGCAAGCTGATTGAACGGGATTCAGTAGCTGAGCTTGCCACATGAATAGGTACCCTGATTATTAAAAATGAGTATGACAATAACGGATGGTTGCCCACTACCTGCTGCAATACGGAAGTATATGGTGAAAAACGGTACCATCCGTTACTTTTCAATATAAATCTAAACGTTTAACTTTTGACTGTAAGCGCTTACTAATGTGCAGCTATAATCCGCAAGGATTAAGCATAAAAAACGTTCACGGGGGATGATGGAATGCAAAAAGGGAGATTGGGTATAACCGCAAGCATTTTAGCAGTCACAATGCTGATGGCGGCTTGCAGCAGCGGAAATGGGAATGGAGGGGCCGCACCAGCGAACAGCGGAACGACTGAGCCGTCAGCAGCAGCTTCCGCAGAGACGGTGGCGCCTGCAGCAGACCCGGTCAAGCTGACGCTGTGGACGTTCGTCCAGCAGCATGCAGACTTCTACACGTTTATGGCGGATGAGTGGAACAAAAACAATCCAGAACAGCAAATCGCGCTGGACGCTCAAACGATCCCTTATGATGACATGCATACACGTCTGCTGCTTGCTCTGCAATCGAATGAAGGGGCACCGGATTTGGTCGATATCGAGCAAAGCAAATTCCCGAATTTTATGAAGGGAGAGGTTCAGCTTGCGGAGCTCAATGATATCGTTGATCCAGAAATTCCGAATATCGTTAAATCCCGCGTCGATATTTACAGCAAGGACGGCAAGTATTATGGCGTAGATATGCACGTTGGCGCAACGGTCATGTATTACAACAAGGAGCTGATGGATAAGGCAGGCGTCAACCCGGATGATATTAAGCTGTGGTCCGATGTTGAGAAATACGGGAAAACGGTAGTGGAAAAAACAGGCGTGCCGTTCATCACATTTGAAGGCGCGGGCAACTGGTCATGGTGGCCGGCCATCAATCAGCTGAAATCCGATCAGGTGGGCCCGAACGGCGAAATTACCGTTGATGATCCGCGCAATATCGAAGCGATGACTTTCTTTAAAAAGCTGGTAGATGAAAAAATCGCAGCTGTCTCACCAGGTGTTGGTCATGATACGCCAGAGTACAAAGCCTTTATGAATGGCGGCGGAGCAGCATCGGTATTTATGCCATTTTGGTTTATGAACCGTTTCACGGATGAAATGCCTGATTTGAAAGGCAAAATGATCATTCGTCCAATGCCGGCATGGGAAGAAGGCGGCAATCGTTCAGCAGGCATGGGTGGAACCGGCTTGTCGATTACTGTTCAGACGAAAAATTTGGAGCTGTCCAAAAAATTCCTTGCTTATGCGAAGCTGTCCAAAGACGGCAACATTCAAGTATGGAAGCAGCTTGGCATGGACCCAATCCGTACCGAAGTATGGAGCGATCCAGCAATGGCGGAGCCGAATAAATTTACCGACTACTTCGGCACAGATATTTTCAAAACATTGACTGAAATCAAGGATGAAATTTATCCGGTTAACATTCGCGAGACGTCGCCAGTTGTGTTCGACGCGGTACGTAATGAAATTGTTCCTAAAATATTCCAATTCAATGAAGATCCAGCAACCGTAATTGCAGAAGTCGCAGCTAAGCTTCGCAAGGATACAGGGAAATAATCAATTAATCAATTAACCACAGAGCTAAAGAGCAATTCGAGAGGGACACAGGTTTTTAGCAAGACGCCTGCGCTCGCATGGCTGCCAGTGCTCTAGCCGAGAGGCTGCAACTTAAGCCCGGCTTGCTCAGGCAGCCAGCGCAAGCGCTGCGACTATACAGAAAACGTTAACTATAAGAGACTGCGACGAAATAAAGTACCGCTAATTTCCTCGCAGCTCCTAAGTATGCGCAAGTCGGAGGTGAAATCAGCATGAATGCCAACACGGGCAGGCTCGCCCTTAAGAAGCAAAAAACAGCGCCCAGGCGCATGAATTCGCAGAAGCTTGCTCCCTATTTGTTTATTTTGCCGTTTATCGTCTCGTTTCTGCTGTTTTTCTCATATCCGCTCATTCATGCGGTCATTATGAGCTTTCAGCAGGTGCTGCCAGGCGATGTGAAATTTATTGGCTTAGCCAACTACCGCAAATTATGGAACAGCGACTTTTATCAGGCTTTATGGAACAATTCGCGTTATGTGTTTTGGACGCTGCTTGTGCTCATTCCGCTGCCGCTCACGCTTGCGGCACTGCTGAACTCCAGCATTATGCGGGCGAAAAACTTTTTCAGAGCCAGCTTGTTTATACCGGCTTTGACCTCCATTGTGGTCGCGGGCATTATTTTCAGGCTTATTTTTAGCGAGCTGGATGGGGCCATTATGAATTCCTTCATTTCGCTGTTTGGCCTTTCCAGTCAAAAATGGCTGCTTAGCCCCTCGCTTAGCATGTTCGCGCTAGTCGTGCTCGCCACCTGGCGTTGGGCAGGCATTAATATGCTGTACTTTCTGTCGGCGCTGCAGGGCATTCCGCGTGAGCTGTATGAATCGGCGGACATGGACGGTGCGGGCACGCTGAGCAAGTTTTTCAAAATTACCATTCCGCTCCTAAAGCCGATCACCATTTATGTTTTCACGATTACCATTTATGGCGGTTATGCGATGTTTACCGAAAGCTTTATGCTGTGGGGGAGCCGGGGGTCACCGCAAAATATTGGCCTGACGATGGTCGGCTACATTTATCAACAAGGCTTTCAGTACTTTGATCTAGGCTTTGGTTCAACGATTGGGATTACGCTGCTGGGTATCACCTTGGTCGTTAGCGTCATCCAGCTGAATTTGCTCGGATTTTTCAAAAAGGAGGATTAGGGAGATGGCTGAAAAAACGGGGAATAAAGGGTTCTCCCTCCTGCTGATGCTGTTGTTCGGGGCGTTTGCAGTGCTCGCGCTGTTCCCGCTGTTTGCACTGCTGCTAGCTTCGTTTAAACCAGCGTCAGAGCTGTTTCGTTACGGACTGAATGTGAGGCTGGACTTTGATGTGATGACGCTGGCCAACTACAAAATGATTTTTTCGGGAAAAGGGGGCTCGCAAAATTATTTCGACTGGTATCGCAACAGCCTTGTCATTACGCTCTTGTTTACCTTCCTGTGCCTGCTGCTTTCCTCGATGGTTGGTTACGGGCTAGCGATGTACCGCTTCAAAGGAAGGGCGCTCGTATTTACACTCGTGCTTGCCGTCATGATGATTCCGGTGGAAATTATTATTCTTCCGCTGTATAAGCTGTCGATTGACCTGCTGATCATCAACTCGATTTGGGGCGTTATATTGCCATTTGTCGTAGCGCCGCTGCCGATTTTCTTTTTTCGCCAATTTGCGATTGGGCTGCCGAAGGACTTTATGGATGCGGGCCGCATAGATGGCTGTACGGAATTCGGCATTTTCTTCCGGATTATGGTTCCGCTGATGCTGCCTGCTTTTGGCGCGATGACGATTTTGCAAGCCTTGTTCAGCTGGAACAACTTTTTGTGGCCGGTCATCGTACTGCGCTCAACTGAGAAATTCACCTTGCCGATTGGCTTATCTGGCTTGCTGTCGCCTACGAGCAACAATTATGAGGTGCTGCTTGCAGGCTCGATTATGACGATTATTCCGATTTTGGTGCTGTTCTTATTTTTTCAACGCTTTTTCATAGCAGGACTTACAGTAGGCGGCGTTAAAGGCTGACCATAGATAGAAGAGGAGAGGAAGAGAATGAATAACCAAATGAATGAGCAGCTACAGGAAGGAATCAAGCTAGCGGATCGCTCAAAACCGCTAACCTTGGACAAGGTGAGAATTAGCGACCCGTTCTGGTCCGACTATATTCGGCTTGTGCGCGAGGTGGTTGTGCCTTATCAATGGGAGGCGCTGAACGACCGGGTGCCGGAAGCTGAGCCAAGCCATGCGATTCAAAATTTCAAAATCGCCGCTGGCGAAGCGGAAGGCGCTTTCCACGGCATGGTATTCCAAGACAGCGATGTAGCGAAATGGCTGGAAGCCGTCAGCTATTTGCTGGAAACAGAGCCCGATCCCGCGCTGCAGCAAGTAGCAGACAGCGTCGTGGAGTTGATTGCGAAAGCCCAGCAGCCTGACGGCTATGTAAATACGTATTTTACGGTGAAGGAGCCTGAAAACCGGTGGACGAATTTGGCGGAATGCCATGAGCTTTATTGCGCGGGCCACTTGATAGAAGCGGCAGTCGCCTATAACAAGGCAACGGGCAATGAGACGATTTTGCAGGTAGCCTGCCGTTTTGCAGATTATATTGATCGTGTATTTGGACGGGAACCCGGCAAGCTGAACGGCTATGACGGTCATCAGGAAATTGAACTGGCACTTGTGAAGCTTTACCATGCGACGGGAAAAGACCATTATTTGGCGCTAAGCCGTTATTTTATAGAGCAAAGGGGCGCTAAGCCGTCCTTCTATGAGCAAGAGTGGGAGAAGCGCGGGCGGAAGGTTCATTTTCCACAACTGGACATCGCCCATGATCTGCCCTACAGCCAGGCTCATCTTCCGGTACAGGAGCAGGAGCAAGCGGTTGGCCATGCGGTACGTGTCGTCTATATGTGCACGGCGATGGCCGATTTGGCCGCTGAAACGGGAGATGAAGCCTTGCTGCAAGCGTGCAAAAAGCTATGGGACAACATAGTAGCAAAGCGCATGTACATTACAGGCGGCATTGGCTCGATGGCGGAGGGAGAAGCTTTTACATCAGATTATGATCTGCCGAACGATACGGCTTATGCCGAAACATGTGCCTCGATCGGCCTGATTTTCTTCGCCCACCGCATGCTGCAAATCGAGCCGGACAGCCGCTATGCGGATGTGATGGAGCGGGCGCTTTACAATACGGTCGTCAGCGGGATGGCGCGGGATGGCAAAACCTTTTTCTACGTCAATCCGCTGGAGGTGAATCCTTCACAGCTGGCCGGGAATAAAAATACGCATCATGTATGCGGGCAAAGGCAGGGCTGGTTCGGCTGCGCCTGCTGTCCGCCGAATATCGCGCGTTTGCTGGCTTCGCTTGGGCAATATGTGTACACCGTACAGAAATCAGCCATTTATGTGCACTTGTATGTAGGGGGCGCGGCAACGCTTGAAGTAGCGGATACGGAAGTGCAGCTTGAACAGAAGTCGGCCTATACTTGGGACGGTGAAGTCAGCTTTACGATCAGCACCGCGCGTCCGATTGCGTTTGCGCTCAAGCTGCGTGTTCCGGATTGGTGCGGTGCAGCATCATGGGTCGTTAATGGTGGCGAGCCGCAGCAAATTAACAGCAGTGACATCGACAATGGCTACGCGAAAATCGATCGTGTATGGCAAAGCGGCGATACGGTAGAGCTCGTATTTACGATGCCGATTCACCGGATGAAAAGCCATCCGCTAGTGCGCGAGAATGCCGGCAAAGTGGCTTTGCAGCGCGGCCCCTTCGTTTATTGCTTGGAGGAAACGGACAATGGCGAGCAGCTTTACCAATTGGCGCTGCCTGCGGGAAGCGAGCTTAGTACCGCTTTTGAGCCTGCTTTGCTAGGAGGCATGCAGACGATTTCGGGGCTTGGACAGCGGCAGGTTTCGGACGGCTGGCAAGGACAGCTGTACCGTCATAATGCCGATTGGCAGCAGGAAGCTGCCGAGCTGAAGTTTATTCCGTATTTTGCTTGGGCAAATCGCGGTGCAGGGGAAATGGCCGTTTGGGTGAGAGAAACGATATAGAAGTAAATGGAAGTATAGTTGATAGAAGTATAGTTGATAGAGACCTAGTTGATCCATCCTATAGCGTTCACAGCATGAAATGGTTTGCCGGATGAGGGAGTAATGGTTACTCCCTCATCTTCCCTATTGCCAGCAGCAGGCTAACGGAGTCGCAGCTCTGAGTAATAGGGTCTTTTTTGATGGAAAAAAGCGCTGAGAGGAGGTGGTGTGGGGATTACAAAGCGGCAAGGCGGCACAGCGGCATACCGGCGTACCATACCGGAAGTGCAAGACGCTGCCCCAAGGTGAAACGGCTGTCGCCGTCCTGTGGCGGCGCGGTTCAGTCCGAGAAATATAGAGAAAGTATGGCGAAATCATATACTTTCCTATATTTCAAGAAAATGATGGCTTTTTACATCCTGGGGAGGACAGATGCATTATAAAAATAGGTTCAGGGAGGCTAAACCGCATGACCATGCAATGGCTACCTCGTTCAAGGCAAATGCTTAAGCTGGCAACATCTGTTTTTGTAACCGCTTTAATGGTAATATTGATTCCTCACATCGCTTCAGCTTACACGCTTTCCGACAGCAATTTCAACATTTCCACCGGAACAAACGGAGAAATCAATTCGCTTCGCCTGACGGGAGACACCTTCAACACGCAATATGTGATGAACCCGACAGTAACGCCGAATCAGAACACCGCCGATCACCAGTGGCTGGGCGAGCTCATGTTCAAGTACCGCTTCGGCACAGGAGCTTGGCAGACGGCACTGACACAAAGCTCCACCGATGGCAGAACGCAAAGCCAGACGGGCAACAATGTCACGATTACTTACCAGAATTCGACGAATGCAAATGGCGTCAAAAACTTCAAGCTGGTTAATACGTATTCGCTCGTAAACGATTATTTTTTATGGAAAATCGAACTGACGAATACGAGTACGCAAACGATTGAATTTGGCGACGTCGGTTTGCCATTGCCGTTCAATGAATTTTGGACGGGCGGCAGCAACGAGCAAATTTATGAAACACGTGTGCTTACCCACTCCTTTGTCGGCAACAACAGCTCCTATATTACAGCAGCACGGCCAAGCGGAATTGGCCCTTATTTGCTGATGGTTCCTGATGCGAGCACAGGAGCAGGCTTTGAATACCAGGACCGCTGGAGAGTCGAGGAGCATCCGGGCAGCAAATGGGCGATGGATCAAGGCGGCTGGATTGAAGGCCTTAACGTTTTCTACATCCACTCCAATGTGATCAAAAGCACGAATCGCGGCTATTTGCCGAATACGAGCCTGACGCTCGCACCAGGCGCAAGCAAAACGTATGCATTTAAATTTTTCAAAGTAGCCAACGAAAATGATGTGAAGGATCGTCTTTACAACGAGGGCCATATCGATGTAACGGTCGTTCCGGGCATGATCGTGCCAACGAACCAAACGGCTAAATTCGATCTGCATACGACGAAAACGATCAATTCGATTACAGCGCAATACCCGTCCGATACGACGATTACGTCACTCGGTACAACGGGCACGAATCATAAGCTGTATTCGATTACGATGAACAAGCTGGGACAGAATCTGATAACGGTCAACTATGGAAGCGGGGAAAAGACGGTTCTGCAGTTTTATGCGATTGAACCCGTTGATGCAGCGCTCCAGCGGCATTCCACCTTCATGGTGAACAGCACGCAGTGGAACGTTCCGGGCGATATTCGCGACAAGGTGTTTGACGACTGGATGATGGATACAAACTCCAAACGCAATATTTTCAACGGCTATTGGGGCTGGGGCGATGATTGGGGTTACACCCATGCACAGTTCTTAGCGGAGAAAAATGTTCAAACCCCCGTTGCCTCCGAGGTTACGGCGCTTGACGATTATTTGACGGTCGCTATTTGGGGCAGGCTGATGGCGCAGCATCAGACGGATTATTTGATCCACGACTTCCTGATGCCGGAGCCAAATGACACGCCAACCTACCGCGGCTACGCTTATCCGCATATTTACAACACATATTTCAGCATGTACAAAATCGCTAAGCTGTATCCGAATTTGATTACGTATGATAACCCGAAAAACACCTATCTGCTGCGGGCTTATAACATTTTCAACGCCCTGTACGGATCAGGTGTCGCATACAACTGGAACACGGGCCTAATGGGCGAAATGACGACGCCGGACATTATTAAGGCGCTTCAGGACGAGGGCTACACGGCGGAAGCGAATAATTTGATCGCTAAAATGGCGACCAAATACAATAATTTCGCGAACACGACGTATCCTTACGGCTCAGAGTACAACTACGACAATACGGGCGAAGAAGCGGTTTACACGCTTGCCAAAATGAACAACAACAATACGATGAAAAGCAAAATTAATATGAAAACGCGGGCAGCACGCGGTCATATGCCGGTCTGGTATTATTATGCCGATCCGGTGACGATTACCGGCGAGAACTGGTGGAATTTCCAGTACACGGTATCGCTCGCAGGTTATGCGATGGACGATTGGGTTCGCAATAACTCGACCAACGCAGAAGTTGAGCAGCGTTTGTCCTATGCAGCTAAAATCGCAAACGTCGGCGCGATCAACTCCGGTCAGATCAGCGCCGACGCAGCAGATCTTGGTGCTGTAGCCTGGACGTATCAAGCGGAAAAAGGCAACTATGCAGCACTAGGAGTAGGCGGCGGCGCTTTGCAGAACGGCTGGCGCGGCATGGCGGGAGAAGCAGATCTGGGCTTGTTCGGCGCCATTAAAATTTTGAGCTCCGACGTAGCCGTTGATCCTATTTTCGGCGTCTACTGTTATGGCTGCGATGCAACCGACAATAGCACCAGCTACACGGTTGTGCCGAAGGACGGCGTATTCCAACGCCTCAACCTTATTACTGAGAAATTTGGCATGGAGCTGGAGCGCGACAAAATTGCAACAGCAACGATTACGAAGGCCAAAAACAATGTAAAATTCAATTTGAAAAGCTCGACTTCTGGAACGGCGCATACAACGAAAGTAACGTTCAAAGGCTTGGCAGCTGGCTATTATAATATTTTGGTTAACAATGCTGTAGCTGGCGGAGTAAACGTTTCAAGCAGCGGAGCAGCTGTAATTACCCTCAACATTGGCACGGCTGCAACGTATGACATTGAGCTTGCGCAAGGAACAGCGCCAACGAATACAGCACCGGTTGTAAGTGCGGGCACAGCAGGCACGTTCACGCTGCCATCGCCAGTTGCTCTGGCTGGAACAGCAACGGATGATGGTTTGCCTTCTGGCACTTTGACGAGCGTCTGGACGCTTGTTAGCGGTCCAGGAACGGCTGTATTCGCAAACGCAGCAGCTGTAAATACGACGGCGACGGTGTCGACGGCGGGAACTTATGTATTCAGGCTTACGGCAAGTGACGGCAGCTTGACCGCGAATGCAACGGTTACGCATACGGTTAACCCTGCGGCTCCTTTGCCAGAGGTCATTGTGAACTACTTGTTTAATCAGACAAGCGGAACGACAGCGACAGATTCCTCAGGCAATGGGAAAAATGCAACGTTATCCGGCACGACGGCATGGGTAGCGGGGCATTCCGGCAATGCGCTCGACCTTAACGGCACGAGCGGCTATGCGTCCTTGCCGACGGGCATCGTCAGCGCTGTAAATGATTTTACGATTTCGACATGGGTCAAATTAGATACCATTAGCGACTGGTCGCGCATTTTCGATTTTGGCACAGGAACGAATGCCAATATGTTCTTGACGCCGCGTGCTGGCGGCAGCGGGCTGCGCTTTGCCATTACGTCAAGCGGCAATGGCGCGGAACAGCAGCTTAATGCAACAGCATTGCCAACGGGCGTCTGGAAGCATGTTGCAGTGACGCTTTCGGGCACGACGGGCAGAATGTACGTCGATGGGGTGCAGGTTGCAATTAATACATCGATGACCTTAAAGCCATCAAGCCTTGGCAATACGAATTTGAATTACCTCGGCAAATCTCAATATGGCGATCCGTATTTGGATGGAGCTTTGGATGATTTCAAAATTTACAGCCGTGCGTTAAGCGCTACGGAAATCGGTTCCATATTCAGCGGTTCCTCGCTGGCTGCGGATATTTCAGAGCAAGGCACACTGACGACTTCGCAGGATGAAGCGCAAGGTGTGGACGCAGGAACGGAGTCCAGCGGTGAACAGACAGAGAGCCAGCCTGGTACTGGTACTGGTACTGGTGCGGTGACACCAGCAGCGGCAGTTGGGCTGCATCTGCTTCGGCTTGTCGCACTAAGTGCGGAGGCTCCTTCAGCAACCGAGGCACCGAGTGTTCCTGCTCTTGGTTCAGAGGCTGTTGAAGCGCCTGTTCAATGGGCGCAATACGAGTTTGCCCAAGACTACACGATTAGCAGCATTCGTGTTCATTGGAACGATGGCGAAGGTACGATTAAGCTGCCTGAGCAATATTCCGTTCAATATTGGGACGGCGAGCAATGGCTTGACGTAGGGGAAGCATCGGGTCTTGGCTTGAAGGCGAATGAAGACAATGAAACGAGCTTTACGCCGGTGAAGACGAATAAAATTCGCATTCTTATTCCTGGCGATGAGTCGGTGCTAACTGGTCTCCAATCTTGGAAGGTATTTGGTTATTAAAAGTATGAAATGGCGTTTAGAAGCGAATTTACAATAATAATATATTTGCTTTAGAATAGCCATTGCCCACGTTGAAAAGCGGGGCATAATCCCTATAGGGCTTGCAGTAGGAGAGCTTATCTGTCAAGATAAGCTCCTCGCCGCAGCCATATAGGGATTTTTTTATGAAAAATGCGGGTGCCATTTTTCTATATCTGTATGATAAGATGTTCAGGATGGACGAGGTTTTTTTAGAAAACGGGTGGATGGAGCGAGTGGAGTGAAGGGTTGGTCTGGAGAAACGGAGTGTTCGCTTTTGGTGTGGATTATCTTCCGATGAAGTTTTTATAATTCAGGAAAATCAACACCAACGGCGATCGGAAGACCAACCTTTCGCGGAGCGAAGCACCAGTCCCCCGGTATTATAATAAACGAGTGGCAAAGAACACGAGGAGTGGTTGGCGTGAACAGCTTTCGAAATCGGCTGACGATTATTATGATTTTAATGATTGCTTTATCCGTTACGGCGGCCGGACTTATTATGGCAAATACGTTTAAGCAAAATCATATTAGTGCGTTGGAAGACAATATGGTACGGGAAATGCACATCATTTTGGCGAAAATGGAATGGAAGCAGGGCACGCTGAGCGAGGTGGAGCCTTATTTTACCGAGGAAGCAAAAAGTCTTAAAGGCTTCACCGGCGCCCGAGTCACATTTATTTCCGGTGATGGCGTCGTGCTGGGCGACTCGGATCATGAAGTGTCCACGATGGACAATCACAACAGCCGCTCGGAGGTTGCCGAAGCGCGCGAGGACGGCGTTGGCCGAACGATCAGGAAAAGCGATACGCTGCATCAGAATCTGCTTTATGTGGCGATATTGACGGATAGCAGCAATCCGAACTCCAATGTTATCCGATTGGCCATGAGCCTAAGTGAAGTCGAGCAAAGCATCCGCAACGTATGGACGGTTATTGGCGGCGGGCTGCTGCTGCTGTTTTTGGCTGCTGCCTTTGTCAGCTACCGCATTGCGCTCAGCCTGACGCGGCCGCTTGAGCAAATTACAAGCGTCGCGAAGCGGATTAAAAATATGGATTATCAGGCGCGCGTGGTAGTAGCCAAGCAGGATGAGATTGGCGAGCTTGGCAATGCGATTAACGCCATGGCGGACAGCCTGCAGGTGCAAATGACGCAAATCCGCCAAAATGAAAGCCAGCTGGAAAGCGTGCTGGACAATATGATCAACGGCGTCGTCATGATCGACCGTACCGGACGTTTCGTCCTGATGAACAGACATGCAGAGGAATTGCTCGGCTTCTCGGCACGCGAGCTCGTAGGGCGCCATTACGCCGAAGGCAAGCAGCAATTTGAGCTAGCCCAAATGATTCAGGAGGGGCTGGAGACGCACGAGCATATCCGCGAGGAGGTTACGTTCTATTTTCCCGAGGAGCGGCTGCTGGAGCTGAATCTGGTGCCGATTGAGCAAGAGGGGGAAGAATATGAGGGCATGCTGCTCGTGCTGCAGGATGTGACCGCCATTCGCCGCCTGGAGCGGATGCGCAGCGAGTTCGTAGCGAATGTATCGCATGAGCTGAAAACGCCAATTACGGCGATTAAAGGCTTCGCAGAGACGCTGATCGCAGGAGCTGTCGATGATGCGGAAACGTCACGTTCGTTTCTGCAAATTATTTTTGACGAGAGCGATCGGTTGAACCGGTTGATCGGAGATATACTGGAGCTGTCGAAAATCGAGTCGCGGCGGGTTCCGCTTTATTTTTCACCGGTCAATATGGATGCTTTTATGGATAAAACGCTCAAGCTGCTGGAGGCGGAGGCATCGCGCAAGGTGATTGAGCTGAAAATGGATCTGGAAGCAGGCCTATATATGGAAGCGGATGAAGACCGGCTGCGGCAAATAGTGATGAATTTGCTTTCGAACGGCATCAACTATACGCCAGAGGGCGGGCGGGTGACCGTGAAAATGGAAGGCATAAACGAGGACCATATCCGCATACGTATCAGCGACACGGGAATCGGCATTCCGAAGAAGGATTTGCCGCGCATCTTTGAGCGCTTCTACCGGGTAGACAAGGCGCGTTCGCGCAGTTCAGGCGGCACGGGGCTTGGCTTGTCGATCGTTAAGCATTTGATCGAGCTGCACAAAGGAACGATTTCCGTAACGAGCGAAGTGGGCCGTGGAACGACATTTATTATTGAGCTGCCCGTGCTTCAGCAGTAGCGGTTTCACACTTAGCGCAAAAGGTTTACCACTTCTATATAATTTCATGTTAGAATAAGGTTGAATAAATGCAATAATGCTGGAGGTTACCATGTCGCATAAAGTGCTTGTCATTGAAGACGAACCGACACTCGCTAGGCTTCTGTCATACAATTTGACGCAGGAAGGCTACGAAATTACGGTCGCCGATCATGGTGGAGAAGGTTTGCAAACGGCGCTGCAGCGCAGCTTCGATCTTATTATTTTGGATATTATGCTGCCGGGAATGAACGGCTTCGACATTTTAAATCGCCTGCGTCAAAATGGCCTGCGGACGCCGGTCATTATTTTGACAGCCCGCAATGCCGAGGAAGAAGTCGTGCAAGGCTTGAAGCATGGTGCGGATGACTATATTACTAAGCCGTTCGGCGTTGCCGAGCTGCTGGCGCGCGTATCTGCGGTGCTGCGCCGGACTCAGCTTCAGGACGATAACATGATGCCTGAAACGACAGAGAAGATCATTACAGCGGGCGAGCTGTCGATCTATCCGGATAAGTATGAGGTTGTGCTGGATGGGGAATCGATCCCGCTGCGTCCGAAGGAATTTGAAGTGCTGCTGTATCTTGTCCAGCGGCCAGGCATGGTTATTACGCGCGATGATCTGATGAATGTTGTGTGGGGCTTCGACTACATTGGCGGTCAGCGTACCGTAGATGTGCACGTCAGCTCGCTTCGCAAAAAGCTGGAGCTTGGACAGCAGTCGGTGCAAATCGAATCGATTCGCGGCGTCGGCTATAAGCTCGTTATGCACAAAAAGCTTGTCACACCTAAAAGTTAAGGTGGACAAGCTTTTTTTATCGTTCGTTAGGGACGCGTGCGGCGGCTCGGTGAGGAAGGGCTGTGCTGCGCTGCGTGAAAGGTTTGGCTTACGATCGCCATTGCTGCCCAATTTCTCTAAACAATGCTCCGCATCGTTGAAATTGGGCAGCAAAAGCGAACGCTTCGCTTCTCCAGCTCAAACCTTTCACTCCCCTCCACACCAGCCCCACCTCTCCTCGCGCTCCCTAAAAATCAATAAAAAAAGCAAAGTCTGTAAAGCAGGAAGAGCGAAAGTGCAAAAGACAAAGAGCAAAGAGCAAAGACTAAGAACAAAGAGCAAAAGACTAAGAGCTTAACAACCGAAGACGAAAATGGTAACCCAAAATCAGAGAAGCTATTAGCTTTAGCTGCGGTCCCATTCCAGCATTTTTCGCTGGAACTGCTTGGGGGAGCAGTCGTTGTATTTTTTGAAGGTTTTATAAAAATGGGCCATATTCGGCATGCCAATCCGCTCGCCTACGTCGGCAATGCTTAAATCCTTCGTTAGCAAAATACGCTCCGCCCACTTGATTTTGCGGTAATTGACGTATTCGGTGAAGGAAAGGCCAATCGTTTTTTTGAAAAACTTAACGAAATAATAGTAGCTCATATTCACAATTCGGCACATGTCCTCGACCTGAATGCGCTCGCCCAAATTGTTTTCGACATAGTCAAGGACAGGCTTGAGCCGGATATGGTCAAAATCATCCCGCCTGGCCAGGATGCGCTGGCTATCGCCGCGCAGCATCAGCAGCAGCAGCTGCTTGATCTGGATGCTGACGGCGATTTCATAGCCGGTTTCCTTGTGGGTTGCTTCATGCAGCAGCTTAGTAATTGCTTCGCTTGCCTGCTGCCGGATGGCTTTATTTTCACGAAAAATATAATTGGCGCGGCTCAGTGGATTTTGCGTCTCGGAAAAATAGCGGATATAAGGTATGGTGCTGTTGTCGAAAAAATCCTCGAGATTAAATTGCAGCACTATATAGTCCAGCTTGCCTTTATTGCGGTCGCGATGCAGCTGGCTTGAGCCAAGCACAACAATGTCTCCGCTTTCAAGATCAAAGCTGTCGTCCTCAATATCGATCTTGAGACTGCCATTAATAATATAAATGAGCTCCAGCTGTTTGTGATAATGCCATTTGATCAATTCGCTGGTTGAGCGCTGTGTTCGAAAAATTCGGATAGAAAGCAACGGGTTCTCGTAAGGAACCTGCTCGTTAAAAGCTTCCAAGGGTGCTCCTCCTTCAGGGAACGAAATCGATTGTTGGTACCGGGAGGCAATATGATTTATTGTAGAGGGGATAGGACTGAAAGGCAAGAGCAGGAAAGCAGGAACATCATGAATTCTGGAAAATGGAGGATTATAACATGAAACCAAAAGTATTTATTTCGAGCAAAATACCCCCAGAGGTGAAAAACTACCTCGATGAGCATTGCGAATGCCGGATGTGGGAGGGCGAGCAGGGGATTACCGGCGCGCAGCTGGCGGAAGAAATTAGCGAAGTGGAAGGTCTGCTTGCTGCGGGCAACGCAATCAGCGAGCGTCTGCTATCGGCGGCGCCGAAGCTGAAAGTCGTCAGCAACATTTCCGTCGGCTACAACCATAATGATCTGGATGCGATGAAAAAACGCGGCATTATCGGTACACATACTCCCTACGTGCTAGACGATACGGTGGCAGATTTAACGATGGCGCTCATGCTGGCTGCGGCCCGCCGGGTGGCGGAGCTTGATAAGCTCGTTCGCGCAGGCGAGTGGAAGCGCGGCATCGGTACGTCCTTGTTCGGCATTGATGTTCATCACGCCAAGCTTGGCATTATTGGCATGGGCCGCATTGGGGAAACGATTGCCAGACGCGCAAAATACGGCTTCGATATGGAAGTCAGCTATTATAATCGTTCGCGCAAGCCAGACTTCGAACAGCAGCTTGGCGTTCAGTACAGCCCGCTTGATCAACTGCTTCAAGAGTCGGATTTTATCGTGCTGATGACGCCGCTAACGCCGGAGACAAAGCATATGATCGGCAAGGAGCAGTTTGCTATGATGAAGCGCAGTGCCATCTTTATTAACTGCTCGCGTGGGGAGGCGGTTGATGAAGCGGCGCTCATTGAGGCGCTGAGAAGCGGAACGATACGCGGCGCAGGGCTGGATGTTTTTGAAAAAGAGCCGGTTACGCAAGACAATCCGCTGCTCCAGCTCGACAATGCAGTGCTGCTGCCGCATATTGGCTCGGCTACCCAACAGACGAGATACAATATGGCAATGCTTGCAGCGCGCAATCTTGTGGATGGCCTTTATGGACGTGAGCCGCAATATGTGATTCCAGAACTGAAGTAGCGTTTTGTTCATTGACTCAATGAATCGCAACTTTACTATGCATTATTAAAAAAGGCCGGTATGCTCGTTCTTATGAGCAGCTACCGGCCTTTTTGCCATGCGATAAAACAACAAGTCGAACATCTACTAGGGCATACGGCAAGCCCCAGATTGATGAAGCCGAATACGAGATAGAGTGTCCGCGTGCCTGAATCGACCAGAAAAACGGCGGTGAGTTGAACGTAGCAGCTTATTAAATGTTGCTGCTGAAGTTACTCTATACAATCGTTAATCTTTATTTTAGTTGGTCTGCTGCTCAAACTCTGCTCTAATGCGTGCCAGCAAAGCTGGATCGTTATACACATCCGCAGCGGTGGCAGCGAGCATTTTCGCCCCGAAGATCATGCGCTCCAGGGCGCGCTCTGTAATGGCTGCGTCACGAAACCCTTCCGTATGCAGCAGCAAGCGCTCCTCGACGATTTTCACATAAGGATGAATAGCTGGGCAGTGCGTGGAAACATTGCCGAGGTCAACCGAGCCATGGTCCTTGCCGATTTGAATTTCGCCAACCTGAATGCCTGCCGCAATCAGGTTGGCGGAAAATTGCTCCGATAGCGCTTCATTCGTGCGCAGCTCATCATAAGACAGCTCATAATTGTTCGTGCGCAGCTCGCAGCCGGTTTGCAGGGCGGCTCCTTCGGCGCAGCGAAGCACCTTCGCGGTCAACTCGTTCGTATACATGCGCGAAGCCGAGCGAATATAAAATTTCGCCGAGGCATAGTCGGGGATAATGTTGGGCGCCTTGCCCCCATTGTCGATAATGCCGTGAATGCGCGTATCACTGCGGGTTTGCTGGCGCAAGGCATTGACGCTGTTGAACAGCTGAATGACCGCATCGAGCGCATTAATACCCTCATAAGGGCTGGCTGCCGCATGAGCAGCCGCTCCTGTAAATTCGAACTGCACGGCATCCATCGCCAGCGATTCGCCGGATTTTTCAAACGTATGGTAAGGATGCGCCATCAAGGCGAAATCGCAATCATCGAACAAGCCAGCTTCTGCCATCGGCACTTTAGCGCCCTTCGTTTCTTCCGCAGGCGTCCCATAGACGCGAATGCTTCCCGCTTCTAAAACCGATTTCAAGCCGACTGCGGCGCCGATGCTCATCATGCAGATGAGGTGATGACCGCAGGCATGACCGATTTCCGGCAATGCGTCATATTCGCAGAGGAAAGCGGCGATCGGGCCAGGCTTGCCTGTATCATAGGTAGCGATGAAAGCAGTAGCCAGCCCAAGCGTGCCCCGCTCAACGCTAAAGCCTTGACGCTCAAGCTCCGCGCACAGCGCAGCCGAGGCTTCAAATTCCTCATGTCCAAGCTCTGGATTCGCAAAAATCGAACGGGAAATCGCCTTAAAGCCCTCGCTATGACGCTCGATTTCCTCAAAAATCGCAGGTTTATTCAACATCCTCTTCATTCCTTTCTAAGCAACCACTTGTAACCACATCATAAATAAAGCAGATGCTGGCATTATAACATGCCGCGCAGTCTGCTAGATAGCCAGCGGCACCCATCGGCATACGCGGGGGGCAAGCTGAACAAGCTAATCAACCACAGTAGAACCACAGTAGAACCACAGTAGAACCACAGTAGAACCACAGTAGAACCACAGTAGAACCACAGTAGAACCACAGTAGAACCACAGTAGAACCACAGTACAAGCGTCTGTTCCCAGAGTTGTGCGAATAGCTGGCTTAACGCATGCCGTGCATTTTTTTAAACTGCTCGGGCCCAACACCTTCCAGCCGCTTGAAGACGGAGCTGAAATAGCTTGCGCTGTCGAAGCCGGACAGCTTGGCGATTTCCTGCATTTTCAGCGTGCTCTCACGGAACATCAGCTGCTTGCTGCGGCTAATTCGCTCGCGGTTCACGTATTCCATCGGCCGCATGCGCATCGCTTTTTTAAACAATAGGCATAAATATTGCGGCGTCACATTAATCGCCCCTGCTAAATCCTCAATCGTAATGAGGCTGCCGGCATGCGCTTCAATATATTGAATGACGGGATGGAGCCGCGATAGGCTTTGATGCGCCGAATGGGAGCTGACACGAACAACCTTCAAGAGATCAAGCAGCATCGCATAGAGCAGTTTGGAGCATTCCAGGCCGAGAAAAGGACGGTCCGACTGCGACATCGCATATATGCTGCGCATATGTGAAATTAATACTTCTCCGTCTGCTGTTGCATAGACGCCGGATTCAGTAATGCCGGCCTGCTCGAACAACGTTTCGCACAGGCTGCCGCCAAAGCTGACAAAATGCACATCCCACGGCTCGCGGGTCGCATAATAACGATGCGGCACTCCGGGGAACAGGCAGAAGCCTTGGCCATTTTTCACCGAATAGCTTTTTTCTCCGATAATAAGCTCGCCTTCCCCAGAAGCAACCTGCAGCCATTGATAGTGGGGAAAGCCGTTCATGCGATCGATCGTCTCCTGATTGCCCCAATGTCCGATTATGTCGACGTAAAGCGGCAGCGCAAGCTCGGTATCCGTTACAAGCGGGAATGCGATTGTATCCATATGCTGCACATCCTGTTTCATATTTTTATAGAGATAAGAATATTGTGAGATTTAGTTTCAATAAAACGAAATATATAATATGAATATAGTAAAAGAATGAGCGTTCGTCAAACGAATGCCGCTATTACAGGAGGTTACACAGATGAGCAGCAAATTTCCACCAATCAGCTCGAAAATTCCCCAAATGCTTCATGGCGCGGATTATAATCCGGACCAGTGGCTTAAATATCCTCATATTTTAGAGGAAGATATTCGTTTAATGAAATTGTCGCACAGCAATGTCATGTCGGTTGGCATTTTTGGCTGGGTTGCGCTGGAGCCAGAGGAAGGCGTCTTCACTTTTGAGTGGATGGATCAATTGCTCGACCGCTTTGCGGCCAACGGCATTTATGCACTGCTTGCAACGCCGAGCGGAGCGAGACCGGCATGGATGTCGTCCAAATACCCGGAAGTGCTCCGTGTAGATGAGAATGGCATTCGCAATCTGCATGGCGCACGTCATAATCACTGCTTCTCCTCTCCGGTCTACCGCGAGAAAGTGCAAATTATGAATACGAAGCTTGCTGAGCGTTATTCGAGCCATCCGGCTGTTATTGGCTGGCATATTTCCAATGAGTTCGGCGGCGAATGCCATTGCGACCTGTGCGCAGAGGCGTTCCGCGGCTGGCTGCAGCAGCGTTATGGCACACTTGAGGCATTGAATGATGCTTGGTGGACGACGTTCTGGAGTCATACGTATACCGATTGGAGCCAAGTCGATACGCCAACGCGGCGCGGAGAACGGGCGGTTCACGGCATGAATGTGGACTGGATGCGTTTTGTTACGGACCAGACGGTGGACTTCTGCCGCAAGGAAATGGAGCCGCTTCGCGCAATCAACCCGGAGCTGCCAATTACAACTAATTTTATGCTCGACTTTGAAGGGCTTAATTATTGGAAATTTGCAGATATGCTCGATATGATTTCGTGGGATGCTTATCCGACTTGGCACAGCCTGGAGAGCGATAGCGAGCTGGCGGCTTGGATCGGCTTCAACCATGACATTTTCCGCTCGCTCAAAGGCGGCAAGCCATTTATGCTGATGGAAAGCACGCCAAGCATGACGAACTGGCAGCCGGTCAGCAAGCTGAAGAAGCCGGGCATGCATTTGCTTTCTTCCATGCAGGCCGTTGCCCATGGCTCGGATACGGTGCAATATTTCCAATGGCGCAAAAGCCGCGGCTCCAGCGAGAAGCTGCATGGCTCGGTCGTTGACCATGTCGGACATGAGCATACCCGCGTATTTAAAGATGTAACGGATGTAGGCCATGCGCTTACACAGCTTGGGGGAGTCGTAGGAACATCGGTTAAGCCGGAAGTCGCGATCATTTACGATTGGGAAAACCGCTGGGCGGTCAAAGACTCCCAAGGCCCGCGCAACTGCGGCATTCATTACGAGGAGACGGCGCGCAAGCATTACCGTCCGTTCTGGGAGCTAGGTATTCCGGTCGATATTATCGATTCCGAATGCGCATTGGACTCTTATAAAATCGTGATCGCTCCTATGCTGTACATGGTACGTCCAGGTGTGGGCGAGGCTATTGAGAAGTTTGTTGAAAATGGCGGCACGTTTATTGCGACTTACTGGACCGGCATCGTGAACGAAAGCGATCTATGCTTCCTGACGGGCTTCCCAGGGCCGCTTCGCAAAACGCTCGGCATCTGGTCGGAGGAAATTGATTCCCTTCATGACGGCGAGACGAATCGCGTAGTCATGACGGAAGGTAATGCACTGGGCTTGTCCGGCGAGTACGAAGCGCATGAGCTGTGCGACCTTATTCACCTTGAAGGAGCAGAGGCACTAGCCGTATACGGAGAAGATTTCTATGCTGGCCGTCCGGCATTGACGGTGAACCGCTTGGGCAAGGGGAAAGCGTATTATGTAGCTTCCCGCAACAAAGAACCATTTTTCACAGATTTCTTCAAGACGCTTGTGGAGCAGGAGGGCATTCGCAAAGTGCTCGATACCGAGCTGCCTGAAGGCGTGACTGCGCAGCTGCGTGGCGATGGGGAGTCGGACTATGTATTCGTATCCAACTTCACGCCGCAAGAGCAGCAGGTAGTGCTCGATAGCCATTCCTATGAGGATGTTTTGAATGGTGGTCAAGCGGAGTCTGCACTCACACTTGCTGCGTATGATGTTCGGATTTTAAAACGTAAATCTCGTTAATCGTTTCAAAATGATGAGAGAGCCGCGAACCTCGTTCGCGGTTCTTTTGTGCTGGAATACGCTTTATTGAATTTTAAAATATGAGAAACGTTGAATATGGTTCTAAATACCTATAATCAAATATAGGCATATTGTCGATTAACGATTCATGTTGTTTTGTATGGAGGAGTGGGTAGCATGAGAAGGAAGCAGCTGCATTTATCTTTGACGGTTAAATTGGTATCCTGTGTAGTCATTTGCTTGCTTGTCATTTTTACTGTAATGAATGTGCTGAATATTAATCAACTGGAGTCGCTTGCTGTGACGAAAGGCGAGCAGGAAGCGCAGTTGGCCGGAACTGATTTTGTGATGTCGGTACAGCGTGAGCTTACGGCAACCGAATCCAAATTGGAAAATCTGATGCTTGTCCTAAAGGAAACGCGAAGTGAAAAGCAGCTATCGCGTCAAAAGGTCGTTGAAATGCTGCAAACCATGGTCGAAAATGATCCACGTGTGCTGGCGTATTATACGTTGTGGGAGCCGGATGCTTTTGACCAAGAAGACGAGGCCAATAGTAATTACTCGACATACGATGATAAAACAGGCCGTTTTATTCCTTATGTTTTCCGTAACGGCAGTGGGACGGCAATCAATCCGCTTTCGGATTATACGGTGGAAGGGGCGGGAGACTATTATTTGCTGCCCAAGCAATCAAAAAAAGTAACTTACGTTGATCCTTATTTTTATAATGTAGCCGGTCAGCAGACGCTTATTACATCAATTGTTGTTCCCATATTGGATCAAAGTGGCAGCTTCCTCGGGATAGTCGGAGCAGACTTATCCATTGAGAGCTTCCAGAAGGCAGCAGCCGAATATTCGCCAATGGGCGGTTATGTATCCCTGATTAGTGAAAAAGGCAATTATTTGGCTAATCCGAATGATTCGGCAGCACTGAATGAGGCTTTCGGGGATAATGAAGGGAAGCAGGCGCTTCTGGATGATGTGATGAGCGGTACGCGTTATTCGGGCTACACGGCGGATTCGAATGGCGACGAAGTCATGCGGCTGTTTGAGCCGATAGCGCTGCCGGGAAGCAATCAATTCTGGTATAGCCAGAGCGTTGTTCCTAAAGCAGCGATATTTGAAGATTTTAATGCCAGTCGCACGACATCGCTGGTAATTGCCTGTTCTTCGATGATTTTATTGGGTGTTATTATTTCTCTCCTGATCCGCTTTATGGTTATTCGCAAGCTGAACTTGTTTAATATAGGACTTGAAAAAATGGCCGAGGGCGATCTTACCCAGACGATTGCCATTAAACAGCAGGATGAGCTAGGCCAGATGGCTGCTTCCTTTAATAGGATGACGGAGAAGCTGCGGGGCATGTTCCAGCTCGTAACGAATCTCGGGTTAGCCGTAAGTGAAACGTCGGAGCAGTTGACAGCTAGCGCCGATCAGACGAGCAAAGCGTCAGAGACGATAGCCGAATCGATTCAGACAGTAGCGATGGATGCCGAGACGCAAAATCAGCATGCCGGCGGCACCGCAGAAGCGATGTATGCGATGTCCAGCCATGTTCAGCGCATAGCTGAATCGAGCGATCAAGTAGCCTCCTCAGCGAATGGGGTCGCGCTGCAGACAGCGGATGGTTATCAATTGATGCAGGAAGCCGTCCGTCAAATGGGCCAAATCCAGCATTCGGTGTCGGAGACGGAAGCAGCGATTGAACGGCTTAATGAACGCTCGACCCAAATCGGACAAATGACGGGCCTGATTACAGCAATCAGCGTACAAACGAATCTGCTTGCGCTGAATGCCGGCATTGAGGCTGCGCGGGTAGGCGAGCATGGCCGGGGCTTTGCCATAGTAGCGCAAGAGGTGCGCAAGCTGGCGGAGCAGACGAAGCAGGCAGCGGATCAAGTATCACAGCTTGTGGATGGCATCCGCAGCGATACGGATCATGTGGCGCAAACGATGCAAAGAGGCTCCAAAGAAGTGGCGAGCGGCGCGCAAACGGTAGAGGGAAGCGGCGAGCTGTTCAATGCGATTATGAATGAAATGAGCGCAGTAAGCAGCCAAATTCAAGAGGTTTCAGCGGTGGCTGGCCAAATGAATGCAAGCTCGCAGCAAATGACCGCAAGCGTTGAACAAATGGCGGTTATAGCGGGCGACACGGCATCCAATTCCCATAATGTCGCAGCGGCCTCCGAAGAGCAGCTGGCATCGATGCAGCAAATATCGGCGGCGGCCGAGTCACTGGACCATATGGTTCAGGAGCTGCTGGAAAAATTGTCGCAGTTTAAAATTTAATTTTCTCTAAAAACCGCTATTCGCCTGCTCATTCAGCAGCGTGAATAGCGGTTTTTTTGTTCCTTTTCCTTAAAGTGGAATTTCCGAGAAGCGGGCTTGGTCTAATTTGACATTGCGTTAACATAGCAAAGTATTTCCGTTGATGCTAAAGACCTATAGTGAAGGAAGAAGGAATTACGGAAGGATGATGACCAATGACGACTGCTGAGCTAGCGTATCCGATGGATATGAAGCTGGAAATGGACGAATTAGAAGCCTGGCATCCAGAGCAGCAAGCAGAAAACGTCTTAACTGCGGAGGCTGCCGGTTGGGGAGAGCAGACAGACGCTCCGTCGCATCAGGCTGCTCGGCTTGCCGATTTTATTCGTCAGGCGCCGATTGTGCGGGAGGAGCGGACCTGCAAAGAGACGATAGCGGTCTTCAAGCAGCATCCCGAATCGGAATGTGTGGTCGTTTGCGACGCTGCCGATCGAGTGAAGGGACTCATGATGCGGAATCGTTTTTTTCTAAAGCTGGGCCATCGTTTTAGTGCCGATTTATATTATGAAAAGCCGATAACCGTCATGATGGATGCAACTCCGCTTATTATTGACTACGAAAGTGCCCCGGACCATCTCATTGAGCGGGCGCTTAATCGTCAGGAGAAAGTACTCTATGATTGCGTGCTTGTAACGGATGCAGACAAGTTCACCGGCGTCTTGACGGTTGCCGATTTGCTGAAGCTTTCCAAAAGGCTGCAGGAAGAAGCGGAGCTGGCCCAGCGTCGGACGATTCGATCTGCGGAAGAGCGAGTAAAGGAGATCGAATCAGCGATTCAAAGCGTGCGCGGCTCCACGGAGGAAGGCGAGGAGCTTTCGGTCGTGATGGTCGATTTGACGCTGAAGGGGAAAAACGAGCTGGATAACGTAACGAAGGCATTCGCTTCCATCGCGGCCAACTCCCAGCTTCAGGAGGAGCGAATGCGTGCCTTGCAGGCGGAAGCTGGCTCGATTAGCAAGGTGTCAGGGCTGATTAAGGAGCTGGCAGAACAAAGCAATTTGCTGGCGATCAATGCTTCGATTGAAGCAGCGCGGGCTGGCGAGCATGGGCGAGGCTTTGCAATCGTGGCTGGCGAAGTGATGAAGCTGGCGAACCAGACGAAAACATCAGCGGGTACGATTACATCGCTTATTCAAACGATTATCCAGGAAATTGAACAAACGGCGCAGCTGGCGAAAAACGGCAGATTGGAGACGGCGTCTAGCGAAGCGCATGTGCATGAGGTAGAAGGCGCATTCAATAGCCTGTTTCATGCGGCGGCTGAAAATCGCGGCAATGCCGGGCAAATCGGGGCATTGTCCGAGCAGGCTTATTTGCAAGTGCAGCACGTCGCACAGGAAATGAGCAGCCTGCAAAAGAGCACTCTTTCATAAAACGTCTACTTTTAACACTACGTTAACATAAATGCAATATAAGATTTACAAACAGTCTGTAACATATAGAACGGAACAGACTAGTTGCGGCATGAATCACATACAAACCATAAATAAGGGGAAAACGGGCAATGGAAAGCAATAAGGAGGAGAACGTTTGGAAGCGCTAATTAACATAGACAAGCTGAATCTTTATTACGGGGCGTTCCACGCACTGAAGAACGTATCGCTTACGATTCCGGCTAAGGCGATTACCGCCTTTATCGGGCCTTCCGGCTGTGGCAAATCGACCTTGCTGCGGACGCTTAACCGGATGAATGACATGATTCAAGGAACGAGGATCGAAGGCAGCATTATCATTGACCAGCAAAATATTTATTCTAGCGAGGTAGAGGTAGAAGCGCTGCGCCGTAAAATCGGCATGGTGTTCCAGCAGCCGAATCCTTTTCCGAAGTCGATTTATGATAATGTGGCTTATGGTCCGCGTCTGCACGGCATTACAAACAAAAAAGAGCTTGATGAAATTGTAGAAACGAGCTTGAAATCTGCGGTGCTGTGGGGCGAAGTGAAGGATTCCCTGAAGCGCTCGGCACTGGGCTTATCGGGCGGTCAGCAGCAAAGGCTTTGTATCGCCAGAGCGATTGCGGTAAATCCGGATATTTTGCTGATGGATGAAGCGACTTCGGCGCTAGATCCGATTTCCACCTTAAAAATCGAAGAGCTGACCCAGGAGCTGAAGGATAAATATACGATTGTAATGGTCACTCACAATATGCATCAGGCGGCTAGGGTGTCCAACCAAACGGTATTTTTCCTGAACGGCGAAGTCGTTGAATATGCGGATACGGAAAAGCTGTTTTCTAATCCGTCCGACCAGCGCACGGAAGATTATATTTCCGGACGCTTCGGCTAAATTTGGCTAATGCCAAATAAGCGGGCTCATGCGTTTTCCATGTAAAGATTGATCATTTGGGAGGAAATTTAAAATGATGACAACACGCAAGGAGTTCGACCTCGGCCTCGAGCAGCTGCATAATTTTGTAATTGAGATGGGGAATTTTGTTGAAAATGCTTTGGTCGAATCCATCGAAGCTCTAAAAGCCGTTGATGTGGCGCGCGCGCAGCAGGTTATTGCTGCTGATCCTTCGCTCAATCAACTGGAGGAGAAAGTAACAGAGCTTGGGGCAAAGCTCATTGCGACGCAGCAGCCGGTAGCGAAGGACTTGCGCCGGATTTTATCTTCCTTCCGCATTGCCAGCGATTTGGAGCGGATGGGCGATCTGGCGGTTGATATTGCCAAGGTCGTATTGCGCATGGAAGGGCAGGAGCTGATCAAGCCGCTCATCGATCTTCCGCGCATGGCCGAAATTGTACAAATGATGACAACGGAATCCATCCAATCCTTCATTCAAGAAAATGTCGACCTCGCTTACAAAATGGCCAAGGATGACGATCAGGTCGATGCGCTGTACGGGCAAATTACCCGTGAGCTTTACTCGCTAATGATGGAAAATCCCCGTAACATTACGCAATCCTCGCTGCTTAGCTTTGTTGGCCGTTACCTGGAGCGCTTCGGCGACCACGCCACCAACATCGGGGAGAGCGTCGTCTACATTGTGACAGGCACAAGACCAGATTTGAACGTTTAGCCTCATAACCTAGTGAAAAAAGGTTCCGTCTCCACGCTGCTGTGGAAATGGAGCCTTTTCTTAATTTATAAGCTGATTCTATCCAGCACCTGCTGCATAAAAGCTTGATCCCAGTGCTGGCTGCGCCAGCTGGCGATCATCGGCCACCGGGCTGCCTCACTGTCAAGGGCGGCAAGCTGTAATCCAAGCTCATCTAGCTTAGCCGCTTGCGGCAGTAAGCATTCGGGCAATATAGCAAGGTCACCGCAGGCTGCGGCGGCATTTATAAGCAGCTCCACCGATCCGAAGGACGCATGCGAGGTTAAGGAATACTGGTGCTTGCGGCTCCATTCATGAATACGCTGTGCGACGGAGCTGTCAGCAAGTTCGGCAAACTCATATTTCTCGAGCTGGGAGTCCAATGAAACTTCTCCTGACCAAGCATATAAAGGATGCTGCTGAGGAATCATAACCCAGAGCGGCGAGGCGCCAAGCGTCTGATAGCGGAATTCGCCGCCATCTGCCTGCTGCTTTCCTTCCCCATACATAATAAAGTCGACCGTTCCCAGATGCAGCTTCTGATAAAGCTCCTCCTCATCATGAACGGCGATGGACATAACCGCGGCATGACTTTCGGTAAGTGTCCGCAGCTTTCCCATTGCGGCACTGTTTGTGAGGTAAGCGGCGGTACTGGTCGTACAGCCGATTACAAAACGATTTTTCTCTGCCGCATGAATGGCGCCAAGTCTCGACTCCGCCTCGCTATATAATTGGTCGATTTGCGCCGCATAATGAAGCAGCAGCTTTCCATTGCGAGTGAGCAGCACTTTCCCCGTTCGCATCTCGAACAGCTTGACGCCCCATTCCTCCTCCATTTTCTTCATATGAAAGCTGACGGTAGGCTGCTTGATTTGCAGGGCATTGGCCACCGCCGTGATCTGTTTATAGCGATCGATGAGGACCATTAACTTCATTTTTAACAAACTCATGAGCTGCCTCCTGAAATCTTTCATTTTATCTATATCATATCCACATTCATAGAAAAAATCTATGAGATTTAATTGATAATTTTACAAACAGAAAACATTAGGTTAATGCCCCCGATCTACAATAGGTCTTGTGAAGCAAACAAGGTATTGAGAGGGGAAAATAAGAAATGAAGAAGTCTTTGATGTTGATTATGGCAATGGTACTGACATTTACACTGGCTGCATGCGGCCAAGCAAACAATGGAGGTACAACAGCTGGCAACACAACAAGCTCAAGCAGCCCATCCACAGAGCCCTCCGCTGAACCGTCAGCAGAAGCATCTGGTTTAACAGGCTCGCTTCTTGCAACTGGATCCTCTGCCCTGCAACCATTGGTTGACCAAGCATCGAAAATGTTTATGGAGAAAAACAGCGGCGTTACGATTCAAGTACAAGGCGGCGGCAGCGGTACAGGCCTGACGCAAGTATCCGAAGGACAAGCAAATATCGGCAACTCCGACGTTTATGCAGAAGAGAAGCTGGATGCAGATAAAGCAAAAGAATTGGTTGACCACCAAGTGGCAGTAGTCGCTATGGCAGCAGTTGTAAACAAGGATGTAAAAGTAGACAACCTGACGAAACAACAGCTGATTGATATTTTCACAGGCAAAGTAACGAACTGGAAAGACCTTGGCGGAGATGATGCAGCAATCGTAATCGTAAACCGTCCAGCAAGCTCCGGTACTCGCGCTACTTTTGAGAAATATGCACTTGGCCAGAAATCCGAAGATCTTCAAGGCTCGATCCAAGAGGATTCGTCCGGTACCGTTAAGAAAATTATCGGTGAAACACCAGGCGCTATCGGTTACCTTGCTCTTTCTTACCTTGATGATTCCATCAAAACAGTAAGCTATGACGGCGTAGCAGCTAACGTAGAAAACGTAGCCAACGGCACGTATCCAGTATGGGCTTACGAGCACATGTATACAAAAGGCGAGCCTGATGCAGCAGCAAAAGCTTTCCTGGAATACATGATGAGCGAAGAAATCCAAAACGAAAAAGGCTTGGTTGTTGAGCTGGGTTACATCCCAACTAGCCAAATGCAAGTCGTTCGCGATCTTGACGGCAACATCACTAAGAAGTAATAGCTAATCATTCATAGGCCAGCACAAGAGGCGGATTCGCAATCTGCCTCTTTCTGGCTGTATAGAGGAGATTATTATGGCGCAGACGATACCGAAAAAAACGGCGGGCAATGGCCGTACCGCGGGCAATAACCATTTTGTTGAAGAATGGGTCGGTAAAGTATATACAACCTTATGTGTTCTGTTTTTGGTTGCGACGATTATTGCCATGGTGTATTTTGTCGCTTCCCGCGGACTAAGCACCTTTTTTAAAGATCATGTAAACGTATTTGAGCTGTTAGGCGGTTTAAAATGGAGTCCGGAAGGATCTCCCCCATCCTTCGGCGCATTCCCGTTCATCTTCGGCTCCTTCAGCACGTCGCTGCTTGCCGCGCTGCTTGCTGCGCCACTTAGCATTTGCGCATCGATCTTTATGATTGAAATTACGCCGAAATTCGGACGTAAATTTTTGCAGCCGGTTATTGAGCTGCTGGCGGGCATTCCATCCGTTGTATACGGTTTTATCGGTCTTAGCGTCATCGTGCCTTTATTCCGTGATATTTTTCCTGGACAAGGTTTAGGTGTAGCTGCGGGCGCCCTTGTATTGTCCATAATGATTTTGCCAACGATGACGACGGTTGCGACAGATGCTTTAGCATCCTTGCCTGCTGGGCTTAAGGAAGGCTCGTACGCACTCGGTGCCACACGCTGGCAAACGATTTATCGCGTCGTTATTCCGACTACGCTTCCCGCGCTCATGACGGGTGTCGTGCTCGGTATTGCCCGGGCATTCGGCGAGGCGCTGGCTGTACAGATGGTTATCGGCAACGCGCCCTTTGTGCCGCGCTCCCTGTTTGAGTCGGCTTCGACGCTGACAAGCGCTATAACGCTCAGCATGGGCAACACAGCTGCTGGCTCAACGCATAACAATGCTTTGTGGTCGCTTGCGATGATTTTGATGCTCATGACATTCGTGTTCGTATTTATCGTACGCTGGCTGGAAGGCAGGTCTAAACTATGAAACCAAAAACAGTAGATAAAATTGCCACAGCCGTCATTATTTGCGTAGCTGCATTCATCGTGCTGCTGCTGATCGGCTTGCTCGGCTTCATTCTTGTGCGCGGGCTAGGCCATATTAGCTTCAGCTTCCTGACCTCGGCTCCTGAATCGTTCAGAGAGGGCGGAGGCATTGGGCCGCAGTTGTTCAACTCCTTGTTCCTGCTCGTGCTTACGATGATCATCACCGTTCCGATTGGGATTGGCGCAGGCATCTATATGAGTGAATATGCGAAGCCGAGCAAGCTGACTGATTTTATCCGGCTTGTCGTTGAGGTACTATCTTCGTTTCCTTCCATTATTGTAGGTTTGTTCGGCTTACTTATGCTTGTCAATTATTTCGGTCTTGGTTTTTCCTTGCTTGCGGGTGCGCTTGCGCTGACCGTATTCAACCTGCCACTCATGGTGCGGATTACGGAGCAGGGCCTCAAAAGCGTGCCAAGAGAGCAGAAGGAAGCGAGTCTGGCGCTGGGCTTGACGAAGTGGAAGACGATTACGTCAACGATGCTGCCCATCGCTTTGCCGATTATTGTATCGGGAACGATTTTGGCTGCAGGCCGCGTATTTGGCGAAGCGGCGGCGCTGCTCTTTACGGCAGGCATGAGCTCGCCTAGACTCGATTTTTCGGATTGGAACCCATTTAGTCCGGTATCTCCGCTTAACCCTTTGCGTCCGGCTGAAACGCTTGCGGTTCATATTTGGAAAATCAATTCTGAGGGGCTAGCTCCCGATGCTGCGGAAATTGCTGCTGGAGCTTCGGCTGTACTGGTCATCACGGTGCTGCTGTTTAATTTGCTCGCACGCTGGCTCGGCCGCTTCATGTACCGCAAGTTTACCGCTACGAAATAGGAGGATGGCAGCATATGGCTGAAAATGGCATATCCGTACGCGATTTAAGCGTTTATTATGGCAGCAATAAGGCTGTTAAAAATGTATCGATCGATTTTGAAAATAAACAGGTTACAGCGCTCATCGGGCCGTCCGGCTGCGGGAAATCGACGTTTTTGCGGACGCTGAACCGGATGAACGATTTGATTCCGAATGCCAAAATGACCGGTGAGATTTGGATTGGCGATGAGGATATCAACAATCCGAAAACCGATGTGGTGCTGCTGCGCAGACGCATCGGCATGGTATGGCAGCGGCCGAACCCTTTTCACAAGTCGATTTATGAAAATATTGCTTTTGGCCCGCGTTACCATGGCATCAAAAATAAAAGTGAGCTCGATGAGCTGGTGGAGGAATCGCTCCGCAAAGCGGCGCTTTGGGAAGAGACGAAGGACCGCTTGCATACGTCGGCGCTTAGGTTGTCTGGCGGACAGCAGCAGCGGCTGTGTATTGCCCGCTCCATTGCGGTTAAGCCGGACATTATTTTGATGGATGAGCCTGCTTCGGCGCTCGATCCTATTTCGACCTCGAAGGTAGAGGAACTGATCACGGAGCTGAAGCAGGACTACTGCATCGTAATTGTCACGCACAATATGCATCAAGCGGCGCGGATTTCAGCCAAAACGGCGTTTTTCCTGTCCGGCGAGCTCGTGGAATTCGAAAATACAGAGAAAATGTTTACGAATCCCAGCAAAAAAGAAACGAGCGACTATATTTCAGGTCGTTTCGGGTGATCCCCTTGCGCGCATGCTTCCAGCATAGCCATAAGGGAACCCTGTATGCCCCAGCAACAACTTCTGCCTGCTAAGCAAGCCGGTATGGAGTTGTTTTTTTATATGCTAAAAAGTAGGTATAGCACTCAAGCCTGCTTGCGGCAGCTAGGGCAAAAGTCTTGTGCTTTACAGATAGTTTACATGAATATGTTACTCTGCTCACATTTGGCTGGTAATGTAGAAGCAGAACAACCAAGACTAAAGGGAGACCTGGCATGGACGAGATGGCAATTGGTCTGATCCATATAGAACTGCTCCAAGTGATGAGAGAAAGCTGGCGGCTTGGGGGGATTGGCGTCATATATATACGGCTTACGGAGGAACGAGCCTTGCCCGAATCATGGCTGCGGACATGGGAGCGGAGGCTGAAGCCGTTCAACCTGATCTGGAAGCGCAGCTTTGGACATGAGTATTATTTAATGCTCGGCTGCAACGGCTCGAAGCTTGGAGCTGAGCAGGCGATGAATGACAGCGCAGCAGAGCTGTATACACTCGCAAGCCGGGAGCAGTCAGTTATTATAGGTCATGTAATCGCATATCCGCCTGCGGGGCAGAGCCATGAAGCGGCTGAGCAAGCCGCATGGAAAGCGCTTAGGGAAGCTTGGCGGCGAGCGGAAATGAGCAGCATGCGGGTTTCAAGCAAGCAGGCAGTGGAAGCGGCCAAGAGCCCGGGTCCAGATAGGCAGCTGGAAACAACGGCGGCATTGGCGCTTGAAGAAAGGCAAAGTCGGCAGGAGATAGCGGTTGCGCTTGAACCGGAAGAAGCGGCGATCGCTTATTATGCGGCCCCAGGCATGAGCATTGGCGAGCAGGCAGCGCCGTTTCCCGTCTTTTCAGCGCAGGCGCGCGTGACGGAAGTTGCCGATTTTTTCAATATGAACGGCAAGGAGCAATGCGTGATTCTGCAGGAGGAGGGACGCCCCGTCGGCCTGCTGATGAAGCAAAAGCTGCATGAGCTGTTAGCTGGGAAATATGGGCTGCCGCTTTATTCCACTCGTCCTGTTGAGAAAATTATGAATGCATCGCCATTAATCGTGGATGCGGACATGCCGATTGAGCATGTATCTCAGCTGGCGATGGCGCGGGATATTTCCCATTTGTATGATGTCGTTATTATTACGGCGCGAGGCCAGCTGCTTGGCGCAACGACGGTTCGCGATATTTTGGAGCGCATTACGACGCTGCGGATGGAGGCGGCAAGATCGGCCAACCCGCTGACGGGTCTGCCCGGCAATGAGGGCATCCAGCTGGAGCTGGCTCGCAGAAGCAGTGGCGACAAGCCGTTCGCCGTTATTTATGCGGACTTGGATTATTTCAAATGGTTTAATGATTGCTTTGGGTTTAGCCAAGGCGATGCGCTCATTCGTTTTTTGGCGGATACGCTAGTTGGCATCAAGGAAGAATATGGGCTGGCAAGCGACTTTATCGGGCATATTGGCGGTGATGATTTCATTATGGTGACGGAAGCCTCTTATGCTGAAAAAATTTGCAGCAGGTTGATTGAACGTTTTGACGGCGGGGTAAAAAGGTATTACGGTGGAGTGGAGGTCAGCATGGTGGAGGATCGTCACGGCAACACGGTGGAGCAGGAGGGGGTTACTTTGTCCCTATCTTTAATGCTTGCTTCCGGCGGGACGGCGCCAAGTCACATATCCACTTTAACAGCGAAGCTCAAGAAGCGTGCCAAGATGCAGAAAGGCAGTGTGTATGTCATGGAAGATATGACCTCCTGCACACAAGAACGCAATGCTACAGAGGGGATCGAAGTGAGACGTGGGACATCATCAAGCGATAGTGCAGCGAAGCAACCTTATAGTGGATGAAAAGCCGGAAAATATTGGCGTTATCTATTTATCCTGGCACAGTAAACAGTCGGCAGGAACCTTTGAGCAGCTGCCCCCCTCATTTATGAAGAGATGGAAGCTATACATAGAGTTAATGATTTATGCGAACCCGGAGACAGCTGTCCATGTACGGGACAAGTTTTGGATGGGCGAAGATTTGTATATTGTAATGGCTTTGCCGGATTTGCAGCAGCAGGAGCTGCAGGGAAATTTGCTGCAAGCCGCAGGCAAATGGCAGGAGGAAGCCGAGCGGGGGTTCAGTGGCGCCGAGCTTGGAGCCATGCCGGATATGCGTCTGCATGCAGGCGTAGGTTTGGTAGAGCGCGGCGATACCGGAAGCCCAGTCTCCCGCCTGTATGAAGCTTCTAAGCGAGCGCTATTATATGGGCAGCAGAAGGAAGCTTTAACACGCGCCATGCGGCTTCAATATTTGAACGGCCTAATTCGCGGCAAGCTGCTCATTCCGGTCTATCAGCCGATTATGTCGCTACAGGAAATCGGCAGCGAGCGGGCAGCATTCGGATATGAGGCACTCACCCGATTTCCTAAAAATAAATGGTTTTCCAGTCCGCTCGACTTGTTTGCCTTCGCAGAAGAGTCGGGAGAGGTTGCACGGCTGGATCAGACGGCGCGCGAGCAGGCAGTGGAGGGCATCACCGGCCTTCAGCCGCATCAGAAGCTGTTTCTAAATATGACGGCGCAATTGCTAAATGAAGGAAGCTTTTACCCCGACAGGCTCGCCAAAATGATGGAGCAGCGAGGCTTGTCGCCCCATCATATCGTCTTTGAAATTACGGAGCGTTCGGCTATTCAGGATTATGGCTCCGTGCTTGCTACACTTGCGCAGTATCGCCGTCAAGGCTTTCAAATCGCAATCGACGATGTAGGCGCAGGATATTCGTCGCTGCAGGCTATTATTGAGCTGAAGCCGGATTATATAAAAGTAGACCGCTCCCTCATTATGGGCATTCATGAGCACGAGATGAAGGAGCATATTGTGCATACGCTTGTCCAGCTGGCCGACAAAATGGCGATTGGCATTATCGCCGAAGGCATTGAGCATCAAGAGGAGCTGGACAAAGTAAAGGCAATGGGCGTGCATTATGCCCAAGGCTATTTGCTAGGGCGCCCGGGCGAGATTGCCGGTCTGGTCCAGCGGCGATAGCCGGGATGAGAAAAGCTGTTTCTGAGCGATCCATATGGAGCTTGGAGAGAGCTTTTTTTCGCGAAATGGGCCATGTATGAAGTGGACGGCAGCCTTGCTAATGCTAGCTGCGGAAGCGGGTTTTCAGGAATGTTGGCTGCCCAGCGCGAGAAGGAAGCAAAGGCATTTGCAGTTATGGTATGATAACCATTAGAACCGATAAATGAGGTGTCAATAATGGATAAATGGATGTTGTTAGATGGCAATAGTATTGCGTACCGGGCATTTTTTGCAATGCCTCCGCTTACGAATTCGGCTGGTTTACATACGAATGCGATATATGGCTTTACAACGATGCTGCTTAAGCTGCTGGAAGACGAGAAGCCGACGCATGTGCTCGTTGCATTTGATGCAGGGAAGGCAACCTTTCGCCATGAAGGATATGCAGAATATAAAGGCGGACGGGAAAAAACGCCACCGGAGCTGTCGGAACAGTTTCCGGTGCTCAAGGAGCTGCTGCAGGCTTTTCAAATTGCGCAGTTTGAGCTGAACGGGTTTGAAGCGGACGATATTATTGGCACGCTCACCCGGCTTGCGGACGAGCAGAAGGTCGAGACGCTTGTCGTCACGGGCGACAAGGATATGCTCCAGCTCGTATCGGAGCATGTGACCGTAGCGCTGACGCGCAAAGGGGTGAGCGAGCAGGAGCGATATTCTCCGGCTGAAATTAAGGAGAAATACGGACTGACGCCGAATCAAATCATTGATTTAAAAGGGCTGATGGGCGATGCCTCCGACAATATTCCGGGCATTCCGGGTGTTGGCGAGAAAACAGCGCTCAAGATGCTGCATGAATTCGGCACGGTTGAAGAAGTGCTGGCGAATACAGCAAGCCTGAAGGGCAAGATGAAGGAAAAGGTCGAGCAGCATAAAGAGGATGCGGTGATGAGCAAGAAGCTCGCGACGATTCACCGCGAGGTGCCGCTTGCGCCGGAGCAGGAGCCGGAGGCGATTCGCTACAGCGGCTTTAATGGGCCCGCGCTTGCGGATGTGCTGCGCCGGCTGGAATTCCGATCCGTTCAGGAACGGCTCGGACTGAGCGGCGAAGGAAGCGGTTCAGCAGGCGAAGCGGCCGAGCTGAACCTGATTGCGATAGAGTCGGCTGCGGATGCGCCGAAGCTCGATGAGCTGATGAAGGCGCTTGAAGCAGATGACAGCGGCTTCGGTCTATATGTGGAAGCGATAGGCGAAAATCCGCATCAGGCTGAGCTGGTCGGGCTGGCGCTGGCAAACGCCGAAGCGGCATATGCGCTGCCTTTCGCCGCGCTGAAGGAAGCTTTCGCAGAGCCGCTGCGGAGCTGGCTCGCTGATCCTAGCAAGAAGAAGGTCGGCTTTGATACGCATAAAGTGGAGCTGGCTTTGAAGTGGGCGGGCATCACGCTGAGCGGCGTGAGCTTTGATGTCCAGTTGGCTGCTTATGTGATTGATCCGACGGAATCGAGCCTTTTGCTCTCCGGCATTACCCATCGCTACGAACAGCCAGCTGTGCCTAGCGATGAGTCGGTATACGGCAAAGGAGCGAAGCTTAAAGTACCAGCTGCGGCCGTGCTGTATCAGCATCTGGCAACGAAAGCCGATGCGGTGCGCAGAGTGGCGCCTTTGCAGCGCGACGAGCTGAAGGAAACAGGCATGCTCAGCTTGTATGAAGAGCTGGAGCTGCCGCTCTCCGTTATATTGGCGGGGATGGAGCATCAGGGCATCAGCGTCGAGAAGGCGGAGCTGGAGATGCTTGGCAGCGAATTGGAGCGTCAGCTTACGACGCTGGTGACGGAAATTTACAAGCAGGCGGGTATGGAATTTAATTTGAATTCGCCGAAGCAATTGGGCGAGGTGCTGTTCGAGAAGCTGGGCTTGCCCGCGAGGAAAAAGACGAAAACGGGCTACTCGACAGATGCCGAGGTACTCGAGGAGCTGGCGCCATACAGTGAAATTGTTCCGCTGATTTTGCATTACCGGACGCTGGCGAAGCTGCAATCCACCTATGTGGAAGGGCTGCTCAAGGAGATTCGCGAGCAGACAGGCAAAATCCATACGTATTTCCGCCAGACGATAGCGGCAACAGGCCGTCTGAGCAGCCAATTCCCGAATTTGCAAAACATTCCGATCCGTCTGGAAGAGGGCCGCAAAATCCGCAAAGCATTCGTTCCGTCCGAGCCTGGCTGGACCATTCTCGCAGCAGACTATTCGCAAATTGAGCTGCGCGTGCTCGCCCATATTTCCGGCGATGAGAATATGAAGGAAGCGTTCATTCAGGACATGGACATTCATACAAAAACGGCGATGGACGTATTTGGCGTAACCGAGGATCAGGTGGATTCCAATATGCGCCGCTCGGCGAAGGCGGTCAATTTCGGCATTGTGTATGGCATCAGCGACTTTGGGCTGTCCAACAACCTGAACATTACGCGAAATGAAGCCGGTCGGTTTATTGAGCAATATCTCGGCGTCTTCAAAGGCGTGAAGTCGTTTATGGATCGGATTAAAGTCGAGGCGGCGAAGCAAGGCTATGTGACGACTTTGCTCGATCGCAGGCGGTATTTGCCGGATATTAATCATTCGAATTTCAATAAACGCTCTTTCGCAGAGCGCACCGCAATGAATTCGCCGATCCAAGGCACAGCAGCGGACATTATTAAGCTGGCGATGGTGCATATGAATAAGAAGCTGCACGAGCTGAAGCTCAAAAGCCGCATGCTGCTCCAAGTACACGATGAATTGGTATTTGAGGTGCCAGAGGATGAGCTGGAACAGATGAAAAAACTTCTTCCTGAAGTGATGGAATCCGCCATCAAGCTCGATGTTCCGCTTAAGGCGGACGTCAGTTTTGGAGCGAACTGGTATGAAGCGAAATAACCCGCTGGGAGCGGAAATCAGGTATAATAGACGTTGAGGTGAGATGCAATGCCGGAACTTCCAGAGGTAGAAACGGTTAGACGAACATTAATTGAGCTTGTTGCAGGAAAAAAGATTAAATCGGTTACGGTGCGGCTGCCCCGCATTATTCAGCGTCCGGCTGTGCCGGAGCAATTTGAGGATGCGCTCGTCGGCATGACAATCGAGACGGTCGAGCGGCGCGGAAAGTTTTTGCGTATCGTCATGGACGGGCTTGTGCTCGTATCGCATTTGCGCATGGAAGGCCGCTATGGATTATTTCAAAGCGATGAGCCCATCGAGCTTCATACGCATGTCTTGTTCCATTTTGAGGATGGAACGGATTTAAGATATAAAGATGTCAGGCAGTTTGGCACGATGCACTTGTTCACGCCGGGCACGGAGTTTGAGCTGCCGCCGCTGAATAAGCTGGGCCTTGAGCCGCTTGAGCCTGCATTTACTCGCGATGTGTTGCATGCCAAGCTGGCAAGGCGCTCTACGAAAATCAAGCCGCTGCTGCTCAATCAGGAATATGTGGTCGGGTTGGGTAATATTTATGTAGATGAGGCGCTGTTTCAAGCGGGTATCCATCCTGAGCGGAGCGCCAGCTCGCTTACTGCCGGAGAATGGGATAAGCTGCATGCAGCGATCTGTTCGACGCTTGGCAAAGCGGTGGAAGCGGGCGGCTCATCGATCAAATCCTATGTAAATGGGCAAGGCGAGATGGGCATGTTCCAGCATCAGCTGCTCGTTTATGGCCGAAAGGACGAGCCGTGCCCGGTTTGCGGAGAAGCCATTGAAAAGTTTGTTGTTGGAGGCAGAGGCACGCATATTTGCCCTAGCTGCCAGAAGGCGCCGGAGCAAGCAGGCGAGCAAAGCGCCGGCTAATCGCGATAACTAAAGCCAAGCCCTCCATGATGTAGTCATTCACCCTAGGCATGCAGCTGCATATGCTGTTGTGAAGAACAATAGGCAGATGCCCTGTAGGGTGAAATCGGGGCACCTGCGTATGCAGGGAGTGACGAGGGTTGGCTTTGCATCTGGTTTCGTTGATCGTGCTCGCTTTTGCTGTGAGCGTGGACGGCTTCGGTGTTGGCATTACGTATGGTTTGCGCCGCATTCGCATCCCGTTGCTGTCCGTGCTGATTATCGCGTGCTGTTCAGGCCTGATCATTTTATTGTCTATGAAGCTAGGCAGCGTTATCGCCAATTATTTGTCGCCAGGCTCGGCAAGCTTGATTGGCGCCATCGTGCTGATGGGTATTGGCTGTTGGGCGCTGCTTCAGCTGCGGCGAAATCGCCATGAAAGCAAGAAGGTGGATGTGGAAAATGCGTCTGCCGCTTCTGGTGCTAGCGGCCCGGTTTCAGAGGATCGTTCCGATCTGGCGGCAGTAGAAACAAACGCTGCGGAGGCAAGCCATCCGGTGCTCGTTGTGATTGTTGAGCTGAAACGCATTGGGCTTGTCATTCAGATTTTACGGACACCGCAGGCTGCTGACGTTGATAAGTCGGGCACGATTTCCGCCTCCGAGGCGATTATGCTCGGCGTAGCGCTATCGCTCGATGCTTTCGGCGCAGGAATCGGGGCCGCGATGATTGGTTTGCCTGCTTTGCTGACAGCGATTGTGATTGCTGCGGCTAGCGCCCTATTTTTGCTAGGGGGCATCAGCTTCGGCTTTCGCTTCTCGCATTGGAAGGGCATGCAGGCGCTGGCGGTACTGCCAGGCATTTTGCTTATTATGATTGGAATATCAAAGCTGCTGTAAAGATGAGGTGGAAGGGCATGAGGATCGGATTAACCGGCGGCATTGCTACTGGAAAAAGCACCGTTGCCCACCTATTAGTGGAGCTTGGAGCGCTGCTGGTGGATGCCGATCAGGTAGCAAGGGAAGTTGTTTTGCCAGGGGAGCCCGCTCTAGCGGCGGTCGCCTCTGCGTTTGGACAAGCTGTGTTACATAAAGACGGTACACTTGATCGGGCAGCGCTCGGCCAAATCGTATTTAATAATAAAGCGCAGCTGGGGCAGCTTGAGGCGATTTTGCATCCGGCTATTCGGTCTACGATGCAGCAGCGAATGGCTGACTATGAACGGCAGCATCCAGGCAAGCTGGTCGTTGCTGATATTCCGCTGCTGTATGAGACGGAGCAGGACCATTTATATGAAGGCGTGCTTGTTGTGTATGTGCCAGAGCATATCCAGTTGGAGCGCCTGATGGCGCGCAACAACGTAGATGAGCAGGAAGCAAGGCGGCGCATGGGGCTGCAACTGAGCATGGAGGAGAAGAAGCGCAGAGCTAATTGGGTCATCGACAACAGTGGAACGCTGACGCAGACGAGGGAGCAGGTTCAGGCGTTTTGGCAGAGCATGGGTCATACATGCTGAGGGCCAAGAGAAGAAAGGTCGCTCGTAGAAGGCTGTTTTTGCTATTATTTATTATCATAGTTGTCATTATTGTCGCTCAGCCCGCATGGATGCTCAAGAAGCTCTATCCTATTGATTATAAGGCCGATATTCGGGCAAGTGCCATTAGCTATCAGGTTGATCCCCATCTGGTGGCGGCCATTATTAAAGCGGAGACGAATTTCCAGACGGGCAAAGTTTCGAAGAAAGGTGCGCTCGGACTGATGCAAATTATGCCGACCACCGCCAAATGGATTGTCGAGAAGGCAGGCTTCGAGCAGGTGACAGAGGAGACGCTGCGCAATCGTGCTGATGTGAGCATCGAGCTGGGGGTATGGTATCTGGCTTCGCTGCACAAACAATTTGATGAAAATAATATCGTTGTCATTGCTGCCTACAATGCAGGACCAGGTAAAGTCCGGCAATGGCTCGATTCGGGGGAATGGGACGGCACGTTCGAAGAAGCCGCTAAAATTCCATATAAAGAAACACGCGATTATGTACAAAAGGTTGTGAAGTATTATAATAAGTACAAAGACTTGTACCCGGAACTTGAGCCGTAAACAGGAAGAAGCTTTGGCTGCTCGTCACTTCAGGACTTAAGCAGCCAAAGCTGTCTGTTATTACAAGAGCTATTTATTAATGGGAGCCCCCTGCAAGGGATTGCTCAGCGATTTGTACCAGACGGCGGGTAATGTACCCTCCGATGGAACCAGCGTCCTTTGTAGCCATGTTACCGTAGTAACCGTCTTGTGGAATCGCGATTCCAAGCTCTTGAGCAACCTCGAATTTCATTTGGTCGAGTGCTGCTGTCGCTTGTGGTACAACCAGTTGGTTGCTGCTGCGGTTTGCGCTCATGTGTGTTCACCTCCTCGCGGTTGGTAAAAGTATTATGTGCGAAAATCCGAACTTCATTACAGGGATTGTTTGGTAATTTTTAGGGATAGCTTAGAAGGGAGGAAAAGAGAATGAAGTGTCCATATTGCGACTACTCCGGAACGAAGGTGCTGGACTCGCGTCCCGCTAACGAGAACAAGTCCATTCGCCGCCGCCGGGAATGTGAGAAATGCAAAAGCCGCTTCACGACGTTCGAGATGATTGAGGAAACGCCGCTCGTTGTCATCAAGAAGGATGGCAGCCGTGAAGAGTTCAGCCGTGATAAAATTTTGCGTGGTTTAATCCGTGCTTGCGAGAAGCGCCCCGTGCCCGCTGAAAGGCTGGAGGTTGTCGTTTCTGAGGTAGAGAAGGAGCTGCGCACAACTGCACACGCCGAGGTGGAGAGCCGTGTCATTGGCGAACTGGTGATGGGACAGCTGTATCCAGTAGATGAAGTAGCTTATGTCCGTTTTGCTTCTGTTTATCGGCAGTTCAAGGACATCGATATGTTCATGAAGGAGCTTAGCAGTCTGCTGTCGAAGGACAGCTCACCCAATGGAATGAAGGATTAAATCTAATGCTGCTTCCGAAGCAGCGGTATGAATAGATTGGAGAAAACAGCGCCGCTCCAGGCGTTGTTTTTTTGTTTTTTTGTTTTTTTGCGTTAGAACGCCTTAAACAATAGTGAGTTGAATATTAAAACAGTTAAGTGTATAATTATTCATTGTTGAAAGGGAGGTTTTTTTATATGTCATTCAAAATTAGGCTGGCGGAAAAGAAGGATATCGGCAGCTTGACCGAATTAATGCACGACTATATCGTAGGCTTCTATCAAAATCCTTGGCCGGGCACATCAGAAATTCATCAATTAATTGAGCAGCTGCTGGAAAAGCAGGGCGGTATCCAGTTTGTCGTAGAGAAGGAGCAGCAGCTGATTGGCTTTGCTACTTTATATTTTACGATTAGTACAATGAAGACAGCGCGGATTACGCTAATGAATGACTTTTTTCTGCTGGAGCCGTATCGGGATACGGAAGTGGAGGAAGCGCTATTTTTGACATGCAGAACGTACACACAGGAGCAAGGCTTTGCTCATATGTTCTGGATAACAGCTCCGCAAAATAAGCGGGCCCAACAATTTTTCGCTAAAATGGATGCGGTTCAAGGCAGCTGGGTGAACTATACAATTGTCTAGAAAGCCTGATAAACCGCAATAGTATCCTTCAAGTAACTACACCACTTTCAAGTGCGTACTTCCTCAAATGTCGGAAAGGGGCTAGACTAAAACCTGTAGCAAGGTTAACAATTTCCAACATTTGATGAAGGAGTGTGCGTATACATGGAATTGCAATTGGCGCTTGATTTGGTGAACATTGAGGAAGCAAAGGTTTTGGTCAAAGAGGTTGAGTCGTTTATCGACATCGTTGAAATCGGAACACCTATCGTTATCAACGAGGGTCTGCATGCGGTAAAAGCGATTAAAGAAGCTTTCCCTAACCTCAAAGTGCTGGCCGATCTGAAAATTATGGACGCTGGCGGCTATGAAGTGATGAAGGCTTCCGAAGCGGGTGCGGACATTATTACCGTTCTTGGTGTTTCCGACGACTCCACCATTAGGGGCGCGGTTGAAGAAGCTCGCAAGCAGGGCAACAAAATTATGGTCGATATGATTAATGTGAAAAATATTGAAGCCCGTGCAGCAGAAATTGATGCGCTTGGGGTAGACTATATTTGTGTCCATTCCGGCTATGATCACCAGGCAGAAGGCAAAAACTCCTTCGAAGAGCTGGCAGCGATCAAGCGTGTTGTAAAACAAGCTAAAACCGCAATCGCAGGCGGCATCAAAATCGATACGCTGCAAGAGGTTATTTCGGCAAAGCCTGATCTGGTTATCGTAGGCGGCGGAATTACGGGTGTTGAAAATAAATCCGCAACTGCATCGCAAATGCAGCAGTGGATCAAACAGGCCTAAAGCTGATGCGTATTAGTCAGCTTGCAGGAGAAATCGTACAGGAGCTGGAGCGGCTGACGCAGCTCATTCCGGATGAAGCCGCAGGCGAGCTGGCTGATGCGATTATGCGCGCGCCGCGTGTTTTCGTCTCAGGCGCTGGACGCTCAGGCCTGATGGGCAAAGCTTTTGCAATGCGGCTCGTGCATATGGGCTTTGACGCTTATGTGGCTGGCGAGACGGTGACGCGTGCACTCGGCAAAGACGATGTACTTGTGTTGGGTTCGGGCTCAGGCGGGACGAGCAGCCTCATTGCGATGGCACAAAAGGCGGAGGCGCTCGGCGGCAAGCTGGCTGTCATTACGACGAATCCAGAGTCGGCGCTTGGACGTGCGGCGCATATCGTCGTAACGCTGCAAGCTGCGGCGAAGGAAGAGCAGGATGGGGCCAAGCAGACCGTGCAGCCGATGGCTTCTCTTTTTGAACAAGGCCTTCTAATTTTCTATGATGCGGTTATTCTTAGCTTGATGGAGAAGAAAGGGCTTAGCGGCAACACCATGTACAGCAATCACGCGAATCTGGAGTAGCAGGTGGCGCGCAGCATAGCTGGAAGCTGCTTCATCATGTATACTGGGAAGGAGGGGGAATGGATATGGCTCAGGAATTAAAGGAACGTATTAATTTACGTGAAATCAACTGCGAGAAGGAGCTTACGCTGGCCGTCATTGGGGGCAAGTGGAAGCTGATCATATTGTGGCATCTTGGTCTTGAAGGAACGAAACGTTTCAGTGAGCTGAAGAAAATGATTCCCCATATCACCCAGAAAATGCTGACGAATCAGCTCCGCGAGCTGGAGGAGGATTTGCTGGTTGAGCGCAAAGTGTATGCGGAGGTTCCGCCGCGAGTGGAATATACGTTAACGGCTTACGGCGAAAGCCTGATGCCTGTGCTGCGCATGATGTACGATTGGGGCAAAAACTACGGCGAGGAAGTCGTATGGAAATAGCGGCAATAGCAGCTTGATAGCTAAGGAAGGCTGGGGTGAGGGGCAGAGGATGCTTCTGGCTTCGGCCTTTTTTTTGATTTGAAATCGGAACCTATAATTGGTGAAGTTGTTCATGGCTGTGTTTCCTATTAAAATAAAATGATATCGAGCATTTATATTTGAATATAAGGAGAGGCTGATGGTTGACTACACATGTGGATGAGCAGTTTGAAGATCTAAGCCCGGAAGAGCAACAGGTTCTTGAAGAGGAGAGCGATAAGCTGGTTGAGCCGAACGTCTATTTGGATATGTTGGAGCAAGGTAATTTGTTGTACGGTGCGATGAATTTTCGCTTCTATAATGTAGGGGGAACAGCTAGCGAGCGCGAGGAATGGTTAATGGATACACTAGGGCTTGCAGCAATCGGCATTCCGGATGTGCAGTGCCACTTTTATGATTTAGACCCTAACGAGGTAGCCCAAAATTTTGGGAATATCGCCTATTATTTATTTGAAAATGGGGATGTTATCAACGATGGAGAGACGGTCGGCGGAACCGAGGACATACGCTGGCGCTGTGAGCATCAATATGCTCTTGCCGCACCACGACGCGTCGTCCTCGACCTTGATCCGGGAGAGCCTTATTATGCCGGTATGCAAGGGGGAAGCAACGACAGAAAAGACTGATGCAGCAGCTTGTACAAGACGCCAGCCGTTAAGGCTGGCGTCTTTGCGTTTAATCCATTTTCAATATGATGAGCCTGTCATGCTTAATAACGGCTGCCAAAGGTGCTGCCGACAGGAGCAAGCTCATTCAAGCTGGATAGCTCTTCAGATGTTAAGCGGATGGATAATGCCTCTACATTTTGCTGCAAATATTTCACACGCTTTGTGCCCGGAATCGGAACGATATCGTTTCCTTGCGCGGTTACCCACGCCAGTGCGATTTGGGCGGGAGTCACTCCTTTTTGCTGGGCGAGCAGCTGTATCCCTTGGACGATCTTCCTATTTTGTTCGAATGCCTCTTCAGAAAACCGGGGATTATACATGCGCCAGTCGTCTTGTGCCAGTTGGCTTCGACTTGAGAGAGTGCCAGTCAAAAATCCTCTTCCAAGCGGGCTGTAGGGGACAAAACCGACCCCTAATTCTCTGCAAGCATTCAAAATACCCAGTTCAGGCTCTCTGGACCATAAGGAATATTCCGTTTGAACGGCTGTAATGGGAAAGACAGCGTGAGCATCGGCCAATTGTTGAGAGGTTACTTCTGACAGGCCCAAATAGCGGACTTTTCCTTCTTTCACAAGCTCAGCCATGGCTCCAACCGTCTCTGTAATCGGAACATTAGGATCTGCTCTATGCAAGTAATACAGATCGATGTAGTCCGTGCCCAAGCGATGCAAACTAGCCTCACAGGCTTGCTTCACATACTGCGGCGTTCCATTGTAGCCTAGATGCTGCGTTTTATTGCGTAAAGAGCCAAATTTCGTTGCGATCTGCACAGCTTGACGATGCGTCCTTAACCCTTTGCCAACCAGCTTTTCATTTGCACCGATGCCGTCCTCGTCATAACCGTAAATATCCGCCGTATCAAAAAACGTAATGCCTAACTCCAGAGCGTGACTTAGCGTGCTTAAAGACTCTGACTCATCCGTTGCCCCATAAAATTCGGACATTCCCATACATCCTAATCCCAAACGGGATACTTGCAGTCCTTGACTACCCAATGCCAAAGCTTCCATGGTGTTCAAGCCTCCTTTTTATTTCTACATTTCTTGAAGATAACAATAGCACGTGAAAAGCTAAAAAGTAAACTAAATAATCTAAAAAAGTTCAATTAGTACACATTGTTCAAATTTTTGTGGGATTGGGTTATAATTCGAGGTATGAAGAATTAGGAGGCTTTACCCCATGGATACGAAATCCCCTTCATTGGAGAAGAGAAATAAAACGATCCAAAAGCTAATTATAAAGATTATACCCGTGCTGCAAAAAAACGGATTTTCCTCGCTGAAGATGGATGATGCAGCTAAATATATGGATATTAGCAAGGCGACCATGTATAAATATTTTGCTTCCAAGGATGAGATCATTGAAGCGGTTGTAGGTCGCTACGTGGCATATATTTCGGACATGGTGCAGGACTGGACCTTGACCGATCATTTGTCCTATGCCAAATCCTTTGATAAAGTGTTTCAGCAGTCTTTGCTGATGGCGGTATACTTGTCCGATATTTTCTTGCAGGAGTTAAGCAGCCTGTATCCACACTTATATGACAGGCTTTCAAATGAGGTTGAGCTGCGCAATGAACAGGTGAGGGAGTTTTTTGACAGGGGGATGGAAAATGATGTGTTTCAGCGTCTGAATTCCGTTATTCTCCTTATTCAAATGGACACGATGCTTAGGAAAATGATTGATCCCAAGCTGCTGATGCTCCATCATTTATCGCTGAAGCAGGCATTATCCGATTATTACAAAGTGATGAGACACCAAATCATAAAATCTGAATTCGTAAACTTAGAAAATAGTTCGGAGATGGATTTGTTTTTGAATCAGATGGTTCAAAAGCTGTCGAGGCAATAGGGGAGTGGCGCTCCGTGCGCGTGGAATAAACCCCGGGGGTTCGCTCCAAGGCATTCCATATAAAAGAAATGCCACCAACGTTGTATGATGACGTTGGTGGCGTTTCTTTTATATGCAGTCTAGGGAGGGGATATGCCTCTTCAATGTCTCTTCTAATTCGAAGCGGGACTTGTTATGATTCAGTGCGTTCTTCCCCTCGTAAAAAGCCAGCCGCCTGCCACGAAAGTGAGGAAAAGAATAAGATTAAATCCAACGCCCGCCAATAACGAGCCATTGAATAATAGGGCTTTGAAAAAAGAGACGACATGAACGCGCAGCGATGGAATCGACGTTCCAACCGGGATCGCCGCAGCGATCAGAGCCCATAGCAGCCAGCCGGTAAAGCGGTAGTAACCGGAGATCAGCATACTTAGCAGCGCCATCGCCATCAAATAAAAAACGGTTTGGTAGAGAAAAGAACCTGCCAAGCCAAAATCATCCCAATGAAATGCTTCTATAAGACCAACCGTGCTCTCGTGATCCTGGAGCACATTTACTTCAACATGAGTCCACAAAGAATTAAGCAAAGCGAGCACTGCTGCCCAGACAGCAAAGACGAATTGAAGTCCCCAAAAATATTGCTTTCGGCTTGCTCCTAATTGTACGATGCGTTTGTAATAACTGAGTGGCAGCACGATAGCCAAAAGAAGCAAAATGAGAATCAGCATGTTGCCAGCCGAAAGGATAGTACCTCCACTATTGTTAACAAGAAGGTTAACAATAAACTCCGCCAGTCTGCCAAGCACAGTTAAAATAATGATAAACCAGATGTAAATCCTCATTTGCAAATAGGTTGCCTTTAGATGAACGGTCAATGCCCCCACTTTAGTGACCTCCTTCGATCAAATACGAGAAAAACCTTTGAAGCGACATATTTTCAATCGAAATGTCCATCATGAGGGCCTGCTGCATGTCCTTATCGTTCAACGGTTCATAAATAGCGGCAAGTGTGCCGTGGCCATAGGATTCCGTATACAGTACGCGTTTCCCGGCTGTGAACGATTTCACTGCTTCCGAATTTCCCCGAATAGAAAAAGCCGCCATTCGTATTTGATCCAAATCATCATGAAGCAGAATGGAGCCATCTTCAATGATATAAACTTTTTCTGCGACAGGGACGATTTCGTCAATTAAATGCGTAGACAGTAAAATCGTTCGAGGGTAGTTTGCGTAATCTTCCATTAACTCTTTGTAAAACTTTTCACGCATCAAAAAATCAAGTCCGAGCACTGGCTCGTCGAATAATGTCAATGGTGCCCGGCTGGCCAGACCAATGGTGTTTCCTACGAGTGAACCCGCGCCTCTTGATAGCTGTCTGATTTTTTTGTCCGGATCAAGCCGAAACGTTTGGAGCAGCTTATGAGCTAATGTCCAATTCCAATTGGGATGAAAACTCGCAGCAAACTGCAAAATTTCGATCACTCGCGCTCCTCCGAAGCGTTTGTTATTCTCCGGTACGAAACAGAAATCTTTCGGAAGTTCTCCCCTGCCCAGCTTTTTTCCTCTTACCTCAATTGTGCCGTCATTCGGCAGGATTCCGCCTGCGATTAAGTTAAGCAACGTCGATTTGCCAGCGCCGTTTCGCCCGAGCAAGCCATAAATGACGTTCTCTTCCAGCTGTAGATCCAGATTCCGTAAGGCGTAAGTTCGACCGTATTTTTTAATTAATTTGTCGCAACTCAATACGATGCTCACGATGCGTTCAATCCTTTCTCAACTGCTTGATCATGTCTACGATATCGCCGGTTGTCAGCTCGAGTTTGTCGGCTTCGATCAGCAGATTGGACAACATCTCCTTATAGAAACGCTCTCTTCGCCGATTCTGAATCTTCTGTCTCGCATCCGTTGAGACATACATGCCAAGCCCTCTTTTTTTGTACAAAACACCTTCATTTACGAGCAGGCTAATCCCCTTGACTACGGTCGCTGGATTAATTTGAAACAGCTGAGAAAACTGAGCCACGGAAAGAATTTGCTCGTCAACTCGAAAGGTTCCGTTCAGAATATCGTCTTCAATTATATCAGCTACCTGTTGATATATTGGTTGCTTATCGTCGAAAGTGACGTTCATTGCCTCACCACTCAGCATCGTAGTTTGTTTCCCATCTAGTAGCAAACCATATCTTATGTACAAACAATTGTCAACAAACAAACGCAGGAGAAAACAACGGGCAACTTTTTTTACAACTGCTCCGGTTATTGACAGTTATCCAATCCGGTATTATAGTATACTACATTAGTAACATACCAATATACCTAGGGCCTGACCTGGCCAATAGAGTATTTGGAAAGTATAATCCAATACGATATGGGGAGCTGTAAAAATGGGAGCTTTAATCGAATTCAAAAAGGTAACGAAAGAATACAAAATAGGCGAAGTGCCTATCAAGGCTCTTAATGGTGTTGACTTTTCCATAAATGCGGGTGAATTTGTCGTTGTTCTTGGTGCTAGCGGCGCCGGTAAAAGCACGATTCTGAATATCCTTGGCGGTATGGATAACGCTACTTCAGGTCAAGTGTTTGTTGGCAATGAAGAAATTACAAGGTTGAGCGAAAGAAAATTAACTGAATATCGCGGTGAAAATGTTGGCTTTGTATTTCAATTTTATAATTTGATTCCGAATTTAAATGCGCTGGAGAATGTTGAATTTGCCACGGAAGTATGTCAAAACCATCTCGATGCCAAAGACATTTTATATAAGGTTGGACTAAGGGACCGCATACGAAATTTTCCTTCCCAGCTCTCTGGCGGGGAACAGCAGCGCGTTGCGATAGCGAGAGCGGTCGCTAAAAATCCGTTGCTTCTACTCTGTGATGAACCGACTGGAGCTTTGGATTACGTTACAGGGAAGGCCGTCTTAAAACTGCTTCAAGATTTGAACAAGGAAACGAAGAAATGTGTTGTGTTGGTCACACATAACACGGCGATTGCTCCAATGGCGGATAAAATCATTCAGGTGAAAAGCGGAAGGATCGAAAGCATTACGGTGAATCATAACAAACAAAGCGTTGAAGGGATCGAGTGGTAAGGATGAAGTTATTTAAAAAGTCATTAAGGGACATCAAACAATCGATCGGGCAATTTTTCGCCTTTGTGTTGGTAATTGCAGTGGGCGCTTTTTTCTATGCGGGACTGATCACGTTAAGCGATAATCTTAATCATTACACGAAGGCTTATTTTAAAGAGCATAATTTAAGCGACCTGAATGTCTATTACAACCACATTACAAGTCAGGACTTGGCGGAATTAAGCAAAATCCAAGGTATAAACAAAATCGAAGGACGGTACAGCTTCAATGCGACGCAAGCTTTTGAAAATACGAAAGCGACCTTAAAGGTCCATTCTATCCCTGTAAACAATAAAATCAATACACCTTTGATGATTGAGGGCAGGATTCCGTCGCATAACAATGAAATCTTGCTAGATTCCCATTATGCTAAAGAGCATCAGTACCGAATCGGAGAGCAGCTAAATTTAAATGTGAAGGACAAAAATGTGACATTCACCATTAGCGGCTTGGGCGAGAACGTGGAATATGCCAAAAAGAACGAAATCCAAGATCATAAAGCAAATGGATTTGCGTATGTGGCTGAAGCGGGAATACTACGACTCACAGACAGCTTGTACTATAATGAGATCTTGGTTGATGCTGAAGAAGGCTTCAACATTGACCGGTTGGGTCAAGCCATTGAAGCAAAATCCAAGTCTCTCTCCTATGTCGAACATATGAGTAAAGAGCGATCATTCAATTATTCTCAACTCCAACAAACGATCAAAAACAATCAATTGATGAGCAGTGTTATTCCGTTGGTTCTCTTTATAATTGAAGCGATTATCCTATTCCTCACTATGTCGCGAATTATTGATTCTCAACGAAACCAAGTAGGTATCATGAAGGCATTAGGTATAAAAAACAGAAACATCATGCTTCATTATATGGGATACCCGATACTGGTAGGGATCATAGGCTCCATTCTTGGTTGCGTCATTGCCGCTAATGTATTTATTCCATTAGTAAGGGCGTCAAATGCAAATTCCTACTCGCTGCCTGACATTACATTCTCGCTTTCCTTCTTCTCTGTAATTCCACCTATCCTGTTTTCGAGTGCATTTGGAATGCTGGCCAGTTATTTGAGCAGCAAAGCCATACTTCGAGAATGTGCAGCCCAGGCAATGCGCCCAAAACCGCCCCTAAAAATGAAAAAGCTGCTCATCGAACGAATTCCGAGGATTTGGGGTCGTATTCCCTACAGCTACAAGCTCATTTTAAGAAATATATTTTTAAATAAACAAAAAGCGTTAGCGAGCTCCATTGGTGTAGTGGTGAGCACGGTTTTATTGATTACTGCTTTCGGTACTCAAACTTCCTTGCAAAAGGTAGCTGACCAGGTTGCTGAGGTGAATACCTATGATTTAAAAGTCGATTTCAAGAAAGGAGCAGCCCTGGATACTTTGCAACTGCCCTCCAGCGTTAAAAGCAGTTATGGTCTATCCACCTTTCCAGTAAAATTCATAAAGGGCGATAACGAAAATGCTACGTTAGTGGTAACGGAAAAAGAAAACAATCTCATTACTTTCTTCGATGAAGATGACAATCGAATCGCTTTGGAAGACAATGGTGTGCTGGTACCCAAATCGTATGCCGACCACTATAAGATTGCGGAAGGCGATACCATTCAACTCAAGCTCACCGAGTCAGCGTTTGCCAATAAAACAGTCGATATGAAGGTTGTAAAAATAACCAACCAGTATGCAAATCCTTCCTTTTATTGCACGACAGCTTATCTCGAGAGCCTTGGCATCGCCTACAAGCCAACCTCGCTATTAGTGGAAACCAGCTCCACGAGCCTTACAAGCATTCGCCAATTTTTTGAACAAACTCAGCAGGTAGATGCATTTGAAGATAAAAATGATCTTAAGAAATCGGCTGAATTTATTTTGAAGCAAAATAGTTTTATGTTTATCATGTTTATCATTAGTGCCGTCGTTCTTTCTTTTGGCGCCATTTATACGATATCTTCCATAAACATTTATGAACGAAACCGTGAGATGGCCACCCTAAAGGTATTAGGCTATCCCAAGCATAAAATAAACCGATTAATTTTCTTTGAAAACATCATCCTCACCGCCTTTGCGGTACTTGTAGCGTTACCAATCAGTGGCTATATGTATGACCTCGTTGTCATGGGGCTTTCCAGCACTCATCAGCAAATCCCGGATCAAATAAGTTTGTTCGTCATGCTGAAATCTGTTATTCTTGCATTCGGGCTCACGATTCTTTCGAGCTTGCTGCTTCGAAGAAAAGTGTCACGAATCAATATGATTGAATCTTTGAAAAGTATCGAATAGTGCAGCGGGTGCGCTGTTAGCATTCCATTCAAAAAAACGCCACCGCGATATGTGGTGACGTTTTTTGTATGGAGCCTATGGGATTGGTTTCGTCTACATCGTAAATCCATCATGGGATGTCCTAATCTTTGTTGCGGTCATCCATTTAACGCAGTGCGAAATTACTACGGCCAATGCTGCAAGTCCCCTAATGCCGTCCAAATAGAACAGCTTTTTTTCGGCTGTCTCTTTATTCATTTTTTTCCCTTCTTTCATGAATAGAACAAAATAAACGCAAAAAAAACGGCATTTCTGCCGTTTGTGTTTAAGATATATGGAGCTACGCGGAATCGAACCGCGGACTGATCGCTGCCAGCGACCTATTTTCCCCCTAAACTATAGCCCCGTTTGCAATTTTGACCCCATTACTGCCAGCATAACATGCTACCAGCTGAGCTAAGGCCCCGAGTGACACTTTTATTATTATACATAGAACAGTCACTCCGCGCAAGGTAGTTGGAAATAAAAATATAGCAAAAAAGCCCAGACCTACAAAACGGATCTGTGTCACAAAAAAAACTCCCTTGTCGTTATACATGCAAATAAGCAAACGAACATAAAGGGAGTGGTTGTAATGGAAACGTTGACCTGTGTCGTCATTGGAGCGGGATATGCGGGTATTCATGCGATGAAGGAGTTGCGCAAAAATTTAATTAACGTTAAAAGAAGCCAGTCTATCCGATTCGTATTAATTGACAAAAATAGCTATCACTTGCGTAAGGTTATCCTATTTAAGCCAGCGGTAACAGACGAAAATATTTGTATACCACTTGCCCAAATGTTTCCTGAAGGTGTTGAGCTTGTTGAGGCAACGGTTACTGAAATTAAGAAGGTAGAGAAACAACTGCTGCTGCGGAATGCAAATGGGGAGGAGCAGCAGCTAAGCTACGATGTGCTTGTAGTAGCTATTGGCAGTATCATCCGCCAGCTCGACGAGGAAAAAGGCGGATTTCCGCTTGCTACGCTGGAACATGCGGTGAACATTCGGACAGCATGGCGTGCTAATTTACAGCGGGCCGCAATTGAAGCCAATCCGGCCGAACGAGAGTGCCTTATGACGATTGCTGTAGCGGGAGCTGGCATAAGCGGCATTGAAACGGCCGCTGAATTAGCCCATTATGTGCGGGCAGATGCGGAGCAGCTGGGATTAAATCCGCATCAAGTACACATTCGCTTGTTTAATGCACACGAAAGATTATTTTTGAATGGACCAGGCAAAGTGGCCTCGAAACTGGAGCAGCTGTTAACGAATAACGGAGTAGCAGTCGTTCATGGAAGCCGAGTGCTGTCAGAGGCAGGCGGGCGCTTGCTTTTGGCCAGTGGAGAAGAACTGCCTGTTGGCTTATGCGTTTGGACATTAGGCCTTATGCCAAACCCAGTTTTAAGACAGCTGGGCTTGCCGACAACAGAGGACGGGTTTGTAAACATTGATGCAAGCTATCGGGTTAAGGCTGCCAGCGGCATATACAGCATAGGAGATTGTGCGAAAGTAATCGATCCGGATACGGGCCGTTCAGATGGGATGACCTGCAAGGAGGCTATTCCGCAAGCGGTAAGGCTTGGCAAAGTGATAGCAGCTGATCTTGAAGGAAGAACTGCTCCTCGGCATACCGGCTATATGGATAGCTTCAGCATCGGACTAGGGCCGGAAAAAGGATTAACATGGGTGCACAAATGGGGAATGGATATCATGATTACTGGTAAAATGGCGTATCGAATTAAACAATTTACATGGAATATAGCCAGCTCCATTAAGTAAGTCAAGCACATGTATCCTTTCATAAAGCTGCTCTTTTTCTTGCTCAGGACATATGTCCTTTCCAATATGCGGTGTTCTGCCGTTTAATTAAGGAAACGAAGAGGACGGGGAGAGCACTCATGAAAGGGATCTTGTTTGCAATATTAGGAGGGGCATGTATTACGCTGCAGGGAATAGCCAATACCCGAATAAGCGGAAGCATCGGAACGTGGCAGGCCGCAACACTTACCCAATTTACTGGCTTTATCGTGGCTTTCATTATATTGATGAGCGTAGGTGCCGGAAAATGGCGGGAATTTCAGCAGGTGAAGCCTATCTATTTGGCAGGCGGCTCTTTTGCAGCTATTATTATTTTCAGCAATGTAACAGCTATTCAACAGATCGGCGTCACGCTCATGGTATCGATGCTGCTGATTGCCCAGCTAGGCATGACGGTTATAATAGAGACGAATGGCTTTTTCGGCTTGAAGAAGCAAAGGATAACGGTGTCGCAATTGATTGGCATTGGCATGATGATTAGCGGCGTGTTTTTATTAAAGGGCTGATTCCGAAGGCGAACTAAGCCATGAAAGAAGTGGGGAAATGATTGAAATTAAAGATCGCGAGCTGCTGGGTCAATATTTGCAGCTGCATCAGCTGGAGGCGGTGTTCAATGAGCCGCTGCTTCCTTATTTGAACTTGTACAGCTTTGAACAGGAGGAGCTCATTTGCGGCCAAGGAGAGACGCCCCAGCATATGTTTGTGCTCGTGAAGGGGAAAATTAAAGTATATACGAACTCGCCGGAGGGAAAGACGCTCATTATTTCCTTTAAGACGCCCCTTGAGGTCATTGGCGATGTGGAATATATTCGCGGCACGGAGTTTCTCAATACAGTGGAGGCTGTATCTCCCGTAATAATGATTGGGGTTCAGCATCGCTGGCTGGATAAGCATGGAAGGGATTATGCGCCGCTGCTGCGATTTTTATTGGAGAAAATTACGCGGAAGTTTTATTTTAAATCCAATTCCATGAGCTTGAATGTCATGCAGCCTGTGGATGTACGTCTGGCGAGCTATTTGCTGTCGGTTTCCTACGACGAATCCGATGAGCAATTTAAAGGGGAGCTCAGCACAGACAATTTGAAGGATGTCGCTAATTTGATTGGCACAAGCTATCGGCACCTGAACCGGGTCATTCGGCAGTTTTGCGAGGAAGGCCTCGTCGAGCGAACGAAGCAATGGATTGTCATTAAAAATAAGGAAGCGTTAAGCAAACGGGCCAATCATCACAATTATACTTTAACGGATCAGAAGGGAGAGCAGGGCTAATGATGACAGGCATATTGTTTTCGCTAATGGCGGGCGCGCTCGTCAGCATACAGGCGATTTTTAACAGCAAGGTAAATGAGCGGGCAGGGACGTGGGCGACGACGACACTCGTATTGGGGCTCGGGTTTCTAGCCTCGCTCACGATTGGCTTTATTTTGGAAGGGAAGCAGCTGTTTGCTTGGCAGGGGATGCAGCCATGGTTTTGGTTCAGCGGTTTGATCGGGGTAGGTGTAGTTATGAGCCTCGTGCAGGCGATGAAGCGGCTTAGCCCGACGATCGCGATTGCCATTGTCATGACGTCGGAGGTTTTATTTGCCCTATTATGGGATTCGCTTGGCTGGATGGGGCTGGAGCAGGTTCCGTTTTCGGTCAACAAGCTTCTGGGCGTATTGGTCATTATCGGCGGCATTTTTGTATTGAAATTTGGTGGTAAGCGTGAACGTCAGAAAGTGACGGAGGCGGCTTAGCCTCCTGCAATAGGATTGAAAGAGCGTTTCTCTGCAAAGAGGAATGCTCTTTTTAGTTTGAAAATGGAATCCTTTAAAACAACAAAAGTATATTAAATAGGATGGAATTTTTATTGTAAAACGATAAATATTATGTTAGAGTCGAATTAAATTTAATGCTAAGCGAGGGGCTTTTTATGGAACGAGGAACAACACTCTTTTTAAAGGCAGCGGTTATTTTTATGGGCATTCCAGTTCTTGCTTTATGCGTATTTTTGGTGCCAGAAATTGCGAATTTTATAGCAGAGTCATATCCAGATCATGCTTATTTGAAATATCTCTTTTTCATCGATTTATATGCAGCAGCGATCCCTTTTTACTTTGCACTGTTTCAAGCTTTAAAACTTTTAAGCTATATTGACCACAATAAAGCTTTCTCGGAATTATCTGTACGTGTTTTAAAGAACATAAAATTTTGTGCAATCCTAATCAGCTGCCTGTATGTGGCAGGCATGCCATTCTTCTATCTGATCGCGCAGAAAGTTGATCCCCCAGGCTTCATGGGAATCGGACTGGTCATCATTTTTGCCTCATTGGTGATTGCTGTGTTTGCTGCAGTTCTCCAGAGGCTTTTGCAAGAGGCTATTGATATAAAATCAGAAAATGATTTGACGGTCTGAGGTGAATGAAATGGCGATAATCATTAATATTGATGTAATGCTGGCGAAGAGGAAAATGAGCGTAACAGAGCTTTCGGAGAGGGTTGGAATAACGATGGCTAACCTTTCTATCCTGAAAAATGGAAAGGCAAAAGCGATTCGGATATCGACTTTAGAGGCCATTTGTAAAGCTTTAGAATGTCAGCCTGGCGATATTTTAGAATATAAAAGCGATTAGTAGGGGGCGAAAATGCTACCAAATTCATAAAGGATGGGCAGCGAATTCGCGTGAATGCAGCAGAAGGCTACATCGATATAGTCGATATATTGGAATAGTGTAATACAGCCCCACTTCTCTAGCGAGACACATGAGTTGAACAATCAAGGAGCAGCATTGCAGCCAGTCAAATGGCTTGGCTGCGATGCTGACAATCAATCAACATGCTTTATTGGCCCTCGCTCAATCTGCGCAACCGATAGGCGTTCATGGCGGCTTCGCCTAGCTCCTCGAGAATGGTATAATTCGCCCAAGCGCCTGCCACCGCTCCAATCCCCGGCACCATCTGCAGCATTTTTCGAAAGTCGATGGAGTCGCGGTATTCCTTCTGGAACGTCTCCCAGTCCATGTTTTTGGAGTAATCGGTATCCGTGAAGCACTGCTCCTTTTCAATATCCCAACACTTAATCGAGACCAGCAGCTTGGCGCGCTGTTCGGGACCGGAGAACGCCATTTGGAACACCTTAAGAATGAAAACGCGCTCGGAAAAATCCCTCGTGTCATACCCGTAGTTATGAGCCAATTCAAACAAAAATTTCATCTTAATTGCGATTAACGCAGGGAAGTCCACGACGTTAAGCACAATGCCGCCCGCCCCAGTGCCTGCGCCTTCGGCAGTCGCGATTTTTTGGTATAAGGAAAACAAGCGTTGCGCTTCTTGATCGGCATGTTCTAGAGAAAGAGTCCGCTGCACCGGTCGCTGAGGCGTATATTCCGCACCGAACAGCGCTGTCCGCACGATGGATTTTATGGTGGCCGTCATGACGTTGTGCACCTTGGGTGGAATCAAGTCGTTGATTCGCTTGCCAATCGTCTTCGATGTTCTCTCCAACCAACCGGGCGGCTTGAACAACTGGCGCTCCCAAGCGGCAATTTCGTTGTGCACTTTCTGTTCGTAATCCATTTTCAATCGCTCCTCCAACATATGTGGCTATATTGTATCGGAGAACGCCGCGATTGGGAACAGACTGCGGCAGGTGGCGGCACCCGACCAAAGTCGTGGGCGCGTTGAATTCTAAGCACAAGCTTCTCCTTGATTTCGCCTAGCTCCAGCAAAATTTGCATTAATGGGCATTACGGCGATTTTATTAAGAGCTGGATGAGGATACGCTTTTAAATTAACGGCAGAGAAGGGCAATTAAATGCAATTCCTTTGAAAAATAACAAGTATGCCTTGTTCATTGCATGTAAATCAAGCTCTTAAATATGTAAACTTAAATCAGCAAAACGATGGATGGCTTTGCTGACGAGTGAACCTATTATTAAGGGAGTGTTTTTACATTGAACAAGCATCAACTTACTTCTGCCCGCCGAGCGGCAGCGAGTACCCCAGCTACTGATCGTTTGCCATGGGCCGCATTATTAGCGCTTGCTATGGCAGGATTTATTTGTATTCTGACCGAGACGATTCCCGCAGGTTTGCTGCCGCAAATCGGACGGGGACTCCATATTTCAGAGTCGCTTGCCGGCCAACTGGTCACCGCGTACGCGCTGGGAACATTATTGACAGCCATTCCTTTGACCGCGGCTACAAACAATTGGCGTAGACGGCCTCTGCTTCTGCTATGTATGTTCGGCTTTTTGCTGTTCAACAGCGTAACGGCGTTTTCCTCCAGTTATGGGCTGACCTTGATTGCCCGTTTTATGGCGGGTGTAAGCTCTGGCATATTATGGGGCATGTCAGCTGGCTATGCTCGCCGCATGGTGCCTGATGCTCTGAAGGGCCGCGCCATGGCGGTAGCGATGCTTGGGGCGCCAATTGCGCTTGCACTGGGAGTTCCGGCGGGTACTTTTCTTGGTGTATTTGCGGGCTGGCGGTTTGTTTTTGGAATCATGTCGCTGCTTGCTATGCTGCTCATCTTGTGGATGATGTGGAAGATGCCCGACTTTGCAGGACAACCTTCTGCCAAGAAACGTTCCCTCTACAACGTAATGACAATTCCGGGAGTAAGGCCCGTTTTAGCCGTCGTTCTGGCTTGGATGCTTGCACATAACATTCTTTATACGTATATAGCGCCCTATTTGGCTATGGTCGGGCTTGTGGAGCGCGTTGATGTTGTTTTACTAGTTTTTGGAATGGCATCGGTTGCGGGCATCATACTTATTGGCCTGTTGATTGACCGCATGCTGCGGACTATGGTTTTAATAAGCCTCGCGGGTTTCGCCGTCGCCTCTATTCTGCTGGGAATAGGCAGCAGCGAGTCGATGATCATTTATATAGCCATTGCATTGTGGGGGCTGACATTTGGCGGGGCAGCGACGCTGCTGCAGACAGCGGTGGCCGAAGCCGCTGGCGATCATGCAGATGTGGCGCAATCCATGCTGGTGACGGCCTGGAATTTGGCGATTGGCGGGGGTGGATTAATCGGTGCGCTTTTGCTTGAAACGCTGGGTGTTATTTCTTTCCCATGGGTACTTTCCTTGCTGGTAATCATCGCTCTGCTCATCGCCTGGCTTGCCAAGGAGCATGGTTTCCGTTCGAATAGAGGCTGAGTAGCATCAGCCTAAATCCGTGAGGTACTGTGCTTCCGCAAGAACAGGGATTAGAAGCTTATGATCAATGGGGGACGACATGACGATCAAAATCGTATACGTCCCATATTTATCGCATTGATTGCCGAATTCTTCAAGGGATCGGGTAGAGTCGGTCATCACTTTCAATAAGTAATTGTGCTGGCCGCTGATGCGGTGGCACTCCATGACATCGGGAGAGGTATGGACAAAATCAAGAAAGGCATGGCAATCCCGCGTTTGAAACAGCATATAGGCGATGGAGGGCTTGCCGATTTTTTCTGGGGAAATGATCGTGCGGTATTCCTCGATAACGCCTTTTTCCTCCAGCCGTCTGACTCTTTCCGTTACAGCCGGTTGGGACAGGCCCACACTTTTGCCAAGGTCCGTCATGGAAATTCTCGCTTGATTTTGCAAATGGAATAAAATTTGTTTGTCCACATGATCCACGAAAAATGCCTCCTTTAGCCATTTGTATGACTATCATAAACCTATAAGCTTACTTTAAGCAAGTGACAGCTCCTCTTTGATATATTGCATCAATTGATGCTTGGAGGTCGCCGCATAACTCTCATTGCGCAGCTGCAGCAAGCCGATGGGAATGGAGGCATCCTTGAGCTTTACATCAAGGGCAACCAGATTTGGCGCCAGCTCTGTCGAAGCAAGAACAACGCCTATAGCGGCTGTCTGCTGGATAAATGCTGGAATTGCAGAAATTTGGCTGACCGTATGCAGGAGGGGGGATTCGTCATAGCGTGAAAACTGCTTGGATAATCGCAAATAATAAAGGCATGTACTTCCCCCAATTAGCAAAGGATAAGCAAGCAGCTCAGCAAAATCTATGCCGTCCCTTTTCGCTAGGGGATGGTCATTCGCTGCAACAAAGGCGATTTTTTCCTCGAACAAGGGCTCAAAGCGAAAGGAAGTCGAATCAGCAGGCTCCCCGCAAATGGCAAAGTCGAGCCCGCCTTGCAGCACTGCACGCGACAGCGTGTCGGTATTGCCTATAACAAAATGGCAGGAAACACGAGGCTTTTGCGCCTGGAAGCGCCGGAGTGAAGCAGGCAGTACCTGCTTTGCGAGCGATTCTAACGCGCCTACGCTGACCGTCCCGATTTCTTCTTCCTGCAAAGCCTTCGCCTGCTCCGCTACATAATGCCAATGTCCAATTAGCTTGTCTACCTCGGCGGCGAACAATTGCCCGGAGGCCGTAAGCTCGGCATCCCAGCCCCGTTTGAACAGCTGAATGCCAAGCGCTTTCTCCAGCCGCTGAACCTGATTAGTGACGGTAGACTGGGCATAATGCAGCTTGAGGGCGGCTTTAGAAAAGTTTCCTTCTTGAACAATCGTTTGAAACGTCGTTAATTCCTTCAAATCCATGCTGAACAGCTCCTTATATAAATAGCTAATAATCTCATTCGGTAAAACTGAATTAGGTTATTATTTTATTCAATTATATAAATAAACGGGGAGGCGTACAATAGGGACATCCAATTGATGACGAGCATGATGAAAACATCTTCCTCGCGAATCGCCAGCGTAAAGGGCTAAAACGGTACTGCGACCCGCAGCCCGAAGGAAAACGAAAAAACCAGTACACGGACAAGCGTCTCGTCTACTGGTTTTAGCCGTTTATATCATATCGAGGTAATCAATTTTCCAATGCACGGTTTTAATAAACTCGTCCAGCTTTGCAGAATCTCTTTCTTTGAAAAGCTGAATAATCTGCTTATGCTCCTCATTCATTTGCGACAATACCGAAAACAGCCGCTGCTTGTCCTCGCTTAAGTAAATTTGCCGGATAAAGCTGTTTTGCAGCGATTTCAATATTTCAGTTAAGGTGCTGTTGTTGCATTTCAATAAGTAAACATTATGGAAATCGTTCTGCCAATGCTGGTAATCGGTATAGTTTTGCTGCTGGATCGCCAAGTCGATTTTTTCAACCAGCCGCTCCATCGTTGCGATATCGTCTTCGTCTAAATGTGAAACGGATAAAGTGGCGGCAAGCGCATCCAGCACCCCGACGACCTGAAAAACATCCAGCTTCTTTTTCGTATCCAGCTCTTTGACGATGAAGCCTCGGCGGGGCAAGTTTTCCAGCAAATTTTCCGAGGCCAGCTGAATCAATGCTTCCCGGACAGGGGTACGGCTGACCCCCAGCGTTTGGCAAATGGAGGCTTCGTTCAATTTCTGATTAGGCAGCAAAGAGCCGTTTTGAATTTTTTCTGCTATATAATTGTACACATGATCTTTTAAAGACTGGTACTTTTTGATGGTCATTGTAGCGCTCCTTTAGGACGAATGAAAAATGCGGTTTCCAGTATCTGCAGGGAAATCTATGATTCATAGTACCATTGTCATAGGGTTTGATCAAGCGGCGAGGCCCTTTTGAAAGCGCTTCATAAATTTGTTGATTTTCAAAAGAATGCATGATATGATCAGAAACATAAACAAGGATATTGTATATTGTATACAAAATACAAATTGATCAAGGAGGCAATCATGCCGTTGTCAAAAGGAGCAATTGCGCCATATATTGTATACAATATACAATTTATTAAGGAACAAGTGAAGTTTCCTCGAATCTATGAACAATAGCAAAGGGTGAGAGAGCAATGCGTGAACACATCGATAACAATGCGCGAATAGGCACAAAAGCGGTATGGGGCGGGGAGAAGGATTTCCGAGTATTCGGATCCACTCAGGTTCCCGTCGTGCTCAGCGTAGCTTACGACTATAGCGACGTTGACGAATGGCAGGAAGTGGCGCTGGGGAACAAACCGGGATATACCTACAACCGGATGTCGAACCCGACCGTCCGGGCGATGGAAGAAAAGGTGCGGCTTCTGGAAGAGGCGGAAGAGGCTATCGCTTTTTCATCCGGCATGGCGGCGATCAGCAGCGCGCTTTATACGTTTTTGCGGCCTGGCGACCGCGTCGTCTCCGTCAAGGACACCTACGGCGGAACGAACAAAATTTTCACGGAATTTTTGCCGCAAATTCATATAGAAACAGTGCTGTGCAATACCGGTGATCATGAGGAGATCGAGCGCGAGATTGCCAAGGGCTGCAGCGTGCTTTACCTGGAGTCGCCGACGAATCCGACGCTGAAAATTACCGATATCGAACGTTTGGCCAAAGCGGCGAAAGCCGTCGGCGCGCTGGTGATGGTCGATAATACGTTCGCAACGCCGATCAATCAAAATCCGCTGAAGCTCGGCGTCGATCTCGTCATTCACAGTGCCACCAAATTTTTAAGCGGCCATGCCGATGTGCTCGGAGGCGTCGTGTGCGGGTCCGCAGCTTTGATGGAGAAGGTGTACCACTACCGGGAAATTCACGGGGCGAACCTCGATCCGTGGGCGGCTTATCTGATTTTGCGGGGGATGAAAACGCTTAAGCTCCGCGTCCGCCAGCAGGCGCAAAGCGCCATGGAGATCGCCCGCTTTTTGCAAAAACATCCGCTTGTCGAGTCCGTCAACTATCCTGGTCTGGAGACACATCCGCATCATGATATTGCAAAAAAGCAGATGAACGGCTTTGGCGGCATTTTGAGCGTTGTGCTCAAAGGGGAAATGGAAACGATCAAGCTGCTGCTGCCGCGGCTCCAGTATGCGAACCGGGCAGGCAATCTTGGCGCCGTTGAAACGATTTACGGACCGGCGAGAACGACCAGCCATGTCGAATGCACGCTGGAAGAGCGCCAGGCGCTGGGCATTTCCGAAGGCCTGCTGCGCATCTCTGTCGGCATCGAGGATACGGAGGATTTGATCGCCGACTTGTCGCAAGCGCTAGCCTATGTAGAATCGCAGATGCCTTTAAGCATCCATAACCTATAAGGAGAGATCGATATGGAACTCAAAATTGCACTGCTTGGCTTTGGTGTCGTAGGCCAGGGATTGGCGGAAATATTGGAAGAGAAAAGCAAGGCATTACACAGCGATACCGGGTTTCAGGCGAAAATTGTCGCGATCTCGGACATGATGAAAGGCTCTTTGTATCATCCGGACGGCTTGAATATCGTAGAAGCGCTGCGGGCTGTAAAAGAAACGGGCAGGCTCGACGCCTACCCCGAAGAGCCGGGGCTAAACCGCGGCTGGGACAGTTTCAAGACGATTCAGGAAACGAATGCCGATGCGATTGTAGAGCTGACTTTTACCGATGTGAAGACGGGCCAGCCGGCGATCGATCACTGCCGCGCCGCATTCAAATGCAAGAAAAATGTCGTGATGAGCAATAAAGGCCCGGTCGCGCTTGCTTATCAGGAGCTGTCGGAGCTTGCTCGCAGAAACGGCGTTCGCTGGGGGTACGAAGGAACGGTCATGAGCGGAACGCCTGCGCTCCGCATGCCAATCACCGCGCTTTCGGGCAATCGGATCAACGAGATCAAGGGCATTTTGAACGGGACGACTAATTATATGCTGACCCGGATGGAAGAGGGCATGAGCTATGCGGACGCGCTTGCCGAGGCGCAAGGACTAGGCTATGCGGAAGCGGACCCGACCAGCGATGTCGAAGGCTATGACGCGCAGTACAAGATTACGATTTTGAGCAATATCGTGATGAATGTGCCTCTGGAAAGGGAGGACGTTGCCTGCGAAGGGATCAGCAAGCTGACCCGGGAAGATATGGAGCGCGCCAAACAGGAAGGCAAGCGCTGGAAGCTGATCGCACGCTGCTGGCGCGACGGCGAGGAGGTCATCGCCAAGGTAGGGCCGGAGGCGATTCCGCTCAGCGATCCGCTGGCGGGCGTCGGCGGCGCATTGAATGCCGTTACGTACGATTGCGATTTGGCCGGGCCGATCACGCTGATGGGCGCCGGAGCCGGACGCAAGGAAACAGGCTTTTCGATTTTGATTGATCTGATCAACATTCACCGCAATCAACTGTAGCTTCTGCAATCATAGAAATTAAACAACCAGGATGAGGTGTAAACAATGACTATGGAAACTATGGAAAAGAAAAGCAAGATGTATTTGGCCGGACAATGGGTGCTGCGCGAGAACTTGATGGAAGTCCGCGATCCGCAGGACGATAGCCTGATCGCGACCGTGCCCGCTGCCTCGACGGCGGACATGCTGTATGCCATCGAACAGGCGAAGGAAGGGTTCCGGCTGAGCTCGGAGCTGCCGACGCATGAGCGGATCGCCATTCTGAACCGCGCAGCCGACTGGGTGGACGCGCATAAGGAAGACTACGCGAAGACGATTGCCCGCGAAGGCAGCAAAACGATCAAAGAAGCGCGGAAGGAAGTCAGAAGATGCGTGGAGACGCTGCGCATCAGCGCGGAGGAGGCCAGACGGCTGCATGGCGAGACGATCGCATTCGACCAGATGCCGGGCAGTGAAAAACGTTTCGGCTACTACTACCGTTTTCCGATTGGCATCATCGGGGCGATTACGCCCTTCAACGATCCGCTGAACCTGGTTGCGCACAAGGTCGGCCCGGCAATCGCCGCAGGCAACGCGATTATTGTAAAGCCTGCGCCTGCGACTCCGCTTAGCGCGCTGATGCTGGCGGAAGCTTTTGATCAGGCGGGTCTGCCTGCCAAAATTTTATCGGTCGTAACGGGCAATGCCAGCGAAATCGGCGATGCTCTGGTGACGCATCCCGATGTCAGAATGATTTCGTTTACCGGGGGGCTGACGACAGGCAAAGCGATCATGCAAAAGGGCGGACTAAAAAAAATGGGCATGGAGCTCGGCTCCAACTCCCCGGCTATCGTATTGAACGACGCGAATATTAGCGACGCGGTCGAAGCGACCGTATCCGGCGCATTCTGGGCGGCGGGCCAAAATTGCCTGGGCGTGCAGCGCATTTACGTGCAGGAGGCGATGTACGCATCCTTTGTCGCCCAATTCGTCGCCAGAACGAAGCTGTACCGCATGGGCAGCAAGTTGGAAGAGGACACGGACATGGGCCCGATGATCAACGAAAGAGAAGCGAAGCGCGTGGAGAGCTGGATTCGGGAAGCGGTAGAGCAGGGCGGAGAACTGCTGTGCGGCGGCCAGCGCCGCGGTGCATTCGTGGAGCCGACGGTTATGGCCAACGTTCCGAAGACGTGCAAAGTCGTGAAAGAGGAAGTGTTCGGTCCCGTCGTGACGATTTTCAGCGTGCCTGATTTGGATACGGCAATACGCGAATCCAACAGCGTCGATTTCGGGCTGCAGGCAGGAATTTTCACGGCAAATCTGGAGCATGCCTTTACCGCCGTTCACAAGCTTGACGTTGGCGGCGTGATGGTCAACGACAGCTCGGATTACCGCATTGACGCCATGCCTTTCGGTGGCGTTAAAGGCTCCGGACTTGGCCGGGAGGGCGTTGCCTTCGCGCTTCACGAGATGACCGAGCCAAAAGTGGTCTGCTTTCAGATGTCGAAATAAATGAAACGAACTTGTATTCCACCAAGATGACTTCGGGGAGAGATCCACATGTCAGTGCGTATCGAACATGATTTTCTCGGTGAAAAGGCGGTACCCGCCGAAGCCTACTACGGCATTCAGACGCTGCGGGCCACCGAAAATTTCCCGGTTACCGGAACCCCGGTTAGCCCGCATTTGATGACGGCTTTGGCCGAGATCAAGAAGGCCTCGGCATTGGCCAATATGGAAACCGGCATGCTGCCGAAAACGATCGGTTCCGCGATTGTGCAGGCTGCGGAGGAGGCGGCTGCGGGCAAGCTGTCGGCGCATTTTATCGTCGATGCCATCCAGGGCGGTGCGGGTACTTCCATCAATATGAATATGAACGAAGTGCTGGCCAACCGGGCGCTGGAGTGGCTCGGCAAGCGGAAAGGCGATTACTTCCACTGCTCGCCGAACAATCACGTCAACATGTCCCAATCGACGAACGATACGGTTCCGACGGCGATCCGTATCGCCGCTTACCGGCTCGCCGAACCGCTGCTGGCCGCTGTTGCGGCTCTCGAAGCGGGGTTTGCGCGGAAAGCGGAGGAGTTTGACGATGTTCTGAAAATGGGACGCACCCATTTGCAGGATGCGGTTCCGATCCGGATGGGACAAGAGTTCGGCGCCTATTCCCGCGTAATCGGCAGGGACCTTGCAAGAATTACCGCGGCGGCAGCCGGATTGCTGACGGTTAATCTGGGCGCGACAGCCGTTGGCACGGGGCTCAACGCCAATCTGAAGTACAGCGAGCTGGCCGTGCGGAATTTGATTGAGCAGACAGGACTTCCTTTAACCGCGGCGGATGATTTGGTGGACGCTACTCAAAATACGGACGCCTTTACGGCGCTCTCTGCGGCGCTTAAAATTATGGCGGTAAATCTGTCTAAAATTTGCAATGACCTCAGGATTATGGCTTCGGGACCTCGAGCCGGACTGGGAGAGATTCAATTCCCTCCCAAGCAGCCCGGATCGTCGATTATGCCGGGCAAGGTTAATCCGGTCATGGCGGAAATGGTCAACCAGATCGCCTTTCAGGTGATCGGCAACGATCATACGATTTGCTTGGCTGCTGAAGCGGGCCAGCTTGAGCTGAATGTGATGGGGCCGGTCTTGGCCCATAATTTGCTCCAATCCTTACTCATCCTGCGCAACGGGCTCAACGTTTTCCTGCGCGAGGCCGTGGAAGGGATTCAGGCGAATGAGGAAACCTGCAGATTGCACGTGGAACGAAGCTTCGGCGTCATGACGGCGCTGAATCCTCATCTCGGTTATGAAACCGCTGCCAGGCTAGTAAAGGAAGCGCTTCATTCCGGACAAACGATCAAGGAAATATGTCTGGAAAGAAATCTTTTGACCCCCGAAGAGCTAGATGTTATATTAAATCCCTTTGAAATGACAACCCCTGGAATTGCGGGCCTTGAGTATCTCGAAAACTTCGACAAGGGAGCGAAATAGGATGAGCAAAATTGGCGAGAACGAGCAGCACACATTGAAAAGATCGATGAAAAGCCGGCATATTTTCATGATTTCACTTGGCGGCGTCATCGGAACTGGACTTTTTCTAAGCACAGGCTATACGCTGAATCTGGCCGGGCCGGGAGGGGCCGTGCTCGCTTACCTGGTCGGTGCGCTGATTATGTATTTAGTGATGCTTTGTCTGGGCGAATTGAGCGTGGCGATGCCGGTTACGGGTTCATTCCCGGCTTATGCGACCAAATTTATCGGGCCTGCTACGGGTTTTACTATCGGCTGGCTTTATTGGCTGACGTGGGTCGTGACGGTCGGATCGGAGTTTACGGCGGCGGGTCTGCTGATGCAGCGCTGGTTCCCTGATATCTCGGTTTGGATTTGGAGCGCGATATTCGCCGTTTTACTGTTTGCTTTAAATGCTTTATCCGTGAAATTTTTTGCAGAATCCGAGTTTTGGGTTGCCGGCTTTAAGGTCATTGTTATTATCCTTTTCATTGGGCTTGGCGGAGCGGCCATGTTTGGGCTCATTCCGATGGAAGGCAACGCCTCGGCGCCGATGTTCTCTAACCTGTTGAATCAGGGCGGGTTATTTCCAAACGGCTTCCTGCCGGTATTATTCGTCATGATATCCGTCAATTTCGCTTTCTCCGGCACCGAGCTGATCGGCGTGACCGCAGGGGAGACGGAAAATCCGGACGTCAGCATTCCGCGCTCCATCCGCACAGTCGTTTGGCGGACGATGATCTTCTTCGTCGGCGCGATTATCGTGCTGGCCGGGCTTATCCCGTGGAAGGAAGCGGGAGTTATCGAAAGTCCATTCGTTCTCGTATTTGACAAGATCGGCATTCCGTATGCGGCTGACATTATGAACTTTGTCATTTTGACCGCTTTGCTGTCGGTGGGCAATTCGGGACTGTATGCTTCGACGCGGATGCTTTGGGCGCTTTCCCAGGAAAAAATGATCAGCCCGTGGCTTGGGAAAGTGACATCGAGTGGCGTACCGTTGAATGCGCTGATCATCAGCATGCTGGTTTCCTGCCTATCCCTGCTCTCCAGTGTGATTGCTCCTGATACCGTCTACGTCGTTCTGATCGCCATCTCCGGGTTCGCCGTCGTAGCCGTATGGATGGGCATCGTCGCTTCGCAATTTATGTTCCGCAGGCAGTTTCTTAGGGAGGGCGGCAGGCTTCAGGATTTGAAATATCGGACTCCGCTGTACCCTTATGTGCCCATTGCGGCGTTTCTGCTCTGTCTGACGTCCTGCATAGGATTGTATTTCGATCCTGCTCAGCGCATCGCTTTGTATTGCGGAGTTCCTTTCGTCGTCATGTGTTACCTTATTTATTATTTGAAAAACAAAAAATCAGCGGCGACGCCGCCTGCGCAATAAATGGAGCAGCTCTTTGGATCGGTTGGAACGCGGCCGATTCCAGCAGCGGCAATTTGTGGACTGGGAGTGATCGGAAATGACGGTAAAGGCGAGTGTAAGTGGAGGCACAAGTATTATTATTAGGCTGGAAATCGCCAAGGATGTGGTGACGTTCGGGCAGATCGCGACAGCGATCGGCGATGCCGGCGGGGATGTTATTGCGATCGATGTCGCGAAATCCGGCAAAGCGACGACGATTCGGGATATTACGGTTCACGTGAGCGATCATAAGCATTCCGACTCTATTGTAAGCGCTGTCAAAAAATTGGCAGGCATCAAAGTTTTGCATGTTTCCGACCAAACCTTTCTGATCCATCTCGGCGGGAAAATCGAAATGGTGCCGAAAATGCCGATCAAAAACCGCGAGGATTTGTCGCGCGTTTATACGCCGGGCGTGGCGCGAGTCTGCATGGCAATCCACGAGGACCCGAGAAAAGCGCATTCGCTGACGATCAAGCGCAACACGGTTGCGGTCGTTTCCGACGGCTCTGCGGTGCTCGGACTCGGCAATATCGGGCCGGAGGCGGCGATGCCGGTTATGGAAGGCAAAGCGATGCTGTTTAAGCAATTGGCCGGTGTGGATGCGTTTCCCATTTGCCTGAATACGCAGAGCACCGAAGAAATTATTCAAATTGTCAAAGCGCTCGCGCCGACTTTCGGCGGCATCAATCTGGAGGATATTTCGTCGCCGCGCTGTTTTGAAATCGAGAATCGGTTGATCGAGGAACTGGATATCCCCGTTTTCCATGATGACCAGCATGGGACGGCGGTCGTCCTGCTAGCAGGATTGCTGAACGCCGTCAAAGTGGTGAAAAAAGAGCTAGGCCGCTGCAAGGTAGTCGTATGCGGCATCGGAGCGGCGGGCATCGCCTGCACCAAAATGCTGCTGGCCGCCGGGGTAACCAACCTTATCGGCGTGGATCGGCAAGGTGCTATCGTGCGGGGGCAAAACTATGACAATCCTGCATGGCAATGGTTTGCCGAGCATACGAATCCCGAAGGCCGAAGCGGCGCTTTGAGCGAGGTAATCCGCGGCGCCGATATATTCATCGGACTGTCCGGGCCTAAGGTGCTCCGTGTGGACGATGTACAAAATATGGCCAGCGATCCGATCGTTTTCGCCATGGCGAATCCGACGCCGGAAATTCCGCCGGAAGAAGCGGAGCCGTACGTCCGCGTGATGGCGACCGGAAGGTCGGATTACCCGAATCAGATCAACAACGTGCTTTGCTTCCCGGGCTTGTTCCGCGGCGTCCTCGACTGCCGCGCCTCGCGAATTACGGAGGAGATGAAGCTGGCCGCGGCAAGCGCGATCGCTTCCGTCGTTACGGAAGAGGAGCTGAATGAGTCCTACATTATTCCAAGCGTATTTAACCAACATGTTGTGGAAAAAGTGCGGGAAGCCGTCATTGCCGCAGCCTACCAGTCGGGCGTAGCGCGCCGGAGCCTCAGCCAAGAGACCACGAACGAGGCGGCCGAAGCGCGGCTCCAGGAAGAATTTGCATGAACGAGCATTTGAAAAATGGTGCTGCCATCCTCGTCGGCTCGGCGATTATGGGCTTTGGCATCAACTATTTCAATGCAGCTAACGGGCTGGCCGAGGGTGGTATTACCGGAGCCAGCTTATTGCTGAAATATATGTTTGGCTGGGATGCAGGGGTAACCAATTTTTTGCTTAACCTCCCGCTTTTTTTTGTTGGCTGGAAGGCGCTCGGAGGGCGTTCTTTGGCTTATACCGTTTTTGCAACGTTGATGTTCTCGTTTTTTGTATACATCTTTCGGGACTTTCATTTTGTTATGAGCGATCTGCTGCTGGCTTCCTTGTATGCCGGCGTGACGGTCGGCGTCGGGTTGGGCCTTGTTTTCCGGTATGGCGGGACAAGCGGCGGAACGGACATTTTGGCGCAGGTGCTCAAAAAGTATTGGGGATGGCCTGTCGGAAGAAGCGTTTTTATGTTCGACTGCGCCACTATTGTGCTGTCGCTTATTTATTTGGATCGGGAACGGGCGATGTATACGATTGTGGCCGTTTTCGTGGGCACGCGGGTGCTTGACTACGTCATGGAAGGCTCGGGAAGAGGCAAAGCGGCGATCATCATTACGAGCCATGCCGATCAAATATCAGCCCGCATCCACACGGAAATGCAGCGAGGCACGACGTTTTTCCACGGGAAAGGCGGTTACAGCGATGCCGAGAAAAAAATTATTTACTGCGTCGTCAGCCGCTCCGAAGTAGGCCGGCTCAAAAAGCTGGTCCACGATACGGACCGCTACGCCTTTGTTACCGTTCACGACGTCGTCGAAGTGTTCGGAGAGGGGTTCAACTCGCTGCGGGAAAAAGAGTGAGCGCTGTAGGCCTAGGCCTTATTTCCTTCAAATTGCTGCTGAACAGCTCCTTGTATAAATAGCCAACCATCTTATTCGGTATAATTGAATAAGAATATGATTTTATTCAATTATACAAATAAGTGAGGAAGGCGTACAATGAGGGCATCCAATTGAAGGAGGAAGCCAGCATGCCATTCGTCAGAGTCAGTTATTTGGAAAATAAATATGATGAGCCACAGCTGTCAGCCATTAGTCAGGTTATTATGGGTGCTCTTATGGAGCATTTCCATGTGCCGGAGGACGATTTTTTTCAAGTATTCCATGGGCATCGGGCAAGCGAATTTTATTATAGTCCCCATTATCTAAATATTAGGCGGACCGAAGAGTTGCTTTTTATCCAAATTACTTTGAAATCTGGAAGAAGCACGGTGCAAAAGCAGCATTTTTATAAAAGGGTAGCGCAGCGTTTGGCGAGCGAACTGGCCATTCGCGAGGAAGATGTATTCATCATGCTCGTCGGGACGGAACTGGAAGATTGGACGTTCGGCAGCGGGATCGCCCAAATGATTAACCCTCCAGAAGCGATCGCTTCAAATGTCCGGCAAACGTTCGGAGATATAGCGCCCGCTTTTGTCCAATATTCGGAGGAGCTGCTCTTCGGAGAGGTTTGGAAAAGAGAGCAGCTGTCGCTTCGGGAACGCAGCCTGCTTACGATATCTGCATTAGTGGCCGCCGGATCGACGGAGCAACTGCCCTTCCATATTCGTCTAGGGAGGCAGCATGGCTTGACGGAGGAGCAGGTCGTAGAGGCATTAACCCATCTTGCTTTTTACGCGGGCTGGCCGCGTGCCGCAGCTGCTATCCAAGCAGCGAAGCAGCTGTTTCAAGAAACGAGTTGATCCTCCCCCCCCAAACGGGGGATTTTCTAATCGCTTGCTTCCTATTATGATAAACAAGAATACAGCATTGTTTTTTTCGGTGACACAATACGACGCATTTTGCCTCTCAAGGCATCAGCCGAGCTGCTCAGCTCCAATGGTGCCAGCCTATACTGCAGATCGCGGCAACGCCTCCACTTAGAGACGCTGCCCATCTGTGGGACACCTCAACAATCGTTAATTCATAAGCTAACCTATCTAATACGGCGGGTACTGGTCAAACAGTACGTGCCGTATTTTTATTGCCCTGTTTTCTGCTATACTAGGGGGTGGCCTGAAATAATGGGTATTGATACATAGGCATTTTCGGAGGTGTCCGCAAGTAATGGCAAGCATTAAACTTCATATTCCTCCTATTCGCAGCCCTTTAGTATTTCGGCCGAAGCTGATGAGCAAGCTGGAAGAGGGAATGAAAGCGAAGCTGACCGTCGTTTCCGCACAAGCCGGCTATGGGAAAACGACAGCCTTGAGCGGGTGGGCGAGATTATGCAGCTCGCCAGTGGCATGGGTTTCACTGGATGTGCATGACAATGATTGGATTGCCTTTTGGAGCTATGTGACAGCGTCCATTCAAGCCCGTGTTGCCGGGTTTGCTCCTTCCCTTCGAGCCTTGATAGAGAAAGGGCCATCGGTATCCGCAGAGCCTGCGATGAGCATGCTGCTGAATGAGCTTGCCGGCTTGGATAGCGAGCTTTCCATCATTCTTGACGATTTTCAATTTATTGAACTGCCGTCTATTCAGCATTCTTTCATTTATTTGCTGGAGCACTTGCCTGCCCATATTCATATATATATCGCCAGCCGCAATGAACTTCCCATTCCTACAGCAAAGCTGCGGGCAAAAGGGGAATTTCATCAAATCAAGATGCCCGATTTACGGTTTGAGCTGGAGGAAGGCTTTGTTTTTTTTCGCGATTTGACAGAGCTGCATTTAACGAAAGAACAGGTGGCGCTGCTGTGCCTTCAGACGGAGGGCTGGATCAGCGGCTTGCAGCTGGCTGCCATTTCCTTAAAGCAGAGCGGCAATATTCCGGAATCGATTGAGCAGTTTAATGGGCATCATCATCATATTTCGGACTATTTGCTGGAGGAAGTATTTAGTCAGCTGCCGATTCAATTGCGCGATTTTCTACTGGAAACGTCAATTTTACAAAGGTTGAACGCTTCTATATGCGAGGCGGTAACGGGCTGTGCCAACAGCCAGGCGCAATTGGAGAAAATCGAACGATTGAATTTATTTATTATCCCGCTTGACGAGCAGCGTGGCTGGTATCGGTATCATCATTTGCTTTCGGATTTTTTGCAGCAGCTGCTGCTGAGGGAAAAGCCGGATAAAAAGCTGCAAGCGCACATTCGTGCCGCACAATGGCTGGAGAGCCAGGGGTTTGAGCAGGGGGCAGTTGAGCATTTTCTGCAGGGCCAGCAGTATAGCGATGCCGTACGTTTAATAGAGAAAAATCTCATTGCTTTCATGCAAACGAAAAGCGTTGTATTAAATAGATGGCTGTCCGTCTTGCCGGAAAGCACCTTTGCAGATAAGCCGATGGTTGAAATGTTTTATATTTCGGTTCTGCTCGGGGTGGGGGAATGGAAAGCCGCTTTCCGCAAAATAGAGCAAGCCCGAATTCGCTTTGCTTTATTGAAAGAGCAATTAGATGAAGCGGATTGGAAGCGGGCAATGGGCAACATTTATTTCTTTTGCTCCATCGTTTCCTATTTACATAAAGACCTCAAGTTGACGTCGGAATATTTGGAGCAAATGGAGCAATACATGCCAGAGGGCAGTTTTTTTCAAACGATGGGACGCAATCGCTATCAAGGCTATGATGCTTTTGACGACCACTTGGCATTTATAAACGATCTTCATGCGGCTGGTGCATTTTTACTGAGATGGATTAAAGCATGGGAGGATAAAAAACAATACCCGTTTATCGGCTTCCTCAACGTGTCGTACAGCAAATTGCTTTATGAATGGAATCGGCTGGATGACGCTTCGTTTTATGCGAATCAAGCACTTGGACGCGGCGATATTAAGCCTTTTGCCCGAATTATGATTCAATTAGCGGTTAGCGCTTCACAAATTGAGCAGGCTAAGGGAAATAGCGAGCGGGCCGCGGAGCTGCTCATGCAGCTAAAGTCGCATATCGATTCTCCCGATGCGGTATTGTTCCATTTGCGAATTGAAGCGGAGCAAGCTCGGCTTGCTTTGCGGCAAGGCTTCATCCAAGAGGCGCAAAATTGGCTCCATCATTGCGGCATGCGGCATACGGACGAAGTATCGCTAGGCCGTGTGCCTGAGCATCTCATATTGGCCAGAGTGCTTGCTGCCTGCGGCAGGCCGGTCGATGCGCTGCATTTGCTAGGGCGGCTGCTTCAGCTATTAAGCACGGAGGACCGGCTTCGCGACCGCATAAAAAGCATGATTTTGCAAAGCTTAATTTTTGAGCAAATGGGCCGGATGGATGCTGCGCTTGCACAGCTGGAGGGAGCGCTGCGGCTTGCCGAGCCGGAAGGCTACATTCGCAGCTTCATTGATGAAGGCGAACGGATGGCCTTATTGCTAATCGCTTATACACGGAATAGACATGCATATAAGAGCGTTAAAGAGCAGCGGGTGCCCGTTGTGACGCTGGATTATGTTAGGGCATTGCTTCTTGCTTTGAATGTGGAAGCAGGAGAGAAGCAGCAGGTGAAAATGATTTTAACGGAACAGGAAATGCGGGTGCTGCGGCTCATTGCTGATGGCTTGGCAAATAAGGAAATCGCCGCCAAGCTCGGCAATGCGAGCGAGACGATAAAGTGGCATATTAAGAGCATATATAGAAAGCTTGGTGTGAGCAATCGCGTCCAGGCGCTGCAGGTTGCTAGGGAATCTAATATTTTTCTGTCATAAATTGGATTTGAAAGTCTTGCCGCGGGGCAAGGCTTATTTTTTCATAGACGCCCTTGCCTTTTTGCAAAAAATAGCGTAAATTAAATTTAATTAGATTATCTAACTATAATCGTTGCCTTGCAAAAACGAGATACCAAGGCAGCCGCAAAGGCGGAGGTACGCAATGGCTAGAAAAAATAATAAGGAGCTTACGGCTGAGCAGCTGCCAAAGCTCGGAGCAAGTCCCTACCTGGAGCTCATGCAGGCTACGGCTGCACAGGACACGGACCGGAAATCGGCTTCAATCGGACTGCTTATGCTGTGGCTAGGCGATCATATTTTGGACGTCATGGATAACGACTTAGCCGAATTTGGCATTACCGAAAGCAAATTCGATCTGCTGCTGCTGCTAACGCTGCATGAAGGCCGGGAGCTTGTGACGCCATCCGCGCTTGCTGAGCGGCTTGGCATTCGCAGAGCCTCGGTAACGGCTCTGCTGGATTGGCTGGAGAAGCGCAGCTGGATTGCCCGCGAACAAAGCGTTATTGATCGCCGCATGATTCATGTGAGCATTACATCGGAGGGCCGCGACTTAGTGAGCCGAATATTGCCGGTGTTTTGGTCGACCTGTTCATCTTTGCCAATCGGGCTTGAGCCGGAAGAACAGCAGGTTTTTGACAAGGTAATGGTAAAGCTGAATGCAAGCATCGAAAAGAGACTGGGGGTGGGAAGATAATTTTTTTGCGATAATAGTTAGATAATCTAATTAAATTAGCGAACCCTTATAAAGGATCCAATCATTTTTTTGAAAGAGGTGCTGTATGTTACAAAAAGATGCTTCATCTGTCACTCTACCCGCTCGATCTGCCAACTATTCCGTTATGACCTTGATTTTGTGCTGGTCCGGTATGGCAGTTATGTCTAGTCTCTATGTTACCTTGCCGCTGCTGTCTCTATTCGCGGAGCATTTCAGCGTAACGCTGACCCAAGCTGCCGCAGCAGGCAGCATTTTTTCGCTCGGCTTTGCGATAGGCTGTCTGCTGTATGGGGCAATATCCGAAAAGTATGGCCGCAAAAAGATTATTGTTATCGGGCTGGCCGCTCTAACGGTGCTATCATTGGCGATTGGTTTAGTTGACCAATTTCCATGGCTCCTTGTGCTTAGAGGCTTGCAGGGGGCTGCGGCTGCAACCTTCTCGCCTGTGGCACTTGCATATGCTGTGGAAATGTTTCCGATAGAGAGACGGGTAACGACGATTGGTTTTATTAGCACCGGATTTCTGGTCGCGGGAATCGCTGGTCAAGTCATGAGCAGTCTAATAAGCGAGCATTATGGCTGGAATGCCGTCTTTGTGCTGCTTGCTGTTGTCTATACCGTGACAGCACTGCTCGTACAGTCGCTGCTGCCGAAGGGGAATGCGCAGCAAGCGCATGCGAGCGTTTGGGCACCGCTGCGGGAAATGGGAACCGTGTGGAAGCAGCCTTATTTGGTGCTAAGCTACATCGTCGCTTTCGTGCTGCTTATGTCCTTCGTGAGCATGTATACGGTGCTGGGCAGCTATTTAAGCGGACCGGCTTTTGGACTAGGCAAACAGGAGCTGCTTTACGTACGTGCCATAGGAGTAGTCGGCATGATCGTTTCCCCTTTCGCAGGAGCGCTTGCGAAACGGCTTGGCGTCCGTTTGGTGCTGCGAGTCGGGCTCATGCTCGCGGTTGCGGGACTGGCATCCTTGGGGCTTGCGCGCAGCCTGCCCTTATTAATCGTAATGAGCGTCATATTTGTTGCTGGAATAGCACTCGCTGTCCCGTCACTTGTGTCGCTGATTGGGCAGTTAGGCGGGAAATCGCGGGGGATCGCCGTATCCATCTATACGTTTATTTTGTTCGCGGGAACCAGCTTTGGGCCGATGCTTTCGTTATTTTTCATGAAAATAAGCAGTTATCGCATAACGTTCTTCCTACTGGCGCTTGTGCTCGGCATCGGCTTGCTGGCGGCGTGCCTAATCCGACGTGATAATGAACAATAGTAAAAATAGATTAATTACAATATTTTCTGTGTAGAAAGACCTATTTTTATAACAAAATATTTAAAAATAGATGATTTATTCAGATTCTAATGCTCTTTCAAAAATAATAGCTAATGTCTTATAATAGAATGTGAAGTAAATTATAGGAAATGAGTAGGGAGGAATCTTTTTTGCTTGAAATTTCAGCATCCTATGTCGATTCGCTTGCTCCGAATGCTGCCGCAATCAAGAACGGGCAAGGACTCGTTAAGAAAAACAGCTTTGTGCAATTAAACCGTTCCGAGGCAGGGGAGCTATTGTTTGGGAAATGCTCAGGCAGCGGCAAGTCCAACTATGAGTGCTCGGTTGACTTTGTCATCCCAGAGAAGCCGACCTTTCGCTGCACATGCCCCAGCCGCCAATTTCCTTGCAAGCATGGCTTAGGCTTATTGTATGCGTACACGGATGGATTGTCCTTTGAAGTGGCGCCGATTCCTGAAGATATTATAAGCAAACGCGAAAAAGCAGAAAAACGCGTTGAAAATAAAGCACAAAAGGAAAATAGTGATGAGCCGCCAAAACCGAAGAAGGTGAACAAGACAGCCCTGAAGAAAAAAATAGCTTCCCAGTTAGAGGGGCTTGATGTGCTGGAAAAGCTCATTCTTTCGCTCATTCGCAGCGGCCTTGGCACCATCGACAGCAAAATGCTTAAAGCTATCCAAGAGCATGTTAAGCAATTGGGCAACTATTATTTGTCGGGCGCGCAGGTTGAGCTGCGGCGGTTTGCGCTGCTGCTCGCCGATCAACGTGACCGGGAAGCGAGTTATACCGATGCGGCGGAACAGCTGACCAGGCTGCATGCTTTTATCAAGAAAGGACGAGCTTATCTGCTCTCCAAGCTGGAAGATCCGGAGCTTGCGCTGGACCATACGTCAACAATTGAGGAGTGGCTGGGCCATGCCTGGCAGTTAACCGAGCTGAAGGAATTTGGCCTTGTAACAGAACAAGCAGAGCTGCTGCAGTTGGCCTTCTACAGCTATGACGATGATGCCCGACAAGAGTTTGTAGATGTCGGCTATTGGCTTGAAGCGGCTAGCGGCGAAATTCACCGCACCGTGCAATATCGCCCCCGCAAAGCGGCAAAGCATATGCGCGAGGACGACAGCTTTTTTGAAGTCGCTCAGGTGCCTTCCTTGTACAAGTATCCAGGAGATATGAATGCCCGGGTGCGGTTTGAGGAAATGGTGCCGAGAGCTGTGACAGCTGCTGATTTGGCGAACGTATCTTCCAAGGCGAACGGTACTTATGCAGAAGCGGTCAAGCGTGTAAAGAACCAGCTGAAAAACCCGCTCGGCGACAAGTCGCCAGTTATGCTGCTGCACGCCGCCAAAGTCGGAGCAACCGAAAGCGGGCAGTTTGCGCTAATAGACGAAGCGGGAGGACAGCTTGTGCTGGAGGATGCTGCAGCGCTGCCGCAAGGCACCGTATCTCTGCTGCCTTACCTGAATGACACTCAACTGAAGGACTGCTGCGTTCTGGTCATGTTTGAGCACCGGATGGACCAAGGGCGGCTTGTTGCCCAGCCGCTGACTATCATAAAGGGTGAAAATATAACCCGGCTTTTATACTAGCTTCTATTATCAATTTAGGGGGACAACCCATGAGTACAGCGTTATTGCAAGAGCTTCATCAAGAGGTAAGAAGGCTTTATATTGCCGGGAGCGACCTGGCTGCGGGAGATTTTCGTTTGAAGCGCCTTCTGCCGCAATTCGAGCAGCTAGGCGAACGCGCAGCCATTTTCAAAAAATTGGGAGAGGGCATTGCAGCGCTGCTTGAATCAGCCGAAGGCACGGGAGCAGCCGTGAAGCTGCAAGAGCTGGCCGTGCTGCTAGGCTCCGTGCTGTACACGCAAGGCCATACAGCGGTGGATGGCGAGGTTTTGGATCTGGCAGGCGGAGGGGTTCCATTATCCACAAGCTACTCCTATCGCAAGCTGGCCGAGGTGCAAAAGGCGCTTTCTACGACAGGCAGCGGCCGCTACGAAATCGTGACCGATGCTTTTGCCGAAGGGCTGTTCAACGATTTGCGCCTATTTCCATTTGCGATACGTGCACTGGACGATCCCTATTCCGAAATGGCCGAATTTGCCATGGATAAAATTTTGCCCTCCTATGGCTCAGCGGTAGTTCCGTATTTAATCCAATGCTTTAACCGTTCCGGCGGCAAAAGCGATGTGCGCAAGCTGCGTGTTATTTATAAGGCAGGTGGTGCAGCGGAGCTGGAGCTCATCTTTGATGCGGCGGAGAATGGGGCAGATGAAATTAGGGTCGCTGCCATTGAATGTCTTGCCGCTCATGAGGAGTATGCCGATGCCTTAATAGGCTGGACGCTGGACAAAAAGAAGCCCATTCGTGAAGCGGCTTATGCCGCCTTGGCAGCAGGAGCTTCTGCGCAGGGCACAGAGCGTTTATTTGCGGCGTTTTCTGGAAAAGACATCGAGCTTGCGGCAGAAGCGCTCAACAGCTGGCCCTCTGAGCCGCTGACGGAAAGGCTTATTCCCCTGTTTAGGGCAGAGCTGGATCAGGCTCCAGTGAATAATAAGGATGAGAAGGCTAGCGATAAAGCGTGGGCGAAAGTCCAGCCGTTTTTGAGAGCGTTCGAATATGTGCGCATGCCCCAGCTTGAGGAGCTTTATGATCAGATTGTGCGTGAAGCGGACCGTTTCACCGCTTTAAGCTGGATCACGCTGCTGGACAAAGCAGCGCAATATTTGGAACAAACGAATTCCATGGAAGTATTAAGCCTGCTGCAGGAGCTGGATCACAAAAATCATCGTTATTTGCCGTATTCATTCCGCATGGCGAAGCGCCTTTTGCCTCCTGAGGAAGTATACATGCATTATGTGGGTTCTACTGCGAGCAAGCTGAAATCGGTCGTCACCAAAGCATCAAGCGCTCGCGAGCGCCAACTGCTCGATACGATGGAGTATATGGTAGGCAGCTATGACTACTACAATGGGGAGATAAATACTGCAGCGCCGCTGGTTGAAGCTTGGGATGCCCGCTGGCTGGACTGGCTCATCGATCGTAAACATTTGGAGCTGGTCGCTGTTTTTGCACGTCCCGGGCACAAGAGGGTAGAAGAATTTCTACTGCAGAGCCTGCAAGAGTGGAAAGAGAAGAAGAAAAGCGGTTTAAATACAATTGGCGTGCATGTTTTTAAAGGATTGGAGCATGCCGGAGTGGAAGAAACTCGGCGCCTCGAGCTGTTGATGGAGATTTTGGAGGATTCAAAGGACAAAAGCCTGTACAGCTTCTCCGTTTATCTGTTCCATTTGATGTTTCATTTCCCTAAGAGCTATGCTGACCGTTTGGAAGCTATTCTTCCTAGCTATAGATATGACTGTGCGAGACAACTGGAAGAAATTATCGGCTTATTGCGAAAATAAGGGGGCTGCCCTAACGCTGAATGTTCAACAGCCTATTTAAACTTAAAGGAGATGTACGAATGACAACAGATCAAGAACAGCTTCAGGATATGATGCGGCTGCCGGCAGAGGTTTTGTACAGTCACGAGCTGGAGGCGCTGCGCAAGGCGGACAAAGGGAAAATTCCGGCAGGCTGGCAAATGTCGCCTCGCTCGGTGCTGACGTTCATCATTGGCGGCAAAGCCGGCAAGACAATCATTACGCCTAAATATATCGGCAATACCCGCTTAATTGAGATGGCGATTGCTACGCTTGTTACGGACCGCGCCTTGCTGTTAATTGGGGAGCCGGGCACCGCCAAATCATGGCTGTCGGAAAATTTGGCAGCCGCGATCTATGGCAATTCCGGGCTCGTCGTGCAGGGAACTGCCGGAACGAGCGAGGAGCAGGTGCGTTATTCTTGGAACTATGCCATGCTGCTGGCTAATGGGCCTACGCCTGAGGCGCTTGTGAAAAGTCCGATTATGCGGGCGATGGAGGATGGCGGCATTGCCCGCTTTGAGGAAATTTCCCGCTGTGCGTCGGAGGTGCAGGATGCGCTCATTTCGATCCTTTCCGAGAAGACGATATCGGTGCCCGAGCTTGGAAAAGAGACGAGCGCCCGCAAAGGATTCTCGATTATAGCGACAGCCAATACCCGGGATCGCGGAGTGAATGAAATGTCTGCCGCGCTCAAGCGCCGGTTCAACATCATTGTGCTTCCGGCACCATCGGATCTAGAAACAGAGCTTGAAATCGTGAAAAAAAGGGTCGGCGAAATTGCGGCGTCCTATGAGCTGGAGGCTTCCCTTCCAGCAGACGAGGCGCTGCTCAAGGTGGTTACGATATTCCGCGAGCTGCGCAGCGGCATGACGCTCGACAAGAAAGAGAAGCTGAAATCGCCAGCAGGTGTCATCTCGACTGCGGAAGCGATCTCTCTGCTGACCAACAGCATGGCGCTGGCCGCAAGCTTCGGCAGCGGGGAGCTGACAGATAGCGATTTGGCTGCCGGTCTGCAGGGCGCCATTGTCAAGGATGATGATAAGGACAAGCTCGTCTGGAAGGAATATTTGGACAACGTCATGAAGAAGCGGGGAGCGGAGTGGCGGAATTTGTATCAAGCGTGCAAGGAGATGAACGAGTGAATGTAAATGCTGACGATCAGGTGTTTATTTTCGGAGTGCGCCATTTGTCTCCTGGCGGGGCGAAGCAGCTGCTTGAGTACCTGAATGAGCGTGAGCCGACGGCGGTGCTTATTGAAGGCCCCTCGGATGCGACTGGCGAGATCAAGCACTTGACACATGCCGCTACTGAACTGCCCGCAGCCATATTAGCCTTTACCGAAGAGCTTCCCGTGCGTACGGTGTTATGGCCCTTCGCTGTATATTCGCCGGAGTTTCAGGCGATGAAATGGGCCAAGGAGCATGGCGCATCCGCGGCATTTATTGACCTTCCTTCTTCCGTGACGTTAGCGCTGCAGGATGCACTCCGGTCAAAGGGAAAGGAGCCTTCTGCTGTACCTGAAGGGGAGGAGAAACGCTCCATTTACAGCCGGATTGCCGAGCTTGCGGGTGAGAGCGATTATGATATGTATTGGGAGCGCAGCTTTGAGCATAATGCCAATCCCGGCGCATACCGGGAAGCCATTCTCGCTTTTTCGGCGGAGATGCGAGAGCTTGGCGAGGCGAAGGAGCAGCGCGAGCACCCGGCTGAGCATGCCTATAATGCATTACGGGAGTCTTATATGCGGCGGCAAATCCAGCAAACGATTGCGGCAGGTCATGACCCCCAGCGAATCGTGGTCGTCTGCGGCGCCTATCATGCTGCTGCACTAGCGGATTTGACAGCGGCGATGAGCGATGAAGAGGCAGCGGGACTGCCATCCCGCAGCACCAAGCATACGTTAATGCCTTACTCTTATTATAAGCTGTCGACGATGTCGGGTTATGGTGCCGGAAATGATGCGCCCCACTATTTCCAAATGATGTGGGAGGCGATGGAGGGCGGAATGCTGGAGCAGCTTCCACACCGTTATCTCGCCTCGGTTGCCAGACTTGTAAGGAGCGGGGGCACTCACCGCTCTACCGCCGAGGTGATTGAAGCTGTACGCATGGCAGAGTCACTCGCTGCGCTGCATGACGGCAGCGCGCCTACTTTGCGCGATCTTCATGATGCTGCTCAAACGCTGCTCGGGCATGGAGAGTTATCTGCTGTCGCTGAGGCGCTGGCAAGAGTTGACGTGGGAACGGCGATAGGCCGCTTGGCAGAGGGAGTGAGCCAAACCCCTATTCAAGATGATTTGAACCGGCAGCTAAAAAGATTAAAGCTGGAGAAGTACAAGACGACGGTCGCCAGCACCCTAACGCTTGATCTTAGAGAAAACCGCAGGGTCGCTTCAGTGGAAGCTGCCTTTTTGGACTTAAACCGTTCCATCTTATGCCACCGATTGCTATTGCTTGGCATATCTTTTGTGAAGAGTCAGCCAAGCGGTCAGGAAGGAGCAACCTGGGCGGAAAATTGGCTCATCCAGTGGTCGCCGGAAGCTGAAATTCAAGTTGTGGAAGCGACGCTGCTCGGGGAAACGATTGAAGTAGCGTGTGCTTATGTGCTTCGTGAGAAGCTTCTTGCCTGCCGCTCTATTGAAGAAGCTTCGGCGCTCATTCATGTTTCCTGCTGCTGTGGAATGACCTCGCAGATGGAGGAGGGCAGCAGAGTGCTGCAGACGCTGGCTGCCGACAGCCGCGATGTCGTGCAAATTGCAGCGGCGGCACGGGGATTATCGATGATTATTGGCTATGGCGATATTCGCAAGGTAGATACACAGCCGCTTATTCCGCTGCTGGAGCAGCTGTTCCACCGCGGCTCCTTATATTTGCTGGATGGTGCGGGCTGCAATGATGAAGCGGCAGGCAGCATGATTACGGCGATAAACGAGCTCAACCGCATTTCGCAGGATCATAGTGAAATCATTGACGACAAGCAGTGGGTGCAAGAGCTGCTGCATTTATCGGAGCGGGATGACCGAAATCCCAAATTATCCGGCTTCGCCTGTGCTATTTTGATGGAACGGGGTGCGATTACGGCGGAGCAGTGTGCTGCAGAAGTTTCCCGGCGTCTTTCCCCAGGCATTACGGCTGATCTTGGTGCAGGCTGGTTTGAAGGGCTATCGATGCGCAATCGCTACAGCCTGCTCTCACGGACAAGCTTGTGGGAACAGCTGAACCATTACATTAATTCGCTGCAGGACGATGAGTTTAAGCGGGCGCTTGTCTTTTTACGGAGAGCGTTCAGCTCCTTCTCTTCAAGGGAGAAGACGATGATCGGCGAGCTGCTGGGCGAGCTGTGGGGAGTAAGCGGGGAGCAGGCCGCAGAAATTATAACAGGTGAGCTAATGGAGGAAGAGATAAAAATGCTGGACGATCTGAATGATTTTGACTTTGAGGATCTTTAACATATGGAGGAAAATCGGAAAGAAAATACAGTATCGCGCTGGCGGCTGATTTTGGGACAAGAAGCGGAAAGCCAATTGGCTAGCTGTAACGAAGACGGACGGCTTGCTCTTACGGAAGAGGAGCTTATTATGGATGCGGCGCTGGCAGCCATTTATGATGAAAGCGGTGCGGCCGGCAGTACGAAGGGCGGCTCAGGCACTGGAGCTGGAAGAGGGTCAAGTACAGGCCACGGATCGCTTAACCTGTCCAAGTGGCTCGGCGACGTGAGATCGTTTTTTCCAGAGGATGTCGTATCTATCATTCAAAATGATGCGATGGAACGCAAAGGCTGGAAGCAGCTGCTGTTCGAGCCGGAACTGCTCGCCTCCGTAAAGCCGGATATTCAGCTCGTGGGCACGCTGCTGTCGCTTAAGGGGAAAATTCCTGAGAAAACGAAAGATACGGCGCGCCTGCTTGTGAAAGCGGTAGTAGATGAACTGGTGAAGCTGCTGGAAACGGATATTCGCCGCGCGGTGACGGGAGCGCTCAACAAGAGGCAGCATTCGCCGCTGCCGTCCCTGAGCGGTCTCGACTGGAAGCGGACCATTCAGCGGAATTTGAAGCATTATGATACGGAGCGGCGGGTAATCATACCTGAGAAATTTTATTATTTTGACAGGGCGCAGCGAAGCAGGGAATGGACGGTCATTATCGACATTGATCAGAGCGGCTCTATGGCCGATTCGATTATTTGGGCTTCGGTTGTCGGCTCGATCTTTGCCAGCATCCCGGCGCTAAATACTAGAGTAGTCGTATTTGACACAGAGGTTGTAGATTTGACCGAGCAATGTGCCAACGATCCCGTCGATATGCTGTTCGGCATTCAGCTTGGCGGCGGCACGGATATTCATAAGTCGGTCAAATATTGTGAGCAATTTATTGAAGAGCCGAAGAAAACACTGTTCATTATTGTCTCCGATCTTTATGAAGGCGGCAATCAATCCGGGCTTATTCGCCGAATGCGTGAAATGCGGGAATCGGGTGTGCGCACGATGTGCCTGCTCGCTTTGTCGGACAAGGGCAAGCCATTTTACGACGAGGGACTTGCGAAACAGCTGTCACGCGACGGCACGCCGTGCTTTGCCTGTACGCCCGCCTTGCTCCCAGACCTTGTGGAAGGCGCACTGAAAGGACAGGATTTGGCAGAGCTATCGAAGCGGATTGGGACTTTGTAAGGCAGAAGCGGCAGCCTATAGCCTATATGTTTCTGTAAATGGGGATTTAAATCTACTAAAGTTTATAGTCGTATTATGTATATAAAAGTTGGCCCATTTCTTTCTTTTTTAATGAAAGAAATGGGCCAAATATTGATGATCGAAAGGTTGCGTTTTCCATGAAACAATCAATTGCTGCTCTGTTAGTTTCTTGCCTATTATTCTTATCATCCAGTGCAAGCGTTTCGGCAGAAAAGTGGAGCAAGTTGCCAGCTCCTCAATGGACACAAGGGACTGGCTCTGATTATCTGGAAGTAAAAAAGGACATTCATGTGTTGCCCAACAAAAAAACAGTTTATATGCATATGCAAGATGAAAAAGTTTATACCAAAGCATGGCCTTATGATACTCTGAAGGCTGTTGATTTAGACACAGGGAAAATTAAATGGACATATCATTTTTATAAAGCGGGCATTGGTTATTTTAATACAGATAATTCTTTTTTATACGCTCCCAATGGAACGGTGTACGCCTACTTTGAATGGGAAAATGTTCTCTTTTCAATTCATGCAAGCGGCAAAGAAAATTGGATGATTCGACTTCCAGATCAAGGAAAAATGCACTTAATGAAAGATGGCACATTGCTGCATGTCGTTTCTACTTCATCTAAAGCTGGAGAGGAAACAAGTACGGTGTATGGATATAATAAGGAAGGTAAACAATTGTTTAAAAAATTAATTAAAGGGACTGTTGCAAAAGTATCAGATACTTTAATTATAGTAGAAAATCATTCGGCATCCTTTACAGATTTTAAAGCGGATATCTACAATTCTTCGATGAACAGAGTTTTTCGTTATAACTTTCCGCAAGGCTCTTATACAGATCTAAGCTATTCTCTGCTGTTATCTAATGGGAATATTATTTTTAGGGCTAATTTGAACAAAACAGGCAATCGTCTCATAGCCCTTTCATCAAAAGGCAAGGTGTTGTGGGGACGTGATATTCCAGGAAACTCAGAGATCATTGCAGCCGGAGACAATTATATGGTTTACTTAAATAAAACGGTCTCATTGTATAATACAAAGGGACTTGTAGCAAAGCAAACATTTAGTAATTTGAATACTGAAATTCCGATATATCCATTAGCAGAAATTACAGGAGACGATAATATATTATTAAATCTTAGAACAGCTCAATATGTTCTTGATCAGAAAAAATTATCTGTACTTCAAGAGTTCGTACTAAATGATACTGATGCTGAGATCATTTATTATAATGACAATACTGTATTTTCTCACTTGAAAAAAGCAAATAAAATAGCTAAATATAAATTGAAATAGAATCTACACGGAAAGGGCACTCCGTGTCTTTTTTATTTTTTCAATACATCGAATATGGTATGATAACGGTCACGAGTCAGAGCGACTAGAAGATAAGCTTTCAGACAAAAAGGAGATCAAAATCATGTCTAGCATTATAGCGAAACCATTTGATAAAGAAATGCAGAACACACTCGGCGAGATTACGACGACCTATCATGCAAGCGAATTGAGCCAGAAGGACCAAGCGGAGCTGCCGGAAAACATTTATATAATTGAAACAGACGAGACGATGGTCGGATACGGCGTCATCTGGGAATATGCGAGCGGCAAGCAGCTGATCGAAAAAGCGGAAAAAGATTATTTTAGCGATGACGAAAAATATTTGGAAAAAGACTTTTATATCGACATTAAAAATAAAAAGGATTTTGTTTTTATCGAAGCGCTCGATGTGCTGAAGGAATATGAAGGCAAAGGCCATGCGGCTTCCTTTATCAATTGGCTTAAAGCGAAATATCCGAAAAAGAGAATGTATGTGTACACGCTGGATAAATCGCGCAACTTCTGGTTTAAGCAAGATTTTGAAGTGCTCGGCACGACAGCCTGGATGACCTATAACTAGCCGATGAACATTGAATTTGAAAATCATACGATATCGTTTCATGTTCAATATGGCAATCGGGAAAAGAAAATCTCCATTCAGATCGAGCCTTCAGGCTTCATCACGGTTAAAGCGCCGAAGGCGGCAAGTGAAGAGGTCATTAAACGGGCCGTCGGGCAGCATGGCAAATGGATTTTGGAGCAGACGCGGCATCTTGGGGAGGCTAATAAAGCGCCCCAAACGAAGCAATACCAAGATAAAGAAAAATTTCTCTACCTTGGCAAAGAGCATTTGCTGCATGAATTAATCGAGACAAACGGTTTAACAGAGGAGGAGCTGCGAAAAAACCTCAAAAAGTTTTATTTTTCAAGCTGCAAAAAAATAATTGGCGAACGTCTGCCTATTTATCAGGCGCAGTTGAAGGTAAAGCCCAAAACGGTTGAAATCGTAGAGTCCACGACGAAGTGGGGAAGCTGCAGCGCAACTAAGCATTTGACCTTCAATTATCGTCTGGCGATGGCGCCAATTGATGTCATTGATTACGTCATTATTCATGAGCTTTGCCATCTATTCCATATGAATCATGATCGTTCCTTTTGGCGGCGCGTAGGCAGCATTATGCCGGATTATAAAGAAAAGGAACAGTATTTGGCCAAATACGGAAGCTTCATGACGCTCTAATTTAGTAGGAGAAAAGAACGCCATATTGTTTGAAAAAGCCCATAATCGCAGCCTTGTCCATCCGCGAGTCCGGCAGGTCCTCTGGATAATAAACGCCGGGGGCGAGCGGTTCAATTTCAGGCATCAACAGCAATTTCTCGGCTTGGACAGCAGCTCCCAAAGCGGTAAGGTGAGTCTGGCCAAGCGGGTCCGAAATGGCGATTCGCCGCTCTACCAGGCGTCCATTAGGGTCGTGTCCCTTTAGGTGAATAAGCACATGATGGGCGCTGCCGGTACCTGGATTGTAGAGCAGACGCTGTCTGAACGAGCGGAACCTTTTTCCACTGATTATCTTCCATATGCCGCTGTTAACGAGTCCCACAAGCAGAGAGGTGGATGCTTTGCTGTCGAAGGAGATGCGGAAGCTGGCTGTGTGAATATGGCTTGCCTTAAGCAGTGTCACATGATCAGGGGTGTCCAGCCGATAGCATTTTGCCTTGTAGCCATTGGGAAACTGGACCTTCACCGGATCGGTCATCGGATGGACAAGCCGGTTTCTTCCCGCTTCCGTAATATGAAAGGGGATGGTCATCCGATCCATGTATGCGGTAGAATCCGGGCCTGCTTTATCCTGCAGGGAGTAGAGGGCATGGATATCGACAGCTACGTTGTCAAGCGAATCGGCATGCAGCATAGCGAATAGCGAGGCCGTTCCTGCCATCCAGCCCGAAGACAGCACGACAGGAGCATGGAGCTCCACCTTTCTCAATTTAGCAGAAGCCTGCTCGAATAGCTCCGTCCAGCGCGTCACGTCGATAAACGGGATTTTTCTTCTCACGGCAGCAAGAAGCAGCTTATCCTGCAAATCGTTGACTGCGCTAATGATGAGCGAAATATGCTCGCCTGCATGCTGGAGCGGATCTTCCGCATTCGTATCTACAACGGCAGTATGTACGCGTTGAGACTCGAAGGCTTTCGCTTTCTCCGGTGACCTTCCTCCCAATACTATTTCCAAATTCGCATGCCGCTCAAGTAAAATGTGGGCGATCTGCCTGCCAACTTCTCCATATCCCCCAACGATAAGAACCTTGTTTCTATTCATAAAATGAACCTCCGATTAAATGTTTATATGTTTAAGTTATTCAACCTATAGCCGTTTGAAAAAGGAATGGCAGCAAGCTAGCCTCATATTGGCACTAGCATTGGCATTCCTCTTCTACGAATTGGACAAGCTGTTTCATAAGCGCAATCGCATCATTGATTTCAAGCCGATAATACATTTCGGTTCCTTTTTTCTGAACGGTAAGCAGCCCTGCCTGGCGCAATATTTTTAGATGATGGGAAACGGTAGGCCGCGACATCGGAATATGCTCAGCAATTTGCGTTACATTCATACTGTCTTTATCGATTAGCAGCGATATAATTTGCTGGCGAACAGGGTCCCCCAAGCCTTGAAAATAAGGGCTTAAACTTTCAAAAATGTGAATCGCTTTCTGATTGCCGATAAATTCGCTCATGGCTCCACTCCTCCGCTATATGGTTTAATTGTTTAAACATATCGCCAAGTATAATTCATTTCAGACAAAAATTCAAATCAACACAAAATGTCACAAAAACCAGCCTCTCCTCGTTATATGGGCAAATGGATTTACAGGAGACAAGGGGCTTGCTTAATGATGCGTATGGACGCCTAATGGTGTGCTTGATATGATCGATACAAGTAGTGCAGGCAAGCATAGATGGGGGCATGCGAAGTGACGGAGCTTTATGAACGGTACAAAAATCTTTTATTCCAGCTGGCGTATCAGCTAACCGGTTCGGTATGTGACGCGGAGGACGCAGTTCAGGATGTATTCATCAAGCTTCAGCGAGTGGACCCGGCGCGGCTGCAGGAGCCAAAGGCGTATTTATGCAAAATGATGACGAATCATTGCTATGACCTGCTCAAATCTGCGCGCAAACGCCGGGAGCAGTATATTGGGCCATGGCTGCCCGAGCCGCTGCAAATGAACGCTGAGGATGGATTTGAAGCCATCATCCGCGGTGAACTGCTATCTTATGCGATGCTTGCATTGTTAGAGCGTCTATCTCCGGCCGAGCGGGCGGTATTTGTGCTCAGAGAAGCGCTCTCGTTCGATTATGCCGCTATAGCGGAAATTACGGGCAAAAGTGAAATGAACTGCCGCAAGCTGCTTAGCCGGGCCCGGGGAAAAATGGGCGTTTCGGAGCAGGAGCTTGCGGGGGCAGGCGCAGTTAGCGACGAGTGGGCGCAGCAATTTCTCACAGCTTTGTCCGAGGGTAAGGTCGATACGGTGCTGTCTATGCTTGCTGAAGACGCCATGCTGCTATCCGATGGAGGAGGCAAGGTGAGTGCCGCTATTCGTCCGATCCAGACGAGCGAGCATGTGGCGCGTTTCCTGCTGGGCATCATTCGCAAGGCAGGCGAAGGAGAGGACGATCGCTTCAGCATCGAAATCAAGCAGCTGAACGGCCAGACCACCATCATGTTCAGGCAGCAAGCGCGCATAACCTCCGCCGTATTCCTCCATATGAAAAACAAGCTGCTGCAAAATATTTATATTATCCGCAATCCGGATAAGCTGGAGCGATTGAATCAGCAGGCCTTATAGTGAACAAATAAAGAGATGGGGAGCAGCCGCTTCCCGTCTCTTTATTTGTTCAGGCACGTGGCTTGCCGAGATGGGAAAGCTCATTACCAGCTAGCGGTATACTTTATACCGAACAAAATATGGAAGCCTTTTACATTGACAGCATACACTAAATTAATTACTCTAATTAAAGTATATAAAATAAAGTATAAGGTGGAGTGGAGCATGAAAGCATTTTTGAAAAACAAAATTGTAATCGGCGGCATTTTTATGATGGTTTTTTATCAGATCGCGATGATCGGGATGTTTATGTACGGGTACAGCGCGGTACCGAAAAACCTGCCTGATCTCACGGTGGCGATTGTAAGCGAGGACGAGCAGACCGGAGCGAAGATGGTTGAGCAATTGAAAGAGCAGCTGCCATTCCATATCAATACTGCTCTTAGTCTGGAGCAGGCTAAAACCGAGCTGGACAATCGCAACGTCCATTTAATCGTGCATATTCCGCAAAATTTTACGCAGCAGCTTTCGCAGCCGGGTGAACAGGCCCAATTGGATTTTTTCATGAATGATTCTAATCCGGCAACGACAAGCAGTGCGATGCAAAGCGTGGCTGATCAAATTTCCAGCAAAATGGTCGCCCAAATTCAGACGCAAAGCTTTGAAGGGCTTTTGCAAAATATGAAGCTGCCTGAAGATCAGGCGAAGCAGACGGTGGAAGGCGTCATGACCAAAGTATCTCCTAATATGGTTGTGACCAACCCGAAGCCTGCCGGCATGCACAATCAGATGGCACCTATGTTTCTGGCGATGGCTGGTTATGTTGGGGCCATGATTTATTCCATGATTAGTGTTGGCGCCTTGCAGCAGTTGAAAGGGCAGCTTGGCAAATGGAAAGCCTTTTTCAGTTTGCAGGGCCTTAATGCGCTGCTGGCCTTGATCGTTCCGCTCATTGGCTTGACTATTTATTTCTCCATTCATGGCTATGGTGCCGAGACTTTTCTAAAAGTGTGGATGGTGCACGCCCTTGAATTATTTACCGCTATTTCGTTTACGAGCATCTTCTGCATGCTAGCCGGCCAAGCGGGCATGCTGCTTAATATGCCGCTGCTGCTGTCGCAGACCATCGCAGGCGGTGCGATGATGCCGCAGGAAATGATGCCAGGCTTGTTCAAAGCCATCAGCTACATTTCTCCGATGTTTTATACGATTCAGCTGGATTACAACCTGCTCTTCGGCGGGGGGCAGACGTCAAAGTATTTGCTAGGACTCGCACTAATTGGTGTTGGAGCTTTGCTGATCAATACGCTGATTCACCAATTTAAAGGGGTTAAAACAACGACCGAGGAAAATACGACTGCAGCGCAGCCGCAATTCATGTAAAATAAAAGGGTTGGCAGGCGGTTAGCAGCTTGCCAGCCCTTTAAGCTAGTGATGGAGGCGAAGCAATGACCTTGCAAATTTTTATTCTTGGAACGTTGAGCGAAGCGGAAAGCCATCCGTATGATATAAAAAAACGGTTGCTTAAGTCGCTCGGCAATACGATTCCCATAAACGATGGAACGCTGTATTATCAATTTGATGTGCTGCAAAAAAAAGGGCTTATTCAAAAGCTTGAGGTCGTCCAATCGGATAATCGTCCAGAAAAGACGACTTACGGCATTACAGATAAAGGCCTCAAAGCGCTGGAAACCGAAATTTATGCCGCTTATCAGAACGTCACGAACATAACGGCTTTATATGCTACGCTTTTTTATTTGGACAAGATCGATAAACACAAGCTGGCTTATTTGATCGAGGAAGCGATTGACAAGCGCCAGGCTAAACTCAGGCTGATTGAGGAAACCGATCTGGATACGCTGCAAATTCCGCAGGACAAGCAGCAGCCGCTTGAGCTGCTGACGGACCATGCCTACCATTTGATCCAGAGCGACGTCGCTTGGCTGCAGAAGCTGCTCGTTTATGTACGAAGCGGATAGGCCCATCGTGGATAAAATTCAATATTTGTCGCAATTTAATCTGCTTCATTCCTTGTCGATGGAAGATTTAATCGAGATGGAGGAGCTGACCGTCATTACGCCTTTTCCGAAAAATACATTTATTCAGACGCCGACATCCTTTGCCGAAGGACTTTATTTTGTGAAAAGGGCAAGGTGCGCTTGTATCAGGTTAGCGCGGAGGGCAAGCAGTTCACCTCGGATATTTTGAGCGAAGGCAATGTATTTGGGGAAATGGCGATGATTTCGTTTGGTACGCGGAACCATTACATTGAAGCGGCCGAAGACAGCCATATTTGCTTAATGGACCCGAAGCGATTTGAAAATTTTTTGCTGCATCGGCCCCGGTTTATGCTGTCACTGCTTCAAGTATTAAGCGAACGCTTGAACGGAATGAGCCTGTTGACGCAGCATTTGGCGCTCGGGAACCTGCATGATAAAATTTTGCATGCGCTTATGCGGCTCGGCAAGGACTTCAGGCCTTACGAGCGCGGGCGAATTCACTAAAATTAACTTTTCGCTCTCGCATCAGAAATTGGCTGGCATCCGTCCGTATGCAGCAGACCCTCATTTTGGCGTGCGCGAAATCGCTTGGATGGCCGTCAGAGAGCCCATTATTCGCGAATTAAGCGCAGCATTGGCTTGTTTCAAGGGCTGGGTAACGGATGCCGATCCCCATATTCGGCGGTTAGACATTGAAGCGACGCGCCCGGTAGGCGTATGGGCCAAGCATATTGCGGCTTTAAAGGAAGAGCCTGCTCCTGTTTTGCCGCTATTGGAGGCTGTTTGCTCCGACCCGGCAAAATATGTGCAGGATTCGGTAAGCAATTGGCTGAATGATGCTGGCAAAACGAATCCGGATTGGGTGCTTCAGGTTTGCAAGCGTTGGCAGGAGCAGTCCGAATCGAAGCAAACGAAGCGGATTGTAACAAGGGCAACACGAAACCTGCTCAGCCTATAATAACAGCTCCCGCAGCAGGAAGCGGGTGAATCGTATTGATGAATAGCATGCGCATTGGGCACATGCTATTCTTTTCAACTTTTATTGAGAAGGTTTATCATTTATAATGGGGGAAAAGCGGTTTGGCTACAGTAGGGGAGAAGCAGTGTGAAGCTGGGTGAGCATATAGCCGTATGGAATCATACAGCGGTAAAAATATTTGATATCAGACATATCGTCATGAATGCGGGGGAGCGTCTGGGCGACTATCGTTTTCCTGCTAGCGGTTTTTTGTATGGGGTAAAAGGTGCAGCGAGCTTGCATTTGGACGGCCAATTTCATAAATCACGGCGTTTTTATTTGCTGCATGGCGCAAAGGGCATGCGGCTGGAAATCGAGGCCCAGGAAGAGTTTGAATTTTATTTGCTGTATTATCGGGCAAAGCTTGCTTTCTCTGGCTGGAGGGAAATTCGGCAGCTGCTGGAGCGCCGAAGCCCTTTTGAAATGCAATATGGGTTTGAGCCCGATGAACCGCTGGCTATGCTCGTGCTGATGTCGACGATGAATCAGACGCTCAGAAATGAAGGAAGTCTCGGCAGCGTGCAAATTAAGGGGCTCTTCTACCAATTTGTGCACGAGGTGCTGGGCCAGCTGAAAACAACGGAGGCGGCCGTCAGCGAGCCGGATCTTGTGACTCAGGTGATACGTTTTCTGCACGAGCATTATCAGGAGGGCATCTCGCTGGATGAGCTTTCCAATCGCTTTAATTACAGTCCGCGGTATCTGTCGATGAGGTTCAAGAAGCAGACGGGCGCAAGCCCGATTGACTATCTTATTCAAATTCGCATTAAGGAAGCGAAAAAGCTGCTGCTGGAGACGGGTGCCACACTTCGCGATATCGCGGCATATGTGGGTTATGCGGATGAATATTATTTCAGCCGTTTATTTAAGAAGCAGACGGGCCTATCGCCAGCGCGTTTTCAGGCCAAGGAGCGAGGCAGCGGCATAAAGGAAGATAGTCCATTCGGCAGTACCAAATTGTCCATTGGATCGTACGAACAGCAACGTTATAGTATGGATGGTGGTGATAATCATTATCAATATTATGGCGGAGGGTTTACAAATATGAAACGAAATAAAAATTCAGCACTAGTATTGAGCGTGCTGCTCAGCTTGACGCTGCTGCTTAGCGCTTGCTCAGCGGGAGGAACCAATGCGGGTTCAAACACATCCCAGACTACGACGAACGTAACAGCAACTTCTGCGGCCAATGCCGATACGGCTGGTGAAGCGAGTACAAGGACCATTTCCACTGTAAAAGGAGATGTTGTTGTGCCAGCGGAGCCGAAACGGATCGTTGTGCTGTATATGCTTGGTGATGCGGTTGCTCTTGGCATTAAGCCAATCGGTATTTCTGAGGTTTATGATGGAGCAGCCTTCTCTGAGCAATTGGAAGGTGTGGAATCGCTGGGCCACTGGAATGAAGCGAACCCGGAGGCGGTTATGGCGCTTGATCCGGATCTGATTATTGCCAATTCCGAGGATAATTATAGGATGCTCAAGGATATTGCGCCGACCGTGCTTATTCCAGCTGATCAAATCTCGACAGAGGAGCGGATTAAGAAGCTTGGCGAAGTATTCGGCAAGGAGAAGGAAGCGCAGGCGCTGCTGGACAGCTTCCAGAGCAAAGTAGAAGAAAGCAAAGAAAAGCTTCGCACAGCGGGCTTGCTGGACAAGACGATTACGATTGTCGAAGGCGGCAATAAAGAAATGCTGGTCATTGAAAGCAAGGAGTACGGACGGGGCTCGCAAATCGTCTATGATTATTTAGGCATGAAAGCGCCGGAGATTATTCAGCAGAAGATCGATAAGACGAAAACGGTAGAAAGCGAAATGGTATCCATGGAAGTGCTGCCACAATTTATGGGTGATTACGTGCTGCGCTCCTCATGGGAGGGGATGGACGACCTGTCTGAGCATGCCGTTTGGAGCAGCTTGCCTGCGGTGAAGGCTGGAAAAGTCATCGAAGCTGATTTTGGCTTATTTTATTACACCGATCTTTATTCCTTGAATACGCAGCTGGATGTCATTACGAACGCTTTGCTGGCGACCACAGCGAGCAAGTGACCGTAAGGCGGCTATGTTGAAAATAAAACGTTCTGCTCTTATCATTCAGAGCAGAGCGTTTTTTATTGTGGCAGGTCGCCGCCTGCATACCATTTTTTATACTGGACACTGCTTATTAAATCATCCTGAATTGGTTGCCGCTAAGAATGATTATCAATTATAATGGGGTTAAATATAATCGTTCGGATGGGCTTGCAATAGAGGAGTGGAGCGGCAGTATGCAATTAAATGAACATATACGATTATGGAACCATGTTTTCATTAAAATAATTGATATTCGCTATTCGGCAATGGACAAAGGGGAAGAGCTGTCCTCTTATCGGCTGCCAGCTAGTGTGTTTATGTATACGGTGCGCGGAAGCGCGAAAATCTGGCTGGACCGCCAAATGCATTTGGCCAAGCGATTTCATATTTTTCATGGCGGCAAAGGCATGAATCTGGCTATTTTAGCAGAGGACGAGCTGGAATATTATATGATTTTGTACAAGCCGACACTTGCGCTGCCAAGCGCACAGGATTTGGCGAAGCGGATAGAGAAGGATAACCCTTTCCATTATCAATATGCGTTTGAGCCCAGTGCTCCGCTTGCTTTATTCGATAAAGTCGAGCGTCTGTATGAGGAGTGGAGGCAGGAGACGGGGCTTGGCAGGCTGCAGGTGAAGGCGGGCTTTTACCAGTTCGTGTATGAGCTGCTCTGGCAATGGCATCAGCAGGAAATAGACCCGATTCGGCCGGACTTGGCAGCAATGGCCGTTCGCTATATTCATGAACATTACAATAATCCGCTCACGCTGGAAACGATCGCTGCGGCATTGGAATGCAGTGAAGGGCATCTATCGAGATTGTTCAAAAATAAAACAGGCAGCAGCCCTATGCATTACTTAGGCCTGATTCGCACCCAGCGAACGACGCAGCTGCTGCTGCGGACGGATGCCACCTTGCAGGAAATTGCCGAAAATGTAGGCTTCCCGGATGCCCATTCTTTAAGCCGCAGCTTCAAAAAATATAAGGGGATTTCTCCAGCTCGATATAGAGAGAAGGTTGGCATGGAAGGGAAAGGTCGGGATTTGCCCTTATCGATGCAAGGAATTGTCGTTCTGCAGCCTCCGTTTTATCCTTATAATGATATTGAAAATCATTTTCATTATCGGACAGGGAGAGAATTATTGATGCAAAGAAGAACGAAAATAGCAGTTATGGCTTTAGTGATGTGTTTTACCTTGCTCGTAAGTGCATGCGGGGGAGCAGCAAATACAAGTGTCAGCCCTTCGGGTTCTGCGCCTAACCAGTCGGCTGGTGCTGCAAATGCGGAGACATCGCCTGCGGCTCAGCAAGCGGAGCCACAAGCCGCGACCCGAATCGTAGCTACGCCTAAAGGAGACGTAGAGGTGCCTGCCAATCCGCAGCGAGTTGCCGCTGATCAATATATGGGCCATCTGCTGAAGCTGGGCATTATTCCAGTTGGGGTCAGAAGTTTTATGTTGAATGAGGCCTGGCTTGGGGATTCCGGCATTTCGCAGGATGTACTGGATGGCATAGAGGATTTGGGCGGTTTTCCAATGAATTTGGAGAAGCTGACTTATTTGGAGCCGGATCTCATTATTGGCTCTATTGATGAAAATATTGAGCAATACGAGAAGGTAGGCACGACGGTGTTTCTGCCTTATTGGGAAGAACTGAAGACAGCAGGACCGCTGGAGAAATTCCGGAACGTCAGCAAAATATTCGGGAAGGAGAAGGAAGCCGAACAGTGGATCACAGAGTATGCTACAAAGGTTGAAGAGGCCAAAGCGAAAATAGCCGGAATCGTCAAGGAAGGCGAAACGGTCTCCATCGTTCAATTCGGATACAAAGCCTTGTATGTCATCGCGGCTGAGGGCGGCAATTATGGCAGCTCGACCATTTATCAAATGCTGGAGCTGCCGCCAACCCAGCAGGCGAAAGATATGAAGGATGGTTTTGCAAGTATTTCATTGGAGGTTTTGTCTCAATATACGGGCGATCATATCTTCTTATACGGGGCAGAGGACGAAGGAAGCGCGGAAATATTGAACAGCGAGCTGTGGAAGCAGTTGCCTGCCGTGCAAAAGGGCCAAGTATATAAATACGGCACCTTTGGCGAAAACGGCGATGAGTTCGTTATGGAAGATCCGTATTCTCTGGAGCTTCAACTGGAGAAAGTCGTCAGCGTCATGACGGCGAATCAAAAATAATCGGTAGAAAGCCGCCAGTCCTGTTTAGAGGATTGGCGGCTTTTTCACGCTGGGATAAGGACGTCGGATTAATCATCTAGCAGTTTGACTAACAGCTAAGTGGCAGGGTGCGATTTTAACCTTCCTGTTTAACGAACAAGGTGCTCGCTAATAGGGAGATCGTTTGCTGATAAGTGGCGTGGGCGGAGGGAACATCGCCAAAATGCCCGCCCATTTGCAGATGGATGACACCGTGGAGGGCGCCCCAGACGAGGCGGACAATTTCTATCGTATCCGTCGGTGCCGCCGCTGATAAGAGACCCTGCTGCTGGGCGCTGCCGATGACATGGATTAATTGCCGCATAGCCGTCACGGTGCCCTGCATGCTTTCCTCATCCGGCTTGAAATCGCCGAATGCTCCGCCAAACATCAGCTTGTAGTAGCTGGTGTAGCGCTGTGCAAACTGCCAGTAGGTTTCGCCTAAAGCGAGCAAATGCGCTCTCGGGTCGGCTAGTGCAGGCGTTGCTTCAAACTCGCGAGCCATTATTTTGCAGCCATCGAGGTACAGCTGCTGGGCTAGACCCTCTTTATTCACAAACAAGCTGTAAATGATTTTGGTGGAGCAGCCCATTTTCTGTGAAACTTTACGAACGGTAACCGCCTCAGGGCCTTCCTCCTGCAAAATAGTAGCCGCAGCATCTACGACGAGCTTGCGGAGATTTTCGGTATTTTGCAGCCGTGCTTCCTGGTAGGTTTTCAGCTCGCGTTTATTCGTATTAAGGGAACGATCCTGTTCACTCATTTTTATCACCTTCGTCTCGGTCAATCTGTTTTTAATCAGAAACAGAGTTTCCAAATTGCTTACCCAAATTCTATACAGACGGGGAGGGCTTGTCAATGCGAATAAACAGCAGGCTGGAAGCGGAGTATGGTGGAAGGTCGGCCGAGCAGCTTAGAAACCGGCTGTAGAGGAATTTTATTTATTGATAAAAAAGCATTGACAGTATGTACAGACTGAATTACTATGGTTCTATAAAGAAACACTGTTACCAAACAAAAACTCACTTGGCTAACCCACGGTAATGGTGCTTATTTTTAAAGGTTTGGTAACAGTGTTTCTTTAAAAATACATTGTATATTAATAGGAGGACGTTATATGAATATTCAGGGGAAATGGACACTTGTTACGGGGGCATCATCAGGTATAGGAGAGCAGTTCGCCAGACAATTGGCGGAGAAAGGCAGTCACTTGGTGCTTGTAGCGCGGTCGGAGAGCAAGCTGAAAAGTCTGGCCACCGAGCTTAGCAAGAAGCACGGCATACAAGCAAAGGTCATTGCGCTGGATCTGTCCAAGGAGGGTGCGCCGAGCGAGCTGTATCAGCAATGCCAGCAGCTGAAGCTGGATATTGAGCTGCTTATTAATAATGCAGGCTTTGCTACACATGGTTTGTTCGAGCAAGTATCGGGCGAGCGCCAGCATGAGGAGATTATGCTCAATGTTGCAGCGGTAGTGAACCTGACCCATCTATTTTTGCCGGGCATGCTGCGCAGAAGCTCAGGAACCGTCATTAATGTAGCATCCACCGCTGGCTTTCAGCCGCTTCCTTATATGGCCGTCTACGGGGCGACGAAAGCTTTCGTCTTATCGTTCACGGATGCTCTATCGTGGGAAAATCGCAACCGCGGCGTGAAATTTTTTGCCTTCTGTCCCGGCTCGACCGATACGGATTTCTTTAAGGTCGTAGGTACGGAATCCGCTTCCGTCGGGAAAAAAGATACACCGGAAAGAATCGTCAAGGAGGCGCTGCGCAAGCTGGCGCAAGGCAAGTCGTATTTTGTACCTGGCATGCAAAATTATCTCGGTGCGCAGCTGTCGCGCTTCGTCACCCGCAGGCAGTCGCTTCGTATCGTAGGCGGCATGCTGAAGCCGCGCTAACCATCCCATTCGCAATTACATCAACTTAGAGGAGTTATTTAAATGACAACTACAGTGAAAAAACCGAAAGCTTCCGCCAAAAGAAAAATCATCAGCCGGATGGCCTTATCCCTAGTAGGGCTGCTCGTGGCAGGTGCGCTGGTGTTTGTTGCAATACCATCCCCAGTCGACCCGGTAAAATGGATCGCGCCAACCGCGCCTGATTTCGAGGCGGAAGGGCCTTGGCAGCAGAACGACAAGCTCAGCTCCGCCCAACTGGTTACGGATGCCCCGCATTTTCCAGAGTTTATTACCTTTGATAAGGAGGGACAGCTCTATACAGGCGATTCCGACGGTAAAATCTATAAGGTTCCGTTCGATGCGCAGGGCAATCCTGGGCAGGCAGAAGTATTTGCAGATACGCAAGGAACACCCAATGGCATGATGTTTGATGCTGACGGGAATCTTATTGTGACCGATGTACAGAAAGGCCTGCTGAAGGTATCTCCAGCAGGGGAGGTAGAGCTGCTTGCCGATTCGGTCGATGGCGAGCCGATTTATTTAGCCAATGAGCTCGATATCGCGAAGGATGGCACGGTTTATTTTTCAGATACATCGAATTATGGCAAGGTGAGCTTTAAGGAGATGGCGGAAAACAAGCCGCATGGACGGCTGCTGAAATATGATCCGGCGACGAAGCAAACCTCGGTGCTGCTGGACGGTCTTTATTTTGCCAATGGAATTGCGCTGTCTGCTGATGAGGATTATGTACTGGTGGCGGAGTCGTATCACTATCAGATGACCCGTTATTGGCTTGCGGGCGAGAAGCAGGGGACGGCGGATATTTTTGCTGAAAATATGGCGGGCTTCCCGGACAATGTAACGCGCGATGCACAAGGGAACTTCTGGGTCGGCATTTTCACGACCCGCTTGGCGTTTGCCGATCAAATGCACAGCAGCCCGTGGCTGGCTGGACTGATGGCTAAAGTGCCGCAAGCGCTGCTTAATGGTGCCAGCGCCCCGGTGAAGCATGGGCTTGTCGCCAAATACAGCCCGCAAGGGGAGCTGCTTGAGAGCTGGCATGACCCGGAGGGCACGCTTTATGGCATAACGACAGCGGTCAATCATAACGGTTATTTATATATCGGGACTGCGCCAGGCGGCAGTGAAGGCGTGTATCGCGTGCCTTTGTCCCAGTAACTATCCAAAGAGCCCCGACTTTTCCGCGAGCCCAGTGCCATTCGTTTTCGTATTCATTATTTAAATTGGAAAATCAATAATCTCTATTAGACGGCAGCAGGAAACAGGTGATAAGGTGAATTTAACTTAATTCATATTATAATCATGTGAATAGTGGTATATTGACTTTTTATCCTGAAAGGAGCCACAAGCATGAAATTTGCTTTATTCAGCTTGCTGATGAATATTCCCAATGCCGTCACTGGAGAGGCGCTCACCACGCAGCAAAAATTTCAAAATGTGCTAAATCAGGCGGTGCTGGCAGAAAAGCTTGGCTTTGACGCTTATGGGGTGGGGGAGCGGCATGGCGCGCCGTTTTTGTCCTCGTCGCCTCCGGTCATTCTCACGGCGATTGCCGCCAGAACGTCGCGCATTCGTCTGCTTACGACAGTTACCGTATTGAGCGTGCTTGACCCGGTGCGCGTAGCCGAGGATTATGCAACGCTGGACCATCTGTCCGGCGGGCGGCTGGAGCTCATTATTGGCAAGGGCAATGATCCGCGGCATTATCCGCTGTTTGGCATTACGGAAGAGGAGCAGTGGGAATCGATGGCGGAGCGGTATGCCCTGCTTAATCGGCTATGGACCGAGGAAGAGGTAAGCTGGGAAGGCCGCTACCGCACTCCGCTCGACAAGGTGACGACGCAGCCGCGCCCCTTCCAAGCGCGCATTCCAATCTGGCATGGGAGCGCATCGAGCCCGCTATCGACGGAGCTGGCGGCTAAATACGGAGAGCCGATTTTTTCCTCCAACAGCTTTCATCCACAGGCGAAATATAAGGCGCTGATTGATCATTACCGTGAGCGCTGGGCGTTTTACGGGCATGATCCGAAGGATGCGGTCGTTGGCTCGGGAGCCGGCAGCTTATATTTGGCGGACACGAATGAAGAAGCGATTAGGCGCTACCGCCCCTATTATAACGCTTTTCAGTCAACGGATTCTGCGAAGCATAATCAATCGCCGTTCAAGGATTTGGAGGATAATATTGCGAATGGTCCCGCCCTTGTCGGCAGTGCGGAGCATGTGATTGAGAAGATTTTGGATTATCAACAAGCGTTTGGGCACGAGGTGCTGAGCATAAGCGTGGATGGGCTGACGGAGGCGGAGCAGCGCGAGCAGATGGAGCGTTTTGCCGCTGATGTCATTCCGGTATTGAAGCGGGAAATTCCGAGCAAGGTTTGGGAAGGCAAACCGTTATTCTCGTACCAGAAGGTCTGATAGTCAGGCAATACTGCAACGTTTTGCCGTCAAGCCGAGTAAAGCCAGGAGGAATTTCCTCTTGGCTTTACTTGGTTTGAAACGGTTTTTTTCTCATTCTATGGCAGCTGGTGCAGCTAGTCAAATAAGATCAGCTCTACTTCAATGACGGTTTGCTGCGGCAAATATTCTCCCTCCATTTGCGATTTAAGCAAGGTGACAGCTGCTTGGGCAAGCCGATTTTCGTTTTGGCTGACATAGGAAATGCCCGGAAGGTCGGGATTATCGAAGGAGACGATTTCGGTTTCCCGGCGGTCAAGCTTCCCAAGCGATTGATAGGCAATTTGAGCCGTTTCGGCGGATAAAGCGTAGATGGCGCTCACCTCGGGATGAAGGCTAAGGAAGGCCGTGACGTATGGCTCGGCTTGGTCTGTACGTAAAATATCGAGCGGAACATGGCACCACAGTGTTTTGTCAATGGAGATACGTTTATCGATATATGCCTTCTCAAAGCCCAGCGTGCGGTCTTCAATCGCTGTATTCGTATTGTCGGGCGAGATTAAAGCAATATTTTGATGCCCTTTGCTTAATAAATAATTGATCGTCTCGTAGGACCCGGCTGCGTTATCTGAAATAATTTGATAAGTATCAATGTTTCGCAGGTAACGGTCAATAAATACAAAGGGAAACTTATCGAGCGATAATCGCAGCAGCGATTCGTTGTATTTCTCGTCCTCGGTTGGGAAAACGATAATTCCCTTTACCCCGATTTCGGTCAATTTGTTAATCGCTTTTGACTCTTCCACAGAGGACTCCCTCGTAATATGCAAAATCGTCTGGTACCCGGCTTCCTTCGCATGAAGCTCTACGTAATCGACCAGCTTTTGAATGACCTTCGTCTTCAGAGTAGGAATAATAAACCCAATAATGTCATTCAAACCTTCGGCAGGCGGACGGCTTGGCAGCTCTGTTTTTACGCTGAGGGCCTCATCGTTCACTTGAGCGACGAAGGTGCCCTTTCCTTGTATACGGGTGATCAGTCCTTCTTCCGCCAGCGAGATCAAGGCATTTTTCACCGTAATTTTGCTGACCCGGAATTCCTCCATAATTTCTTGCTCGGAAGGAACTCTGTCCTTGTAGCGCAATTCGCCTGTTAAAATCCGCTCTCTGTAATAGCTTTGTATTTGTTTGTATAAAGGCAATTTGCCCATTGGCGCCACCTCAAAAGGAAAGATAATTATACTATATCATCAAAATAGAGGGAGTTAAAAGAAAAATATAATTAAGTGATTTTTATAACCAATTGGATATATAATATCGCTATTTTTTATTCTATAATCCAAATAGAAAGCGGTTACAATTCGAAATGCCCATCCATAACTAAAGCGGAGGTCAACAAAATGAGAAAAGCGAAAGCGTTATCAATGGCAAGCACCTTGTTTTTGGCAGTAACGATGTTATCTGGTTGCGGAAGTGCAAGCAATGGCAATGAGGATTCCTCCAAGACAGGTGCATCTCCATCGGAGCAGGCGTCCGCTCCTGCTAAAACAGACGCAGGTGAGAAAGTTACGCTGAGCGTCGTTCACTACATGGTTGAGAAGCCGAAGGTAGATACCTTCAAGAAGCTGACAGACAAATTCACTGAGCTGAATCCAAACGTAAGCTTCGATATCTCGGTTATGCCGGTAGATAAATACAACGATAACATTAAGTTGAAAGTCAGCGCAGGAGATACGCCTGACATTATATTTGGACGCCCTGCAGGCATGGTTGACATGACGAAGGCTGGAGCCTTCCTGGACGTCACGAATGAGACTTTTGTTAAAAGGGTCGACCCAGCCTATATTCCAAATGTCACTTATGAAGGCAAGGTATACGGTTTGCCGATTGACTTGATGACGAATGCCGTCATTTACAACAAGGATTTATTTAAAGAGGCAGGCGTTGAGGTGCCGAAAACCTATTCGGAGCTGCTGAAGGCTGCGGAGACGCTGCAATCCAAAGGGATTACGCCATTTGCAGCCTCATGGAAGGATGGAGCTTCCTACATGAGCTTTATGTGGCCGGACATGTGGGGGACGCTGCTCGTGAACAACCCAGATTATGCGAGCAAAATTATAGCTGGCGAAAAAAGCTTCTCGGACGTTGCTGGCTATAAAGACTTCCTGCAGCGCGTAAACCAGCTTAGCGCCTATGCGAACAGCGACGCGAAAGATATTGATTATGACCGTTCCCTGCAATATTTTGCACAAGGCAAAGCAGCGATGGATATTATGGGCAGCTTTGCGATTGGCAGCATTCGCAGTTACAATCCAAGTGGCAATTTCGGAGTGTTTATGTACCCGGCGACTGATAATCCAGAAGACAACTACATGACGTATTCCACGGATGACACATGGATGATCGGGGCCAAGTCGGCGAATGTCGAGCTGGCGAAAAAATTCTTTGATTTTATGGCCTCCGATGAGGGAGCGCAAATTTGGGCGGATGGCGTACAGACCATCAGTACGATATCCAAAGATATTAAACCAGCGCAGCAGGACCCGATCTCGGCTGAGTTCCAAGCCGTTTTCCAATCCGGAAAAATTGTCAACAATCAGGTGAAGCCGCTTTGGTACGGCCAATATGACGATACATGGCAAAAAGTGATGACCTTCTTCCTCGTTACCGACCCTGCCGAGCGCAATGTGGATGAGACGATTAAGAAGCTGGATGATGGCTTTGCAAAAATCAATAAAATGAATTAACAGCTCTAGCTTTTCGGCGCTTGAATCGTATAGGGGCGCCGAAAAGCTCTACATTCTTATTAAAGATTTGGCGGTGAGTGGATGAAGAGACTATACAAAAACAACCTCGTAACCTTTACGTTCCTGATTCCGGCTCTTTTATTTTTTTCTTTAGTTGTCATTTTCCCCTTTTTCCGCGGGCTGAACATTGCGTTTACCAATTGGGATGGCATCAGCCCAACCTATGACTATGTTGGCTTGCGCAACCTCAAGCTGCTGTTCAGCGACACCGATGCTATCGAGCCGATTAAAAATACGTTGTTTTTCGCTTTTTCAACGACAATTCTCGTGAACGTATTGGGTCTTTTGCTAGCCGTGGCGCTCAATACCAAATTCAAAGGGGTCAACCTGTTAAAGACGTTTATTTTTATGCCGATGGTCATCAGCCTTGTGTTGGCCTCCATTATTTGGCGCTATATTTACAGTGATATTTATCCGATTTTATTCCACACCGATAGCGGTCTGCTTGGCAATCCTTCAACTGCCATGCTGGGCATTGTCATCATTGCTGTTTGGAAAGAGGTAGGTCTTGCGATGGTCATCTATTATGCGGGCCTGCAAACCATTCCCAAAGACATGTATGAATCGGCCCGCATTGATGGCGCTGGCATCGTACAGCAGTTCCGCAGCATTACAATCCCATTGCTGATGCCTGCCTTTACGTATTGCATTCCTTTGTGGCTCGGTACGGGGTTGAGGCAATTTGATTATTCGATGGTTGCGACAAAAGGCGGTCCAGGAACGTCTTCCCAGACGATGGCTATGTATGTCTACAATTACGAATTCCCTTATTTCAAGGCAGGCTACGGGCAGATGTCCGCCATTGTGCTTTTCGCGTTCATTCTCTTTATTACCGTTCTCGTTACCGGCTATTTCCGCAGAAGGGAGGTGGAATATTGAACACATCGCGAGCAACCAAGCGCTCTAAGTGGGTGGAACGAATTCGCATTGCTATCCTTTATGCAATCGGCCTGCTGTTCTTGTTCCCCTTCTATATCGCAATCGTCTATTCCATTAAGACGCCGATGGAGACGGCCGAAAGTCCGCTCAGCTTTCCCAAGCACATTTCATGGAGCAATTATGCGGATGCTATTGAAGCCTCCAACTTTTTCCTTGCGCTGCGCAACAGTGTGGTGACAACGTCGGCGACGGTTGCTCTGACGATTCTCGTCTGTTCCATGGGAGCTTACGTCATTGCCCGAAACAATAACCGCTTTTATACGTTTTTCTATTATTTATTTATGTCGAGCATTATGCTGCCGTTTCAGGTGCTGATGTTTCCGCTATACAAAACCTGGGCGGACCTTCATATTTTGAATACGCTGCCGGGGCTCATCACCTCGTTGACGGGCGTGCAAATCGGTTATTTTTGCTTCCTTTATGTCGGCTTTATCAAGACGGTTCCGAGGGAGCTGGAAGAGTCGGCTTTGCTGGACGGAGCTTCACGGTATCGGACGTTTTTTAGTATTATTTTTCCGCTGCTGAAGCCTATTAACATGACGATCATCGTACTTAGCGCCCTGGGGGCGTGGAACGATTTTGTTGTTTCTATGGTGCTTGTGCAGAAAAAAGCGGTTTCCACGCTGCCGCTCGTGCAATTCCAGTTTTTCGGCGAATATACGTCTCAGGTGAATATGGCATTCGCAGCTATTATCCTGTCCATGATTCCTATTATGATCTTCTACGGATTCGCTCAGCGCTATATTATTGGCGGCGTAACGGCGGGCGCGGTAAAAGGCTAACGACGAAATGAGGCTCACAACGATGAAAGATGCAGCTAATCCAGTAAATAAACAGCTTTTTCCTAATCCCTTTATCGAACAAAGAGCGGACCCGTGGATTTACCGGCATTCGGACGGATATTATTATTTTACAGCATCCGTGCCTGAATTCGACCGAATTGAGCTGCGCAGGGCAAAGGGGCTGACGGAGCTTGCCGAAAGTACGCCAGTCGTTGTATGGACGAAGCCAGGCATTGGGCTAATGAGCGCTTTAATCTGGGCACCGGAAATTCATTTTATTGAAGAAAAATGGTATATCTATTTTGCGGCGGCGCCTTCCGAGGAAATCGTTGACGGCTTATTCAACCATCGCATGTTTGTCCTTGAAAATGCTTCGTCCAATCCGCTGGAAGGCAATTGGACGGAGAAGGGAAAAATCCATACCGCCTGGGACACGTTCGCGCTTGATGCGACCAGCTTCTCTCATAAGGGCAAGCAGTATCTGGTATGGGCGCAGAAAGCGCCGCATATTGCAGGCAATTCCAATTTGTATATTTCAGAGCTGGAAAATCCTTGGACGCTGCGCGGCGAGCAGGTGCTTCTGACGAAGCCGGAGCTTTCATGGGAAATGATAGGCTTCAAGGTGAACGAAGGGCCAGCCGTGCTAGCGCGAAACGGCAAGCTGTTTATCACCTATTCCGCAAGCGCAACGGATCATCATTATTGCATGGGACTTCTGACAGCAAATGCGGACTGTGATCCGCTTGATGCGGCTGCTTGGAGCAAATCGCCACAGCCGGTGTTTCAGACGAGCGAGCAGACAGGGCAATACGGACCTGGACATAGCTGCTTCACGGTTGCGGAGGACGGGCTGGAGAATGTACTTGTCTATCATGCGCGGAGCTATAAGGAGATTGTGGGCAATCCACTGTATGACCCCAATCGCCATGCCAGAATAAAAAAAATCGACTGGGATGAGGATGGGAATCCGGTATTCGGTGAACCGGAAGCTGACGATCCTTCCTAATGCCTCTGTCATGATCAAAAAATGAAGTTAGCTAGGGAGTGTCTTCAAACAGGGCGATTCACAAACGATGATAGGGCAAAAGCGGCTTATCCGTCTAGAACGGCTGGAATCACGCTATCAATCCCTCGTTTAGTGGTTTAGCGGTTTGAAGACACTTCTTGTTTTTTTTGATTGCGGAATGGAGCGATAGGTTTTGGCGCGGCGACCAGTTTCAACCCTTTATTGACGAATGGCAGATAGTTGTGATTAAATTGTTTCAAGGGAAACAATTTACACGAGGTTTCGGAATTTAATTCTCTTTCTATAGTTGGATTGTTTCCTTCGAAACAAAATTTCTGGATCGAAAAATAAAAGGAAAGGAGGGGCATGTCAATGAGCATTGCAGTTACGATTCGTGAAAGGCGGAGCATTCGGCAGTTTAACGATAAACCGATTGCGACGGAGCTGCTTCTCCAATTGTTAAATGATGCCGTGTGGGCACCTAATCATGGATTGCGGGAGCCTTGGCGCTTTATTGTAGCCCAGCGTATGGAGGCCAAAGCCAGGATGGTCGATCTCATGATGGAATCGATGTCCCATCTGAAGCGCCTTAAGCTGATGCCAGGAAAGATGAAGCAAATGATGTCGCAGCATTACAGCAAAACCCCGGCCTTTTTAATTGTTGTGATGAAAGCAGACAAAGATGCCCATAAGCAGGAGGAGGATTTTGCGGCTGTCAGCTGCCTTATCCAAAATTTTCAACTGCTCGCTTGGGAGCAAGGGATTGGGATGGTTTGGTCGACGCTTGAATGTATCCATTCTCCGTTGTTTTGTGAAGGCATCGGCGTCAAGCCGGGAGAGCGAATAGTCGGTATACTGCATATGGGCTATTATGATAAAATTCCGAAAGCGAAGACCCGGACACCTGCTGAAAAGAAACTAACCGTTCTGTAATCTGCTGCTGCGGGACATTTTTTATTGGTCAAATTGTTTCCTTTGAAACAATTTATGCGTTATACTGAAAGGAGTGAAGCTAAAAAGGATGGGTTACGCGTGGAAAAACATCAAATGAACAAGCAATATGTTTATGAAATGCTGATAAAGCTGCTGCATCAGCAAGAGCAGTTTGAGCAGGAGGAAGGTAGCTTGTTTTTACAGGAGCTGCGCAAAAGCATTGAATTCGATACGCCGCTTAATATGACGGAGATTCATGTGGTAGCCTGCATCGGGCAGCATGAGCCGCTTAATTTGACGGCAATTGCTGATAAAATGGCACTGAGCAAAGGAAATATCTCCAAGGTGACGAATCGCCTTCTCAAAAACGGCTGGGTACGTAGGACACAATTAAACGACAACAAAAAGGAAGTTTTTTTTCGTCTGACCTCGCCGGGCAAGCAGCTGTATGCCATTCATGAAGAGATACATGATAAGGCGCAAGCGCAATTTATGGGGATTTTGCATGCCTATAGCGAGGCCGAGCTTGAAGTGGTCAAGCGGTTTCTGCTGGATTTGATCGGTTTTTATGAGCAAAGCATTGCAAAGATAACGGAGCAAACCTGATGAATAATCGATGGAAAGGTGTGATGAAAGATGCATTATGGCGTAATTGTGGTAGGAGGTGGACCGGTCGGCTTGATGGTAGCCTCTGAACTGGCATTAGCTAATGTAAAAGTGTGCTTGCTGGAGCGGTTGAAGGAAACAACGCCTTATTCCCGGGCATTAACCATTCATCCTCGCACATTGGAAATTTTAGATATGCGAGGCATGACGCCGGAACTGCTGGAGAGGGGGAGGCCGATTCCAAGAGGGCATTTTGCTGGCCTCCCAACGCCGTTGGATTTTTCGATTTTGGATTCAGCCTCGAACTATACATTATTTCTGGCGCAAAGTGAAACCGAGAAGCTGCTGGAGGAACGGGCAAAAGTGCTAGGGGTAGCTATTTTCCGGGAAACGGAAGTGAAATCGATCCGCCAGCACGACGAAGGTGTTGAAGTGACGGCGATAGGAGCGGAAGGGGAATATAGGCTGACTTCTGAATACGCTGTGGGCGCTGATGGCGGGGGGAGCCTTGTCCGCAAACAACTGGGGATCGCATTTCTAGGAACGGATGCTACTTTTACCTGTATGCTTGGAGACGTCAAACTGCCCGATCTTGAGCCAGGCAAAACCGTATCCCAATTTACGGAGCAGGGCGGCATCATGATTGTACCTGTGACTAAGCACATTTACCGGGTTATTGTGTTTGATACCGAGCGGATGGCGATTCCTAAAGATGAACCAGTAACACTGGATGAACTGAAGTCCAGCATGCTGCGTGTTTATGGACAAGATTTTGGTATTCGAGAAGCGCAGTGGCTCTCGCGATTCGGCAATGCAACTCGCCAGGCTGAGCATTTTAGCAAAAACCGGGTTTTCCTGGCCGGAGATGCGGCGCATATTCATCTCCCAGCAGGAGGGCAGGGGATGAATGTCGGTTTGCAGGAGGCTGTGAATTTGGGCTGGAAGCTGGCTGCCAAGCTGAATGGCTGGGCCCCGGACTGGCTTTTGGATAGCTATCATGAGGAACGTTACCCTGTCAGCACGGCGCTGCTCCGCAATACCGAAGCGCAGGCTCTATTGATTAGACAGCTTCCGGGCGTAATGGATTTAAGAAAGCTAATGTCATCCCTTCTGCAAATTCCCGAAGCCAATGCGTTGCTGTCTGACCAAATTTCAGCCTTTAATGTGGGCTATGCGCCCGACCCGCACTCTCCGCCGCATGCCCTGAATGGACGCCGATTCTCGGAGCTTACGTTGAGGCTGGAGAGCGGCTCTCTTCTGAAATCTTATAAGCTCATGCATGCTGGCTCCTATGTATTGCTACACCTTGCGGGTGATCCCCAATTTGGCGAGCTAGTCGACTGGGAGAAATATGGACATGTGGAAGGCGTGCAAGCTTCTATAGCAGAAGCGGCTACCGATTGGGAAAATGTCCATACGGCATTGATTCGCCCAGATGGCTATATTGCGTGGGCGATTGACCGTACAGAAACGGCGCCGCTGGAGGCGGTCAATGCAGGACTTGCCCGCTGGTGTGAGCCTGGTTAAGTAATCATTGAATGGCTTGTCTAATTCCCCTGTCTCGCTGCCGAGATAGGGGTTATTTGATTTTTCTATCGTTATATCAATTAATTTTATAATTCCGATAAGATTAGTTGACTTTAAAAAAATCGACTTGTATAATGCATAAAAAGGTTGAAACATCCTGAATTTTACATGGAATGAGATTCCTTTTTATTTCTAGCATTTGGGGAGGAAACCTTGTTGAAAAAAGTAAAGATAACAATCGCCCTATTTTCGGTCCTTTTATTATTAGCAGGCTGCACAAGCGCAAAGCAGAGCTCGGGTACGACGCCCGCTTCAGCTGAAAGCTCTAGTGCCCCTTCAGAGAGCCTGGCGCCAGAAGCAAGTCCTTCACCACTGAAGGTGCTTAATTTGGGGAAAGATGTGGAGCTTGCGTCGATGGATTCCGCCATTGCGACAGACGGGCTGTCCTTCGAAGTGATTGCCGCTACAACAGAAGGCTTGTATACGATTGATGAGGATCGCGTGCCCCAACTGGCTTTAGCTGCAAAGGTAGATTTGAGCGAGGACGGCCTCCATTATACGTTTACGCTGCGAGATGCGAAGTGGTCCAATGGCACTCCGGTTACAGCGCATGATTTTGAATATGCATGGAAGCGCCTTGTTAATCCAGAAACGGCTAGTGAATACAGCTTCATCGCAGGAGTAGCCGGTTTGAAAAATGCCGATGCCATCATTGCCGGCGAGAAAAGCTTCGACGAGCTTGGCGTAAAGGCTGTTGATGACAAGACGCTGACGGTGGAGCTTGAACGCCCCATTCCTTTCTTTAACTCTATAATCGCCTTTCCTTCTTTCTTTCCTGTAAATGAAGCCTTCTTGAAGGAGAAAGGCACGGAATATGCATTGACTCCAGAAGCGCTGCTGGCCAATGGCCCGTTCAAGCTGAAGACATGGGAGGTCGGCGGAACAACCTTTTATTTGGAAAAAAATAACGAATACTATGATGCAGCCAGTGTAAAGCTGGATGGCCTGAACTATAAAATTATTAAAGATACACAGCAATCTGTCCTTGCCTACGAAAATGGAGACATCGATTACGTCGCCCTCTCTGGCGAACAAATTGCAAACTATCAGCAAAGTTCGGAATACCATAGCGTGCTGACAGGCTTCTTATGGTATTTGTCACCGAATCAGAAGGTTCCCGGTCTTGAAAATGTCAATTTGCGCAAGGCGCTCTCGCTTGCTTATGACAAAACAGCGGTCGTGGATGAAATATTGAAGGATGGCTCCATCGTAGCTGATTTTGCCGTTCCGCAGTTTTTGGCGACCGGGCCGGATGGGAAGGACTTCCGGGAAACGGCAGGCAGCTATCCATCAGGCAATAAAGAAGAAGCACTGAAATATTGGGAAAAAGCGAAAGCCGAGCTTGGCATTGATGCCATTGAGCTGGAGCTGCTGTTTGAGGATACGGAATCCGCGACGCTGGTGTCGCAGTTCATTCAGTCAGAAATTGAGACAGCGCTGCCTGGCGTAACCTTCGCGCTCAAGTCCCAGCCGAAGAAAAATCGCGTCGAGCTGATGTACAACGGCGAATATGAAGTGGGCCTGACCAGATGGGGGCCAGATTATAACGATCCGATGACCTATTTGGCGATGTGGACGACGGACAATCCGAACAATTTTGGCAAATGGAGCGAGAAAGCCTATGATGAGCTCGCGGATCGGGTGAGCAGAGGCGATCTGGCCAGCAAGCCTGAGGAACGGTGGGAAGCGTTAAAGCAGCTGGAAGCGAAAGTGCTGGAGGAAGCGGTTATTTTCCCTGTGTATCAGAAGGGCAACGCCATTTTAATTAAACCGGAGGTAACCGGTATTAATCTTGGCGCTATAGGTGGCAGTATTTCTTACAAATTAGCTGACAAACAATAACGGGCTGTTTCCTTGAAGGGCCGGATCGCAGAAGCGGAAGTTCAAGCAGCTGTGATCCGGCATTTCATCGCGAAACGATAGCTTTGCCGCCAGAGGACGGCGACAGCCGTTTACGCTTGAGAGGTGAAACGATTGAGAAACTATGTGTTAAAAAGATTAGGCTTAGCCGTTGTGACTTTGCTCGTTATTTTGCTGATGCTCTTCCTTATGCTGGAGCTTATGCCGGGCTCGCCGTTTAACGATGAGAAAATCACCCAGGCGCAGCGGGCCGTGCTGGATGCCAAATATGGCCTGGATCAGCCCGTGTTTAATCGCTTTGTCCATTATATTAAAGCGATGCTGAGCGGTGATTTCGGAGTTTCCTATGTCATTCAGAAAAATATGCCGATTTCCGCCATGCTGGAGGCGCGCCTGCCTGTATCCATACAAATCGGGTTTCAGGCCGTGCTGCTGGGAACGGCGATTGGATTGCTTCTCGGCATTGTAGCCGCTCTTAAGCACAATAGCTTTGCCGACAGCCTGACGACTTTTGTTTCGGTCATTGGTGTCAGCTTTCCCTCTTATGTATTTGCCCTTGCCTTGTCGTATTTTTTGGGATGGAAGCTCAAGTGGTTTCCGCTCTTATATAGCTCTGCATCGCCGTTTGTGTCTACCGTGCTGCCAACGATTGCCCTTTCGATGTTTACGATTGCGACCGTTGCCCGTTTTACTCGCTCTGAAATGATTGAAGTGCTTAGCTCAGAATACATACGGCTATCGGAGAGCAAGGGAGTGGGAAGCGTGAGGCTGATTATTGTTCATGCGCTGCGTAATGCGCTCATTCCCATTATTACGGTGCTGGCGCCGCTCGTTGTCGCTTTAATGACCGGCAGTCTCGTTATTGAGCAGATTTTCGCCATTCCCGGCATCGGCAGTTTGCTCGTGACGGCGATTCAAATCAATGACTACAACGTCATCATCGCCGTATCCTTCCTTTACAGCATGATGTTTATTGCGATTATGCTGGCTGTAGATGTTTTATATGGCGTCATCGATCCGCGCATTCGTTTGGCGAAGGGGGAGAAGCATGGGTAATCCGGTTCAATCTTATACAGGTACAGGTGGCGACTTCGAGCTTGCTGGCAATAGCGAGCGCGCGCAAATCGATCATACCTATACGAGCCAGTCGTATGGGAGGGATGCCTTCCTGCGGTTTAAGGCGAATAAAGGCGCGGTTTTTGGCCTAGTCATTATTATTATCATTTCTTTTTTCGCCGCCTTCGGGCCGATGATGAATGAGCATACGTATAAATCAATCCATATTAAGCATAAAAGCTTGCCTCCGCGCATCGAGGGCTTGGAGCATTTTTTTATTTTTAACGGGGTAGCCAATGGGGTTAATACGTACGAACAGAAAGGGCTGACCGATGTCTATTATATTTTCGGCACCGATACACTGGGGCGCGATTTATGGACCCGTACCTGGGAGGGGACGCGCATTTCCTTGTACATCGCGGTAATTGCCGTTGCAGTAGATATGATGATCGGCATGTGTTATGGCCTTGTTTCCGGTTATTTCGGCCGTTCGGTTGACAATGTCATGCAGCGATTTATTGAAATTTTAAGTGGCATCCCGAATTTGGTCATTGTGACGCTGCTCATTGTCGTGCTAAAGCCGGGGTTTGTAACGATAACGCTCGCCTTAATGATTACAGGCTGGATTGGGATGAGCCGGGTAGCACGGGCGCAAATTTTAAAGCTGAAGGAACAGGAGTTTGTGCTCGCGTCCCGAACGCTCGGGGCGGGTCATTTCCGTATTATTTTCAAAGATATTTTACCGAATATTTTCGGGCAAATCATTATTATGTCGATGTTTTCAGTTCCTAGCGCGATCTTTACCGAAGCTTTTCTGGCGTTTATCGGTCTGGGCATTCCTCAGCCCATGGCGTCATTAGGCTCGCTCATTAGCGAAAGCTTCAAGTCGATGACGATTTATCCGTATATGATTGTCGCCCCGGTCGTTGTACTGGCGCTGCTGATGCTGAGCTTCAATCTGCTCGCAGACGGGCTGCGCGATGCGCTTGATCCGAAAATGAAAGAAAGCTAGGAGGGGGAAGCAGATGAGCGAAACGGTGCTTTCAATCCGTAATTTATCGATCTCGTTTCAAACGGCGAGTGGGCTCGTAAATGCCATACGCGGAGTGGATCTTGAATTGCGCAAAGGGGAAACGGTCGCGATTGTCGGGGAATCTGGCAGCGGAAAGTCCGTTACGGTAAAGGCAATCATGCGAATCTTGAGCAGCAATGGGCAAATTAATGCCGGCTCTATCCTATTTCACTATGAGGATAATGGCAAGCGTGTGACCCAGGATCTGCTTAAGCTGTCACAAAAGGAAATGCGCTCGCAAATCAATGGCAGGCGAATCGCCATGGTGTTTCAAGATCCGATGACGTCGCTGAATCCGACGATGACCGTCGGCAACCAAATTATGGAAAGCATAATCATCCATTTGAAAAAAAACCGCTCCGAAGCGCGCAAGCGGGCGCTGGAACTGCTGCATCTCGTTGGTATAAGCGATCCTGAGAAGCGGATGAAATGCTACCCGCATCAGCTGTCCGGCGGCATGCGTCAGCGTGTCGTCATAGCGATTATGCTCGCCTGCGACCCGGAGGTGCTCATTTGCGATGAGCCAACGACGGCGCTTGATGTGACGATTCAGGCTAAAATTTTAGAGCTGATCAAAACGATTCAAGCGAAAACGGGCATTTCGGTCATCTATATCACGCATGATTTAGGCGTCGTTGCGAAGGTAGCCGACTATGTGACGGTCATGTACGCGGGAAAAATGATTGAGCGGGGGACGGTGGAAGAAATTTTTTACGATCCTCGCCACCCATATACATGGGGGCTGCTTTCCTCAATGCCGGACATGGGCTCGCCGAATGAAAAGCTGTACACGATTCCCGGCAGTCCGCCGAATTTGCTTCATCCCATTACTGGGGATGCGTTCGCACCGCGAAATGTCCATGCGCTAAACATTGATTTTAAGCTGGAGCCGCCCATGTTTAAAGTTACGGACACGCATTATGCGGCGACCTGGCTGCTGCATGAGAATGCGCCGAAGATCGAAATGTCAGAGACGCTGAAAGCAAGATTGGGCAAGGTGGCGAAGGAGGTGGGGAGCGAGTGGGAAGAGAAACCATCTTACGAGTTGCTGATCTGAAGCAGCATTTTAGAGTAAGCAAGCATTATACAGTGAAGGCGGTAAATGGGGTTTCCTTTGACATCCATAAAGGGGAAACCTATGGGCTCGTAGGAGAGTCAGGCAGCGGCAAGTCGACGATTGGGCGAACGATTATTCGGCTGTATGAGCCAACGGCGGGCGCGATTGCTTTTCAAGGTGCGGATATTTCCGGGACGCTGAGGGAGAAGGAGCAGACGCTGCTGCGCACCAAGATGCAGATGATTTTTCAAGATCCGATGGCCTCGCTTAATCCGCGGAAAAAAGTAATCGACATTATTGCGCAGGGGCTGGACATTCATAAGCTGTACCGAACGAAGCAGGAGCGCCAAGAGAAGGTAGAGCGCATACTCGAAAAAGTAGGGCTGTCGCGCGAGCATGCAAACCGTTATCCGCACCAGTTTTCGGGCGGACAGCGGCAGCGCATAGGCATAGCCCGGGCACTTATTATGGAGCCGGGGCTTATTATCGCCGATGAGGCGATCAGCGCCCTCGATGTGTCGATTCAGGCGCAGGTTGTGAATTTGCTTAAGAGCATTCAAGAGGAAACAAACACAGCCTTTTTGTTCATTTCCCATGATTTATCGATGGTCAGATATATTTCTGATCGAATCGGTGTGCTGCATTTAGGCTATTTAGTCGAGACGGGAACGACGGAGGATATTTTCGAGCGCCCCGTACATCCGTATACGAAGTCGCTGTTGTCGGCGATTCCCCATGCCAATCCGTTGAAGGAAAAAACGAGAGTCACCCTCTCCTACGACTATGCAAGCAGCGGGATCGATTATGCGAGAGGGACGGAGCAGGCCGTTTCTGCGACTCACAGCGTGCTTGCTACCGAGGAGGATTTTTCATTGTGGATCGGCAGATAAATGAATGCAAGCGGCATGCGATAAAAGGGGCTGGCAGCATAGTTAGCAATGAGCTGTTTGTTGTTTTTATGGTTTGCTAATGGTTGTATGTTTTTTGTGCTCAATCGGTTAGCGTTTGCTAATTCTCGGTTGCTTACAGCTGTTATCCCCTTAGCTCAGAAGAGCCGCATGTGCAGGTTAACACGTCTTACCCCTCGTAATTAACCTCTTCTTTGTTCATTTTTGTTGTTGGGAGGCAGGCTGTTGGTATCTCCAGCCGCAGCCTTCAAGCTTTCTGAGCTAAGGGGATAATGGCCCAAAGCGCCGCGAAGCATGTATCTATGCTGGAAGGGAGAAAGGGAGTTGTCTATTAAACAACTCCCACATTTAATTACAATTGAAAAGGCGAATTTTATGTTTCATCTATGCGCATTGGATTCGGTATTTCCACGTATAAGGGCGTTTCGCCGCGCTGGTGAAAACGGCTGAGCAGATTTGCCTTTGCCGGGAGCGTAGCGCTGGTTAATAAATCTTGAATAAGATTGTGCAAAAGCGCATGGGAGGATGCTTGCTTGATTTCTTGCAGCACGTCGCTTGCGATCGCCCAGTACACCTGCTCTTCCTGACCGCTATAATACGAAATTCGTGCAATTAGATGGGAGAGATGGTTAACGAAAAAATAATATTTTAAGCGATGGCGCGCCTGCTCCTCGGAATAGAGGACAGGGCTGTCTTCCCGCAGCAAGGTGTTAATCCAGCCCCGCTGCTTGGCCAATTCAACGTTAATGCTAATGCCCTCAAGATCTCTAACATAAAAAGTGCTGGGCATGCCTTGGTGCAAGCGGAGCATCGCATTTTGCACATGCGCTTCCAGGCTTATGCCCGTTTCCGCGTATAAATGCAGCAGCGGCTTCATCGACAAGTGCAAATATTGGCGCAGCCAATTTGTCCAGTCAGGCTGCAAATGACTCCGTCGTATACTCCTCTCGAATAGCATCAATCGCCCTTGAGGCGTCAAGCGTTCGCAGCAGCTGCTCGGGCGTATTCTCACGAATGAAATTCGTAATCCGAATGTGCAGCGACAGCTTGTAAAAGCAAGCTTGCTCCGGGTTCCATACCGTTCGCACAGATGAGGTCGGGTATACGAGTGGCCCGGTATCCCCTAAATCTACAAGCATTCCTTGCTCCAGCAATTTTTGCACAGGCGCAAGGCTGCGTACATATTCTGCCTGCCAAGGATGGCAAGGCAGAAGCCTATAATCGCCGCTCGCCGCGCCAAGCTTCGCTTCGGCTGCCGCTTTCATCGCAGGCGGAATCCACGCGAAGTGCTTCTCATTCGATTGTTCGCCAAGCCAATCCTCTGCAATATATTCAGCTGCCGCAGCAAAGCAGTGAAGCGTGAAGGCGGCGCCGAATTCTGGCGAATAAGCCTGTGAATCGTTATCGGTGAAGCCTTGCAGGCTTTTTGGAGTCGGATGAAAGGGATGTCCGCAAAGTAGCGCCTGCTCCAAATAGCGGAAATCAAGGAGCCGCTCCCCTTGTTCGCGCTCCTGCTCAGCGGCATAAGCCAAATAGTGATTTAAACGCTGCTGGCTGTTATGAATAAGGGCTTTCAGCTCCGCCCGTTTTTGCGATTTAGACGCTGAGTCTGCCTGGGCGAAGCAAATTTCATCCAGCACAAGCTGAATCACTTCGGCGAACGAGTTTTTTTCCACTGCTGTGCTTCTTTTGTATAAAAGTGCTCCCCAAACACATGGTGGCCGCCCGCAGACAAATGCAGAACAGTTCCATAGATTCCAAGCTTCGTGTGCGGGAGCCAAATGACTTTCGTTATTTCAGGATGAAAAAAGGAAACATCGCTAGGCTCGAATTGCCCCGATTCGCGAAGATAGGCATTTAACAAGCGGCTGATGCTTTCTTTTTCCGAGAGCTGAACGGATGGGCTAGATAAAGTAACTTGGTTTATTTGAGCTTGCGGCATGTTGGATTAGTTCCTTTCAAACGCTGATTTATTGGGCGGAAAAATGTTTTTGCTGCCGAATATGGGCAGCGGGAAACCAGACAAGCATAGAGGCGAGCAGCATGAAGCCTCCCATCACCAAAAAGACAGAGGACAGGCCTAGCTGAGCGCCAATAAAGACACCGATGGTTGGCCCGGAAATTTGTCCTGCCATGAGGAGGCTGTTTGTTGCCCCGATTTTAACGCCTCTGTCATGGTCGGATGAGGTTTTGAGGACAGAAAGCATGACGGTTTGCAATAATGCACTGTAAAAAAAGCCTTGCAGAAAACGGACAATAAAAAGCCAGATCAAGCCAAAAGGCAGCGTCTGGGCGATGATGCAAAGGGCGCATAGTAGCCCGGCTGCGGTGAAATTGCGTGCGGGCCGATAGAAGAAATTGTCATGGTTTTACGAAAGGTCGGTGCTAAACCGAATGCCGTTGCGTTCTTCGAAGACGAATCAGCTCTATTTATTTTCATCCTTGCGGAAACGGAAGTTTCCCGTTCATCAAGGAGCAGGCAGCCATCGGATAGGCGTGCATGTGCTGTGTTTTATTTTAGAAGGCGAAGCAAGCCTCTTAATAGATGGCGTATTGTGCAGAATTCGCCCCTTCGAGCTGTATTTATTAGTGCCGGGAATGATCATTGATGTTCCGGACCGCTGCAGCCTGATTACGTATTACGGCCTTTTTTTCCAGCCTGTGATGCTCGTGAAGGAAGGCAAAAAGTTTGAAGGGGTAAAAGCATTATCGCTGTCTGGCGCTTTTTTGCCGGGCCATATTGCTATTCGCCAGCCGCAGCAGGTGCTTCAACGATTGCTGCATAGAGGGGCAGCGAGGGCGGATGCTTTTTCCTTGCGGCTGCTGTTAGAAGAATTTATTAGCTTTATTATTACAAATGCACCAGAGCAGCGTGAAGCGAGCGATGAGCGAATTGAGCGCAGCATTATTTATATGAAAGAAAACTATACGGGAAAAATAAGCATTGACCATTTGGCTGAGGCTGCCGAAATGACGACAACCGCTTACTCCCGCCTTTTTCGCAAAATGAAGGTCGCAAGCCCTATTGAATATTTAAATCAAATCCGGATGGATAAGGCGAAGCAAATACTCGATCAGGAAGATCGGCGCGTGAAGGAAGTGGCTGATTTCGTCGGCTTTCGCAGTGAGTTTTATTTTAGCCGCATGTTTCAGCGTTTAGTCGGCGTATCGCCAACCGTTTATATGAAGCGCGGAACGATGAAAATCGCGGTCGCTTCTTCACTTGGCTTTCACGAGCATTTGCAACCATCGGCATCGAGCCTGTATGCGTCGTCGATTTGTTTCAATATCCAGGGATAGGGGAACAGGCGTATAGCAAACAGTTGATTGAGCAGCATAGCGAGCTAAAGCGTTCCAAGTGCGATTTAATTATTGCAGATCATTACCATTTGCATTTTAAAGACAGCTTTAAGCAAATCGCAACACCGTATTTTCTCGATTTTTCCGTGTGGGATTGGAAACGAAACTTTGTAAAAATTGCCGAGCTTGTAAACCGGGAGCGTGAAGCCGAAGCGGTGCTGACCCGTCTGGATTTAAGCATTGAAGATGCCAAGCGGCTGCTGCACCATTCGATGGGCGAGCAACGGATTACGGTTATGCAGGTCAGTCACCGGGCGGTTGGCATTCAAGGGAAAACAGCCCATCCACTCAATGAACTCATATATAAAGAGCTTGCTCTAAAGCCGGGTGGACAAGTGCCTGAAGAGATGTGGAGGCTGGAAATTCCGCCGGAAGCGTTGCCAGTACTGGACACCGAGCATTTGTTTATTCAGAAGCATCATGTGCTGGCAGGCAGCGAGGAAATATTCAAGCGGATGACACAAACAGCCGCGTGGCAGGAGACAGGTGCCATTCAAGAAGGAAATATACATGCGATTCCTAACTGGTTCGTGATGAGCTGGACACCGTTAGGAAGGCAGCATATTATAAAAAAGCTCATTGATTTGCTGGCTAAATAGCCGATCAATGAGCTTTTTTTCGTGTATATATTAGTGGGAATCCGATTTCAAGCGGCGGCCGCTTATGCTTACAACCGCAGCAGCGGCAAGCAATAATAAGGCGCACATGCTGTACATAACGGAGTAGGATAAATGATCGGCGACTGGCCCCATCGCCATGTTGCCGAGCACAACGCCGAGGTCGGACATGGCAATAAATAAGCCAATGAGCGTATTTCGGGAGGCGGCTGGCAGCACAAAGGTCAAATAGGTCATTAAGGTTGGATAAAGCAGAGCCATGCCAAGCCCGATTAATCCGGCTGCCACATACATATAGGCGGCTCCCCAATGGATGGACAAGGCTAGCAGCTCGGTACCTATCGTCATACACAACAGCAAACTAATCGTTAAGCCCGCAGGCCACTTGCCATCGGAGGGCAGCTTTGTCCGCAGTGCAAAGCGGGAAATGACGATGATGCCAGCCTGAATCATGAGATAAATGCCGGCATCGCCGACCCCACTTTGCTTCGTATACAGGGCAATAAAGGTTACGACAGCACCGAAGCCAATAGAAGCAATGAGCATGGCCGAGCTGCACACGAGAAAAGCCCGATTGCTCCATAATTGGTTAAGCTGCGCCAGTGTAGAGCTTGTCTTCACACCAGTGCTAGAACTGCCCAAGCGGGAAGGAAGGGGGGAACTATACCCCACAAAGCCTGCTGTAACGCCAATAATAAGCAGGACAGCTGCGAAAGAGTACAGTTCGCCCCAATTCCATAAATAAAGGGCAGCCATAGGCAGGACAACGGTTGGCAGCATGCCAGCTAACAAATACAGCGACAGTCCTTGCGAACGCTCCTTTTCAGGCAGCGTATCGACAATACCCATTTGCAGCGCCAAGGAAAAAAAGGCGGTCGTCACGCCCTGCAGCGCACGCAGCAGAAAATACCATTCCAGACCGAGAAGCGCGTACAATGCCAAAATAATAAAGTTTGCGAGCAATAATAAACGCAGCACAAACTGTGGGCCAAAGCGGGCGACCACATTGCCGGCCCAAGGCCGAAGCAGCATGCTGGTAAGCATATAAGCGCCCATCATCATGCCAATTTCGGCATTGCTTGCTCCTTCGGCTTTCCCGCGCAGCGGAACAACGATATTAATAATCGGATTCGCGCTGAAAAATAAAAAGGTAACAATATAAAGCCGCATAAAAGGCGGGGATACGGATACAGCTATGCTTTTGCCCATTTTACGGATTCAGTTCGAGCCCTTCGAAAGGATGATCCCAACGGCTGGCTGGAAATTTGAAGTTTTTCAAGTTTTTCTGGTAAACGACGGTTTGTTTAATATATGAGATTGGCAAAATAACCGACTGTTCATTCAACGTTTTTAAAATGGACGTATACAACTGCTGGCGTTCGGCTTCGTCTGTAGAAGCGAGTGCTGTGACAATTTGCTGATCCAGTTCCGCCTTCATAGGGAGGCTGCTATGTGCTTCCGATATACCGAAGCCCGGCTCCCTGACCGAATTAATAAGCGTATGCGGATCATAAGGCACGCCATAATTGAACCAGAAATGGATGTCGAAGGTGCCTTCCCGCAAGCGCTGAGGAATCATCGCGAGTTCAACAGCATTGAGGTTCAGCTTGACTCCAATTTCGGCCCACCCGGATTGAATCGTTTCGGCCATCGCTTTCTGAATCAGATCGCCCTTATCGTACATTAACTCAAGCTCGAGCTGCTGGCCGTCTTTTTCCCTTACCGTTTTACCAGCTTCGAGCTTCCACCCAGCTTCATCCAAATAGGCATTTGCTTTCGCCACATCGTAACCGATAGGCTCAAAGTCGATATTGGAATAAGGATAGTTTTTGGATAAAATGTTGTTGGCAGCTTCCTCAACGCCACCCGTTACGCCATCTACCATGGTTGCTTTGTCAAAGCCTTGCTGAAGCGCAAGGCGCACCCGGTGGTCAGCCAGCTTGTCGTTTAGCGTATTGAGCAGCAGGCTTCTTGTGCCAACAGGCTCGGATAGCCCAGTCTCATATTTGCCTGAATCCTTTAATTGCTGGAAAGCGTCCATACTGATTGCGCCCTCGCCAAAAATCAGATCCAGCTCACCTTTCTCGAAAGCGAGAACCCGTGTTTCACCATCCGGTATAATTTTGACTGTTATTTTATCAAGCTTCGGCATTTCTCCCCAGTAATTCGGATTTCTGGTGAAAACCGCATATTCATCTTTCTTATAATCAGCGAGCTGCCAAGGCCCGGTGCCGATCGGCTGCTTGATATCTTTCGTCGTATCTCCGTCATCCGGGAACCCAGCTTCAGCAAGAAAACGGAAAGGCCGCACAATCGCCAAATCCTGCAAGGTTGGATAGTAGGGAGCGGTCAGCGTTATTTTAAACGTAAATTCGTCGACAGCTTCCGTTTTTTCAAGCACTTTGACAAGTCCAATCCAGCTGTGGACGCTTTTGTTAAGCATGATCGCATCAAAGTTCTTCTGGACAATGGCTGCGTTAAACGGCGTTCCATCCGCGAATTTGACATCTTGGCGGAGCTTGAACGTATATTCCTTGCCATCGGTTGAAATGATCCATGACTCAGCGAGCAGCGGTTTAAGCTCTCCGCCTTCGTTGTAGCTGACCAATGGCTCATAGAGCATGGACTGGGCAAAGAGTTGCGATGGATAGTAGACATGAGGATTAAGCGGACCTATATCTCTTAGCCAAGCAACGGTAATCGCTTGCTCCTGCGGGGCGGCTGTGCTTGTTCCCGCCTCGTTGCCCGTAGAGGCCGCCTCTTGCTGCGAGCATCCTATTGCGAGCATGACTAATACGAACAGAGCGGAAATCGTCTGCAGGGTGGTATTTCTTTTTATTCTGGACATCTTAGCAGGTACTCCTTTTCATCTATTGAGAATGATTATTACGTTCAATAATACTAAGGATTCTTCACTTGGCTAGCAATAGAGAAATGTCTGTTTTTTTATTGGACAAAATGAAGAACGGGCGCGGATGTTTCTTGATAGCCCAAATATATTCCGATATACTAATACAATTATGATGAGAAGGGGACTCGCCAATGGATGACCATCCCTTGTTAAAACCTGGTGAAACATCAGCTGCCCTATCGCTGCCTTACTTGTATATTCTTACGTCGGTTAACATAGTAGATTATGCGTTTGATCGCTCATTTCATACATTAGAGAGCGAAGGACATCGCATCGTTGCTTTTGCACAAAGCGGGGGCAAGCTCCATCTGGAGGGCCATTCTATTTATGCCGAAAAAGGGGCGTGCTTTCTTCTTGCTCCTGGGGCAAAGGCGCAAGTGGAAGGAAGTGAGCCAGGCGATCATCGGGGAGCGGTATATGTGATTGCTTTCGATGCTTATCGAGTAGGAGAACGGGAACCAGCGCAAGAAATAGGCTTAACCTTGCCCTATGAGACGAGAATTGATGTGACTGCAATGGCGCGGCTCGTTGATTTGCTGGAGCAAGCTGCTGAGGGAGCTGCAAATCATCAAAGCTGCAAGCAAGTGGACCAATTCAAGCAGCAGATTAGGCTGCAGGAGCTTCTTGTGTTGCTGATGGAGCATGTGGCAGCTTCACGTTCTTCATCGGATGCTAAGCTGGCCGTTCAGGAAAGCATCGCTTATATGGTAGAGCATTACCGTGAGGAGATAACCGTGGAGCAGCTGTCGAAAATGTCCGGTGTAGCCCGCTGGCAATATAGCGCATTGTTCCAAACGTTAACTGGCAAAAAGCCGCTCGATTATTTGACGGAGCTTCGTTTGAATCGGGCGAAGGAACTGCTGCTGCTGACCAATGATCCTTTACGTGAAATTGCCCGCCAGGCAGGGTTCAAGGATGAATATTATTTTGCCCGCAGGTTCCGGCATGCCATGGGGCTGACTCCGAAGCAATATGCCAAAACTCGCGGCGTCAGCCATCCGACGATTAAGCAGGACGTTAGCCCTTTTTCACGAATCGTTGTAGTTGGTTATGTACTTGGCGATTTGCTTTCTCTGGGCATTAGGCCAGTAGGAGCAGACATGACGGTTATTGGCCGAAAGGTCGTTTATCGCAATGAGCTGAAAAATATTTCAGATATTGGCTTGCTGGGGGAGCTCGGCAAGGTGAAGGCGCTATGCCCGGATTTGATTCTCTACAGCAGCTTCCGGCAGGATCGAATGGAGGAGCTGTCCAAAATAGCATCTACCGTATCGATTGATCGCTTGCAGCCAACCTATGACCGGCTCATGCAGGTGGCGGAGCTGTTCGGGAAGGAAGAGCAGGCCAAGCAATGGATTGAACATTATGAGCGCAAAGCCGGGGAGATGTGGCGGCATTTGGCTTTATATACGAAGGAAAGGGAAACGGCTGCTATTTTTGTCCTAGTAGATGGTGATTTGTATGTCATGGGCATGAGGGGCATCGCCTTGACGCTTTACCATCCGATGGCATTTGAACCAGCAGACAAAGTAAGGCAATTAATTGAAGCGGGAATTCTTTTCCAAGCGATTGCTCTGGAGCAAATGAGTGAATATCATGCTGACCGCCTATTCTTATTAGTAGGGGAGAGCGAGCGATCTAGAACCGAGGCGGCGCGCATTACAAAAAGCGCGTATTGGCAGTCGTTGGACAGCAGCCGGGTTTATGTAACGGAAGCCAAATGGAATTTCGATGATCCCATTACAAGGGACAGGCTTTTACCCGCGCTGCCGCGAATTTTCCGCTTGCCGTAGCAGATGTGGTACAATATTTTCATAAACGTAGGGGGAACTATCGATGTATGCTCGCACTTCAAAAGGACGGCTTTGGACATCATGGATCATGAGCGGTTTGGTTATTTTGTTTATGCTGTTTGATGGCATTATGAAGCTGATTAAGCCTGCGGTTGTAGTGGAATCAACACTCGAGCTCGGGTTTCAGGAGCATCATATTGTCATTTTGGGCGTGCTTGCGCTCATTTCCACGATTTTATATGCGCTGCCGCGTACGTCGTTCCTCGGCGTTGTGCTGCTGACCGGTTATTTCGGCGGGGTTATCGCGACGCATCTGCGTTTGGATGCCCCATTGCTGAGCAACACATTATTTCCAGTATATCTTGCTGTGCTTGCTTGGGGTGGCATTTGGCTGCGGAACGAGCAGGTGCGTAAATTAATTCCTTTTCAAAAATAAAAGAGGAATAGGATGTAGTCGCTTGTCTAAACAGCCTTATTTGCTCGCGCCCAGAACGATTACGGTTCTGGGTCGCCGAGAAAATAAGGCTGTTTTTGTTTGCGGTTTAGTTTTTTTTCCTCTTCGAGCCTTGTTTGCAACTCATCAATAAGGGTGGTCCATGCATTGGGTTCTCCTAATATCCAAACAGTATAATTAGCCAATACAAAATAATTTTCAATTTTTGAAGACTTATACTCTGCTCCCTGAATGATGGAGTGCTGTAGAAAGTGAGCAATTGCAGCAGAATCAAGCTTCCCATCGGTTTCGAAGGTATGCCGGAAAGCGTCTACCAGTCGGTGAATAAGGGTAGTGTTGGCATTATGTAGGCGGCTTGTCCATACCCTATTCAAATCATATGTTTCTGCGTGGTTAAGCAGGGGCGTTCTATCCGCAGCTTTCATCGTTGTTAGCTGCGCTATTCTTTTGCCTGGAGTTCCACTCACTAGCATCTTTACCCGCCCTAAGCCATAGGACTCATAGGGTAGATACGCATCCTCCAGACACCCGATACGGTTCGCTTGAGTAGCAACTGCTGGATTGGTCGGAATTTTATCTCCTTTGCCGCCGCCAGTTGTAGAATTACAGGAAATACATAATGGAATAAGATTATTTGGATGGATTACAAGCGCAAGATGCGTCGATTTAGGAAAATAATGGTCAAGTTGTGCTTTATCTAAGTTCAGTTCGCCTAGGCACGCGGGACATAAATAAAAATTGTCAGGGTTTTCTAGCTTATATTCTTCTTTAAATTGTCGTCGCAGATTAGTGCCATTTTCCTCATAATTAAAGAAATCGTTATAAAATCGAGTAAATAATTTTTTCAATAAGTCTAAGCTTGGCTGAGTTAAATTTAGTTGGCAGGACTGGAAGGCGAAAGCGGCTATCTGAGTCTGACCTTTGGGGCCCATCATAAAAAAGTTATCGACACATAAGGCCAAGATAACCATCTTCCGTTCTTTTTTAGCTTTGCATGCATCCCAAAAATCATTAATGCGATTTTTAAAAGTAGTGGATGTTCTATTGGCAAAAACGCAAGCTTTCAGTTCAGGATAATCAATGAGAAATTGTTTTTTGCTAAACTGTTTTGGTTTAATGCCCTTTACATCGCAGTAGTCTAGCAATCGAATCATAAAGGAAGAGGCCAATTGCAAGCGGATACCCAACTGTTTAGGAGGATTAATTTTTAGTAGCATAATATTATTCGTCCCTTCTGGCCGATTCTGAATGTCTCAAGGAAACGACCTTATCACGAAGCTGAAAGCGATTATATCCTGGGCCCAATTGGCTAAGCAACTCTTTCAATTGTTGAGGCGTTCCTGATTGTATCATTTGTTTCACATAAGATTCGGCAAATTTTTCTTCCTCGACATTTAATTTATATAAATTTCCATAAAGTTCACTGCGGTCAGCGGCAAATGTGGATATAAAATGCTCTCCAGCAATTTGAACATCATTTTTAGTAATCAGGTATACCTGATGCGGTAGAGCATCAGTTAGCATTAAAGTCGAATGGGTGGACACGACAATTTCATGACTGTACCTTGGAACAGGTTCAAAAGCTAATCCTACTCTATTGTCGCCAATAGTTGTGAAATCATCAATCCATTTGACAAAATGGGAAATCCATTCTTCATTAAGATGCACATCCGGTTCATCCAGCAGAAAAAGAACATTCGGCAGCACGCTGTCGCGGGCAAGCAATAAAAGTCCCATCCGGGCGAGCCACAGAAATTCACCATCACTTAAAGCTGTTTCATAAAGTAAACCATCTACTTCATCCAGATGAAAACCTAGATGGGCAGAGCTCAACCAGCCATTACGCCAAGCAGCCGTTAAAGCTGCAAACAGGGTGAATGGGGAACAGATATCTTTTAGCTTGGGAGCACAGCACGAGTTTTCGTCCGAAGCTTCAAATAAATAATAAAACGTTCGGTTAATAGATGGGAAAAGCTCCTCCTCTTGGTAAGCAGCTGTTCGTTGGCAAGCATCATATAAATCGCCTACTGGATCCTCCATTTCGGAAGTCATGCAGCCTATCAATTGGCAAAATATTCGTAGTGCCTCTTCCGTCGGTTTCAACTCTCCCTGTTCAAGCTTCTGTATAATAACTTCATTCACCGTTAATGTAAACCAAACGGGTTGAAATCCTTTTACAATTTGAAGTAAAGAATTACGCTTGTTAATGTAGGCTCCTTGTTCGCTTTGTTCCTGCGGAAGAATTGCGCAAAGAGCAATCAAGACAAAGGGGGCCGTTTGCGGGCCCATAAATAAAAATTTCGGATCCTGATGATGCTGGCGGATGTTAGTCCTCAACCGCTCAAGCTCCTCTGCATTCGTCGTGGCATTAGAGCGTCTTGAAAGATCATAAATATCACTGATCAGGCTGGACAGGGGGGAGCGAATCAAGGCCTCCTCCATTTGTTGTGCCGGTCCGGAAGAACTAGCGATAATTTTTGAGGGATGATAGTCCGTTAACCTGCTGAATGGCTGCTTTTCTTCTTTGGCGTCAAGCAGGCGCTCTTCGCTATTCGCAATTTGGACACTGAGCCGATACGTTCTGATGGGGGCCTCATTTGGCGTAACACGAATAATCCGTTCTTCTTTACCAATCTGTACAGCGTACTGCAACTCGAAATCAAAGCCGGGGGTTTCGTCATGCATAATCCGAGTGAAAATAAGCGCCAGCGCTTCCAGAACCGTTGACTTCCCTGAACCATTTTTACCAATTAAAAATCGAACGAAAGGGGCATCCAGAAGTTCATTTTGTTTTGAGAAGCGAATTTCAAAATCATGAAGCTGCTTATATCTCGCTATTTTTAAAAAGATGAGTCTCATGTATGCTTGCTCCTTCTTGGGATTTGATAAAGTTCAATTAAATAGGAGTCGGCCACTGTGCTGTCACGACCAACTGTTTCGGATTGGGAAATCGACGCATTCAGTCGCTGGATTAGACCGAATGCCAGTAGAAGCTCCACGGTTTGTTTTGCTAACTGTACATCGATCTTTTTGTCTGACTCAGTGGTATCCGACAGAGAAGACTCAGTTTGATGTTTAGCAGCGATATGAATAGCTTGTGGTGGAACCCTGTCTCTATAATTTTTATACAATCGGTACTGCTCTTCTGAAAGCTCCTTTTTGATGTTCTTCTCCAGCACAGAATCAAGTGGATAAGGCTCGGTATTTTCACTCAAACGGTATGCTGATTCATTCAAGCCTTCAAGCGATAAAAAGACAGTTCCTTCAGACAAAAGCTCCATTAAAGCGGTATGGGCCAGTTTGGAGCGCAGTCGGGCGTGGACCTTATCTTGTGTTCGCCACTTTCCATTCGTTTCTATTTGTCGCAAAATTTCCTGCTTGAATTCCTTAATTTGTGCGGATTCTGTAGCATCAGGTCCAGATTTTAAAAGAGGTTTATATGTTTCTAGTCTTAATGAATAGTTTTGTTTTTTCAATTGATCATAGGAAGCGAACCAGAAGGCACGATGTTGCCACTTAGTTGGAATTTGTAAGTTGTAATCATTAGTTACTTCCCGTTCTTTGTTGACAAGCATCGACCAACTTTTCCAGAAATCGTTTCTCTTTCTCCATTTATTCACAAGATTTTGATGTTCATTGTATTGATTAAGTTGGTAGAATAAGGTCCTTTTATCGATTTGTCGCGAAGCACTACTTGTTCTAGGTTTATGTAATAATAGAAGAGATGATTTTGGCATAAAATCATTTTCGAAAGGCAATGACACGACAGCTTCAAGAATCAGTTTGGTGATAAGCTCTTTGCGACAAGCGACGGATTCAGAATCGTTTGAAAAAAGAAAAGTATCAGGTACGATAACGGCGGCCCGTCCGTCAGCGGCGAGCAATGAAAAAACACGGTACATAAACATAACCGTAGGGTTATTATAATTTTTGAAAGAGTTAGATAGAGTTGCTGTATTAATTTTATGGTGAATTGGTAAATGAGCAATAATTACAGGGAATTTTTGTCTAATAGGGAAACGACCCTCGAATTGCTCAGACAGTACATCATCTTGAAAAATTTCAAAATAAGATAATTCAAAGGCTGTGTTGGTATTTCCATATAATTCAAATTGCATTAAATGGACATTGGCAATTCTTATTCGCAAACTGTCTAAATCATATCCAGTGAAGACCATCCCATCCAAATTTGTTGAGTATGTATGTTGCTTGTTGAAGAATGTATAGGTGTCTGCCAGAAAATTGCCGTTACCGCAACAGAGGTTAAGAATTTGATTTTTAGAATCTGGCTGCAGCATTTCTATAATTGAGTGAGTCATTCTGCGCGGCAGAGCAGTATATTGCTCGTCATTATCATCAAGCTGCTGTACGATATAATTAAATAGCTCCCCCCTCAAAAAACGGGAAGGCATGAGTGCTTGTGAAATTATATTTGAATTCATTTGTTCATTGAACATACCCATTAAAAGCTGCTCAAGCGTCTCAATGTGATTAAACGCCTGCTTAGTCAGCGAAGGAGGGGCCTGAAAATAACGGAAGGTCCCCATTGCTGTTGTTAACGAATCACTACCGGTGACTGGCCGAACACTTTTTAGAGATGGTATTACCGCATCATTGATTCGCTCAACGATGCTACTGCCCTCCAATCGTGTTAGTGAACTCCAGCGCAGAGGGGAATCCTTCGGCCAATTTATCGGATGGGTTTCATTCTCAAGATGTGCATTAAGACTCATAACATCAAGACTGTGCAGAAAAAATAAAAAAGCGATATGATCGAGAGCGGCATCTGTCTTGAAGCCGCGTTTGGTGAAAAGTCTGCAAAGGCGCAGCGCTTCTTTTTTTAGTTCATCTGATAGCATGTGTACTCTCCTTGTGCAAAAAATGTGAAAAGAACAGTTAATTTCTATTTTATAACAAAATGTATGATCTGTTAATAAACTTCGCTCAAATGGCAGGCGAGATATACTTTCATCCAATCTTCGGAATCGCCTAAATTGAGCTGGAGCAGCTCTTCGATTTTGCGAATAAGGACGTAGTGCGTATTCGTGTGGATATGCAGCCGCTCAGCAGTGGCGGCGACGGAACGATTTTCAGCCATAAACGTTCGCAAGGTTTGCTCAAGCTCAGCTGCCTGATGCTTATAGGTGCGAAGCGGCTGCAAAATTGCGGTAATATAAACCTCGATTTCCCGTGGCTCATGGTTAAGGAACAACCGATTAATGCCAATTTCCTCATATTGAGTACTGCCGCCCGCTGCCGCCGCAGCAGAAAAGCGAGCGAACGAGCAGCCTCCTCATTGCTTTTTGCTACATGCTCCAAGCCCGAAAACAGCCCGCCAATGCACCATAGAGTGGGGGGAAGCCTGCTGTAATCCATTTGCTTGCAGCCTCCTTCAGTTTGTGAAACAGCTGGTTTTTCGTTCTTACGCCAGCGACAGCAGCGAGAATGGTCACTTTATCGTGGGATCCAAACAGCGGGTAGATGGCAGGCAGCAGCTCCTTCTCAATGAGAGCAATGAGCTTGCGCATATAGGCTTCCCGTGCCTTCAAATCATGGTTGTCATCGGCAAGCTGGAGCAACTTGACGAATAGTGACGTAAGAGCGGTGAGCTCAAATCGTTGGAGTCGGGAGGCTAGGCTCGCAGGTTCCCGGTATTACACCAAGTCATCAAAGAAATCGTGGCTTCTTCGATGTACCATTTCGGTCATCGAATACGTATTCATCATTTGCAGCATGACGACGGCTCCGCCCTGTTCCAAAATAACATAGTCAAGCTGGGCCAGCGGCTGACGAAGCAGCCTACGAGCAGGGAGGCATTTTGGATCGAATAAATATTAAAGGAAGTATCGTTTGAAGCATCGGTAAATGTTACAGGACTCATCGGAAACCCGAGCGCTTGATCCAGATCGATATCGGTAAATAAGACGGAGCACGGCATATGTGGATACCAATCATTTTTAGCAAAATCAATAAAATAAGCGGGTAGCTCCAGTATCGTTGCGACCGTCTCCAGCATATCCCCAAGCGTCACATTTTCAATGGACAGCTGCGTAAAGCGATTGTGAACTTCATCGCGGTTCACGAGGTATGCATTGGCGTCAACCAGTTCGGAGTACATGGAGGCATTGGATATGGCAATTGCCGCCTTATCGGCGAAGCCTTGCAGTTGGCTTGTGTCGTATTCATTCAAACGTTTGTTATTTTCCAGCTGATAGACGAGCATGATGCCGTATTTCTTTTATTTTATTAGATTTAAAGAGTAAAAACGTTACAGGCGCAGCATGCTGGCATCGAATGCCAACCATCTGCTAAAACTTGCATCGTGGTCTAGGCAAGCTGCTGAGTCAAATCATAGCTTTAAAGAATAGATTATCGAGAGGGATATTCTAAAACGATTAAAGCCTTTATGAACCTCATGGATGATTATAGTGTTATTATATCTGACATTATTTGAATGGAGATAGGAGTGGGTGTTTTGTATTTTGAGCGGTTGGAGCAATATGGGATGGAGCAGCTCGTTTTTGGTTATGATCACAAATCGGGCTTAAAGGCGATTATCGCTATTCATGATACGACGCTTGGACCAGCGCTTGGCGGTACTCGCATGCATCCCTATGCAACGGAGGAGGCCGCCGTCCACGATGTCGTCCGGCTTGCGCGAGGCATGACCTATAAATCGTCCGTTGCAGGGCTTAATCTGGGAGGGGGCAAGGCGGTCATTATCGGCAACCCCATGACGGATAAAAGCGAGGAGCTGTTTCATGCGTTTGGACGATTCATTGGGACATTGAACGGCCGATACATCACGGCGGAGGATGTAGGGACGACTGTGGCGGATATGGATTTTATTCGTGAGAAGACGAAATTCGTTACGGGAGTATCGCCAAAGTTTGGAAGTGGAGGTAATCCTTCGCCTTTTACGGCACTAGGTGTATTTCATGGTATTCGAGCTGCTGCCCTTGAAGCTTTTGGGACAACTGAACTAAAGGGAAAAACGATTGCGGTACAGGGTGTAGGCAGCGTTGCCTATCATTTATGCCGCTATTTGCATGAAGCGGGCGCAAAGCTGATTGTGACCGATGTCGTGCAAGCAAATGCAGAGCGCGTTGTGCTTGAGTTTGGGGCAATAATGGTCGGCGTGGATGATATTTATGGCGTCGAATGCGATATTTTTGCTCCATGCGCGATGGGTGGAATTATTAATGATGATACGCTTCCGCTGCTTAAGGCGAAGGTGGTTGCTGGTGCTGCCAATAATCAGCTGAAGGAAGAAAAGCATGGCGATCAGCTCGCGGCCCAAGGCATATTATATGCTCCAGACTACGTCGTCAACTCCGGCGGCTTAATGAATGTCGCTGACGAATTGTATGGCTATAACAGGGAGCGAGTGCTGAGCAAGGTAGAGGGAATTTACAGCCAGCTCCAGCGTATTTTTGAAATATCGAAAGAGCAGCAAATCCCTTCTTTCCGTGCAGCGGATCATCTGGCGGAGATTCGGATAAATAAACATCGGGTCTCTGTTTAGTGGTGAAATTCCGCGAACGCAATGGATAGAGTTGCAACCGTCCCGGTGTGCCTGCCCAGTTTGCACCAATCGTAACGCAGCCCCTATGTGGCTCATATGCTGCTGATTATTCCAGGAGTGGTTGCGTTCATGATGACCCGGGTGAGAATTTGAAGTTAATCACTGGGAAAACTGAGTTTTTCAAGATGTTTAAAGGCACTCGCAAGCTTCTTACGATAGCCGTAATATTTTCCTTTATTTCCTGGGGAATTATTAGCTTGTGCACATCAGCTATTCCTATGTATTTAGAATTCATACTGATTTCGTTGTGCGTCTTTCCGTCGCAATTGTATCATTCATGCGAAACGCTGATGTTTTTTTGCGCTTTGCTAAGTTATCCCCTCAGCTCAGAAGCGTTGTGCCAAATGGTGCGCCGATATTTTTTTCTGAGCTAAGGGGATAACGGCCTAAAGCAATGGAAACCCCAATACAATTGGCGGAAACGTCGTTGAAAAAAAGGGAGAGCTAAGCAGCAGATTTCGGCAACCGGGTTGCCGCCCAAAAAAGGAGTGCTATGGCGCTAACGCCTGCCCCTAGCCAGCATACACCGCCCCAGCCTGCATAAGCGTATATGCTAGTAGAAGTAATAGAGCCGGCTGCGCTGCATATGGAATAAAATACCATATAACCGGCAGTTAGTCTGCTTCGCGCCTCCGGTCGAATGCTGGGGATCATGCTCTGATTGGTGACATGTACGGCCTGTACGGCTAAATCCAGCAAGATAATACCTATTATTAATGGAAAAAGAGATTGGTCGCCATAACGAATGGCCAGCCAGGAAATAAGCAGCAGCGCAAGCGCGATGCCTGTTGTTCGTTGGCCAAAGCCGCGGTCAGCAAGCCGTCCTGCTCTCGCTGCGGCTAAAGCTCCGGCCGCGCCGGCTAGACCGAAGGCGCCAATAGCGGTGTGCGAAAGTGAGAAGGGCGGAGCGCTAAGCGGCAGTACCAAAGACGTCCACAATATGCTGAAGGCGGCAAAAATGAGCAGCGCTAGCACGGCACGGACGCGAAGCACCCGTTCTTCCGCAAATAAGGTGAGTACAGAGCGCAGCAGCTGCCAGTACGATAGGCTGTCACAGACGGTGTTCTTTTTTTCATCATCAAAAATAATTCCTTCATGCATTCAGTTTTGTAAGGGTTTTTCCTTGCCTAATATAAAATACTGATCAGTACATAATTATGCTTGATTACTATAATTTTAAATCCATACACTTGTCAAGGTTTGAATGCTTATACATTGACAATATGCCTATTCGATTTTAATATAATAGTATACCGATCGTTATTAAATTGGAGGTTGCTATGGCCCGAGTGTGGGTGCTTTTGCCTCAATACGACGGTGGAGCTGTCCCCTCATGATGAGAAATTCGAAATTTTGACGAGAGAGCATCAGATGTATCTCTCTGTTATTTTTGAGGAGACGATTGAACGAGGCGTTAGTACGGGCGAGCTTGATTCCAATATCAACGCCAAGGGATTGGCCCAAACGCTGGTTGTGTCTGATCGTTCTTTTGTTGACAATAGCATGAATATGATATTGAGCTTGCTAGATTCATAGCCAGTAGGGGAAGAGGGATGAGGATGTCGGCTGCGCAGGTTGTACGTGAATTTTTTGAAAAGGTCCGTTCAGGCAAGGAGCTTGAAGCGGTACATGGAGTAATGGCGGAACGCGTATTGGCCCATCAGGTTCAATCGGAAAAGGAAGTGACGGTAGAGCGGTCGCCAGCGGATTATGCAGCTCATGTCCGTGAAATGATGCATATATATGGGGAGTTTACATTAACCGTTGAACAATTTTTAGTACAGGATGACCAGGTTTACGTGCGCTGGAAGCAGGTGGGCACCCATTTGGGCGAGATAGACGGTTTTGTGCCGACAGGAAAACCGATTGTTGAAATCGCAAGTGCGGTTTATCGGGTTGAAGCTGGAAAAATCGTTGAATATTGGATTCAAATCGATCGTGAAGGCATTCGTGTCCAATTGGAGCAAAATGCTAAACTTTAAGTTAAATGTTAACAGCAGTACGGTGGCCTTCACTGAGGTGAATTAGATGGCGCATAAGAAGCTTTCAGAACCACGGATCTCGTGGGACTGGAGGCTTTTTTTATATGAGGCTGGCTGGCGTTCGGACGCAATATTTATTTTTTTGTTCAAAATATCCAAAAATAAGGGTTTTCATGTTAGTATATATGACAAGAGTTATATAGTTTATACAACATGGGAAGATGACGCTATTAAAGGAGTGTAGCTATGTATTTGCTGGAGAGAGAGAAGGAAAAGCTGTTTATCGTGCTGGCAGCCGATTTGGCACGGAGAAGGCAAGCTCGCGGCCTGCGTCTTAATTATCCCGAAGCCGTTGCCATTATTACTTATGAGATTATGGAAGGGGCAAGGGACGGGAAGACGGTAGCTGAGCTTATGAGTTACGGGCGTACCATTCTTGCTGAGGAAGATGTGATGGAGGGTATCTCGTCGATGGTTCATGAGGTGCAGGTCGAGGCCACTTTTCCAGATGGAACGAAGCTAGTTACGATTCATGACCCCATTGTTCCGCGAAGGAAGGGGAGTGAACAATGATTCCCGGCGAGGTAGTTCCGAAGCAGAATGTCGTTTGGCAAAATACAGGTCGCATAGTAAGAGACGTACTAGTAATGAATCGTGGTGATCGGCCGATTCAAGTAGGGTCGCATTTTCCATTTGCACAAGTAAATCCTAAGCTGGATTTTGACCGTGCCGCAGCAGAAGGCTTCCGCCTCAATATTCCATCTGGAACGGCTGTGCGCTTCGAGCCAGGCGAGGAAAAGCCGGTTCAGCTCGTAGCTTATGGCGGAGCGGCCTCGCCGTTAAGTACTGAGGGTGAGGATAAACAGGTGGGCTTGCCGATTTCTAGAGAAGCCTATATCAGCATGTTTGGGCCGACGATAGGCGATCGAGTGAGGCTCGCTGATACAGAGCTGTTTATAGAAATTGAACGCGATTATGCCCATTATGGTGATGAATGCAAGTTCGGCGGAGGCAAGGTGCTGCGGGATGGCATGGGGCAGTCAGCCTTTCGTACTCGGGATGAGAATGTGCTCGATACGGTCATTACCAATGCCGTCATTATTGATTACGTCGGTATTGTGAAGGGTGATATTGGCATTAAGGATGGGAAAATCATCGCTATTGGTAAGGCGGGCAACCCAGATACGATGGAGGGCGTTCATCCTGAGCTCATCGTAGGCGCTTCCACAGAGGTCATTGCCGGAGAAGGGAAGCTTATTACTGCGGGTGGAATCGATACGCATATTCATTTTATTTGCCCGCAGCAAATCGAAACGGCGCTGTCTTCAGGTGTAACGACGATGATTGGCGGAGGAACGGGGCCTGCAGAGGGAACGAAAGCAACGACCTGTACACCGGGCAGCTGGCATATTCATCGCATGCTGGAGGCGGCTGAGGAATACCCGATGAATATCGGTTTTCTTGGCAAAGGCAACTCATCCGGCCTGGAGACGCTGCGCGAGCAAGTAGCGGCAGGGGCGATTGGCCTTAAAATTCATGAGGATTGGGGCTCAACGCCAGCTGTTATCGACGCGGCGCTCACGGTCGCGGATGAAATGGACGTCCAGGTAGCGATTCATACCGATACGCTGAATGAAGCGGGCTTTGTGGAAGAGACGATTAAAGCCATTAATGGACGGACGATTCATACGTACCATACCGAAGGGGCGGGTGGCGGCCATGCGCCGGATATTATTACACTCGCAGGGCATTCGAACGTCATTCCGTCTTCAACGAATCCAACAAAGCCTTTTACGATTAATACAATAGAAGAGCATTTGGATATGCTGATGGTTTGCCATCATCTTGATCGCAACATCCCCGAGGATGTCGCTTTCGCTGACTCACGCATACGTCCTGAAACGATTGCAGCGGAAGATATTTTGCATGATTTGGGGGCGCTTAGCATTATTAGCTCTGATTCACAGGCGATGGGCCGAGTGGGAGAGGTCATTTCCCGTACATGGCAGACGGCCGATAAAATGAAACGCCAGCGCGGCCCATTGGCTGGAGATGGTGGGGCTGGCGAGGATGGCAAAGCGGGAGAGGCGAGTGCCAACGACAACAGCAGGGTAAAGCGTTTTGTAGCTAAATATACGATAAATCCAGCCGTTGCCCATGGCATTTCGAAATATGTAGGCTCGGTAGAAGCGGGAAAATGGGCGGATCTCGTCTTGTGGAAGCCGGCATTTTTCGGGACGAAGCCTGAGCTGGTGCTGAAGGGCGGCATGCCTGCCTTCGCAATCATGGGTGATCCTAATGCCTCGATTCCAACGCCGGAGCCCAAAATCGGTCGGCTCATGTTCGGAGCGCATGGCAAGGCGAAATACAGCAGCTGTATTACCTTCGTATCGAAAGCAGCAGCTGAAGCTGGAATTAAGCAGCAGTTGGGCCTTGGGAAGCAGGTGCTGCCGGTATCGGGCTGCCGCACGATTGGCAAGCGCGACATGCTGCTTAATAACTTAACGCCGGAAATTACCGTTAATCCAGATACGTACGAGGTGCTGGTCGATGGCGAGCAGGCGATCTGTGAGCCGCTGAGCGTGCTTCCGATGGCGCAGCGGTACTACTTATTTTAGAAGCTCGCTTGGAGGGAGAAGCCAAGGATGATGTCTTTTTTGCAAGTGGCACAATTAGTAGACTCAGCTTTTCCGACAGGGGCATTTTCCCATTCCTTCGGCCTAGAAACGTATGTGCAGGAGGAGCGAATTCGAACTATTCCCGATTTTTTAACATGGATGGAAGGTTATATTCAAGGCACCGTTGCCCCTATTGAAGGCGCTGGCGTGTATTGGAGCGCCATTTGGGTGCCGGCCTACTTGCAGCAGTCCAGGCAGCAGTCTGAGAAGCAGGAGCAGGAAAAGATAAAGTCGAAGCTGCTGGATTTATCGCGCAGGATGACGGGCACGCGCCTGGCGCGGGAGTCCAGAGAAGGGGCAAGCAAAATCGGAAAACGGTATTTGCATACCGTGCAGGCGGTATACCCCGAATCGCTGCTGGGCGATTATGCGTCTTGGATCAAGAATGAGCGCGGGGACGCAAACGCGGCGATTGTTCATGGCTGGATTTGCGCGTTTTTGCAGCTGACGCCTCATATGGCGGTGCTCAGCTTTTTATATCAGACGGTTAACAGCATGCTGCAAAATTTAATTCGGATGTGGAGCCTTGGTCAGACAGATGGCCAAAAAATAATGACCGCCTTGTTTCCGCTTCTGGAGCGCGAGGCGGCGGCGATAACAGCGGAGCCGCTTTTGCCAAGCCAGATGTATACCGCGAACGTCATGCAGGAAATTGCAGCTATGCGCCATGAAAGCCTGTATTCCCGCTTGTTTATGTCTTAATGGTGGATGAAGCTAACCGTCGCGTTAGCAATTAAAAAAGTTGAAGGAGAGATGAGCATATGTGTGGAGGAGCAAATCATAGCCATGCCCATGACAGCTGGAATAGCACGCCGTTTCAAGGAGGAAGAGCACTTCGTATCGGAGTAGGCGGCCCTGTCGGCTCGGGGAAAACAGCACTGCTGGAGAAAATCAGCGAAATCATGTATCCGGACTACAGCATCGGGATTATTACTAATGATATTTATACGAAAGAGGATGCGGTCATTTTGACCAAAACAGGCGTTTTGCCGCAGGAGCGCATCATTGGAGTAGAAACAGGAGGTTGCCCGCATACCGCAGTACGCGAGGATGTATCGATGAATATGGAGGCGGTCGAGGATCTGGAGGAGCGTTTTAGCGACCTGGATCTGCTGTTCATTGAAAGCGGCGGCGACAATTTGGCGGCAGCATTCAGCCCAGAGCTGGTTGATATGTTTATCTACATCATTGATGTTGCCCAAGGCGAAAAAATTCCGCGCAAAGGCGGGCCGGGCATTACCCGCTCCGATCTGCTCGTCATTAATAAAATCGATCTCGCCCCTTATGTCGGAGCAAGCCTTGAGGTGATGAGCGAGGATTCCAAGCGGATGCGTGGGGACCGTCCATTTGTAATGACCAATCTCAAAAGCGAAGAAAGTGCAGCTAAAGTCGTGGAATGGATTATCGCAGCTTGCCCAGCCCTAAAGCATAGCCATACTCATCACCACCATCACGAGCATCATCACGATCATGCATAGCCGATGGCAGGGTGAAATTGATTTTATTAATGGAAAAAATGTTTTAAGCTATTCGGCTCATCAAGCACCGCTGAAAATTACCCGCCCGTTCAAAGGGCCATCCGGCGAGATGATTATTTATTTAATGGAATCATCTCCCGGCCTGTTCGGCGGAGATGTTCAGGAGCTGGATTGTATAGTAGGGGAAAACGCACATCTGCTGCTTACGACACAGTCGTCATGCAAGCTGCATCCGGGAATGGGCGAGGCGACGAGCGGACAGAACAATCTTTTTCGAGTCGGGAAAGATGCTGTGCTGGAGTATTTTCCAGGGCCACTCGTTCCTTATAAGGATGTCCGTTATAAGGGGAATACGGTAGTTCGTCTGCAGCGGGGGGCACAGCTTTTGATGAGTGAGATCATTACGCCTGGCCGTGCGGGTTACGGAGAAACGTTTGAATACGAGATGCTGCACAGCGAGATGGCGGTGTATTGGGAGGATCGGCTTGTCGTATGGGACCCATTAAGGCTGGAGCCTCCGAAGTTTCCGCCCCAATCGGTGCTTGGGGGTTATTCTCATTTTGGGAATTTTTGGTTTTTGTCTGAAAAGATTACAGCAGAGCATGTGGATGCGGTGCGGCGTATACTGGACAGTTATTCGAATGTGAAGCCGTCAAATAGTAGTAGATTAGGGCAGGAGATATACGGCGGGGTGTCGCTCTTGGAGGCGAATGGCCTAGTCGTGCGCTGCCTTGGCAATAGCGGAGCAGAGCTTGAGGCGCTGTTCCATGTCATTTGGAGCGAGCTGCGCCCGCTGCTGTTAGGTAAGGATGCTTTTCAGCTGCGCAAGTAGTGGAATAAAAATTAAAAAACAGGGGGTTATGAAATGGATGCAGGTATACTCTCTGTACTGGCTATCGGGTTTCTGCTGGGCATCAAGCATGCGCTTGAGCCGGATCATGTCATTGCGGTATCCACAATTGCGATTAAAAGCAAGCATATTGTTAAGTCCGCCTTTTCCGGCGTGTTTTGGGGAATCGGGCATTCGCTGACGCTGTTTATTGTCGGGTTTATCCTCATGGCCATGAGAAGCGAGATGACGGAAAAATGGGCGATGTCGCTAGAATTTCTTGTTGGTGTCATGATCGTTGTGCTGGGCGTAAATACGATGATTTCGCTTAGAAACAGGCGTGCGATTGCGGGTGCGAAGGATAGTCAGCATTTTCACGGCTCCTATCGTAAATCTTTGCTGATTGGCTTCATTCATGGCCTCGCTGGCAGCGGAGCGATGGTCGTTTTGACGATGAGCACCGTAAATAGTATTAGCGAAGGGCTGATCTATATCGTCGTATTTGGCGTTGGTACGGTAATCGGCATGTTATGCTTTACTACCTTCATTAGCATTCCGTTTATTCTTTCTTCCAGCCGCTTTAAGCTGAATCGCGTTCTAATCGGGGCAACCGGCGTCGTTAGCGCTGTATTTGGTTTGTATTATATGTACAACCTAGGCGTGAATGAAGGATTGTTTGGATTATGGGTGTAGGTAGTACAAGGTATGGCGTATTTGCGATGTGAAAAGTATTGATTCAATTAAAAGAGCAGCCATCCATGCAAAAAAATCACCACATTTTTATGGTTTAATGACAACGCTGAAGAGGCTATTGCGTTTTATATAGTAAGCGGTACGACTACAAGGGAATGTGAGGGGCTGACCGATGCTCCGAGGCATTCCCTTTTTTCTTTGTCCATTTATATAGCCCTTACATTGCAAATGTAAGGGTTTTCCTGCCATCTTTTTTTGAATTAAGCTTTGTTTTCTTGATATATCTGATACAATGTTAGAAAAGCTGTCATTAACAGGGCGTTTGTATGGAATAATCGCATGGCAATTTCGATGCTGTCAGATTTGGAGTGAGGCATATGTCAAAAAATTGGTATCGCAGATTGCTATTTTCGTATTTTCCGATTTTTATTTTAACGATATCTATCGTCATTTTTCTCTCCTTCCTTATTGTGAATGAGATTTCACGGAATGAAACCGAGAAGGCGGGCCGCATTTCCACTTCCTATGTCGTCGATAGTCTGGACAGAGCGCTCAATCAAGTAGAGATGGAAATTTTGCGCCAAATGGAAAATGATCCGATTTACGGACAATTTCTTGCGGGCGATGTGGAGAAGGGCAGTCCTGAATTTATAGAGCTCGCCAAAAAGCTATGGGTCATGGAAAGCAACAATGAGCTGCTGGATTCCATGTATATATACCGTCTGTCCGATCAGCGAATCGTTAGTAAATATGGGTTTACGACGCAAGAGGTGTTTGCTGATCGCGCTTATTTGGAGCAGGCGCTGGATGAACCAGCTTTTCAGGGCTGGTCGCAAATTCGCTCCTTTAAGCTGCTGGAATCCGACAAGCCGGAGGAAGTAATCAGCATGCATAAGCGATTGCCGCTTCCGTTCGGCGAGGAGGGGGTTTTGGTCATTAATTTGGGTGCTTATCCGATAGGCCGGATGATTGATGATATGACGCGCAGCAACGTTTCCTTTTTTCATGTGACGGGCAAGCAGGGCCAAACTATTTTTCCGAAAGGCAATTTAGGAACGGGAAGTATCGACGAGAAGGGTACGGTGTTAACGACGCTAGTATCTCCAAAGCTGGGCTGGACGTTCAGCAGCGGCTTGCGCGCGGGGCAGCTGTTTGCATGGGTATCCGTCATTTCTTATGTATGGATTATTATTGGCCTGGCTACCTTATTGCTAGCCGTCCTCTATATCATTTATATTACGCGCAAAAACTATAAGCCCATTCAGGTGATGATGAGCCGTATTCAGGCGCTTCCCGCGCGCTCCGCAGATGTCACGACCAGGGACGAGCTGGCGTTAATTGACCACGCGCTGGAGCAGCTTATTCAGCAGACCGCAGATTATGAGATGCAGCATCATGAGAATCTGCTTATACGCAGGCGGCAGTTTTTTATCGATTTAATCGAAGGCAATGCTCAAGGGGATAGGGTTGAAAAATGCCGCTCCTTAGCCGTGCTGCAAGCGTCGGAGCATGCGGTGCATGCTGCAGTCGTCATTGCGGAAATGCATGATTTTGATGCCTCATACGGCGATTTCTCCCATCAGGATCAGCAAACGTTCCGTTTGACGCTCATGAACCTTTTTCAGGAGCTGGCACGGGAAAGGGAGCTGGACAGCTGGGCGGAATGGATAAGCAGCAGCCAGCTGGGCATTATTTTTACAAGTGGTGCCGCAGAGGAAGCAGAAGATGATGATGAAGCTTTCAAAGACAGGCTGCGATTAGCCGTCAGGAGCTCTCACCAGTGGGCCGCGAGCCAATTCGAGCTGACGATGAAGTTCGGCATCGGCATTGTGGCGAATTTGGACAGCAGCTTAAGCTTAAAGGAATCCTACCAATCCGCCGGATCGGCGCTGCAATATGTATTGTCACTGGGTGAAAATGAAATGGTGTTTGGCTCGGATGTGCCGCTGCAGCCGCATATGGAGTCTTATAAATATTTCCCGATCATGGCTGGCATTGTGAAAATGTTTCGCTTGACCAATCAGGAATGGCGGGAGCAGGTGCATACGCTGTTTCAAATGGTCGGCTCTGAGCTGCTTGCGGATCATGACATTCGCATGCTCATCCATTGGCTGCGCCAAATGCTGGGCAGAGAGCTGATGGACCTCTCTGACAATCTGAAAGATTATTTCGTCGGACAGCAGGCGCAGCTGTGGCGGGCAGAGCTGGATAAAACGAAACGGCTGCCCGAGATGGAAGCTTTGCTGCTGGAAATGATGAATGAGGTTTACCGAGTATATGTGTCGACTAATGAAAATAAAAGCTATCGGGCGATGATTAGTGAGATGAAAGCTTACATTGAAGAGCATTACACGAATCCCGATCTGTCCCTCACCATATTGAGCGATCGGTTTCAAGTGTCGGCGAAATATGCGAGCCATTTGTTCAAGGAAGAGTTTCATACAAAATTCGTTGATTTTTTGGCGCAGCTGCGCATTGTGCATGCCCAAAATTTGCTGAGCCAAACCGATGAGGTGATCCAGCAAATCGCCTTGCAGGTCGGCTACGCGAATGCCGTTACCTTCGGCCGTGTGTTTAAAAGAATAGTCGGTGTGACGCCGGGAGACTATAGAAAATACGAAATGAAGCCAGAACAAGTGAATGAATAAGCATTAGCTGCTAGGATGGCTCCCGAACAAATTCGGGGGCCTTTTTTGATGGCCAATTCAAGCGAATCGGAAAAAGGTATGTTTACAGGAATAGCGTCACATCAGCGGAAATACGGGGCTTGCGACGATTTTCCACCTATTTTTTGAGGTGGAATTCTGTTTATTGTCAGATTTCCTGTCATAATGTCATACTTGGCTCATCTCCACAAGCGGCATCGTCAACGAGAGGTTAGGAAATCTAACCTCTACAGGCGGGGCAAACCAAACAAAAAGGGGCTGTGAACAAATGAAGCGTAGCAAAAGTAAAATGGCGGTCAGAAAATGGATGGCGGGTACGTTCGCATTAACTGTATTGGTTACGGGCTGTTCGAACGGAGGCGGTGAATCATCTGGCGCAAGCGCAAGCTCAAATACAGGCGGCGGCGCAGCTTCTTCATTAAAAGTAGAAATTTTTGACCGCGGCAATACGCCGCAGGGCTATACGATTACAGACAGCTACTTAACTCGTTACGTGAAGGACAACTTCAGCAAAACGAGCAACATTGATGTTCAATTCGTGCCGATTCCCCGTTCAGAGGAAATTGCCAAGCTGAATGTGCTGATGGCAAGCGGCGATGATGTGCCGGATATCGTATTTACGTATGATCAAGCGACATTCGAACGGTATGCCGAGCAAGGCGGTCTCACTGATTTGACGGACTTATTAAATGAGCATGGACAAAACCTTAAGACGTTTCTAGGCGACGATACGCTGGAGTATGGACAAGTAGAAGGCAAACAATTTGCCATTCCGGGCAAAAGAACGATAACGGCTAGATATTCCTCATGGATTCGCCAAGATTGGCTGGATGCGCTGGGCATGCCGATGCCGGCGACGACAGACGAGCTTTACGAAACGCTTAAAGCGTTTAAAGAGAAGGACCCGGGCCAAACGGGAGGCAGCGTCATTCCGCTCGGCATGACCATTGAGCCTGGGCAGTTGGAGCCATTGCTGTGGTCATTCGTACAGCCGCAAAACAGCCTGACAACGGATGAGCAGCTCGCTAACCGCGATTATTTGCCGGTGCTCCCAGGCTTCAAGGAAGGCTTGCGCTTTATGAACAAGCTGTATAACGAAGGGCTGATGAGCAAGGATTTTGGGCTGGATCAAGATAAGAAGCAGCTCACACAGGATATTCAAAGCGGCAAAATCGGCATGTTCAGCGATGACTACGACAACATTTATTATAACGATGCGGCGTATGAGAACCTGCAGGCGAACAACCCGAAAGCAGTTCTCGCTCCAATTGATCCGTATACGAATGCGGAAGGACTGCATGCAAAGCCGGAATATGCTTCCAATGGCCTGTACATCATGATTCCTAAGTCAAGCAAGCATGCTGCTGAAGCGGTTAAATATTTGGATTGGATGTCTTCGACCAATGTTCTAATCAATATGCAAAACGGCGTTGTAGGCGAAAACTACGAGCTGAAGGATGGCATTCCAGTGGTGCTTGAAAATGCGTCGCAGGAAGCGAAAGACCGAATTTATAACCTCGGCGATATCGTCATCGTAGCTAATGGCAGAATCGCAGGCGATGACGAGAAAAATAAAGAAGCCTTTATTTACGGGATGCCAACGAAATATCAAGAAGGCGTCCGCCAATCGATGGAATTTGCCGATACGGATACGATCGCGCCGGTCAAATTTGCCCGCCCGATTGAGAGCAAAACGAAATACGGCACTTCGCTTGAAAGCAAGCTTGATGAATTGATCGTAAAAACAACGATGGCTTCTCCAGATAAATTCGACAGCACCTTTGATACGGCATTGGAAGATTATATGTCCCGTGGCGGCAAGGAAGTGATGGACGAGCGTACGAAAGCTTACACAGAAGCGAAGTAAAGCAGCGTACGTTTGAGTTGATAGGCTAGGCAGGCAAGCTACTAGCTAGTTAGCAAACTAGCAAGCAAGTAAAAGACAGGAGGACAGTGGGGAGCCGAACTGAACCGATATAGGCGGGGCTCCCTCTGCGCCAACTGTAAATGAAAGAAAGAAGGGGCGAACAACATTGAGCACAAACATTTATTTTCGCAGGTATTGGCAGCTTTACGCGCTGATTTCACTTCCGCTCCTTTATTTTCTAGTGTTCAAATATGGACCGATGTGGGGCGTGCAAATCGCATTCAAGGATTTCAACCTGTTTCAAGGCATTTCGGGCAGTGAATGGATTGGATTTGATGCTTTTGTAGAAGTTTTCAAAATGAAGGATTTTTATTTGACGCTTCGCAATACGTTAATGCTGAATATTTTGGATTTAATCGTCTCCTTCCCGGCTCCATTAATTTTAGCAATCATGCTATATGAAGCAAAATGGGTTTGGTTCAAAAAAATATCGCAAACGATTTTGTATATTCCCCATTTCATCTCATGGGTCATTATAGGCGGCATTGTTTATCAAGTATTTGGCACGCAATCCGGCATGATTAACAATTTATTAAGCTCGCTTGGCTTTGATGCGATTCCGTTTCTGACGGATAAAAAGGATTGGCTTGTGACGTATTTGGCAACTGGCGTGTGGCAAAGCGCAGGCTGGGGCACGATTTTATATTTAGCCGCTTTGACGGGCATTAACCGCGAGCTGTTTGAGGCGGCGGAGGTTGATGGAGCAGGGCGCTTCAAACGGATTTGGCATATTACCCTTCCGGGCCTCAAAACGACAATCGTCACGCTGCTCATTATCAATCTAGGCAATATGATTACGATAGGCTTTGAACGGCCGTATATTATAGGCAATTTGGCCGTTCGCGAATATTCGGATGTGCTCAGCACCTTCGTTTACCGCGTCGGTATCCAGTCTGGCGAATATACGCTGGCGACCGTCGTCGGTTTATTCCAGGCGGTAGTGGGACTCATCTTCGTCCTTGGCGCCAATTATGCATCTAAAAAACTAACAGATGAGAGCATATTATAGCTCTTGCAGAAAGGTGCGGAGGCTCCATGAATGAACGTACGGCAAACCGCGTATTCGATACGGTAAATATTGTTTTGCTTGCCTTAGCAGTTGTAGTTTGTATATTGCCGTTTCTGCATATTATTGCGGTATCGCTCAGCTCCAACTTAGCGATTACGTCGGGCAAGGTAACCCTTTTCCCCGTCGGGTTCAACTGGGATGCGTATGGCAAGGTTTTTTCGGATATGACGATGATTCGGTCGTTAGGGTTTACTGTATTTCTTACGGCGCTGTGCGCTGCGCTATGTATGGCAATGACGATTGTTGCCGCCTATCCGTTAACGAAATCGCAGCTTAAAGGACGCAAGCTGTTCATGATTTTAATCGTCATCACGATGTTTTTCACAGGCGGCATCATTCCGGAATATATCCTCGTGCGTGACCTGAATTTGCTCAATACGGTGTGGGCGCTCGTGCTGCCGGGTCTGATTAGCCCATTTTATCTGATTATTCTGATTTCTTTCTTTAATGGCATTCCGCAAAGCTTGGAGGAAGCGGCTGAAATCGACGGCAGCTCGCATTTTGGAACGCTGATGCGCATCATATTGCCGCTTTCCCTGCCCGTTATGGCGACGCTGTGCCTCTTTTACGCCGTTGGGCGCTGGAATGGCTTTCAGGATACGCTCATGTACATTTCCAAGCCGGAGCTGTATCCGATTCAGCTCAAGCTGTATCAAATGATTCAGAACAATATGGTGTCCGAGCTGTCCAGCCTTGAAGGCAACAGCGGCGGGCCGAAGATTACGCCGGAAAGCTTGAAATCAGCGAGTGTTATTTTTGCTACTGTTCCGATTTTGCTCGTATACCCATGGCTTCAGCGTTATTTTGTCAGTGGCGTAATGCTTGGAGCAGTGAAAGGATAATCAACCTCATCATGAATGACGCGAAAAAAATGCTGCTAAAGCTGCGAGCCTTGTACTTGTTTACAGGGCTTGCTGGCGGTTTGTTCAACCCTTATTTAACGACGCTGCTCGTTCATCAAGGCATGTCGGCGGGTCAGGTAGGCATGATGATGTCGCTGGGCACGCTGCTGTCTATCATCGTTCAACCATTCTGGGGCTACATGGTGGACCGTTACCGCCAGACGAAGCTAGTGCTTGTATGCAGCATCGGCATGCCTGCTGTACTTGCTTACTTTTACAATGTCCACATATTCGCGCTGCTTGTCATCGTGTACACAACGTCGATTATTTTCAGCGTGACGCAAAGCCCAATCGCCGATTCCTATGCCGTTACCGCTGCCCGCGAAGGGCGCACCTCCTATGGGACGATTCGCAGCCTGGGGAGTTTAGGCACGGCGCTTGGCGGTTATGCCGGCGGCTTGTACTTATCTTATTTTCACATTAGCCAGCTGTGGCTGCCGTTTTTTATATTCAGTGCGGCTGGAGTGGCAATGGTGCTGACGCTGTCGAATAAATCGGATAGCTACCGAACGACGGTGAGCTTAACCGAAGGGTTCAAAAAAATGCTCGGCAACCGCAATTTTCTATGGTTTCTTGTAGCCTGCTTTTTTGTCAATCAGACGCTGACCGCCTACAATTCCTTTTTTGTGCTGTCCTTTCAGGAGGCAGGGGGAAGCTTCTCCATGGTCGGCTTTGCGCTGCTGCTCGCTTCGATGACTAATGTGCCCTCCATGCTGCTGGCCGCTAAAATTATTGCCAAGCTCGGCAGGGAACGGACGCTCGTCATTGCCGCTTTCGCCTATGCGCTGCGCTGGGCTGTGCAATGGCTGTTTCCGTACCCGCCTGTCATGATAGGTATCCAAGCGATGCATGGCTTGTCGTTCGGACTCTTTTATGTCGCAGCGGTCGAGTATGTAGCAAACGTATCGGGCAAGGACATGCAGGCGACCGGGCAAAGTGTATTTAATATGGTTTTTGTCGGTCTGGGCGGCATTATTGGCAACCTGCTTAATGGCTTTTTGTACAATGCGGGTGGCGCACAATTGATGTATCTGGCATGCACGGTCAGTGCTATAATGGGCTTGTTGCTGTTACATGGCGTTAATAAAAGAAGCCGTTCTTTGCAAGGGCATTAATTTAGGGATGAAAACCGGGCGGATAATGGCGGAACTTCTAGGGGGAGAAAGGGCATGGCATGGAAAGAATGGAGCCAGTTGTCGGAGGAGCGCCGTTATTTAGTCGATCAAGCGCTGGCTTATATGGATGCAAAGTATGATGAGAAGGCGAAGCTGATTGGCGACAGCGAGGAGCATGGCAAGCACGGCACGAGGGGCAGTGGACATTACGCACTCGGACTGCTGCTGCGCAGCGAGCCGGGCGACATAGAGCGGGCTTGCGAGGTGCTCCATAAAATTATTGATTTGCAATTCGATGCGCCAGATGAAATTTACCATGGCACCTTTAAGAGCACACTTGAGTCAGTCGACCCGCCAGCGGGCAACTACCCTTGGAAAAGCTTAGGGCAGGGCCATGCTTATTTTCTAGCGCAAACCGTTGAAAAAATAACCGAGCGTTTGGTCAGCGGAATAGAAGGCGAGCAAGTGAAAAAGGAATGGGCTGACCGGCTTGTGACGGCGGTAGATGAAGTGCTGCCTCCAGTTTGGAAAAGCTACGATCCGAATTGGCGCGAGTTCATTAGCTGCATTTTTGCTGTCATTTTGGAGCATTTTGCAGGCAAGCTGCCGCAGCAGCTGCTCGGACGTATGGAGCAATCGATGATCAAGGCGGTTACCGGCTCCATAGAACGCCGCTTGTCGGATGTCGTTCCGATGAATTCCAATATTGAGCTGATGCATACGTTTATTACTCATTATTATGGCACGCGCCTGCATCGCAGCGATTGGCTGGAGCATGCCGACCGCGAGGCGGAGAAGCTTCACGCCCGTTATGCGGAGTTTGGCTCCTTATCCGAATTCAATACGACAACCTATTATGGCGTCGATTTGACGGTGCTTGGTTTATGGCGGCAATACGGAAAGACGGCTGCCTTTAAGCAGCTTGGGCATGCGATGGAGAAGGGGCTTTGGGCCAACATCGCCGATTTTTATAATCCGTATATCGAAAATCTTTCCGGGCCGTTTGCCCGTGCCTATGAAATGGAAATGACCGCCCACAGCTCGCTGGGTGTCATGCTGTATTTGGCGCTCGGCAAAGGCTATGAGCATTTTACCGCAATAAACTGTGAGACGGAGCATGATATTATGATCGCGCTTGTCGGTGTAGATGTACCGGAGGAGTTGCTTCCGCAGCTTGCCGAGCATCAGGGCGACCGGCTTGTGGAGCAGTCGTTCCGGGAGCTGTGTGAGCGGGATCAGCCGGGTGCAAATACAAATTTATGTACAGCGCGGGCTTGGATCGAGAAAGAGCTGATGATGGGTGCCATGTCAGGCAGCAAAAACACGAACGGCCAGCTTCACCCCGCCACGATTCATTGGAAAACGGCGGATGGACATAAATACGATCTCCGTCTCATTCGGCGCGAAGTCGGCAAGCATTGGAACACCCATCTGCGAGGTGTCTATTATGAAGCGGCAGTGAATGAACGCGAGCTTGAGGTAGAGGTTCAGTGCGGCGCCGCCGTCGATATTGAATTTTATTTTGAAATTACGGGGCAAGGGGTGGACGCGCGCGGCATTGCGGCCAATCGCTGGACGCTGCCAGGGCTGACGCTTGAAGTTGAGGCGGAGGCTCCAGCTCCTGTTGTGCAAGCTTTTGACAATCGTCTGGAAATCATTTATTTGGTACAAGCGAAAAAATCATTAGAGACACCTGCCGCCCCCAATACAATGAAATTTTTGCTCAGCAGAGTGCAGGGGAAGGTTTAGCACAGTGCCCCCGTTTCCGTTAGAAATGGGGGCACTGCTTCGTTCAAGCGGCGGCATGTTTTACTTCAACTCGTTCACGATCAGCAGCCGATCATCCGTCTCTGCCGGGTTTCCTCTGCCATCGGTGTTATTAGTGATGACATATACACGGCCATCCTTTATTTTCACATCGCGCAGCCGCCCTTCTCCATCAAACACGACCGACATTTCCTTTGTTGCAGGGTCATAGCGATACAAGGCACTGCCCACTAGCGTAGCGATCAGCATCCGATTCTGATCGTCAATGGCTGCACCGGAAGGCGCGATAGCCGGCTCGCCAGTATGATAGACGGGCGAGTTCATCCCACTGCCAGTTTGATCGCCATATACGGTGGGCCAGCCATAGTTGCCGCCAGGCTCGATAACGTTAATCTCATCATGACCGCCAGGCGAGTCCGATGGACCATGCTCCGTCACAAGCATGACACCTGTATCTGTCCAGGCCAGTCCCTGTGGATTGCGGTGCCCATAGGAATAAACGTACGAATCCGGGAATGGATTGTCTGCTGGTACCTCGCCATCGAGCGTCATGCGCAATATTTTGCCTGCCAGACTGTCTTTATCCTGTGATAGCTCAGGCTGCTGGGCATCTCCTGTTGTCATATACAGCAGCTTGTCCGGTCCATAGGCCATTCTGCCGCCATCATGATTAAAAGCACCGGGTATTCCCTCCAGCATAACACGTATCTCATCCCAGCTCTCGCCGGTATACTTCAGCTGCACGACGCGGTTGAGCATTTCGCCATTTTCCTCATACGTGTGGTAAGCATACGCCTGCTGCGACTGTTCAAAATCCGGCGCCAGCAAAAAGCCCAGAAATCCGCCCTCGCCGCCGCCATGAACCGATTTAGACAGGTTAACGTTTTGCCTCGTCGATTGATCGCCCTCGATTCGGACAATATGGCCTTCCCGCTCACTAACGTATATAATGTCACCGGCAAACGCAATGACCCAAGGAGCTCGCAGTTTTTCTGCGACAACCTCATAGGGTTCAGTCGATTCGGTCGATGGTTCCGTTGCATCGGATGCAACTGGCACAGCTGTATCCGATGTTGATGCTGGCGATGCCTCAGCGGAGCGCTTAGCTGCCGCCGGATCTTCATTTTGTCCACAAGCGGCCAAAACCCCTAACCATAGGCTCAATATAAGTACAGCTGATACTCGTGTCCATTTCAAGATTCATCCTCTCCTTCTTGTTCTTCTATCACCTATTATTACGCTTCGGGCGCTTCGCCGAAACAGAAAAATGAATAGGGAAAGCTTCAGCCAAGCGATACGTCGAAAGCAAGCCAAAACAGGCGCTGGCTCCAGCACCCGTTTCTTTGGCAGAAGGAATAACATGCCCGTCAGGATACAGACATGATGAAACGCTCCAATATGCAATTAAACGACTCCGGCGCGTCGAGCTGGGCGCAGTGGCCGGCACCGGGCAGCAGCACAAGCTGCGACAGCGTTTCTGCCTTGTGCCAGCTGTGCGCGTGATCCACAAGCACCTTCAAATCTTGATCTCCGTATACGAGCAGCATTTGGTAGGGGACGGGCGTATCTTTTTTTGTGAAAAAATCGCCAAGCCCCGACATGGCTGCAAAAGAGCGCCGATTAAACAGCTTCGCGCCTCGGGCAAATACATCCCGGCCATAGCTGCTGGCGCAGGAAATGGTAGTCACATAACGGCGAAACCGCCCCATGGAAAATAAAAAATAAAACAGCCACCGCAGTCCCTCGCGCTTCTGTTCCTTCCAAATTTCCGCATTTTCGCGATGAATGGAATAACCTCCGACAATCGTAACGGATAGCACCCGCTCGTTAAAACGTTCAGCGAAAGCTTGAGCTGCGAGCGAGCCAAGGGAAACGCCGACCACATGGCAGGCGGCAATGTTGTGCTTATCTAAAACCGCGGCCACAATGTGCGGCATATCTTTTAACGTCACTTTGGTGCCTTGAACTTGGCTGCGGCCATGCCCTGGCATATCAAGGGCTATCACCTGATAGCTGCTCTTGAAATAGCTCGTCTGCTTGCGAAATACCCGATGATCTGCGAACGCCGGGTGGAGAAACAATAGCGTTTGTTTTCCGGGGTTAGGCATGAATTGATAAGCTATGCTGCTATTGCGATACGACAGGTGCTGAGCAGTTGCTAGAAGCTCGTTCATAGGAATAGGCCTCCACATTAGGATGCTTATCATTATATTCGAGCTGGCGGGCCGTCATGCCATAAGCATGGATGATGAATAGGGGATAGACTTGCTCGGCGACTGTCTATGCTTCTACTAATTGTAATTGGTAAAAAAAGAACGCCGAAAGGGGATAGTCTCCTTTGACGTTCCTTTTATGCTTTTGCTGCTTTGCTTTACGCGCAGCCTAGCTTATTGTTCGCTAAACTTCCAGGCTCCAATGCTAGCTGGATGCTTTAACCTTCCACTCCAAAATGCCAGTGGATGCCGGGTTTTTCGACACCATTTCGATTCTCAGCGATGTCGTTGCGACAGGATTGAATGTTGTTGTGTTGTATTGGTTAATGCTCGTTCCGAGACCGACGGCGTTTTGGACATCTACCCAAGCGCTGCCGTTCCAATATTTGATTTTATACGAGCTCGGCACATCGATACCGCCATTGTCCTTGAACCAGTACACATCCGTTTGTGTAACGGTGTAGCTCTTATCAAACGTATATTGAACCCATTGCGTACCGGTTTCCGGCCAGTTTCCATAAACCGCATGATTGCGGTCGTTGGAATGAATCGGATCAAAGCCGTCATTGAGTGCGCTAATGCTTTCCCAAGGGGATACATAAGAGGACGTAACGGAAGCGTTAAGCGCAATGTTGCTCAAATTCGTATTCCCATTATCAGTTATGCCCGGGAATCGAGTAGCATCCTTCTTCACTTGGCTCCATGTATAACGCAGCATCCAGATGTCCCAGTTCGTAATCGTTGGGGAATTTCCTGCCCACATAATGGTAGGCACTGGGAAGCCGCCCGGAGGACGCTCGTTCGCCTCATAAAAGTCTGGCAAACCAAAGCCATGGCCAATTTCATGCTCTGTAATTTGAATTTCATTGGAATTGACGGTGCTCAAAATGTAATCGTCGGACATGCGCTGGCCCCAATCGCCGCCTGCTCCGCCGCCAAAGCCTGATGTTGCCCACAAATACATGTCAAAGCGCTTGTCGAGTCCGCCCGGATAAACATAGTTGGGGTTCGTAAAATGGTCAAAGCGCGACAAAGCGCTCGGCGCTACAGGCAGCTTCGATGGGATAGCGGGATTAGAGGTGCTCAGTTGGTCAGTTATATAGTCTGTATAGATGATTTCATCTGCTTGCTTGTCTAAAATTTGCGCGGAGTTGGCTACGGCCCAGCCCACGATTTTCACTTGAATGTCTCCGTAAGGCCAGCCGTCATAATCTTTCAAATGCTTCGTCCAGTTATTCATTTGGCGCTGCAGCATGGCGGCAAGATCCTTGCGCTGCTGAAGCGTCAAGTTTTTGCCCGATTGCCAGCGCACGACGTAATTTAAAGTGCCTTTTCCAGCAACGATTTGATCAAAAATCAAGTTTTTGCGAACCGTCGAGCCTTCCGTTACCATGCGATTAGTCCATACCCACTCAATGGAGTTTTTCAGGTTCGCAGGCATGTCTGCAAGCGTAATGCTGCTGACCGCGGCGGCTGAAGCCTGATAAGCGACTGCTGGAGTAATCGTTGGCACCGCCGGAGCTGCCGACGCAACGGTAAGGCTGCTTGCAAGCAGGGAGCCCGAGAGCAAGAATGAAGTCAAGGTGAGGCTGGTTTTCTTTAACATTTGTGTTCCTCCATTTTCTGAGATTGGATTTTTTTAAAACGGCTAGCTGACCCTCATCCCCACATGTACTTTGATTTTGAATTTTTGGATACATCTAGCAAACTATCAATTCGTCTATCATTTTACAATAGATGAAAAAAATAGGAAAGTATTATTTTGTAAATTGTTGCTGAAATTTGTGGATAACTGTCGAATCATGCAGCCGCCGAGCGAAAAATAACGTTGTGGAGAGGGAAACGCGGCGCTGGCCGATTGGACTAAAAATAAATAGAAAGGCAAAAAAAAGACGTTCCCCATTCAGCTTTCATGAATTGGAGGGAACGTCTTTTTTTATCTACTGAGGGTGTAGGCCGTTTAAGCTTCTCTAATGCCAAGTGCCTTGCGAATAAAATAAATCAAATCAGTCAAATAGTTGGCTGCATCCCCTTGAATCTTAGTCCACAATCGTCTTAGTGAAAAATCATGAAATTAAGGGACGCAGACACTCGAGTCCACAAATCTAAGATCAAGCCCAAAATTTACCCAACCAATTCCTGGCCCGACCCAGCGCCAACCAGCTATTGAATTTGGGCCAACAAAAGTAATAAACATCCAGTAGGAAGCGCCGTTACTTTGCCATATATAGGTAAATTTATTTCGACAACTTACGATTGCACCTGGATCAATTAAAGCTGACACTCCTTGTGGCAATTGTGGTGGTCTGGGTGGAATGGTAGAAGGAGGAGCGAAAGCAGGAGGGCCTCCTTGAGTAGGTGTTTGAACGGGAGGCTGCGTGCTTGGGAATGGCTGCATCCCAGGTTGAGGGAAAAAAGGGGGAGCAATTGGTGGTGGCATTGAAGGGCCTGGAATTCCAAACGGTCCAAATGCGCGATAATAACAATCAGGAGAATAAGACCACATGATGAATAACTCCTTTTACGTTTCTTTGTTCAAAACATTTTGAAAACTTATATGGCAATGTATGATACACATTAGCCTAATGATACTGGGTCATGTGCCCAATTGTTGAAATCGTGTTACGATATGTGAAGGGAGGAGATATTTTGTGAGTGAATCTATTGAAATCATCATATCTCAATTTGGAAAGTTAGCGGAGAAAGAACAAAAACAGATCATAACGGGGCTAACAAGACATTTGGGCGAGCCAATTCAATTTTCAAAAAGTGGTTTGTCTATTTATAATGAAGATGAACTAGAGATAATTAGTAATACATTAAAAGGTCTAATTCTCACAATAGAAAATGTCCCAGATATACTTGATGCGTATGAACGGCTAGAAGGTAAAGATTTGCCTCGGAAAATCTCCTTTGGCAACCTAAAGAACAGTGGAAAATAAGCTTTATCATGTACATCTATTTATTGAGCAAACATCGGCAGTCTAGGACCGGCTGCTTAAACAGCCGAAGCCATCAAGCGAGGCCTGTGGGTAGGCTGATGCTTGATGGCAAAGCAAGTTTTATAGAAGCAAATCTCCTTTTCGTTCCCGATGCCACCTGTATGCAAGCGAACTAGCGACGATCGCGATAAACAACCCGTATGCGAGAGGCTGTGCGTACTTCGGTTTGTACAACATAATGAGTTCCTCAATCAGCACACGGGAAAGCGGCTGTGTAATGAGATAAATATAAGGAATTTGCAGCGCAACGAGCGCCATATAATTCGCAGAGATGCTGGAGAAGAAAGCTGCCGCCAGAGCGGTAATCAAGCCAAGCACATAAAGGACGGCAACCGTCAGCATGATAAACTGGGCAAACGTAAGATCATACCAGAAGTAGGGAAAATTAAAGGCAGAGTTGATGGGTGCTTCGTAAAATAATTCAATGCCCGGCTGCTGACTGTACAATAGAAAGATGCAGCCGAGCTGTATAGAAATAATGAGTACAGCAGACAGCAGTGCAGCAATCAGCTTGCTGCGGAACAGGCTGCGCCCGATACGCGAGGCGTGCTGGAGATGAACGACCCGGTTGCGCCTGTCGCGCAAAAAAATCGGCGATACGATTAGCAAAATGCTGATTATGCTTATGGCATACACATAAAACATCACATTTTTAAAATTATCATAAATCATCGATGGAAAAATCGTATTCAGCGTGCCAGACGCCACCATTTCATCCATTCGCTGCAGGGCCGCCGCATCCTCATTTGAAAGATTTGCATAAGGCCGCTCCAGCCTGCGTTCATATTGCTCGATTAAATACTCTCTGCCTTGCAGCTCCCAGAACAAATCAATGCCGGGGTTGAACATCGCGTAGCGGTCTAATTCATTCCATTCCTTATTGTCGCTGAACACATCCATTGCACGAAAAGCCTCATAAGTAGAAATGCCGGCCTTCTTAAACTGCGGGTCATCATGCATAAGCTGCTCAGCTTCCTGAACCCTTTCGTGATAGCTCAGCTTGAACTGTTCGAATTCCGCTTCATCAAGCTCCAGCCCATATTGCTGCTGCATCTCGATGACAACCTTATACGCATCTTTATCGGGCCTGCCATTCGGAAAATATTCAAAATAAAACTGGATGAACATCAAATAAAAAAGGACGTTCAGTACAGCGACTAAAACGATCATTTTCAGGCTAAAAAGCTTTTTCATTTCGTGAAGGACGATCCCCACAGCTGCACCTCCGATTAATGAATATTTTGGCGTTTAAATTGCTTTAGACACACGTAACAGAGAGCAGCCAGCACAATGGCCCAGCCGCCTGCGGTTATCCATTCCCAATCCCGGATCATATTGAACGCCCCGCCTGCAGTGAACCATATATGCGGATTAAGTATGAGTTGAAAGGGAGTAAAACCGGAATAAAATAGCAGCTCCGAGCTCAACGGTATGACTCTTCCTAGCAGCAGCAGGCTGCCAAACAGCACGGCAAAACTGCCATATACAAGGTAGCTGCTGCGGATAAAAAAGCCGAGTACAAAGGCCAAGGCAGCGAAAATCAGCTGAAGCCCGTACATAAGTACTACAGCACAGCCCAAATACTTGCCGAACGATAGAACGTGCCAAGTGAGGAATGGAAAGGCCATGCCTGGCTCCCAGGTGAAAAAGCTGCTGATCGGCACCTGCCACAGTCCCTTGTAGCTAAATGTGAGAAAGTAGGCGGAAAGGGTAATGCCAGCCAGTATAGTTGTCAGTGCAGCGGTAGCAGCAAGCGCGGCAAGCAGCTTGTCCGTTTGCAGCTTTCGCCCATGCTTGGCTGAATAAAACAATAAATGCGTATGCTGTTCAAATTCATTTTTGCTTAAAAAGACAGAAAGGAGCACAGCTAAAATCATTAGCTCGAACAGCAGCATCCTGAGCAGGCTTTTAAACAGCATCGAGTGCGTTCCATACAGCTTGCCATCGAAAAATAAATGCTTATATTCTCCGCTTGCCTCAAGCTGCTGAAGCCGTGTGTCCAGCCCGGCATAACGCTCTTTCAAGGCCGTTGCAGCTTGCCCGCTAAGGCCGTACAATTGGATTTGTCCTTCAGCCATTTGGCTCGTATCCAGCTTGGCATAGACTTCATCGATACTCTGCATTCTCGCAGCATAATGCTGCAAAATGCTCAGCCGATGAAAGCTGGCGATTTCAGATTCCAGAAATAGGCCCGGTTGCTGATAAACAACTTCACCCAAATTATCATAAGTGAAAAAATCATCCGCCTGCGCATATACTTTCCCTGCACGTTCTTTCGTCAGCGCGTTCATTTCCGCCAACTGCTGCTGATTATATTGCTCAATCTCAGCCAGCATCTGATCGTTAATTCGCAGACCGAATTGTCCAGCCATTGTGTTCAGTACCGCCATATCCTGGCGCTTATACGACTGCTGCATAATGTACAGCAGATTGAACGCGAGGAAGAGGGCGAGCAGTGCTAAAATAACCGGAGACAGCAGCGCTTTTCTCAGCTCATAGCGCCAGATAATCCCCCTCATGGCGTTTCATCCGCCTGCGCCTCATCCTGGTAAATATAAATGAACACATCCTCCAAATTAGGAATAGCTATCGTCCAATCCGGCTGCGGCTCGCCTCGGCCAATAAAACGGAATTTTAGCCTTCCTTGCTCCTGCCGCTCCGAGATGGACAAATGCTTGCCCCGAAAGTGATCAGCTTCCTCATAATCGACGGTCGTTTCGTATACCATTCCCTCAAGCAGGCGGCAAATGTCCGCGATGGGGCGTTTGTGCAGCACCCGCTTGTCCTTGATCATAATAATTTCATCGGCAATCGATTCCACATCAGAGACGATATGGGTTGATAAAATGACGATGCGATTGCGGGCAAGCTGCGCCAGCATATTGCGAAAGCGAACGCGTTCCTTCGGATCAAGCCCTGCGGTTGGCTCGTCAAGGATGAGAATGCGCGGATCATTCAGCATCGCCTGCGCAATGCCGACACGCTGGATCATGCCGCCGGAAAACTTGCGCATCTTTTTATCCATGACATCCTCCAGCGCAACGAGCTTCAGCAGCTCGGCAATTCGCGGCTTGGCGTCGGCTGCGCGCATGCCTTTCAGGGCGGCGATGTACAGCAAATATTTGCGCGGGCTGTAATGCTTATAATAACCAAATTGCTGCGGAAGATAGCCGAGCTGCTCGCGATAGCGCTCATCTGCTTTTATAATATTTTCACCGTTGTATAAAATTTCGCCTTCGCTTGGAAACAGCAGCGTGACGAGCATTTTAATAAGCGTTGTTTTGCCAGCGCCATTTGGGGCAAGCAGCCCATATACGCCATTTGTAAATTCAAGATTAATGTCCTCCAGCGCGCTAAAGCTGCCGAAGCGTTTGGAAACCTGCTGTACAGTCAGCATCTTAAATCGCTCCTTCCGGATTTTGTAGTTTTCGCAATTGGTTTAGGTTTTTGATATATAACGCCCCGCAGACAGCTGTTAAAAGCAAATAAACGGAGACAGGAATCGTTTGAAGCAGCTGTATATACTCTGTGCTAAACAAAGCCTTCAAACCGATATTGCCGGCAAACCAGAGCGAGATCAGGGCGTATTTCGTTATGTCCGAGCGAATGCGTAGTATGATATACAGAAAAACAACGGAAAACAGAAACAGTGACGAAGCTGACAGCGCCAGCGCAAACAGCAGGTGAATGTGCTGAAACATAGCGGAAGCAGCAAGCACGAGTGCTACATTCAGCGCCAAACAGATGAGGCTAAAAGCCAGCATCCGCAGCGAAGCAAGCTGATACACATTGTATTTGCACACCATTTCCGTTTCATACGTATCGCTATGCTTGCGGCGAACGAAGAAGAGGGTGGATACAAGGAGGTAGATGACGGGCGACCCGATAAAGATAGCGGCATAAATATCCTCCTCTATGACCTGCGAATGGCTTGATTCTAAAAATAGGGCGAATAGCATAAGCAGAGAGCCGGAAGCAAGCGCAAAGGCAATTTCCGTCCAGTCATGAAACATATAACGAAAGCCAAGACGGGTATACATTAAGCGCAAGTAGGCTGAAAAGGTTTGCTTCGGCACAAGCCCCCGTGCCACAATTAGATTGATTTGCTGCTCGATTTCCAGCTCGCTTGGCAGCTCAATCGTCTCCGTTTTATCGGTTTTCATCGTAATCGTCTCCCAATCTGTTTTTCAGCTTTCTGAGCATCGTATAATATTTCGTTTTGACGGTCGATTCCGGCATATGCAGCAGCGGCGCAATGTCGGCAAACGTATATTCGGCGAAAAATTTGAGCCGGAAAATATGCTGAGCGGCAGCATCCATCTCGTTTACAAGCTGCAAAACAGCTTCGACCTGTTCTTTTTGCTCAATTTCCAGCGTGAAATCCTCCTCCTCGGCAATTTCTTCATCCATCGCTGTCGTTCGTTGATCGTAGCGATAGTACCGCGAGCGGTAATAGTCAACGATCCGGTTCGTCGCAAGCTTGTACAGCCATGCCCGGAACGAACCCTTGCCTCCGTCATAACGCCCAATCGCCTGCAGCATATGGATGAAGATGTCCTGTGTGAGATCCATGGACAGCTGTTTATTCGTCGTCTGTCTAAACACATAGCTGTACATTTCTTTGTAATAATGGCGGACCAGCGCGTTCGCTGCTGCCTCGCTTGATTGTTTTTGGATTTGCTTAATCCATGCTGCTTCCGTCTCCATGCGCCCTCTCTTTTCCTAAAACGTTATGCTGCTCGACAATTTATGCCGCTTATTTATATATTCGTAGTGTAGCGTAAAATAGTTTGGCTGAAATAAATCTTTTCCAGCCACTTGAAAAAACGCTGCAGGCTTTCGCGTATGAAATCAGGCGGAACTTCCAATGCTTTTGTTGTATAATGGGAAATATATGAAGACTCTTTTAAAGGAAAGCAGCGCATAAATTGGCTAATGGGGAAAGAGGCAGATACGAATGAAGATATGGGATATGCCGAAGTTGCCGGCACCGGAGCGGCTGGAGAAGCAGATGCGCATACTCGCTGCGCTGGATTTGATGATGTGCGAGGAAGAATGGCTTCGCGTTCACCGTTATGATTCCTCATGGTCGGATGATGAAACGATGGGCAGCTTGAACAATGGAGCGGGCGATGTTGTATTTGTCGTTTTTGCACCGGAAGGAGCCATTATCAAAGGCTTCGACCATGAATCACCCTACAGTCCGCATGCGCAGGAGGAATACGGCACTTGGCCGGGTATTTATGATGAGGTGCCGGAAGCGCTGCTGCATCGTATACAGGATGTGGCTTTCACCTATGAGGATGTTACCTTCTGCATATGGTGGGAAAATGGAAATTCCGTGTGGCACAGCAGCGAATATGAGCAGCCGGGTGGTTGGGAAGATGGAGCGGATTTTCTCCTAGGCTATTTGTGCGATTCCCCGGAAAGCTATCAGGAGTGGGCGCAAGGCTACTTTGAGGAGGAGCTGGATTTGGCAGCCGTGCGCGCGGTTTTTGAAGGTGCCGAAATAACAAAAGAACTCATCGCCAGCCTGAATCCGGAGCGAGACGCTGAGGAAGCACTTGAGGAACTGGAAGCGCTTGGCCTTCTGGCACTTTCATAAGGAATGAGTGGGTTTACAGCTTGATCGGAGTATATTATAATCGTCACTGACAAGTAAATAAAACTCGCTGTGAGACTAATGAGAACAGCCGCTGGATTGAGTATATAAATTCCAAATATGGGGTGTATACATTCTTTCTGTCGGCTTTTTTTAATTTATAGCCGTTGAAATCGTTTACAGCTTGACAGCCTTCACAGTAATCCGGGCAGCCGTGAATGATTGCGAGTAGGGAGGGAACAGGCATGCAGCCGAATACGGTCATTCCGGCCATTCGGAATTTCAAGGAACTAGAGCAGGCGCTTGCCTCGCCGCAGCCCATCTTATTTTTGCTAGAGGGTGAGCTAATCCAATTGCAAGGCATTGCGGATGCGGTGCGAAGCGCGGGGAAAAAGCTGTTCTTGCATCTGGATATGGTCAAAGGCATTAAGGACGATGAGGCATCTATTCATTATTTAGCCAAGGCGATCAAGATTGATGGCGTCATCAGCACGAGAACGTCCAGCCTTCTGCTTGCTAAGAAACATCGGCTGGCCGCTATTCAACGCGGATTTCTCATTGACTCGCATTCGGTCAAGACGATTATTAATACGGCTGCGCATGTGAAGCCCGATTACATCGAGTTGCTGCCAAGCTTCGCCCACTCTATGGTCGGCAAAATCAGGCAGGAGACGAATACGGAAATTATTTTGGGCGGCTTTGTGCATACACGTGAGGATTTGCCCGCTTTGTTCGGTTCTGGTGCTATTGCGGTTTCATCCAGCAATGCGGCGCTGTGGAACGTGTAAATCAGGAGGTTATTGAATTGATGGAAAAATATATATTGGCGCTCGATCAAGGCACGACAAGCTCGCGAGCTATTTTATTTAATAAAAAAGGGGAAAAGGTTCATACGGCCCAGCAGGAGTTTAAGCAATATTTTCCAAAATCAGGTTGGGTCGAGCATAACGCCAATGAAATTTGGGGCTCTATACTGGCTGTCATTGCCGCCTGTTTGTCTGAATCAGGCATTAAAACGCAGCAGATTGCTGGAATCGGCATTACAAACCAGCGTGAAACGGCGATTGTATGGGATCGCGAGACGGGAATTCCGATTTACAATGCCGTCGTCTGGCAATCGCGCCAAACGGCAGAGATTTGCGAGCAGCTTAAGGCTGATGGCCACGAGCCGTTGTTCCGCAGCAAGACGGGCTTGCTTATTGATGCTTATTTCTCAGGCACCAAGGTGAAATGGATTCTTGACCATGTGGAGGGCGCGCGTGAGAAGGCTGAGCGCGGCGAGCTGATGTTCGGAACGGTCGATACGTGGCTGATCTGGCGCCTGTCCGGGCGCAAAGTCCATGTGACGGATTATTCCAATGCTTCGCGCACACTGATGTATAACATTAACGAGTTAAAATGGGATGAAGAGCTGCTGGAGCTGCTATCGGTACCAGCTAATATGCTTCCAGAAGTACGTCCTTCCTCTGAGGTCTACGGCTATACCGACGAATATCATTTTTTCGGCTGCAAAATTCCAATCTCCGGCATCGCAGGCGACCAGCAAGCGGCCTTGTTCGGTCAAGCCTGCTACCAGGAAGGCATGGCAAAAAACACTTACGGCACAGGCTGCTTCATGCTGATGAACACGGGTGAAAAAGCAGTGGTGTCCGAGCATGGCTTGCTGACCACAATCGCGTGGGGGATAGACGGAAAGGTTGAATATGCACTGGAGGGCAGTATTTTTGTAGCGGGCTCTGCTATTCAATGGCTGCGGGATGGCCTGCGCATGCTGCAAAATGCGACGGACAGCGAGCAGTACGCCGCGCGCGTCGATTCAACGGAAGGCGTTTATGTCGTTCCGGCGTTTGTTGGACTAGGCACGCCTTATTGGGATAGCGACGTGCGCGGGGCGGTATTCGGGCTGACACGCGGCACGACCAAGGAGCATTTTATTAGAGCAACGCTTGAGGCGCTCGCTTACCAGGCGCGCGATGTGCTTGCGGCTATGGAGGCTGATTCTGGGCTAACGCTGAAAACGCTGCGCGTCGATGGCGGAGCCGTGAAAAATGACTTCCTCATGCAGTTCCAGAGCGATATTCTCGGCGTTCCGGTCGAGCGTCCGGTCAATGCAGAGACGACGGCACTAGGCGCTGCCTATTTAGCGGGACTGGCGGTAGGCTTCTGGACCAGCCGCGAGGAAATTATGGAGCAATGGCACAAGGAGCGGGCATTCCAGCCCGCCATGGAGGAAGAGCGTAAAGAAAAGCTCTATACCGGCTGGAAAAAAGCAGTGAACGCCGCGAGGGCGTTTAAATAATAGAACGGCCCCCTGGTTGCCGGGGCAGTCATAAATAGGGGCAATTCCTGCTGTCATGCAAGATGACTTTAGGAATTGCCCTATTTGTTTATACGCGAGTATTAGCCCATTTCCCTTCTAGTGAATACGGCCCAGCCGGCGGCGTAAAAGCATAGCATATAACCGGACAGAATGATCAATGAAAATGGAAGGGTAACACCTTCTACTATTGGGGTGCCTGTAAAATAAGCCTCAAGATTCAAATGAGAAAATAAAAAATATTTTGCGAATTCCGGTTGAATTCGACTTAAGAAGGCAGAGATCATATTGCCGCCAAACAAGATAAACACAGAGAATGCAATGGCGAGAGAATTGCTTCGAAACAGTATAGAGATGACAAATGCCATAGTGACAATAACGCAAAGGGTAATCATTTTTAATCCATATGATAGGAACACATGCATAACCATAGGGATGTGTTCATAATTTTGTTTATCCTTTGAAAATATGAATGGCTCTGAAGCACCATCGACCCCAAATAAAAGGGAACCAATAATCCAAGATGAAAGAAAAATCATACAGATAAGCAAGGCTGAGAACATAAGGACGGAACAATATTTCGCTAACAATATTTTATAGCGGCGAACTGGACGGATGAGCAGCAGCTTCATGGTGTCCCATTTAAATTCACTAGCTACGATATCACTGGCAACTATAAGCGTAAATAACGTGACGAATGGAAGAAAATTGGAGACCAGGCTTAAAAATTTCCAAGATGTCATGCGATCCGGAGACACTCCATTTTCCAAGGCATACTCGTTACGTTGAATTTGTGAATTTAAATAGGGAAGAACATCCTCTGGAGCTTCCTTCATTTGTTCTTTTAACAATTGGTTTTCTTCGTTTATAACGGTTTTCCAATCGTCTGTTTGAGAATCGTTCCTTTTATCGATATTAAACAGTGCCGTCATAATAACAATGATTACAAAAATGATAGCCATGGCCCATACCATAGGACGGCTGTATATTTTAATTTGCTCTGCTCTTATAAGCCTTATCAATGGAAGCCTCCTCTGTCAAGCTCATGAACTTGTCTTCCAGGCTCAACTGTTTGCTTTGAACAGCATATACATGGATCTGATGATGAATAAGGAGATAAAGCATTTCCGAAATTTCTTCGCGTAGCAACAGGAAAACCAATTCGGATTCCTCCACCTTGAGCAAGTTCGACGTTCGTTCATGCTTATGAAGTAATGGTAACGCTCGATCGGTTGAGTCTATCTCTATTGTAACGACTTGCCTAACGTTTTCTGTTTTTTGCATGGATTCAATCGATTTGACTTCACCATCCACTATAAACGCCACACGATCACAAATCATTTCCATTTCATTTAACAAATGGCTTGAAATAATGACGGTTTTGTTCTGCTCCTTGGTCAAATGATGGAGATAATCTCGGAACTCCTTCATACCGACAGGGTCCATGCCATTGGTTGGCTCATCAAGCAAAATAAGGTCGGGATTATGGAGCAGCGCCTGTGCTAGTCCGAGCCTTTGTTTCATCCCTAGCGAGAAGGTTTTCACTTTTTTTCTTGCAGCTTCTTGCAGGCCGACGACTTTTAAAATTTCCAAAATGCTGTTTTTATCTGGTTCCTGTTGGCTGTAGAGAGAAAAATGAACTAGATTTTGATAGGCAGTTAAAAAAGGGTACATATGCGGTGTTTCAATGATAGCCCCGATATGTTTCGCGGCGAGTACATGATTTTGATTAGCATTTATTCCATTAATATATATGGAGCCTTGTGTTGGAAATATCAGGTTGGCAATTAGGCGAAATAGCGTTGTTTTACCTGCTCCATTGGGCCCGAGCAATCCGAAAATTTCGCCTCTTCTTACCTCAAGTGAAATATTTTGCAATATGCTTTTTCCCCGAATGGTCTTGCTCAAATTTTCGATTTGTAATGGATGAATGGTCACTGGGTTCCCACCTGGTTCAATGTAATAGATTGTCGTATTACACGTTTACTTACTAAAGCGGTTTTACGGTTTTTATAGTAAGCTTCATATGTATTACGGTTGAAAAAATTGAGCTCTTTTAAATTGAAGACATTTACTATAAAAGACTTATGCGATCTTACAAACATATCGGGCAATATGCCCATTAAATCTTTCAAAGAGACATACACATAAATTTCTTGTGTATCCGTGTGAATCAAGGTTTTTTGTCCAATACGCTCAATAAAAATAATTTCAGACAGGTCTAGGTAAACAATCTGATCTCTTTTCGCAATAATCAGTCGATTATGCACCAATTGAATATTCATAATTAACTCCTAAATATTAGCTATTTTTTAGAGAAAAAACATAATATAAAGACGCAATTTCATGAACTTCAAATCGAGAGTCGAATATTTTGAATGTAATATGATTGGATTTCGGCGGTATTAGCCCGTCTGGTACAGCTTCAGCAATGATCTGTCCATTTAAAGTAAAGCGGACAGCTTTATCAGCAAAATCTTTTTTGATCCAAATCTCTTCATTATACTTTTTATATAAAAATTGAGGATTGGTTTTGATTTTTGTTTTTTTCTCGCAAACGAACTGATCTTGACCAATATGCACATGCCATTTTTCTGTTACAAGCGTTTTTATTGTGTTTATTTCTTTAATATCAACGAGTAGATTGTTATCTTCATCGTAGGCATGTACATTATTCACCATATTATCGAATAAATAATTCATGAGCTTCTGTTTCTTATTTGAGTAATAACGCTGCATGCTCCCAACAGGGCTGCCGTTCTCATCTTCTAGTATTGCCGATGAGGTACTCAGCCTTAGAAAAGGTAAAGTCGTTTTATAAATCATAGGACACCCTTCTTATTGAACTAGAATGAGCAACAGCCTATTAGATACATATACCTCAAAAAAAGCTGCGGCGAAAAGTATGAAAAGGGCCGTTGGAATCGTTTTCTTTACAGTCACCCAATAAAAGCTTTTCAATTGTTCATAAGAGATTTTTTTCCTGAAATATGAAGTTAAATGATAAAGATGATCGATTGTAAAAAGAAAGACGATAAGACAGGCGATCCATTCCAAAACCCCATGTGAAAATGAAGTGCTGTAATAGAGTAAAGGAGAGATAGACAACGCATGCCAGCCTGTGCCCATGCCGAAAATCGCTTTTAATATAAGCAATGGGGACAAGCCCGTCAAAGAAAGCATGAACCAGATTAATAGATTGATACTATTGAAAATAAAGATAAATAGAGCATCATTGAAGCCTAGTTGACTTATTTCATGATGTTCAGATTGTCCTGGCGAAAAAAAGCCGATTAGAAAAAAAATAAAGGACAACATGCAGAAAAATAAAATCAATTTTTTTCGAAAATTCATCATTTGAATTACCCTTCAATGGATATGGAAGCATGGCCGAACTATGAAGCCGCTTGCGATTTTGTGGATAATTGATAAGCGTTAATAATACTGTATATCCAGATAATAGGGTATAAGAAAATTCCGACAACGACTGAAATAAGTAGAATAGAAATAAATTCAACAACAAGCAAAATAATTCCCTTTTTTACATATCCTAAATATAAATGCCCAAGACCCGGATAAATAAAAGAAAGTAATATAGCTAACCATGGTTTTTTCAACCCATTCACCCCCTTTCATCTTGAAATTAATAATAACAAAAATGCCCAAACTAATCAATATTGATTATTTAGAATAGATTTTTTACCATTACGTATTGGTAAATGATTGTTTTAAGTATCAAACTTACTAGTTCGAATAGATTCGAAAAAAAATAGTAATAATCAGGTTACGATGTGTTTGTAGTCAAAAACATATTTTTTAGGAGGAAATTGGATTATGTTATACAATGCTTTTACTGGTACGTCGAGTCTTGCTGATGCAGCTTGGTCTATTGCGCAATTGATTTTCAGAAAGCTTAATGTTGCGGGGGATGCTGTTTCACTTTATAACTCCTTGCTATGGAAGTTCCGCGCTATTTACAATTCATTTGGGGGCAATTTCTCTTGGGCAGATCTGGGCGGCGTCATTCTTGATCTAGGAGAATTCATTTTGAGCTTAACGCCTGCAGGGAAAATAGCAGACATTATCTCGGTTCTGTGGGGAAGCGCTAATATTCTTTAGTCTTCTACTAGAAGAATGTTAGTTTAAATAAATTTTGTCCTATTAGTAGATTAATCAGGATAATATTGGGCAAACAAGTCGGTCGTTCGCGGTATTTTTCCGTGGACGGCCGTTTCTTTTGTTTATTTTCCTTCTGCTGTGGTACAAATCGGCTCGGCTTGTTATGATGAAGAGAATACCTGCAAAACATTTTGAATTAAATATGCATTTACAGGAATATTCCTTTTGGAGTATACTTTAATGGATAACAAGTCTGGAGTAGATTTATGATGATGAAAGCGATGACCTTCAGCGCTTTAGCCGAGCCGAACCGCCTGAGTATCGTGGAGCTTCTGCGTGACGGGCCGCTGCCCGTAGGAGCTATTGCCGAGCAGCTGGAGCTGAACCAGCCCCAGACGTCGAAGCATCTTCGCGTACTCAGCGACGCGGGCCTGGTTGAGGTGCAGCCGGCTGCCAATAAGCGAATTTACAAGCTGCGGCCACAATCTTTACAGCAATTGAATGAATGGTCGGAGACGTTCCGCAGCATGTGGGAGCAGCGCTTTGACAATTTGGAGGCTTATTTGAAGGAGCTTCAGAAGCAAAAGGCAGCACAAGCCCAGCAATCGATTACTAAGCTAAAGACGGAGGATGAACATGGCTGATCAATTAGAAATTACAAGAGAACTGGATGCGCCGCGCGAGCTCGTATTTAAAGTATGGTCTGAGGTCGAGCATTTGAAAAAATGGTGGGGACCGACTGGACTGGAAATTAGCTATGCCAAGCTGGATTTTAGACCAGGCGGCATGTTCCATTACAAGATGACGGCACCGGATGGTGCTGAAATGTGGGGCAGATTTGTTTTTGGAGAAATCGTGGAGCCGGAAAAAATCGTTTTCGTTAACTCTTTTTCGGACAAGGATGGCAATGCCGTACGTGCTCCTTTCAGCGAAACATTCCCGATTGAAATTTCCAATACGTTAACGTTTACCGAGCAGGATGGCAAAACTATTCTTACCTTGCTTGGAGGGCCGATTAATGCGACGGAGGCAGAACGCCAATTTTTCATGGACATGTTCGATTCCATGAGACAAGGCTTTGGCGGCACGTTCGACCAGCTCGAAGCTTATTTGAAAGGCGTTCAAGCAGGCTAAGCCTTTTTAATCGAGTAATTATGCAGGTTTTAAGCAATACCGAAGGCTGTTTCTTTCGCAGTGCAAGCTGCAAGGGGACAGTCTTTTTGTTATGCCGTGCTCAGGAAAGAAATGAAGGCGATCTTTACAGAGGAGGCATGTTTTGCTAAAATAACAAAGATTAATTGTTAACCAAATTTTATTTATTTAGGTTAACAATTTTATCGGATTTAAAATAATAGATACATGTCCGAATAAAAGTGGTGCAGCTTTTTATTTGGTGGGAAGGAAGGTCGTATGATGATGGAGCAACAGCTTAATGGGAGCAAGTGGGAGGCGATGGCGCAAAAAGCGCTTGCTGGACAATGTTTAACGTTAGCGGAGGGACGGTCTATTCTTGGGGCGCAGCAGGAGGAGCTGCTTCCGCTTTTGCAGGCAGCATTTTCAGTGAGGCAGCATTTTTTTGCCAGAAAGGTAAAGCTAAATATGCTGATTAATGCGAAAAGCGGCAACTGTCCAGAGGACTGCGGCTACTGCTCCCAATCGATTGTGTCGACCGCCCCTATCCCCAAATATACCATGCTTGATAAAACGACACTGCTAGCTGGCGCACACGAAGCATTGGCTCGCAAAGCGGGAACCTACTGCATAGTTGCAGCAGGCAGGGGACCTACAGATAAGGAGCTCAGCCAAGTGGTAGAAGCGGTTGAGGAAATTCGCGCGACGATGCCGCTGAAAATTTGTGCCTGTCTGGGGCTGCTGAAAGAGGAGCAGGCGAAGCGTTTAGCTGATGCGGGCGTTCATCGATACAATCATAATTTGAATACGAGCGAGAAGCACTACTCTTCCATTACTACGACACATACATATGAGCAGCGTGTCCACACGGTGCAAACCGCTAAAGCCCACGGTCTATCGCCGTGCTCGGGCGTCATTATCGGAATGGGGGAAACAGACGAGGAGATCGTTGAAATGGCCTTTGCTTTACGCGAGCTTGAAGCGGATTCGATTCCAATTAACTTTCTTCATGCGATACAAGGCACGCCGCTTGCAGCTGCGGGCTGCGTGCCGCCACTGCAAGCTTTAAAGGTGCTGGCCCTGTTTCGATTAATCTGCCCGTCGCGGGAAATTCGCGTTGCTGGCGGACGGGAGCACAGTCTGCGATCGCTCCAGCCTTTAGCATTATATGCGGCAAATTCGCTGTTCGTCGGCGATTATTTGACGACAGAGGGCCAGGACATTTCGATTGACCATCAAATGATTCAAGACCTGGGCTTTGAAATTGAGCGGAATGCGCTCTAATCGGACGATTGCTTAATCCGCTCTGCTGCTTCATCTGGATCGTATTATCTCCAATTTAAGGAAGGAGCTATGAAAATCATGTCGAATTTTAAGAGTAGGGCTTTAGAAAATAAGAAAATGATAAGTAAACATGGGGGAAATAATGAGCAAGAAATTCAAGTTCGTCATGGCAGCAGGAATGCTGACCATCATTATCGCATTGGCAGGATGTTCATCCAATAAAGCAGAGGACGATTTGTCCGCATCCGTTCAAACAGAAGCCGTTCCGGAAGTATCGACAACTACATCGCCAATTGGCAGCAGTGAAGAAGCAGGAAATGTCACGCAAAATAATTCATTTCAACCGACCAATCAGGAAACACAATTCGTAGATACGGCTGATTTAGAGGAGGAGAATGAAGATGAGCAGCAGTCGTATGTTGGAAAAACACTTGCTCAACTGCAAGACGAAGGGCTAATCATTATTGAGGAGCAATCCTTTGAGGCGGAGCTTCAGGACTGGGGCGCGGTGCATTTTGTAAGCGGGTATTCTAATGCTAATCATAAAGGGGAGCAGCGATTTTATCTAATCAATAAGGATGGCAAAGCGGAATATCGGCTCCCTCGCAACAGCGCATCCCGTTATGAGCTGGAGGATATTCTTGCAGTTAGCTTTAAAGATATCAATCATGACGGTGAAAAGGATATTATCATTATCGGAAACTATAAGGATGCCAGAGCGGGAGCCAACGGCGGGTCCCTGACATGGGCCTCGGTGTATTTTAGTGACCATCAGTATTTTGTCCCGCTGCTCTGGCTTGATGACCTGCTAAATCGTACCGATGGCAGCAAAAGTATTGCAGGAGTTACGGGGGAGGCCGCATTGATTTATAACGAGATCGCCAACCTGGATGATGATGAAATAAAAATCGAGCATTTGGCAGCACTCATCTGCAGCAGCAAGATGTTAGAAAAGAACAGCTTGAAATATGTAAACACCTACGATTCCACTGCGATTTTTATGGATTATTCAACCTATCTCCATAAAAGCTTAATGTATCTTCTAGGGCAATGCTTCGACCAAGATATTGTTCACATGTTGGCTGGTCATGACGAGCTTGCAGAGAAGGTTAAGATATATGACGAACTTTTGGGAGATATCCTTAGTGAAGTGATAGATTATAATTACGTAAAGAGTGGAAAAGGCACCATGTGGCAAGAATTTGCGGCTAATTATAATCTTGAGTATAGGGCAGTGATTCACAGTTATGTTGTAGGCAATATTGAAAAAAAGATGAACAGTCGTTATGCTGACGTTGATGAGCTTCAAAAAGTCTGGGAACAGGTGCGCAGCCTTATGCTGGCTTTCTCGAAAACGGTAATGGATGAAAACGATGATGGCAGTATGATTTCGCAAGAAGAACTTGATGAAATGGCTGGTAATGCCGATCGGATAGACCGCAAAGTTACGGAGTTTATCGGACTGGCGAAAGATGATACTAAAGCTGGGGGATTAATTGATTTTATGATTGAAGCGATGGATATGACGTTTAGTGATTTTTGATGCGGATAAACAAGTGAAACTATGGTTTGAGGAGCGAACCGCTCATCACGAAATTGCCGTCTACGACACGACAGAGCTGGATGGGGAAAAAGGGCGCTTTCGCGTCCTGCAATTTTCTGGAGATGCGACGCAGGGCGCGCTTGATCTGGAACGCCCCGGACGTATATTGTTCGAATATCCACGAGCGATCATTCATCTGATGGAAAGCAATCAAGCGGCTTTTGAAAAAGTTTTTCTCATCGGTCATGGCATCGGCACGATCGCCCGTTATTTTGAAGATAAAACGTTCAAGGTAGCCGAGCTTGATGAGACAGTCGTAGAGCTGAGCCGGTTGTATTTTGGCTATAATCAGGATAATGTCGTCATTGGAGATGGGCGTGCTTTGCTGGAAGGAGAAGCGGAACATGCTTACGATTATGTCATTGTTGATGCTTTCACCAGACAGGGAACGCCAAAGCAGCTTGTGTCACTGGAGTTTTTTCATTTAATTCGAAGCAAGCTCAGCGAAGGTGGCGCTGTCCTTTTGAATCTCATGGGCAGGGGGGAGCGGGACAGGCTCATTCATGCCATTCAAACGACGCTTGGGGAGGTTTTTGCTTATACGAAAGCGTTCATTTTGCCAGCAGATGGATCAGCTGATTTGCAAAATATCATCCTCATGGGCAGCGATCGGCCTGTCGCCTTTCAAGCTCGCCACATGGCTGGATTCGTGGAGCTTGAGCCCGGTCAAGGCTATATTATTCGAGATTAAAGTTATTTTGTACAATCGCATTGTCAACTATAAAGCGAATGAATCAACGCATGATGAGCAAAACAAAGGAGTACAGGACATGAGCCTGTACTCCTTTGTTTGTCTATTTATAATGCGGCGGCATTTAATCAGCCTACAGCTTAAGCCCGCCGAGGCTCGCACCGGCTGCGAACAAACGCTCAATCCGTTTCTCCACAGCTGGATCGGCGATGAGCGGCGGCGCTTGATGCGGCTTCGTGCGCGCATCAATAATGACGTTATCACAGGCCCAGTGCTTGTGCTCGTAGCCGCTATTTACCCCGTAAATATCATGGGAAGGGTTGCTGCGCGTAAACGTAGCCCACAGGAAGTTATCCACCTTCGCGCTTAAAAACGTGCTGTCGTCGCATAAAACAATCATCGGGCAGGAAGGCAGAGGTCCCTTCTCAGCAATTGCTTCGCTCAAGCTCTGCAATTGCGCCTTCGCATCGGCGTAGCTCGTGAATGCTGGACCTTGAATGGCTACGACGCCGGGCATAACGAGACGCGCGTTTTCAAATCCGCGCAGCTCCTTCAGCACGTCAGGCGTTTCGCGGCACAGCTCGCGAATCTTCTCTCCATAGGCGGCAAAAACGACCTTGCTGCCTTCATTAAGCCCCGTACCCGAATAGTCCAGCGTATCGATCGTCGTATTTGTATAAAAATGAATATCCCGGCGCAGCTCCAGCCGCTCCAGCACATAGGCGAGAAATTCCGCCTCATGATGCGTCGTTACAGGCTGCTTGTCCTCCGCCGTAATAAATAAATATTTGGCCAGGCTGAGCTGCCCTGTGCCCAAAATCCGGTTCGCCAGCGTCAAAATTTCCGTTGGCCGCTTGACCTGCTGATACGGCGTATACCGCTCGCTTCCAATAGCGAACAGCAGCGGATGCACGCCTGCTGCATCGACGGCGTGGACTTCCTTCACGCCGGGAATTTCCTGCTTGATCGCATCTCCCGTAAGCTCATGGATAAGTGCTCCGAAGGCGGTATCCTCCTGCGGAGGTCTTCCGACAACCGTAAACGGCCAGATCGCATTGGGCTTTGCATACACTTTATGCACCTTCATGAGCGGAAACGGATGCGTCAGGCTGTAATAGCCCAAGTGATCGCCAAATGGGCCTTCCGGCTTCGTCTCTCCAGGATGAATTTCCCCAGTAATGACGAAATCTGCGTCATTGCTAAGCACAAATCCATCTCGGTAGCTATAGCGGAAACGGCGTCCTGCGAGCAAGCCGGCAAAGGTCATTTCGCTTAAGCCTTCCGGCAGCGGCATAACAGCTGCAAGCGTATGGGCTGGCGGACCGCCAACGAAGATGCTCACCTTCAGCGGCCTGCCCAGCTTATTCGCCATATCCTGATGAATGCCAATGCCGCGGTGAATTTGGTAATGGACGCCGATTTCCTTATTCAGCTCGTAATCATTGCCGCTAAGCTGAACGCGGTACATGCCGAGATTCGCATTCATCAGTCCCGGCTTGCCCGGCTGCTCGGTAAACACCTGCGGCAGCGTTACGAAAGCGCCGCCATCGTCTGGCCAATGCTTAATAAGCGGCAGGTCGGAAATTTGAATTTCCTGCGCCGCTACTGGCACGCTGCCTGAGCTTTGCTTCGGCAGCGCTTTCCATGCTGCAAGGCCCGTTCCAATATGCCCAAACGGGTTTTTCATTGCTTTCATGGGGGCGCCGCGCAAATCGATGACGCGCTGGGTGGACTCCCATGTATGGCGGAACATGAATTTGCTCCGCTCAACCGTTCCAAACAAATTAGAGACGGCACGAAATTTGGAGCCTTTTACATTTTCGAACAATAGGGCGGGACCGCCAGCTTCAAATACCTTCATATGAATCGCCGCCATTTCCAAATGGGGGTCGACCTCTTCCTTTATTCGAACGAGATGTCCGTTTTGTTCCAAATCGAGTACACATTGTTCCAAGTGGCGATACATGTTGAAATAGCTCCGATCTATATGAATTTTGCGAAATGATTCTCAGCCAAGGTGGAAAGGCTTTCGCCGTCCTTTGGCGGCGCGGCGCGTTTCAATCCGAGAAATATAAGAATTTATAAGTGTGAAGCTTATAAATTCTTATATTAAAAAAACCAGTTATCTCTAGTTAAAACGAATTAAAACCCCTTGTCAAATTTACCGACCAATCGACAGAAAAGGTTCAAAATTTAATAGAGTTCAGATATTGAGATTTACACAGCAAGGTGCATAAACATACACTGTAACCAGATTCTATTCCAGTCACACGTCATAAATTCCAAAATTAGATAGAGTCGAGTCGAAATAAAGGGAGGGCAGCTGGCGTCGAACGATGTTGAAACTATAAATCACGTGGAGGAGATTACATGCTACACACAGTTATTGTGCCAGTAAACCAGGATTATAACATTTTGAACTTATTTACGGATTCATTGCTGCGGACAGTAAGCCCATCCACCCAGATTATCTTCATCAATGACGGTTCCGGCACAGCAGTCAGACAGCATTTGGATAAGCTTCAGTCAGAGTGCAAGGAAGGCGTGACGGTGGAGATTTTGCAGCACGACTATCCGCTTGGATGCGCCGTTTCTATTAATAGCGCGCTAAAAATTGCACAGGGGCAATATATTTATTTTCTCGATTCCGACACGATTCTGAATCACAATTGGCAGCAGCTCATGAGCGAAACGCTGGACAGCAGCGATGAAATCGGCATGGCAGGCGGCGTGCTGCTGTATCCGCAAACAGGCGGCGTCCAGCATTGCGGCATTGCATTTGCGGATACGATTGGCCGTCATCTATTTCTAAACGCGTCGCCAATGGATATTCCGAAGCAGACGTTTTCCGTGCAGCTCGTCATTTTCGCAATGTTTGGCATGAAGCGCGAAGTGTATGAGAAGGTGGGGCTGCTTGATGAAAAGTTCTTCAACGGCTACGAGGATTTCGATTACCAGATGAGAGCGCGTGCAGCCGGCTATGACATCGTTATTAATCCGGAAGTTTTGGCCTATCACTGGGAGCGCAGCAGCGGCATCCACCGCAGCTTCAATCGCAAAAACAACCTGGCCCGCTTCTGGAAAAAATGGGGCAGCGACATCAAGGCCGATATTTGGCCGTTCATGTTTGACCATCTGAAGTCGCATCTGGAGCAGCAGGATGCAGCAGCGGCATCGCTGCCGATGATTGGCGTCGATTTGGCAGAAGTGCGCAGCGATGCGGATATGTTCTGGAGCCAGCTTCGCGAGGCAGAATTCGCTACGCTGACCGAGGTGTACGACTATTCGAACCGCTTCAACTCGAATGGGGCGATTTGGCTGCCGCAGGTGCTGGGCAAGGAGCTTATTCAGAGCCGCAGCCGTCTGCTGTTCCTCGTAGACAACTTCACGCGTCTGCTGGAAAACCGCTACTGGATTGAAATGCGCCACGCCCACCGGGCACAGGATTTGATCATTGACCTCTATGGCAATGTCATCTCCATCGACCGGATTTATGAAAGCTGCTGGCCAGGAACTAAGGTGCGCTAGTACGCGCTAAATGGAGGAGAAACCATGAAGACGAGAGAGGAGCAGGCGGTATTTACTCAAAGCCTGCAATGGTTGGAGCGCGTGCAGCAATTGATTCCGAGCGGATGCAGCACGCTGGCAAAGACGCCAGAGCGCTTATTCCCCGGCGAAACGGCCATCTGCTGCGTAGAAGCCAGACAATCCAGATTTATCGATATCGACGGCAATGAGTGGCTCGATTGCGAGATGGCGATGGGCACCGCCTCATGGGGACATGCCCGTGAGGAAGTGCAAGCGGCGATTGTAAAGCAGCTCGCCAAAGGGACAAGCTTCTCGGTGCCCGCTGATGTAGAGCTGACGGCAGCGGAGCTTATACTCGCCCGCTTTGAGCAGCGTTATGCAGCACTGCGCTTCTGCAAAGGCGGAGCCGATGCAGTTAGCGGCGCAGTCCGGCTGGCAAGAGCTTACACCCGCAGGCCAAAGGTGATGTCGACGGCTTACCATGGCTGGAGCGATTGGTCAGCCTATGGCTATTACGGCGGAGACGCGGAAGCGATGGGGATTCCGGCGGAAATCCGCAGCAGTACCGTTTGGGTGCCGCATGCAAGTCTGCGGCGGATCGAAGACGAGGTGCGCCGGCATGGCGACCAGCTGGCCTGCATCGTGTTATGTCCGAACGAGTGGCAGCGCGAGGAGCTGGCCAAGGTGATGGAGCTGGCCGCACGCCACAGCATTCTAATCATATTTGACGAGGTAACATCTGGCGCAAGAATGGGCAAGCAGGCGACCGCAGGCGAATACGGGCTGTGGCCGGATATTCTTTGCTTGTCGAAGGGGCTGGCCAATGGCCTGCCGCTGGGCGTCGTACTAGGCTCAGAGCCGATTATGCGGCTATGTGGGCAGGTCAAGTTCAGCAGCGCCCATTCGAGCGAGACGATTGCACTGGCAGCGCTTATTGCCTGCGAGAAGCTGATGCAGGCGGCACCGAGCTGGCCAAGCTGGCGCGGCGGTACGCAGAAGCTGATGACAGAGCTGCAGGCGCAGCTGGATGTGCTGGGACTGACAGAGGAGCTGGCCCTGCACGGCACCTATGCGAGCTTCTGCCTGAGGTCGCGGGCGGAGCAGGACTTTTACCGTGATCCCTTCCGCGCTTATATGATGAAGCGGCTCGCTCAGCAGGGGATTTTTACGAAGGGATTTTTCGTCTTCTCGGATGCTCATTCGGAGGCGGAGCTGTTGCTTGTACAAGAGTCGCTTAAGGAAGTTTTGCTGGAGTGGAGCAAACAAGAACATAGATCCAGCAAGTCGGCTGTTTAGACGATTATTCACAAATCGAAAGAGGAGGCAAGTTAATGAAAGCATTAGTATATCAGGATTATCGCAAGGTGGAACTTCTGGAGATGGAGGAGCCAACCATCGTATCGCCGACAGGCGTCAAGGTTAAAATTTTTGGCTCGGGCATTTGCGGAACGGACCTTAACATTGTAAAAGGAAAAATTCCGGCCAATTCCGGCACGATTATCGGTCATGAAGGCGTTGGCACCGTCGTTGAAGTCGGCCCTAAAGTAAGAAGTGTTAAAGTGGGCGACCGTGTGCTCATTGACCCAACCCAATCTTGCGGCATTTGTTCTTACTGCCGTGAAGGGCTGCACTGCTACTGCGAAAATTTCGAGGATCATCAGGTTGGCATGACCATCCACGGCACTTTCGCGGAATATTACGCAGGCGAGGAAAGATACGTGTTCAAAATTCCTGACACGATGAGCTGGGAAGCGGCCATGATGGTCGAGCCGCTGGGCTGCGTGCTCAACAGCTTTTTGAAAGCTCGCGTTAAACCAAGCGATTCGGTGCTTGTGCTTGGCTCTGGCGCGATTGGCTCCTTGTGCCAGCTTGTTGGCAAGCGGCTTGGCCGCCTGACCGTTGGCACAGAAGTGGATGAATACCGTAAAAGCTTCGCTGCAAACATCGCTGATTATGTGTTCCATCCTCAGGAGCTGACGCTGGGAAAAGTGCTCGAAATTAATAATGGCCATAAATTCGATATTATTATTGATGCGGTCGGCAATCAGCTGCATGTTGCTCTTGAGCTGATCGGCAAAGGCGGCAGAATTATTCCTATGGGCTATGACGACAGCTATGAAGTATCGTTTAAGCCGACGGATTTTATTAACAACGGTGTCAATGTCATTGGCGATGTAGCGGTTCATCAAATGATCAGTACGGCGCTCAAGTTTGCTCAAAGCTTGCCGGAGCTCGAAAACATGGTCACTTCAACCAAAAAGCTGCAGGACTACGAAGGCGCTTTTAATGAAACGATTGGTTATGACATGAGCACAGGCGCGCCAAGAGCGATGACCTCCGTTAAGACAGCACTTATTTCATAAGGTAGGGCAAGGCAAGGGCGTTTTGGCTGCGCGGCGAAAGGCTTACGGGGCGCCGCGCAGCAATGACGCATGAAGAAGAGGGGATGAGCCTTAAAGATGAAGCTGCTTGCCGATTTGCCAAAAAATCCGCGGTATTCGATTTTTCTGGAGCCGCTCTGGGCGATTCCTGGAACGATCGTTTTGTTTTATGCGCCGCTCTATATGAAGGATGCGGGACTGAGCGATATTGAAATTGGGTTGATCAATTCCATAAACCTGTATTTTGCTTTTGTGTTTCAGTTGTTTGCCGGGTCGATTACGAATAAGCTGGGACGCAAGCGCACCTCGCTCATTTTTGATATTGTAGCCTGGAGCGTTCCGATGTTTATTTGGGCGTTCTCGCAAAGCTTCTGGCTGTTTATGATTGCCTACTTATTAAATGCGACGTCCAAGTTCGTCACCGTGTCGTTCAATTTGCTCATTATTGAAGATGTCGAGGAGCGAAAGCGACCGAAAGTTTTTGGCATCATGAATATGATTATTACCGCAGCAGGAGTGCTTACACCGCTAGCGGGCTTTGTCATCGCCGATTTTGGTATCGGGAAGACGCTTGCCGTCATTTATTTTGCCGGAGGCGTAATGATGACGATTATGTTTATTGTAAGAAACCGGCTGACAGAGGAGACGGAGGCGGGCAAAGAGCTCATTGAGGTACATAGCCAGACCAAGGTGCTGAAAAGCTTGGGAGCCAGCCTGCGACTATTTGGCAAAGCGTTTTATACCCGCCGGTTGTTCCCGATTATTATCATAACGGTACTGTCGAATTTTATTTTGCAGCTGAATTTTTTTCAGGTCGTGTTTTTCAAGGAGGAGCTGCATTTCGGCGATTGGACAATTTCCTACATTCCAGTCGTCACTGCGGTAACGGTCATGGTGTTATACTTGGTCGTCATTCCCCGGCTGAAACAACGCTCGGATGAAAAATATGTCAGTCTGTCGATTGCCTTATGCACCGCCGGCTCCTTGCTGCTGCTCTTTATTCCTTCCGGCAATGTGCCGCTGCTCATGCTGACGATTATTATATTGGCGGCAGGAACGTTTATTTTGCAAACGTACCGGGATGCGCTGCTGATGAATCGCCTTGGCACGCATGAGAAAGCCGATATGTTTTCGGCCGTACAGACGGTCATGACGCTTATTGCCATTCCCTCCGGTTATTTGACGGGACTCCTCTATAATTACAGTCCGAAGCTGCTGTTCGCCGTCATTGTTGCGCTGTATATGGTGCTCATGGCTGTCGTGTTTTTCCTCCCGGTTCCTTCCAGGCAGCAGCAGGTGATGAAAGCGAACCATCACGTCTAATAACCATTTGCAAGCAAAAACGATTTCGTCGTCCTTCCAGGACGCGCGAAGAGCTTTGTCGGAGAAATATAAGCCTATTTGAAGTGCAAAACTTATAAATTCTTTTATTTCAAGGTGAAACGGCCGAAAGCCGTCCTCCGGCGGTGCTGCACGTTTCAGTCCGAGAAATATAAGCCCATTTATAAGGGGAAACTTATAAATTCTTATATTTTGGCAAAAGAAGGTTTTAAGCTAATTAGGTCGAATGGTTATACAGAAAATGGCTACGGAGGGATAATTAATGATTAATGTATTGAATCATGAAACACGCGATACACTGGCTTGGATGAACGAGCCATCGCAGTGGCAGTTCACAGAGCAGGGCGGCGTGATCATTGAGGCGCCACCGGAGGCGGATTTTTTCTGCGATCCATCAGGCAAGCATTTTGCCAGCTCAGCTCCTTTTTTGTATGCTCCAGTCAAGCGCTCCTTCGAATTAACGGCGCGACTTACGGTGGAGATGAAGCAGCAGTATGACTCTGGGTGCCTTATGCTGTACGTCGATAGCGACAATTGGTGCAAATTATGCTTTGAATTCAATGGTCGGGCAGCCTCGATCGTCTCGGTCGTCACCAAGGACGGCTGGTCAGATGATTGCAACTCGGAAGAGATTCAGTCGGACAATCCGTATTTGAGAATCAATAAAGTAGAAGACTGCGTGTCCTTCTATTATTCGCCTGATGGCGAGGATTGGAGGCTGATCCGTTATTTCGGCATGCGCACACCTGATGAAGTAAAGGCCGGTGTCGTCGCGCAATGTCCGAAGGGCAGCGGCAGCAGGGCCGAGTTCAGCTTTGTCCATCTCACCGAGCCGAACGTGGAAAGCCGATTTTAGCAGCTGCAAGCTGAAAGTCGCTGGCGGTAAGCTGCAAGTAAAAGCAGGAAGGTAGCTGATAGTAGCGATGAGTCTGAAAGCGATCATTTTTGATTTCGACGGCTTGATTATGGATACCGAGACACCTTGGTATTATGCTTTCCGCGACATTTATCAGGAGCATGGCGTAGAGCTGTCGCTGGGCCTGTGGTCCCGCAATGTGGGCACAAATTTCGACGAATTCAATCCTTTTCATTATTTGGAGGAAGCGCTGCAAACGCCAATTGACCATGACCATATTAAAGAGCTCTCTGAGCAAAAATATGCCGTATATATTGGCGAAACCGGGCTATTGCCTGGGGTTGCGGAGCTGCTGGCGAGCGTGAAGCAGCGAAATCTGCACCTTGCGGTTGCGTCCAGCTCTACGCGTGACTGGGTTCATAGCTATTTGAAGAAGCTTGGCATCTTTGAAGCTTTTGATGTGATTCATACCTCTGAAGATGTGCAGCGGGTGAAACCTGACCCGGAGCTGTATGAGCTTACGCTGGCACGGCTTGGCATTGATGCCTCAGAAGCCATCGTCTTTGAAGATTCGCCAAATGGTTTGAAAGCTGCGAAGGCGGCTGGCATCCGCTGTATCGTGGTGCCGAATGAAGTGACACGGGATTTGGAATTTTTGAATTATGATCAGCGGCTTGCCTCAATCGCCGAATTTGATTTCGAAGCTTTGTAGCTTTTGCGCAGCACCATTGGCGAGCAGCCTTCATGCTTTTTGAAAACGGAGCCAAAATAACTCGCGCTATTAAAACCGACCGCCTTGGCAATGTCATTAGCTGTCATGGCATCCTCATGAATGAGCATTTCTTTTGCCTTGAGCAGTCGGTAGCGGGTTAAAAAATCGAGCGGGGTCATCGCATATTCTTTTTTGAACATGCGATTCAAATGCTGCTCGGTTATGTAGAGCTGCCCGGCCAGCATGGATAGGGAAATGTCGAGATGATAGTTTTGCTTAATATAGGTCAGGATGCTGGACAGCTTCGGTGTATGCTCCTTGCGTTCAGGGACGAGGTAAAGGTCCTTGGAGAGCTTCAGCTTGATAAGCAGCATATACAAGAGTGCTGATCCTGTGAAAATACGCTCCTGCCGGGTGGATTGCTGGCTTAAAATAATCTCGTCAATGAGCATTTGCGGAGCGGGATCAAGCTGAAATACGGAAAGGTTAGCGATATGTAAGGCTTGCAAAAATGCTGGCAGCAAATAACCGGTGAAGGTTAAATATTTGATGCTTAGCGTTTCACTAATTTCGCACGAAATAGAAGCGGTGTGGGAAAAATAAAGAATGGCAACGCCTTCCTGCAGCTGAATTTCCCGTTCTTGAAAAACAAGGCGGCCTGTACCTCCTACGCAGTTTACGATTTTGTAATCAGGGCTGCCTCCAGGGCAACGGTCGGGCTCAGTGACGGTAACGCTTCCAGATCCGGTAATCAATAGGGGGAGCTCGTTGTAGGTGCTGCCTGTGTCTATTGCTTCCTGCATCAAATTCCTCTTTTCTCCTAAAAGTGGAATAAAAGTGAGACTCAAACTGCGAATACCTGAATTTCAATTGGAATTATAACATAGATAAAGAAATATATGTTATATCTAGTTTTCGATGTTTTTCTCTGTTTTTCGCTATCTTTCGTTAATGTCGAATATTTGTAATGATGTAAAGAAACCGCCGTTCTTGACTTTGAGAACGGTTTTTTTTCATGTCAGCAACAAGTAAAAAAATGTAAAACAAGTTTTGCCTGCCTTGAAATGGCGACAGTTTTTTATGCTTATGTTAAAATATATGACAAACACAATAGAAGAAAGCATGGTGACGGGGTAAGCATGGGAATGGAAGCATTGAAGGGGAAACGACTGGTCATAGCAGGATCTCGAAAAACAGAGGAAATGAGCGCCATCATTGAAAAGCAGGGCGGGACAGCGCTCGTGCGGTCGCTTCAGGGTTTGACACTGCTGGATGAGGAAACGCTGGAAGCACCGCTGCGGCGGTTTGCGGCGGAGGGGGCGGACTGGGTCGTCTTAACGACGGGCATTGGCTCGGAGACGCTTGCCAGCAACGCGGAAAAGCTGGATATAAAGGAAGCGTTCTTGGAGCAGCTGACGCAAGCATCGATTGCTTCCAGAGGCTACAAGACGACGGCTTATCTTAAGCGTACCGGCTTGAAAGCGGTTGTTGCAGATGATGATGGCACGGTGCAAAATCTAATCGAAAAGCTGGCGGAGCATGATTTTGCCGGCCAGCGTATCGTCATTCAGCTGCATGGCGAGCCGTCGCCTGAGCTGGAGCATTTTTTTGCTGCTAAAAAAGCGGGTGAGGTTATTTCGCTGCTGCCCTACAAACATGTTCCGCCCGAAGTAAGCGTACTTACTCAGCTCATGGAAGAGCTCGCTGCAGGCGAGGTTGACGCGATCTGCTTTACAACAGCTGTTCAAGTCCAGTATTTATTCCGCTATGCGCGAAAAATAGGTCTTGAGCAGCAGCTCCTGGAACTATTCGCTGGTCAGGTGCTGGCAGCAGCTGTGGGCAAAGTAACTGCCGAGGCGCTGCAATTAAATGGCGTACAACGATATATCGTGCCGGATATTGAACGAATGGGTGCGATGATTATTGAAGTGGCGCATTATTATGAAGCGCAAGGCTTAACCCAATAAACGAATGGCTCATTCGAGTACGTTTGGGCTGCACCCTTTTGAATGGCTGCTTCGTCTTAAGCTTGTAGTCGTTGCATCATTTGTTTAAAGGGGGAGATATAATGGGAAAAAACAGCTTGTTCATATTGTTGCTCATATTGACTATATGTTTAGGTGCATGCTCCTCGGAGGTTAAGCCATCTGGAGAAGCTTCGGCTGCCGCAAGCGGGACAGCGGAGACTCCAACTGTTTCTAATACGCCAGCGGATGACGGAACCAATGCTGGAGCCGCGACGACGGAGCCCATCGCGGAGCCGACAGCAGCGCCGCTGCTGGATACTGCTGTGCTTGGCAAAGGTGCATTTGGCTTTGCCGATGAAGCGGGCAAACAGCTGCTAGTCAGCTCGGCTGAAGGGGGCAGCGAGCAGTGGGCCAGCTTCAACCTCGCGGTTGGTCACAATGGGCAGCTGCTCAAAATTAAATACAAAAATGAGCAAAAGGCGACCGAAGCCGATAACGGTAGGCAAACGGCGCAAAATTTTGCAAACCAGCAAGGCCAGCTGTTTGAGGTCGTGGAGGGCAAGGCGGAGCCGAATGAAACGTATTTTCTAACCGATGATCAGTCGGTAAAACCGGAAATGCTGCTGTCCATAGCTGATACAAGAAGCGGGCAGGCAGCAGATGATGTGAAGGCGGCCATTGCCAAGAGCAAAAATCGCAGCGTAGAGAAGCTATGGCCGCTTGAGGAAATAGGCGCTGAAGGAAATACCTTGTATTTGGTGCAGTTTGAGCGTCAGGGCAAGGACATGCTGGCGAGTCTGGCACTGCAAACCGCAGACGGCTTTATTTTTCAAGACTATCCAGCCGAGTTCGATGAAAGCTCGACGTGGCGGGTAGACGATGGTGGTGAGGTTATGCCGGAAATGTTTTCCTTCCTATTCGCTGCGAAGACAGCTGAAGGTATCGTTCTCGGAGTTAAATGGATGGGGGCGGAAGGGGAAAACGTATCGTTCCTTTCGGAGCAGGATGGCAAGCTATCCGAGCTTGACATCAGCTATGGCCGTTATATGTCGCCGGTGTAAAGCAATACTAGAAATTTAACCGATTAAAGAAGAAAAAGCGCCGAATGCTTCTATTTAGAAGCGTTCAGCGCTTTTTTAATTTGACGGTTGACCGCATCAACGTTAGTACGGCTGATAAGCTCATCTTTTAGCGTAAAGGCGCTTTTGAGGCGGATGATCCGATAGACGCTGTCATCGAGTGTTTGCATGGAGATATCGCCGGTTTTGACCGCTTTTTTTAGCGCCTTCAGCACAGCGATCTGCTGCTTCGCATCATGTCCGACAAGAAGAATATCGTTGCCCGCTTGAACCGCTTTGACCGCCGCATCCGAAATGCCAAAATGCTTCGTAATGCCGCCCATCGTCATGTCATCCGTGATGACAACACCGGTAAACCCGAGCTTATCCCGTAATAAATCGGTAATGATCGCCTTGGATAGGGAAGCGGGATATTGCTTGTCCATTGCTGGAATAAGCAGGTGGCCGATCATGACAGCAGGGGCTTGCTGCTTTATCGCTTCTTTAAAGGGCAGCAGCTCGAATTGCTCCAATTGCTTCAAGCTTTTGTCCACTACCGGCAAGTCCAGATGCGAATCGACTGACGTATCGCCATGACCGGGAAAATGCTTGACAACGGGTACGACATGTCCCGCTTGTATGCCCCTCATCGTCTCGATGCCGCTGGCAATGACGCTTTCCGCTGTGGAGCCAAACGCCCGGTTGCCAATGACCGGATTGTCCGGGTTGCTGTTAATATCGAGCACAGGGGCAAAATCCATATTAAACCCAAGGGCATACAGCTCGGCGCCGATAGCTTCACCTATTCCATAGGCGTACTTAGGTTTATTTTTGCTGCCAATAGACTGGGCGGATGGAATTTTCACGAAATCCTGGGGCATCCGGCTCACGGTTCCCCCTTCCTGGTCGATGCTGAGCCACAGCGGGACGGGATTTTTCTTGTTTTGTTTTTTAAGCTCATTGAGCAGGGCTAGCGTCTGCGAAGCGTCGGTAATGTTTCTTTTGTACAAAATAAAGCCGCCTACATGATACGTATTTATCATTTCGATGGCATCTTCTTGAAGGGTTGTACCTTCCAGGCCAACAAGCACGAGCTGTCCGATTTTCTCATCGACCGACATGCCGGCGATTTCTTGTTTGATTAGGTCAGGCGCTTCCGTCACAGTTGGCGTAGGCGATACAGCTGGAGTTGCTGCTGCCGACTCTGCGGGGGAAGGGCTTGGCGCCTCGGCAGTGGCTGGTTGATTAGAGCCGGAGTTGCTGCCGTTGCTGCTATTGGCAGGATCGCTCGCGCTGCCGCAGGAACTCGCACATATAACGAGAAATGAAGCAAGAAGTATTGAGGTCATTTTTTTAAGCATGTGGGAAAGTTCCTCCTTTTCTTGCAATATCTCCTTTAGGCCAGCTTCTCATACTTTATGCAAAGTTAGAAGCAAAAGCTGTCGCTAGGGCTGTTGCGGCATCATTTCCAAAATTGGGTTGTTAAGCAGGAAATGAGCCGATATAATGGAAGTAGATAAATTAACGATAATCGATAATTTGGAATAGGGACGTGTTCATGTGCCAGAAAATCCAGCAATCGTACCAATTCATTCTATTAGTACACATGTGTATATGAAGCTCAAGAAAGAGATTTTGGCTGGCGAGCTTCAGCCGGGTGCCCGCCTTATTGTACTTGAAATCGCCGGCCAATTCCAGATTAGCCAGGCTCCTGTAAGGGAGGCGCTTGAACGGCTCAAGCAGGAAGGGCTCATTATTGGCGTTCCGAACAAAGGCTCGGTGGTCTCCAACATAACGGCGAAGGAAATCAAGGACTTGTTCGTGCTGCGTGAAATGATTGAAGGCTTCGCGGTTAGGCAGGCGATGCCGCTGCTGACGGAGCAGGATTTTTCCGAGCTGGCGGACATTATTGAGCAAATGGATCAAGCTGTTAAGCAAAACGATATACTGAGCATTTTGGAGCTGGACATGGATTTTCACGGTTTTTTCTATCGTAAATGCGACAACGGGGCCATATTAACGTTATGGAAGGATATGAAGACGAAGCTTATGCGGTTTATGGCAATTTCCAATCGGCATTACACGACACTAGGGCTGGCAGATTACCATACTGTACTTATTGACGTACTGCGCAAAGGGGATGTTGCAGCGGCCGAGCAGGCGTTTATCGAGCATATGCACGCTTACAAAATCATTCATCTGGATTAGGCCGCGACGAAAGTCGAGGGGCAACTTGCTTGTTAACCTTTCAATTTAAAGGGGAAATGGAGCATGCTGAAAGAAGAGAAATGGCTGAAAGACGATTATATGCTGACTTGGATGAGGGATCGTTTGCTGCAGGAGCTAATGTCGGAAAGAGGCGGCGGCCGAACGAATATGAAGGAGCAGCTGGCGAAGCTGAATATAAACCCTTATTTTACGTATCCGGCTGTAGCTTTGCTTGCGCCAGCGGCCTATTTTCATCATGAGCATGATCGGGTCGGTTATATGGAGAAAATAAGAGAATATTTGCAGCCGCGCATTCCGGCGGGAAGTGTTCTTTTTTTAGATGAGGAGCATCGGCTCGTGCTGCTGTTTTCCTGGGTGTCGAAGAAGATGCTCGATAATGTGCAGGCGATGCTGGGTGAGCAATTTTCCGATCCGATTACGATTGGCGTAGGGAAGCCCTGTGGCTATTTGCATGAAGTGAAGCATTCTTATGAACAGGCAGGGCAGGCGCTTCAGCATCAATTTTATCAGGGCATTGGCGAAATTATTTATTATAGTGAGCTTCGTGCTTATGTGCCGCTTCAGGACTATCCGGAGCATAAGGAGAAGGAGCTGTACGATGCTTGCCAGGGGGCGACGTCGGAAGGGCAGCTCGAAGAAGCGGTAAAAGTGTTTTATCGCAGTGTGATGCGCGGCGGGCCGATTGCTATTTCACACATGTATGAGCTGACGCTGCGTTTGCTCGTGGGAATGGAACGAAGAGTGCTAGCTGATACGGATGCCGCTGTAGCTAATAAACCTTATGAGATTTTATCCATTCTAAAAATGAAAACGCTTCATGAGCTGGTTCGCTGCGTCAGCGAATTTGTAACAAGCTTGTGGAAGGCGGTGTCGCCTTATCAGGGCGAGAGCCATCGCAGCATCATTAAGAAAACGATGTATTATATGGAGCAGGAATGCCAGCATGTTTCGCTGCAAAGCGTGGCGGAGAAGGTGTATATGACGCCGACCTATTTGAGTTTGCTGTTCAAGACGAATACCGGTAAAACGTTCATCGAGCATTTGACCGATATCCGCATCGACAAGGCGAAAGCCATGCTCAAGACGACGCATTTTAAAAACTACGAGGTGGCGGAAAAGGTAGGCTATCAGGATTCACGCTATTTTAGCCAAATTTTCAAAAAACGGGTTGGCTTGTCTCCAAGCGAGTACCGGGAGTCAGCGGGGCATTAGATTGGGAAGCATAAAGGAAGAGGGAGCCCGCGTAGTGGCGGACTCCCTCTCTGTTATAGATAGTCTGAATGCGTAATTATTTACAGAAATGGTATCCAGTTATAATGCTCTTACCTCTGCTTCATTATGAGGCAGCATTTGGTCGCTTAGCTTGGAAAGCTCCATAAAGTGAACTTCAATATCATCCGTTAAGGCGAGGCCGGAATGGTCTTCCCGCAAATGGAACACGTTATGATAACGGTCATTAGCCAGGAAGTAATAATTCAATATATTAATGGTCACACATTTTTTGAAAATATAGAAAAGGATATGATTTTTTCATCCTTTCTCTCTATTTCTCGGAATGAAACGCGCTGTGCCGCCAAAGGATGGCGAAAACCGTTTCACCTTGGTTCTTTATACGTATTTCCTTCCTGCAATTGACTGGAGTACCGTTTGCTCCAATAAAACAGAGTACGTTTCTCTATATCGTATTTGTTGAATAACTGCATTTCAATATTAATCAGCTTACCCTCAGATGTTTTGGCCCAAATGTCAAAAATGGACTGTTTGTCCAACGGAGCATCCTTATCCGTATAGGGGTTTAAAAATACAATTTCAGTTAGCGGAGGTTCGTTTGACTCGGCAAAAGTGCGATTTAAAAAGGCGAGCAATACATCTTTATTTTCTTCACTGCCAAAAATGCGCTTAAAGACGAAATCATTACGAGGATCAAGCAATTCGTTCATCCCAAATTAGCTCCATTCAACATGATTATACCATGCAAAATAAGAAACCGGAATTTACTAAACGAAAGTTGATCAATTTGTGGAGTGAGGGATTACAGGGAGAGAACATGTTGGCACAAATACAGTTGAAAGCATGGTATGGTTTAATCGAACTAATGGTTATCCAGTGAAAATAGAAAATTGATAAAAATGTAGATAATTGTCAGTATTTGTTTATGACAAAATATTATATTGCATACAAGAGTGAGCGATTTGGCGAAGCGATGTCAAAGGAAGAGGCTATTAAAAAGTACTTCGAATTGAAGGGAGAATTCAAAGATTTATGCATTCTGGTCTACGACAGCAATGATAGACTGATTAAACGGATTCCTAAAAAGGGTTAATTGAAAAATGCGAAAAGGTCAGGAAAATTTTCCTAACCTCCTTTTGCGTTCTATAGACGCACATCGCTCCGCGGCCCATCATGCTCTCTCTTCTTCGCATCCTCAAGCTCATCGTCCCAGCTCAAATGCCGATATTCCGCTGCGGCATCATCGTTGTTAAACCAGTCGATGAAGTCCTGCCAAAGGGCTGTATTCCACGCAGCGTCTATTTGCGCCGTTGAATACACCTGCTGCTTAAGGCGAATGAAGCCGAATACGTCGCGCACCTGCGACTTCTCCGCCTGTACAACGGTCAGCTCAGCCAAATGCGGCGGAATAAAAATAACCCCCGCAGGCGTGCCCAGCACGACGTCCCCTGGCATGCATATCGCCTTGCCGATACGTGTTGGCACGTTCATTCCGACCATCGTCACATCGGCAATCGCTGTCGGATCGCTGCCCCGATAATAGACATTAATGCCGCCGATTTCCTTCACCTGCTGATTATCGCGAATACCGCCCCAGATTACAGCGCCGCCGCGCTTCGTGCGTGTGGCAATCGCCGTAGATAAATTGCCGCCAACGTAAGTGCCGCTATGAATTTTATCGAACATGTCCACGACGACGACATCATCCTCCACGAGCGAATCAATGACCCATTGGTTGAAAAAGCCGTGGCGATCCTCCTGTTCATGCCCGTAATCAAGCAGCGTTTCATGCAGGTCGGGGCGCTTGGGCACCATGACCGCAGTAACTGCACGCCCGACCATCACCTGCTCGGGATGCATGATTTTGAACTCTCCTTCGAATTGAAACGTATAGCCGCGATTCCACAGCGGACCCCATGCTTCCTCCAGCGTTATTTTTCGCATACGGCGCAATATATCTTCATCTACTTTAGGGCGGCCATTCTCAAAGCGCTCACCCTCCCAAAGCGGGGTCAATTGCCTTATATCTTCCGGATTATCGAACTTCATCTTGCAGCACCTCTTTTCGCTACTGTAATTGGTTCAAGGGTAGAACTGTTCAAGCTATAGTTTTATTGTTGCAGGCAGCGACAAATTTGTCGATGCGACTTTTTTACGGTAATCAGCAGCGGACTATAAAAAAATCCAACCATATCATAAAATTGTCTCCTTCATTTATGAAAGCGTTTTCGTATAAAGTAAGGCTAGACAAAAAGCAACTGACTCAGGCAAGCATTTGACTCGAATAATCAAAGGGAGGGGAGAAATGGGGTGAAGCGTAAAGATAACCGGATTACCCATTTGGCTGGTTACGTATTTATTTCACCATGGCTGCTAGGATTTTTACTGCTGACGTTGTGGCCGATTGCCCAGTCATTTTATTTATCCTTTACAGAGTATTCGCTGCTCGAAGCGCCGCAGTGGACCGGGATGGACAACTACGTCAACATTTTTACGAATGATTCCACATTCACTACGTCGCTCAAGGTTACGTTCATGTTCGTGCTGTTCTCCGTGCCGCTGAAGCTGTTTTTCTCGCTAATGGTGGCGATGGCGCTGAATAAAAGCTTGCGCGGCATGAATATTTACCGCACTGCGATTTATTTTCCGTCGCTCATCGGCGGCAGCATTGCAGTAGCGGCGCTGTGGCGCAATATGTTCAGCCTGGACGGGTATGTGAATCAGGTGCTTGGCTGGTTTGGCATTCAAGGCGTCGCCTGGATATCCAATCCCGATACGTCGCTGGCTACGCTGATCCTGCTTAATACGTGGCAGTTCGGCTCCACCATGGTTATTTTTCTCGCGGGGCTTAAGCAAATTCCGCAGGAGCTGTACGAATCCGCATCGGTGGACGGAGCGGGCAAGACGCGAAAATTTTTCAGCATTACACTCCCCATGCTCTCTCCCGTTATGTTTTTCAACCTGGTGCTTGGCATTATCGGTTCCTTTCAAACGTTTACGTCCGCCTACATTATTACGAAGGGCGGGCCCATTAACTCAACCTACATGTACGCCATGTTCCTCTATGAAAAAGCGTTTAAGCATTACCAGATGGGCTATGCCTCCGCACTGGCCTGGATCCTGCTCGTCATTGTAGCGCTGCTGACGATCATTAACTTTGCCGCTTCCCGTTATTGGGTATTTTACGAGTCGGATGGAGGGAAAGCGAAATGAGCAGGCTGCGGGCAAAAAGCTTCGATCATGTATTTCTGGCGGTGTTCTCCTTCATTATGATTTACCCCGTCATTTGGTGGGTGGGCGCTTCGCTCAAAAAAACGTCCGAGCTAAGACTGCCGACCATTTGGCCCTCCATTCCGATGTGGGAAAATTACAGCAAGGGCTGGCATTTCTCCGGAGATTATACGTTTGCCCACTTTTTCGGCAATACGCTGCTGATGGAGCTGGGCAATGTAGCAGGCGGCGTCTTGACAGCGGCCATTGTAGCTTATGGCTTCGGCCGCTTGTATTTCGGGCTTAAAGGCTTCTGGTTTTCGATTTTGCTGCTGACGATGATGCTGCCTGGCCAGGTGACGGTCGTTCCGCAGTACATTTTGTTCAACAAGCTGGGGATGGTCGACAGCTATGTTCCGCTTGTGCTGCCGCATTTTTTCGGTGGCGGCGCCTTCTTTATTTTTCTGCTGGTGCAGTTTATTCGCGGCATCCCGCGTGATCTCGATGAGGCGGCCAAAATCGACGGTGCTTCCGTCTACGGCATTTTTCTGCGGATTATTTTTCCGCTCATCAAGCCGGCGCTTGTGACAGTGGGGATTTTCACCTTTATTTGGAGCTGGGATGATTTTTTTGCGCAGGTGCTGTATTTAAGCTCGGTTGAGAAGTTTACGGTCGGCCTTGCGCTGCGCATGTTCATTGACCAGTTCGATATTCAGTGGGGGCAGCTGCTTGCGATGTCGTTGCTGTCGATTATGCCTTCCGTTGTCATCTTTTTTCTGGCCCAAAAGCACTTTGTAGAAGGTATTGCTACAACAGGACTCAAAGGGTAACGGCTTTTTATGAAAAGCGCTTCTAGAAAAAGGTATTTCATTTGAAGGGGATGAACGGATAATGGGAAAAAGGTGGCTGAAAAGCAAAGGCTGGGCAATGCTGACGCTCGCTGTAGTGCTTACAATGACCGCATGCAGCAGCAATAGCGGGAGCGGGGGCAATCAGGGTATGGAGCCAAGCTCGGCAACGGAGACGGCGGCGGCTGGGGGAGCAAGCGAGGCAGCGACGACGCTCAGCATTATGTGGTGGGGATCAGACGTCCGTCATGAAGCGACGAAAAAAGCGCTGGACATTTATTCTCAGCAGTTTTCAAATGTGAAATTCAAGCCGGAATTTATGGCCTGGGATGCTTATTGGCAGAAGCTTCCGACACTGGCAGCCTCCAAGTCGATTACCGATGTACTGCAAATGGATGCGGCTTACATTCAGGAATACGTATCCAGAGGCCAGCTGGAGGATTTATCCGACATTGACTTGACCGGCATTGTGGACCCGAATGTGCTGAAAAATTTGCAAATAAACGGCAAGCTGTATGGCATTCCGCTCAGCCAGAACGCGCAGGGCTTCGCTTACAACAAGACAGAGCTGGAGCAGCTCGGCATCCCGCTACCGCATAAAGATTGGACGTATGATGAATTTTTTCAATGGGCGAGAGATGCCCGTGCCAAGCTGCCTGAGGGCAAATATCCGATTGGTGATACATCGACATGGGATGGCTTCAACTATTACCAGACGGCGATGGGCAAACCGCCTATTATGTCGGACGGAGGCAAGACGTTCACGCTCGATAAGGAGCTGTTCATGAAGTTTTATGGCATTTATGATGATTTCCGCAAAAATAAAATCGTTCCACCAGCCGAGCTAGCCGCATCTTTCTTGGAAAATGACCCGCAAGCTGACCCTATGGCTTCCGGTGTGGTGATGACCCGAGGTGCGACGACCGGCTCCGTAAGCGCACTGGAGCAACTGATGCCAGGCAAGCTGGGCGTTGTCAATTTGCAGACGGGACCGGCTGGCGGCGGCTGGGCGCAGTCGACGATTTTCCTCAGCGTAAGCGCCAATTCGAAAAACAAAGAGGAAGCGAAGAAGTTTGTGAAATGGTTTATAACGGATCAAGAGGCGGGCAAGGCACTTGGCTTGACGCGCGGCTTGCCCATTAATCCGGAAATATTCAAGCAGCTTGAGCCGACGCTTGAAGCCAAGGATTTGCTAGGCAAGGAGATTTACGATATGTCGGTGGATAAGGCACTGCCGTTTTATTCGCCGGCTGCCGGATTTTCAGAATGGGTGGATACGTACAAAAAAGAAATGGATGCCGTCTCCTTCGGCCAGCAATCGATTGAAGACGCATTCAATAAAATCGACAAGCTGGGCAAGGAACTAGCCGCCAAAGCGGGGAAATCTTAATTCAAGCAATCGTTGCATCGCTTGTAATACGAAATAGGAGGAATTAGTAATGCAGCTGGCAGAATTTTTCTCGTCGCGGCCTGACCGTCTATGGCAGCTCGCGAAGCAAATGGATATCAATTATGCGGTGAGCGGTCTGGCATGGGACGAAAAAAGCGAAAAACCTTGGGATCTTATGCCTCTTATTCGCATGAAGCAGCGTTTTGCGGACAGCGGCATTGAACTGGCCGTTATTGAATCAATGCCGCCAAGCAATGAGATTAAGCTTGGAACCGCAGGGCGCGATGCGGAAATTGAAACCTTTCAGCAGTTTATTGTCAATATGGGAAGGGCCGGTATTCCTGTGCTTTGCTACAATTTTATGGCTCAGTTCAATTGGTTCCGCACCTCCACGACGACACGTACACGGGGAGGTGCGCTCGTCTCCAGCTACGATCACAGCTTAATGCGGGATGCCCCGCTTACCGAAGCAGGCATCGTATCCGAGCAGCAGCTGTGGGAAAATCTGCATTATTTTATGGAGCAGATTGTGCCTGTGGCGGAGGAAGCGAAGGTGAAGCTGGCGCTGCATCCCGATGATCCGCCGATTACGCCGATTCGCGGCGTATCGCGTATACTGCGCAGTGCAGATGCTTTGCAGCGCGCCATTGATCTTGTGCCAAGCGCTTATAATGGCATTACGCTATGCCAAGGCACGCTGGCGACGGCGGGGGAGCATATCCCCAGCGTCATTCGCCATTTTGCCGGGCAGGATAAAATGTTTTTTGTTCATTTTAGAGATGTGCGCGGCACAGCGGAGAAATTTGAGGAAACGTTCCACGATGATGGCATTACCGACATGCTGGAGGCGATGTACACCTACTATGATGTCGGCTTCACTGGGCCGGCAAGGCCCGATCATGTGCCGACGATGGAAGGCGAAACGAATGATAATCCCGGCTATGAGCTGCTGGGACGTTTGTTCGGGGTAGGCTACATTAAAGGGTTGATGGAGGCAGCGTCCAGACGGCAAGAGGAAAGCGCGCAAACTAGCACAAATGCAGCAGCAGCACTATAAATAGCGGTAGAATAAGCTATAGTCAAAATAAAGGTACTGCCCTCGGCTGGCATGTTCACATGCTGGTCAAGAGCAGTACCTTTTTTAAAACGCGCTGCGCCGCCAAAAGGACGGCGACAGCCGTTTCACCTTGTTGCAGCTAAATTAAGCCTTCAGTTCAATCGTGAAGCTGGCTTCCAAAGCTTGGCCCGGCTGCACCATGACAAGTCCTTTTTTGTGGTTTAATGCTTCATTCGGGGCAGTCCATGGCTCGACGCATATAAAAGGCTTGCCTTCTACCGACCAAATGACGGTTGTTCCGAATACTTCGCTGTAGCTCAACTTAATTTGCTGATCTCCGAAGGGAAAGGAAATTTCCGGTGTAGTAGCATCCAGCAAAGCGACCGATTCAACGAGACCGTTCAAATCCAGCGGGCCTGCAAACGGCTTGACCTGATTGTCGTTGTAATCCAGCGCTTGCTGCGCGTCAGAGCGATAAGTCAGATTTTTTTCGGCAATTGCAAAATAAGGATGGAAGCCGGCATGTACAGGCATGCTGGTCTCGGACAAATTGCTGTATGCTTGCTCAATGCTCAGCTTGCCATCCTTCAAGCGGTAAGTGAAAGTCAGCTTGAAGTTGAAGGGATAGGCCGCCTGCGTCTGTGCGCTGCTTTCCAAAGAAAGCGTAAGCGAGGCTCCATTGTCGGTAGACTGCCCTTCAACGTCCCATGATGCTTGGCGGGCTACGCCATGATTACGCATATTATATCTTACGCCATCCCATTCATAGGCACCATTTTGCAATTGGCCGCAAATCGGAAACAAGACGGGAATGCCGCCGCGAATATTGGCATCTGGATCAATAAAGGTATCGCGATCAAGGTACAGCAGCTCTTGGCCTTGCAGCTGGCAGCCGATTACGATGCCGCCGCGCTCAGGGCAGATAAGGACGCGGGAATGAGTCGCATCTTCTTTAAGCTCATAGATCTGATACGTATCTGTAAAGCTGGTTACTTCATAGCCTGCTTGGTTTGCAGTCATTTCTCTACCTCCAATAGGTGCACTCCTGTTTTTGTAATGCCTTTAACACTTCCCGTCCATTATAACAATTTCAGCGGCAATAAAGGAATGATTTGTGAAAAGCAGCCCGCTTGCAACAACTTGCCTCCTACACCCGTCTGTTCATTGATCAAATTTATGGATTAGGGAGTGGGCACCATTTCAAATTTACCGCATGCACCACATTCTGCCCCGTCGATGGGAAGCCGTACTTCTGCAAGGAAGAACAGTTCTCCTGTGAACAAACGCAAACGCAAGAAGCCTGGCTTTTGGCGGGTAGTGGCAGCGTTATTCGCTGCCATCCTGATATCATCCCTGCTTTTCCTGAGCTGGTTTTTCTTTACCGCTTCAGGAACGAGCTTTCGCTATAAGCTGGCGGATGCGTTAATTACAACCCAGCACCGCTTTCTGGCAAAATATTTAATCGGCGAGCAGGGACTTGCCGATCGTGTAGCCGATTATGCCAAGCAGTTTCAGGAGATGGGCGAGGAGCTGGACACCCATCAAATTACGCTGCCGACTGGTGCAGGCGACCATGCTGCAGAGTCACTGACCAGCGTAGAGGAAGTCGATGGCAAAGGTTATCACGGTTTTCTCATGACGGTGAAGGACCCGACGAAAATCCGGCTCGTTGTACCGGAGAAAGCGGGCCGAGGCGAGAAGGTAGGAAGCATGGTCAAGCGGACAGGTGCCATTGCTGGCGTCAATGCCGGAGGGTTTGCCGATCCAGAGTGGCAGGGCAATGGCTTTCAACCGATTGGGCTTGTCATTACGCAGGGGGAAATTTATTATAACGGCCTTGGCAAGGATGCAAGCGCGCAAATTGTCGGGCTGGACAAGCAAGGTAAAATGCTGGCAGGCCGCTATTCGATCAAGGAGCTTATGAAGCTGGGCATATCTGAGGCGGTCAGCTTCGAGCCGCGAATGATTGTGAACGGCAAAGGCTTGATCAAAAATCACGCCGATGGCTGGGGCGTCGCGCCACGGACGGTGATGGGGCAGAAGGAGGACGGCTCGATTTTGTTCCTCGTCATTGATGGCAGGCAGATCGGCTACAGCATTGGCGCCGATCTGTATGACTGCCAGCAAATTATGCTGGAGCATGGCGCAGTCATTGCAGCCAATCTGGATGGCGGCTCCTCTTCCGTGCTGATTAAGGAGGGTGGCGACCTCATTAATAAGCCCTCCTCTAAAAGCGAAGGCGGGCGATATCTGCCAACCGCGTTTCTCGTATTTGACGACCCGTCTGCGGTGAACGTACCGAACGTATGGGCAGGACTTAACCCCGGGGACATTGATCCTTCCAAGTGGTAAAAATCTGAAATAAATAGCAAAAAAGCAAAAACAAACAAGCTGCTTCACTAATCCCCTTAGGGCATGTGAAGCAGCTTGCTTCTTATGAACACTTATTTATTTTAGAATAATGTTGCTTTCGTATCCTTCCTGTTGACTAACTCCACAAACGGTCGTTCGACAGCAGCTTGTTCCACGAGTCAGTGGACTCCCAGATGCCAGGAACATCGGGATGCAGATGCTCGGCAAGCACCTCGTCATTCAAATCATCAATGCCTAGTCCAGGCGCATCGCTGACAGTTATGAAGCCATTCTGCACCAGCTTGTTTGGCAGCTTGCTGCTAATCATAATATCATCCCACCAAGGCACCTCGCAGGAATGGTATTCGAGGGCGAGGAAATTTTCCGTTGCTGCTGCGACGTGAGCCGCCGCGAGGCAGGCAATCGGGCTTTCTGCCATATGGATGGCCATTGCTGCGCCGTAGTCCTGCGCCATATCGCCGATTTTTTTCGTCTCTAAAATACCCCCGGTCGTGAGCACATCCGGATGAATGACGGATACGCCGCCCGCTTCCAGCAAAGGCTTGAAGTTTTCCTTCAAATAGATGTCCTCGCCCGTACAGATCGGTGTTGCCACTGCTCGTGCAAGCTTAGCATATTGCTCGGTATACTGCCACGGCAGCATATCCTCCATCCAAGCGAGGTTAAACTTCTCGACGCGGCGGCCAAGCTTGATGCAGCTTTCCAGCCCGATATGTCCAAAGTGGTCAATGGCGAGCGGTACCTGATAGCCGATGACGGAACGGACATCTGCCACATATTGCTCAAGCAGATCAAGCCCTTTTTCAGTCACCTGAATGGCGGTAAACGGGTGAGCAATATTATAAATATCATAATGGCGGTTCGTTATTTCGCGAAGCTGATCATCTGTCATGCCATCAAAATTTTGATTGTAGCGGTTGCGCGATTTTTCCCGCATTTCCTCAAGAAAGCCGAGCGGGGCGCTTAGAGTGCCCGGTTCATGGATGATCTGGCCAATGCCGAGATCCATTTTTAGAAAAGTAAAGCCTTCGTCCATGCGTTTCTTGAGCGCCTCGCCCATAGCCTTGCCGGTGTCTTTGCCTACGACTTCCGTATCGCAGTACATGCGGATGCGGTCGCGAAAGCGTCCGCCCAGCATTTGATAGACAGGAACGCCATACGCTTTTCCCGCCAAATCCCATAACGCAATTTCAATGCCGCTTACACCGCCGCCTTGACGGGCATGGCCGCCGAACTGCTTGATGCGGCGGAACAGCTTATCAACATGGCAGGGATTTTCGCCCAGCAGCCGTGCCTTCAGCATTTGTGCATACACTTTATCGGCTCCGTCACGCACTTCGCCAAATCCGACCAGCCCCTGATTCGTATATACTTTAATGAGGCTGCTATGGAAAGGGCCTCCTACAATGTCAGTGAACCGGATATCAGTAATGCGCAGCTCTGTCGGACTCGAGCTTGTTCGCACATGGGCTAGCGTTTCCTCGTACGTTTCTTTATTAATCATAACCGTCACTCCTCTATTATCGTTATAATTTGGCTTACTCGGCTGCTACAACAGCATGCTGCCCCCGTCCAAACGGATGGCGGAGCCGGTCATAAATTCGCTTTCTTCGGATGCGATAAAGCAGACGAGCCGGGCGACATCAAGCGGCTTGCCGACACGTCCGAGCGGAAACTTTTTGCGGATATCCCGCTTTGGGCGTACGGGCTTTACTGCGTCAGGGTTTGAGTCAGCCGGGCCAATGGGCCGAGAATCCCTTGCAGACTGTACGCCAACGTCAATTTGCCCAGGCTCTATGGTATTGACGGTGATGCCATACTTAGCCAGCTCGATTGCAGCTTCCCGCCCGAGCATGCGAATGCCGCCCTTGGTCATGGAATAAACAGCGTCAAAATCAGTTGGCCGCTTGCTGTGAACCGAGGAGATGAGAATGATACGGCCCCCGGCAGGATTGTTTTTCATAAAAGGAATAACGGCTTGCATACACTGCCAATAACCCTTCAAATTAATGTTCATCATGCGGTCAAAGGACGTTTCGTCATGGTCAAATAGCCCATAATTAAGCTGCAACGCAGCATTGTTGACTAATATATCGATTGTTCCGTCACCCTCCGCTGCAGGAAAGGCATGTGCGGCTTGCTTCATTAATCGTTCAATTTCCGCTTTGCTGGCAACATCGGCTTGCACTAGCACGGCCTCGCCGCCGGCTGCCTGAATTTGCGCTAGCGTTTCTTTCGCTCCGGCATCGCTGCGATTATAATGAATGACGACCTTTGCGCCACATTGTGCGAGCTGAATGGCGACACCTTGGCCGATGCCTGTTCCTGCGCCTGTTACGAGAGCTACCTTGCCTGTCAGGTCCATGCTCATCCTCCTTGATCGCTCAGCTCTGGGGGACGCTTCATATTGAAATCCATATAATGCTGCAAAAATCCGCCATCTAGCCGAATGTCTGCGCCATTGATATATCGCGCCTCACCAGAGGATAAGAATAGGGCAAGCTGCGCCAAATCATCATAGCTGCCGAGTACTGCATTTGGCACTTTGTAAGCGTAATCCTCATACAGCGTGGATAGCTCGCTCGCGAACCGCTTATCATCGCCTTCTATTGGGCCCAGCTCAATCGTATTGACAGTTATGCCGCTGCGTCCGAGTACGAGAGCTGCTTCTTTCGCCAGCATGCTGACTGCGCCTTTGGACGCGCTGTAGGCGAAGGAGGAGCCGGTCGGCTTCTGCGCATGAATCGAGGAGACGTAGATGATCGACCCTGACCCGGCATCAGCCATATGCTGGCCAACTATCTTCGTGCATATAAAAGCGGATTTAGCGTTCGTATGCAGCAGATCTCGAAACAAAGCCTCCTCGCCATATTCAATAGAGATAGGTTTCATGAGATCATTATTATGAATGAGCACATCTACATTTGCTCGGCCAAGTTTGGTCGCTGCTTGCTCCAGCATCGCTTGCAGCCCACTGCTGCTGCAAAGATCTGCAGCGCTCACGAAGACCTGGAGTCCTAAGGCGCTAGCTCGCTTGAGCTCCTCGTTAATCTGGGCGCCGCCCGACATGCTATTTAAAATAAAATGCGCGCCCTGCTCGGCAAAAAGGCGGAAAAGCGCTCTTCCAGAGCCGCTGTCCGCATCGGTAATAAAGACGACTTTATCTTTTAGCATCATCGTAGTCATAGATCCCCTCCAACGAACGGATTGCTTATAATCAGCTAATGTTCAATCCTCCTTTATCTTAAAGGTTTGACCCAGCTAGTTGCGATGCCGTAAATTTATGATTTTGTTTGATTTTTATATGAAGGATAAAAGCGCGGTGACTGCTTGTGTCTCGCTTAGGTATCAGGTACTATTAGTGATGAACATATTGCTTTAATCGGCAGCCTTCTACAAAAAAAGTGAAACATGTACAGGCTTGCGCCGTATAAGGTGAAAGGGTTCAAAGAGACGAGACTAGATAAAAATGAGGGAAGTCTATGGAAGCGTTGCGCACATTTTTTGCCCATCCGGTTGTAAGGAGAATATTGTTTATTATGTTGGTTGTACTGTTGTTCTACAGCCTTCACAATATGCTCAATTTACTGCTGCTCCTCTTTCTTGTAACGTTCGTTATGGGACGGCTTGAAGGATTTATTACGAAAAAGCTCAGCAAGCTGTTTCCGATATCGCCAATTTTGGTGACGGTTGTGTTATACGTATTGCTTGTGACCGGATTAGTATTCGGGATATCTAATTATTTGCCTAAAATGATCAATCAAGTTGTGGATATGATTAATAATATTACGAGGTTTTTAGACACCTCTCAAGACAACCAGATTGTCGGAGTACTGGTCGATGCTTTAGAGAAGGTGGACTACCAGAAGTATTTGGGCAGTGCCGTTGATTATATTATGAAGCTGGGAAAATGGCTGGAAATTATTTTGTTCGTAATTTTGCTCAGCTTTTTCTACCTTTTGCAAAAAAACAAGGTCGATCAGTTTACCGAGAAATTCCGCTATAGCAAAATTTCCTGGGCATACCGGGAGTTTCATTATTTCGGCAGCAAATTTGCTTCCTCCTTCGGCAAGGTGATAGAGGTACAACTGCTGATAGCCCTGTTTAATACAGCGCTGACGATGATTGGGCTCTGGATACTCGGTTTCCCCTATTTGATCGCGCTGACGATTATGGTATTCCTGCTCAGTCTGATTCCGGTGGCAGGCGTTATCATTTCGTTCATCCCGATTGGTATTATCGGCTACCAGATTGGCGGGCTGCCGATGGTGCTGTGGGCGATCGGCATTATTTTGTTCATTCACGCGGTGGAGACGTATTTCCTGAATCCAAGGCTGTATGCGCACAAAACAAAGCTTCCGATGTTCTACACATTTATCATCCTCATCTTCTCCCAGCATTATATGGGCATATGGGGACTCATCATCGGTATTCCCATCTTCATGTTCCTCATGGATGTGCTGGATGTAGAGAAGCCGGAAAAGGCAGAGCTTGACAAAAAACCACTGTAACCCAGTGGTTTTTTTTATTGTTGGCAGCCGTTTAATTCAGGTTGGGACGCCGCAAAATTCGTCTATGCAAAACTGCGAAAAAGTCCATTGAAGGAAGCAAAAGGGCAGAGTAGAATAAAGAAGCTATCATTGAGAATTATTATCATATAAAAGGGAGAGGTCTTATGTTTGTTTCGTTGTTTTCTGTTTCAAAACGATTGATTTTTGTGAGCGCGGCAGCTTTGCTCATGCTGCTGCTTGCAGCCTGCGGCTCGAATGCAGGCCATTCAGCGGAGGGTGCGGGCTCGACGCCTGCCGCAGCAGCAACTGAGTCTGCATCTGCACAGCCAGCAGCGACGGAAGAGCAGGCTGCAGCCCGCATTTATAAGGATGTAATGGGCAGAGAGGTAGAGCTGCCAAGCAATCCGCAGCGAATTGTTGCGCATTATTATGCTTCCGAGATGATGGCGCTTGGTTTTCCAATGGTAGGTACGAACTTCCTGAATGCCAAAGCGGTTCTTGGTGAGGAGAAGCTGCAAGGTATCGCAGACGTTAGCGGTGAGGGCGTATCGACGAATTTGGAGAAGGTGCTGGCGCTGGAGCCTGATCTTATTATCGTGCCAAATTTCCTGGATGCGGCGGAGTTCGAGGAATTGTCCAAAATCGCCCCAACGGTGGTCATTGATTACAGCGGCGACATTTTTAGCCGTCTGCGCTCCTTGAGCGAAATTGTCGGCAAGCCGGAGCAAGCTGAAGATTGGATTAAAAAATATGAGGCGAAAAGCGAAGAGAAGCGTGAGCTGCTGAAGCCAGTTGTTGCAGCGGGTGGAACAGCTTCCGCGTTCGTCGTGCATGTAGACGGCAAGCTGTACATTTATGGGCCGCAGCGTTTGGGGCCAACGATGTATGATGCACTCGGATTTAAAGCGCCGGACAAAGTAGGCGAGCTGTTCAAGGACGGCAAGGACTTGTGGAAGGAAATATCGCTAGAGGCGCTGCCGGATTTTGCTGGCGACCATATATTCCTGATTTTGCAGGATGACAACGAGGATGCCAAGAAGGGCACGGAAGAAATAATTAACGGCGCTGTGTGGAAAAACATCCCTGCGGTGAAAAATGGCCATGCCTACATCGTGGGCAAACGCTGGTCGTTCAACGATCCGCTTACACTTGATTGGCTGCTGGATGAAATGACGAATGAGCTGCTAGCGAAGCAATAAGCGGCTAAGAGCAAGCCATATACGAGTATAATCGTAATAATATGAAGCCTTAGCTATGAGCCGTTTACGCCTCTCCCGGAATCTTTTATAATGGGAGCATATATTGATAACGGTTATCACTAGCGGGAGGTAAAGGATGGCATATCAGCATGATGGACAAGCGGCTGCGCTTCCTCCAGCACTTTTGTTCTCGGGGCTGGAGTATCGGCTCTATGACTGCCGGAAAGATGAAGAGCAGGGTAAAGGGCGGGCCTTCGTCTGGCTGACCGCCTATACGTTGCTGGCCGTCACGCAGGGGCAGGGCACCATTACGATTAACGGGGTGAGCCATCCCGCTGCATACGGCAAATGCTTTTTGCTGGCGCCCAACACAGCGATCGGCGTCGAAAGCGAAGCTTTTCAGCCGATTCGATTATACGAGCTCTCTTTCGAGATCGGTGCACAGGATGAGGAGCTGCTTGCGGATGGCGGCGAAATAGTTTTTGAACCATTTGCATTATTGGAAGATATGCTGCTGTCGCTTCGCGGCAAGCCGCCCCTTGGAAAGCTGGAGGCGCTCCAGCGCCATATTCAGTTTCAGCAGCTCATGCTGGAAGTACTGAAGCGCCAGCACAAAGAAGAGGACGAGCCGGATGCCAGAGGGGCAGTGGAGCGGACGATTTCTTATATGCAGCATTCGTACAAAGAGGAAATTTCGATTGGGCGTCTGGCACAGGAAGTGAATATGAGCCGCTGGCAATATGGGGAAAAGTTCAAAGCATTAACGGGCAGCACGCCAACTGCTTATTTGACTGCACTGCGGATCGAGCGGGCAAAGCAGCTGCTGCTCAGCCAAACGGCCCGCGTTCGCGAAATTGCCGGGCGGGTCGGCTTCGGGGATGAATATTATTTCAGCCGGCGCTTCAAGCAGACGACCGGACTTACACCGACGCAATATATGCAGGAATTCGGTCGCGCTCCGCGTATATTTTCGATTCAATACATTGGCGAGCTGCTGGCGCTTGGCATTCGCCCGATAGCGGTGAACAGCGCGATGTTTCCTGTTTTTGAGGAGGAGGCGCTGCGCGGCGTTCATGGCATTGAGGAGCCGATTGATGCGGAGCAAATTATGCAGCTCAATCCCGATTTAATTTTGTACCCCAGCTTTATAAAGGCAGCGCTCATCGATCAATTGGTAAAAATTGCTCCTATGGCGCATGTGAGCTGGAACGATGATGTGTATGGACGGCTGCGTGCGGTGGGCGAGCTGCTGGGCAGACAAAAGGAGGCGGAGGAGTGGATCGCGGGCTATATGGAAAAGGCGGTGCTGGCGCGCGAGCGGCTAGGCTGTTGTATCCGTCCGGGCGAGACGGCTTCGGCGTTCGTTTATGTGGATCAGACGCTGTATATGTATGGGACGCATCATTTTGGGCATACGCTCTATGAGGGGATCGGCTTTAAGCTGCCTGAGCGTTTGAAAGCATTGACGGAGCGGAACAAGCAGCTGAAATGGATGCCGATACGGCTTGAGGAGCTGCCGGTTTACGCGGGTGACCGGGTGTTTTTTTCGCTTGCCCCTACCGGGGTGGATGAACAGCAAGGACGGGCGATTTTGAATCATCCGATATGGAACAGTTTGCCCGCCGTCCGCAGCGGCAGCGCCTATATCGTCGACCCAATATGGGGGAATTACAATCCGATTACGCTAGATAAGCATTTGGAGGAAGTCGTAAGGCTGCTTGAAGAAACGCGCATGTACAGCCCTGCTGCTGGTTCCTGAGTCGTAGGCTTCAAGATAGCTGCTGAAGCGCGGCAAGGAAATTAGAACTATTTTTGCAGAAAATGGTTTTAGGAGCATCCAGAGGAGGTAAGGATTGGGGGGAATATTATTTTCAATAGACAGGGGTAGATAGATGTGAAAAGCAAAAAAATGGTCATTTCCGCAGCGGTGTTCGGCATGGTGCTTACCGGCTCGGCAGGCGTATATGCAGGAAGCAACTTGGAGCAAATTAAAGCTTATTTGAATAATGGCTTAAAAATCGAGCTTAATGGCAGCGCGTACACGCTAGTTGATGGCAATGGCGCCAAGCAGGCTCCAATTACTTATAAAGGGTCGACCTACTTGCCGGTGCGTTCGATTGCAGATGCTTTGAATGTGCCCGTTACTTACGATGCAGGAAGCAATAAGGTAACCATCGGCAGCAGCTCCTCCACCGGAGGCGGCGGAACCGATAGCAATGTGTACACAGGCCAGCGTCCGAAATATTTGCCGGCAGATTTCCCGATTCCGAAAGATGCGAAAATAAAAGAGACGGTGGAAAACAATCGCGACAACAAAAAATCGGTGTACTTCGTCTATGAGACGAAAAATGGATTAGACTCGCTTGGCGTATCCTATAAAGCTTATTTTCAGACGAAAGAGCTGACGGATACGTCAGAGGATGTAAGCAGCAATTCATTAACGATGGTAGGCAAAAAGGGTGATGATTTAGCTGTAACGATTACGGGTGCTCCAGACCGGGACAAAGATGGCTATTACGAAATTACAGTGGTATGGTCAGGCAAGTGATATAGTCGTTGAAGCAAGCTGTTATACTCGGTTTGAGGGCAAGCGGACACAGGGATTTCCTGTCGTTCGCTTGTTTTCGTTTTAACTGTTGTATAAATTTTTACATAAGATAAATAACAATTTAGCAAAATCTATTACTATTCGTATTGAATAGGTCGATAGTATTAGTAGTATCTGTTGAATAATGTATTGAACTAGTTTGAGGGGAAACTTTCGACAGATCATATAGAGAGATATAGAGTAGAAAAGCGAGGGAGTGGTTAATGTTTAGAATTTTCTGATAAACAAACCGGTATAAGGCTAAAGTGCGAATCGGGACATAACAAGTTTTGACAATAGAACTTTAGTCACAGTCATGGGTGGGAAGCAAATAGAATGCAGCCTACTGCAACAGCCGGATGACCGAGCCGTGAACGAACCGTCACAATCATTTTTGAAAGTAGCATTACATCATACATATAGGAGCGTTGACAGAATGCAATTCATAAAAAGAATGTCCTTTTTTTCTAAAAATTTGCTGCTTGCCTTCTTTAACATCGTATTGATTGGATCCATTTTAATTGCATCAGGCTACATCATTCAGAAGGATATTTTGATTAAGCAGCTTCGTGGACAAATTAGCGCCATTACACAGGAATGGGCACAGGAAATGGAACCTGCGAAAATCCAGCAAGCCATTGCCGAGAAAAGCTACGAAGGCGCCACCCAATTGGAATTGAAAGCAACGCTGGATCTGATACATAAATATAACCCGAATATCGCACAGGCTTATGTATTCGGAACGGAGCTGACGAATGGCAATCAAACGTCAATTATTGCTATGCCTACAAGTCTCGTAGAAGCCTTCTCCGCTGAAAACATGGGTGTTGGCACGATGTATGAGCAGCCAGCAGCAATGTCGACCGCTGTAGAGGAAATGTTGAAAACCGGAGTGCCTACATTCACCAGCTTTTACACTGATGATTTTGGCATTTGGACGACAATTCTTTATCCAATCAAAGACAGCGGTGGCAACGTATTTGCTTTCTTCGCGGCGGATGTAGATGCGAGCGCTGTGCCTAACGGTCTGCACACGCTGCTGGTCAGCGGCATTTCGATCATGCTCATTTTCCTTGTGCTTATTTTCTTGCTCCAGTTCTTCATTTCGCGTATGACGATGAAGCCAATTAAAGAGCTGATTAAAGGCATTGAAGAAGTAAGCGGCGGCAACTTAAATGTCGAGCTGAAATCGGGCGTCGACGATCTCGGTGTCGTCAATCACAAGTTCAACATCATGATTCGCCGGATCAACGACATGATGGTCAAAGTGCGTCAAACGTCGAATGCTGTAACGGATTCGGCTAAATCTTTGTATGAGTTTTCCGAAAAGAACAGCAAAACGGTAGAGGAAATTACCGAAAACATGCGGGAAATCAACATCGAAATTGCCAACCAGGAGTTGTCCTCCGGGGAAGCAGCCAAAGCAATGAACGAAATGTCGACCGTTATTCAAAACATTGCTCACAGCTCGTCGAGCGTAGCAGAAGAAGCTGGCGATATGGAGCACAAATCGAAGGAAGGCAATAAAGTCGTAGGCCAGGTTGTTGAGCAGATGGAACAGATTGAAAAGTTTGTGGTCGAATCCTCCAGTGCCATTCAATCACTCGCCAGCCGTTCACAGGAAATTGAAAATATCGTTTCGCTCATTATGGGCGTTGCGACACAGACCAATCTTCTGGCGCTTAACGCAGCGATTGAAGCGGCAAGAGTCGGCGAACATGGCAAAGGTTTTGCAGTCGTAGCAGGCGAGGTTCGCAAGCTGGCGGAGCAGTCCAATAGCTCGGCAACGCAAATTTCCGGATTGATTAAAGAAATCCAGCAGGAAATTACGACAGCTGTCCATGCACTGAATCAGGGAACAGGCCAAGTTCGTACGGGCTTGCAAATTTCCAGCGAGACGGGTTCGCTTCTGGACGATATTTTGTCCGCTACCCGCAGTGTAACGCTGCAAATTCAAGAAGTATCGAGCTCCACAGAGCAAATTTCAGCTGGTACGGAAGAATTGACGGCTACGGCTGAAAATCTGTCGGCTTCCGCAGGCATTACAGCAGCAAACAGTGCGAAAATTTCCAAATCGATTGCCGAGCAAAAAGAATCGATGAATGCCATTGTGGAATCGTCGACTCAATTGACGCAAATGTCGGAAGAGCTGCAGGAGCTCATCAACCATTTCCAGGTCCGTACTTCTTAATCCCGGTATAACTATCATAAAGGGAGCCCTGCGGCTGCGTGGCGGCTGCGGGGCAAATCCCCCACAGGAGGTTTTACAATTATGACGGAAAATAAACACACTACAACTAACCAGATTGCTTTCAGCGATTTTGTCTTATTAATTCCACTAGATTTTTCGCGTCATAACCGCACGTATTCTTATGCAACGGAAGAATACGCGCTGGGCGAACAGGTAAGCCAACTGATAGAAACGAGAGAAGAAAAGGATTTAGAAGCAGAGGCCGCTGCGGCGTATGCAGCGCTCTTATACCGACTTTCAAGCGAGAAGCAGCTGCTCATCGGTGTGCAGGATAGCCAGGGCAACGATAAGCCATGGTTAGTCCAGATCGAAGAAACGCCTACATTTGATAGCCTAAAAACCTCGTTAGTGCAAGCTGTAAAGGATGGATCAACCTCGGAACAAGCCCATTATGACACTCGCTTCTCGCATCGACACCCGGTACAGCCTACTTCGGAAATTATCAGCCTTCAACTTCTGAAACACAATGGAAAGTGGCAGCTCAGCATGCAATATGACCGATCGTTGCTGGAGAAAGCAACCGTCGACCGCTATGCCGCTTATTATCAGACGCTGTTTACAGCCGCTTTAACTGATCCCGCCGCGCATGTGGCAGCCATTGATCTATTAACCGCTGAGGACCGGCTCGTCTATGAGAAAATGAATGCGACAGCTGGCGCTTATGATCGCCAGCAGACGATTCATGGCATGATTGAGCTTGCTGCGGCGCAGCATGGCGAGAGAACGGCAGTATCATCTATTCACGGGGAGCTTACATACCGCGAGCTCAATGAGCAGGCGAACCAAATGGCGAACCTGTTGATCAGCAAAGGCGTGAGCAAAGGCGATTTCGTCACCATTTACATGGAGCGGAGCTTGGAGCTCATTGTCAGCCTGCTTGGCATTTTGAAGGCGGGAGCCGCCTATGTGCCGCTCGATCCCGAGCATCCAGAGGAGCGCAACCGCTACATTTTGCAAGATACCCGGTCGGTATTCGTGCTGACCAAAGCGAAATACGAAGAGCAGGCGCAGCATCAGTCCGAAGGGCTTGAGCAGTTGAAGGAAATTATCGTAGTGGAGCATATTGCTTATGACAGGGTAGAGGCTTCGAACCCGAACGTTCAGGTAGCGCCGGATGATTTGGCTTATATTATTTATACGTCTGGCTCTACGGGAAGGCCGAAGGGAGCTCTCATTGCGCATGAAGGAGTCGTCAATCTCGGCGACACGGTGCGGCAGGATTGTGAAATTGGGCATGAGGATATACTGACGCAGTTCGCGACCTACAGCTTTGACGCATCGGTATGGGATACGATTGGAGCGCTGTTCTATGGTGCGCATTTGTATTTATTGTCTCCAGAGGAGCGCGTGTCCGTAGAGGAATTTGCTTCAGCGATCGAACGGACGAAAACGACGATTATTACGATTTTGCCAACCGTCTTTTTTAACCAGCTATCGGCTTATTTGTCGGAGGAGGGTTACAAAAAGCTTACAGGCGTAAAGCTGATCACTGTAGCAGGAGAGGCGCTTTATGGCGAGCAGGTGCGGGCGTTCCAGCGGAAGTTCCAGGACAATATTGCTATCGTTAATGTATATGGTCCTACGGAATGCACCGTGTGCACCACAACCCATAAAATCAGCGGCTATATTTCCGATGATTTATCCAACGTGCCAATCGGCAAGCCGATCCAAAACTACAAAGTGTATATCGTCAACGAGCTGAACCAGCTTTGCCCAGTGCATGTGCACGGCGAGGTGCTGATTGAGACGATCGGCCTGGCGAAAGGGTATTTAAATCAGCCGGAGAAAACGGCGGATGCCTTTGTCGCCAATCCATTTGGCGACGGTCAAATTTATAAGTCAGGCGATATTGCGAAGCTGCTGCCGGACGGCACAATTGAATATGTAGGACGCCGGGATTCGCAAATAAAAATTCGCGGACATCGCATTGAGATTGGGGAAATCGAAGACAGCTTTTCGAAAATCGCCAATGTGCAAAACGTAGCAGTCATCTGCAAAAAAGATGCACAGGAGCAAAATATGCTCGTTGGCTTCTTTACTTCAAAGGACGGTAAACCGCTCACTACCGTTACCATTAAGCAAGAGCTGGGCGATAAGCTGCCCTCTTATTTTGTACCGAAATGGATCGTCCAGCTGGACGAAATGCCGATTTCGCCAACCGGGAAAATCGACCGGAAAAAGCTGCACAGCTATTCCTACCAAGAGGAGCAGATCAGCGTCGACTACGTTGCCCCTCAAAATGGCATCCAACGAATGATTGCGGGCGCATGGGCCGAGGCACTCAGCCTCGTTCATATCGGCATTCATGATGATTTCTTTACGATTGGCGGCGACTCGCTCGGAATTATTCATATTTTGGCCAGTCTCAAGCCGTATTACCCGGAATTGAAAATTAATGATTTATTTCAATATAGAACGATCGAAGCGATTGCCGCTCGCATCGAGCAGCTTGCTGCCGAAGCGCCAGAGCAGCAGGAGACAGCCCGTCATGTTGGGCCAGCTATGCCACTGGAAGAGCTGCCAGCTATGCGTTATAAGCCTGAACCGTCTGTCAGCTTTGAGCTGCAGCCGAAGGCCTTGCTGTTAACTGGAGCTACCGGATATCTAGGCGGTTATTTGCTTTATGAATTGCTGATGCAAAGCGACGCGACCATTTATTGCCTCGTACGGCCAGGAACAGAGCCGGGTGAAGCGAGACTGCGGAGCCATCTTGCCTATTATTTTGGAGATGCGGCTATTCCATTAATGGAAGGGCGCGTTGTAGCGGTAGAAGGCAATTTGGAAATGCCGCGGCTCGGGCTTGAGGAGCAGCAGTATCAGCAGTTAATGAGCAGTCTGGATGCAATTATGCACAGTGCAGCGGATGTGAGGCACTTTGGCGAAGAGGGACAGTTTGCCCGTACGAATGTGAATGGGACGGCGTATTTGCTGGAGCTAGCCGCAGCTTGCCGCCAAACGGTTCGCTTCCACCATATTTCTACGCTCGGCATTCCAGAGGACTTGGCTTTAAGCGGGCAATGGGAAGCAGTTGTAGCCGCTGGAGAGCTTGCGCCGGAGCTGCATGTTGAGAGCTTGTATACGAACAGCAAGATGGAAGCAGAGAAGCTGCTGTACGCTGCTGCTGAGCAGGGCGTTCCCGTCAGCATTTACCGGGCAGGCAATTTGTCCTGCCACTCGGTAAGCGGAAGCTTCCAGCGCAACATTGACAGCAATGCGTTTTACCGGATGCTCAAATCGATGCTGCTGCTTGGACAAGCGCCAGAGGTTACTTGGGACATCGATATTACGCCCATTGATTATGCGGGCCAGTCGATTGTCAGTCTGGCGCTGCAGCCGGATACAGCCGGAGGTGTCTACCATATTTGCAACCCGGAGCCACTGCCTTACGAAACGTTGATGGACATGCTGCGCAGCAATGGCTACGCCATAGAGACGTCAAGCCCAGCCGCTTATACGAAGTGGCTGCTTGATAAAGCCATCCTGAAAAATCAGGAGGGTGTGCAGCTTGCGATCGCGCAATTGGAAGGCGATGGGGCGAAGGACTCTGCCTATCGCTACAGCTGCGAGCGGACAACCGCTGCTTTGCAGCAATCGGGCATTACATGCGCAGCGCCTAATGAGCAGCTAATTGGAAATATGCTTGCGTATGCAACGTCGATTGGCTACTTTCCGCAAGCGAGCGAGCGCCGTCCGGTCAGATAGGTACGTATATTCGCAAGATAATAGAGATAAGCATGAATGACGAATATGCAAAATGAGAAGCAAAACGCCAAGCATCAGACCTGCGAAGGACTGGAGCTTGGCGTTTTTTTACTATAAGAAGGTGGGCTGGATTAAAAGCTAGGGTTTGGCTTCTGGAAGCTTCTGCTGAGGTTTTCAGCATCAAGATCGCGCACGCGCTTCTCGAAATCCTCTAGAACATCAATTAAATAGGATTGACCGTCAGATTCTGCTTTGAAAATAAACTTATCGGCATCGTGGATGACCACATCGTGGCCGCACAATTTAAGGCATTTGGCATAATCTTCTACAGTGGGGTGCTGGTTCTCTTCCAGAAAAATCAACCCGTGCAGCGTCTTCGTTTCATGGGGGCGAATGATTTTGAAATGTACGGTATGTTGGATAGACATATGGGCTTCCTCCTTATTCTTCCGGGCTCGCTTCTATTATAATCCATTAAGCGCAGAGAAGCTGTGAAAAATGTTACAATCTTTTAGACGAATAGCTAGCAGGAGGAGCTGCACCTATATTGACAATAACTGAATGATCATTTATTATTAGCGAAGGAGCTCGATTTAAATTATCAACAGTTTTATTTTAATAAATGATCGTTCGTTTATATGGAGTTTATCTTTCATTAACCATAATTTAAAGGAGTAATCGCCATGCTGACTGCTATTATTGTGCTTGCTGTACTGCTGCTTGCGGTAATGCTTGTTTTAAAGTTCTATCCTGCGCTTGGAGGCGTGTTAACGAAGGAGCAGCTTGCTGCTTTCTCACGTTTGCCCCATTACAAGGACGGCAAGTTTAAAAATTTGAGTGCGACGGCTATGGACAACAGTGCAAGCAACCTATTTTCCATGCTGCGCGATTATATGAAAACAAACCCAAATCGCAAGCCACAGGCGCAGCTGCCGCTGCAGAAGCTGCAATTTGGCGGGGACGATAAGGGCGAGCAAGCGCGAGTCACTTGGTTTGGACATTCGGCTATGCTGCTGGAGCTGGATGGAAAACATATATTACTAGATCCGATGTTTGGCCAAGCGCCGACGCCGTTCCCTTTTTTCGGAAACAAACGTTATAGCGGCAAATTGCCGTTTGAAATTGCCGAGCTGCCGCAAATTGACGCTGTTGTATTATCCCATGATCATTATGATCATTTGGACTATGATTCGATTCTCAAGCTTAAAAACAAAGTTCGCCGTTTTATCGTTCCGCTCGGCGTAGGCAGCCATTTGGAGCGGTGGGGAGTGGAGAAATCGATTATAACCGAGCATGACTGGTGGGAAGAGCTGGAGTTTGAAGGCATTCGCTTGGCGGCCGCTCCAGCGCAGCATTTTTCAGGACGAAACCTCAACAACCGGGATTCTACGTTGTGGTGCTCTTGGGTGATTACAGGACGTGCAGCTAACATTTATTTTAGCGGCGACAGCGGTTATGGCGCGCATTTCAAAGAAATTGGCGAGAAATACGGTCCGTTTGATCTGACCCTTATGGAATGCGGACAATATGATCCGCGCTGGGCGTCGATTCATATGATGCCAGAGGAAACGGTGCAGGCCCATGTCGATGTAAAAGGAAAAACGCTGCTTCCGATCCATTGGGGAGCTTTTACACTCAGCTTCCACGACTGGAATGATCCAGTAGAGCGCGTGACGCAAGCGGCCAAGCAGCTGAATGTGCAAGTTGCAACGCCTATCATTGGCGAGCCGGTAGCCGTCGGGGCTGGCCGGCTTCCATCCTCCATTTGGTGGAAAACCGCGCAGTGAAAGGCTAATTGAATAACTAACTTAAAATCCAACTAAAAAACCGTCCCGAAGCTGCGGCTTCAGGACGGTTTTTGCAATAATTTAGGCAGCATGCCAAGCAGCTTGTTTGCTGTTTCCGCATCACCGTAGTTCCAGTTATTGTCGACTACGTAAGCATGGCCCTTTTGCACAGCCGGAAGCTGCTTCCAGAGCGGGCTGTTTATTAGCGATTCCATCGCTTGCCGAGAATCCTCTGTGTCGGGCACGATCATAAACAGGCGATTACCGGCATAATGGGGCAGGGAGCCAACTGTAATTTCCTTATAAGCCCGCTGAGCGGCAATGAGCATTTTCACTTCGCTGATTGGGGCAAAGCCAAGCGGATGATAGAGGGTGGATGCCAGCCCGCTGCCAGCCATTATAAACAGCCGATTTCCCCGTTCAAAAATGAATACGGAGGCGGTCTCGCCTTCCCTTATATGGCTGCCTAGCTGCTGCCACATCTGTTCTGTCCGCCGCTCATGTCTAGCAAGCCAGCGCAACGCCTCCTGTTTCTTGCCTAGCCAGTCGCCAAGCATAAGCAAACGCTCCTCGAGCGTTCCCCAAGAGTTAAAGGCAAGCGTCGGGGCAATGTCCGCCGCCTGCTCATAAATCTGCTCGTCACCACTCGCTAAAATAATCAAATCAGGCTCCTGCTCCGCTGCTTGTTCTTTATTGAACACTGGATAAACGGAATAATCCGCTCCCCCTACCGTTTGAAATCCGAGTACATGCAGGTCACCCAGTGTCTCGCCATAATACAGGATACGCTGCGGTTCTGCTGGAATGACAACTTGATGTCCCATCCAGTCTTTGACCTGAACGCGCTGCCGCATGGAAAGGGCATATTGCCTTGGCGAACCGCCGGTCATTTGCCGAAAGCGGCGGCTGAAATAATATTCGTCGGCGAAGCCGCACCATTCGGCAATTTCACGCAGCGAGGCATGGGAGTTCGCGAGCCATTCCTTGGCATGGTCAATGCGCAGCGATACTAAATAATCGAGCGGCTTTTTGCCAGTGAGCGCTTTAAATAAGGAGCTGTATTGCCACTGGGGCATGTTCGTCAGCGCTGCGAGCTGCTTGACCGTAAGCGGACTCTTATAATGAAGCTGAATATAGTGAACCGTATCTTCTAATGAATACAGCTGGCGATTCCCTTGGCTTGCTGGAAGATGCTGCTCCAGCAGCATGCCCATCAGCTTTTGGAAAGCGAGATTTTGCTTATACGCTTCGATGCCTTGCAGCGCTTTGCCATCTGCCTGTATCGCTTCCAGCAGCTTGGCGTATGGAGCAAGCGGGTAAAGGCGCAGCTCATGCTTGCCAGGAAACAGCGATTGCTGGTAATACGATGGCTGAACATAGTCGAGGCGAACGACCGAATAAACGAGGCAATAGTAGTTCATCGTTTCATTCGTCTGGCCATCAAATTGGTAGCAATCTCCGGGGGCTAATTGGAATGCGCTGAACGCTTCAAACCGGACATAGCGATTGTTCAAATAAAGGGTGCCTTCACTGTCGACAATGATGAGCAGCGTATGGCTCTCGACGGTTTGCTCGGCGAAAGTAATGTCCGCAGACTTCGTTAACCGTTTCATGCTGACAAGCTTAAGCATAAGGTGGTGAAGCGGAACGGACGGGGTTTCATGGGCATTCATGCGAGCGGAACTCCTTACTTTTAAGTTCATTAGCAATAGGATTGCATTGTTTCCTTTCATTATGCCATAGAATGGAGGGGAAGCGAATGGACGAAAAAGAAAACAGGCCGAGCCAGGGCTAAATCATGCCCTGTAACTCGACCTGTATCGTTTATTATTTGTAACGAAGCTTGCGCGTTAAACGTTATTTTTTCAAAATTTCTGCTGGCAGCGCGTCAATGAGCCAGTCGCGGGAAGTTGCGTCGCTGGATGCTTTCTGAATGTCAAAGTAGTATACTTTTCCTTCTTTTACAGCAGGGAGGTTTTTCCAAATGGTGCTTTTCAGCAATTCTTCCGTATCTTTCTTGGCATCTTCAGGTACAGGGTTCAAAATGAAAATACGATCGCCTGCAGCTTCAGGCAAAATTTCCGAAGAGATTTCCCGGAAGCCTTCGCCAGCGTCAATAATTTCCTGGATTAACGGAGTCGGCTTGAAGCCGTCCTCGTTGTAAACCGCTTGTGGAAGTCCGGCATTGGCCATAATGAACAGGCGGTTGCCTGGATACATTGTGAAGACGGAAGCTGTTTCTCCTTCTTTCAAGCCGTTCTCGTGCAGCATAGCCCACATTTCTTTTGTTTTCGCTGTATATTGGGCAATCCAATCCTCGGCTTCCTGCTTCTTATTAAGCAGATCGCCCAAAATGCGCATGCGGTCCTCAAGCGGAGCAAACGTATCAAAGGTAATGGTTGGTGCGACTTTGGCAAGCGCCTCATATTGGGCGTCATCTGAGTTGCCGAAAATGATCAAATCAGGAGAAAGCGACAATGACTTTTCAACGCTGATTGGAAAGCCAACATCTTCCGCATCTTTAATTTGCTCCTCGTAGACGGACCCTTCTGTGTTTTTCATCACCCCGATAGGTGTAACGCCAAGCGCAAGCAAATCGCCTGTCGTCTCGCCATGGTAAATAACGCGTTGAGGCGTAACCGGAACTTCAACCCCATGGCCTGTCCAGTCTTTGAAAATGCGCGTTCCCGTTTCAGCTTCTGCTGAAGCCGCTGGGCTTTCGGCAGCTGGTGAGCTGCTCGCTTCTGTAGTAGGAGCGGTGCTTGCCTGCTCAGCAGCCGACTGCTCCGTGTTGCTTCCGCATGCCAACAATAATGCCCCCATTAATGCGACAGTAGTAAGTAAAGAAATAATGCGTCCTGCTTGTTTCATTGTGGTTCTCCTCCTGCATCGTCTCAAAGATATTGATAATCATTATCGTCGACTAGCATAATAGATTGCGGCCAGTTGTACAATGGATAAAATTCAAAGCTAATTTGGGTTTGTACAAATTCATGTGCAGACAGCAGCAGATGTTCACCATCCTGTTAAATTCTCCTGCGCCACTGCCCCCAATACTCTCCTATAATAAGGGTAGAGGAAATAGTTCAAGGGGGTGTGAGCGATGTTGTGTTTTTTGATTCTTACGGCTTGTTTTTTTGGAGGCATTATTTATATTATGAAGGCCGGAGCAACGATTGTTGAGGATGACTCGATCATTCAGGATCGGATTCTTGAAGGACTAAGCTAGGATAGCAGCAAAAAATAAACTTTTTTCATTATAAAGCTTCTTCATCAAGCATGGCGGGCGGCAAGCGATTGTTATCGTTTGGCCGCCTTTTGCTTGCCCTTCACGCCTATTCAAGGCTCCGCTCAGCGTGACAGGTTGCAACTCGGCAGGCAGGAGCGTAATATGGAAACGAGGACTTCAAGCAAACTTATCGTTAAAGGAGTGCAGGAAGCGATGCAAATTATTTATCATGGACATTCTGCTGTGCAGCTCATAACAGGGGACAAGTCGCTGATTATTGATCCGTTCATAAGTGGAAATGGGCAGGCAGTTACGAAACCCGAAGATATTAAAGTGAATGCTGTCCTTCTGACACACGCTCATCAAGATCATATTTTGGATGCGGCGCCAATAGCTAAAGCAAATGATGCTCCTGTTGTAGCTAATTTTGAACTAGCGGCTTATATGTCATGGAAAGGTGTACAGACGATACCGATGAATATTGGAGGCACCGTCGATTTAGGCTTTGCGCAGGCCAAAATGGTACCAGCTATTCATACTTCAGGCATTATTGACGAAGAAAAGCAGACGATTACATACGGCGGGCTGGCTTCGGGCTATGTCATTCGCGCTGAAGGGCTGACGATATTGCATGTCGGCGACACTGCATTGTTCAGCGATATGAAGCTGATTGGCGAACATGAGGTCATTGATGTTGCCTTTATTCCGATTGGTGATCACTTTACGATGGGACCGGAGGAAGCCTTGCAGGCAGCAGAGTGGTACCGGGCCAAGCTGGTCGTTCCGGTTCATTATAATACATTTGAGCCAATCAGACAGGATGCGCAAAACTTTGTGGAAGCGCTGGAAGCGCGCGGCCTCATCGGCAAAGTGATGGCCCCGGGAGATAAGCTCGATATTATTAAGCAGGTTTAAGACGGTAGGCATCAGGCTAAATTCTCTTAAACAGCAATTGAAAGCAGGCTGCCAGTGACGGCAGCCTGCTTTGTTTATTTTATCGGACCCATCGAAGAGATTGTGACTTTCGCAGATACGGTAATGTCGGCTTGCGACAGCGCTTCTGCCCAATCATCCTCTACTTTTTTGAACGCTTTGTACTCATACGCCCTTGCGTACACTCCAAGTCCGATTGGATCGACCTTGAGCTTTTGGAATTTGGCAATAAGCGCTTTGAAGTGATCGGTCACCTGCTGGCCGATCATGTCCTCCAGCAGCTTGCTGTCATTAAATACATCGAAGGGGAAAAGATGCTCGGATAGGCCAACAACCATGCTTACTTTTATATCATATTTGAAGCGGTTGTTTTTAAAGCTGGTTTTAATTTTGGTTTTGACCTTTCCTGCAGAAAAGCTGACCGTATTCGTGGAAAACGGCGATTTTTTCGGCTCCTCCGGCAGCTGATAGGAAAGGCTAAAGCCTGGTAACGCATTTTTCTGCAAAATGCGCAGCAGTACCGTTTCCTGTGCATCGAGCATCCCTTTGTATATGCCTGCTTTCGATACGAGTGCCGTTCCCTGAATTCGAACTTTGCCGCCAATGATTTTGACCTGTGAGAAATAGGGGGTTATTCCCTTATCAAGAAATTGTCGGTGAAGCTCATGCGCCGTCGTACTGACCGTTTCCGAATGGGAACTAGTGGAGTCTACCATGCCGCGGAGCAAAATAGGTAGCATCGGCTGATCCGGTGGATTCAAATACAGCATCTCTGGAACGGAGCCGTCAACGACAATGACCCGGTCCGTAACTGTATTTCGGGCATCGCGATAGATGACGTCGAGCATTTGAAACCAGCCCTCATAATTCAGCATTCGCCTGCCAAGCAGAATGACCTGATAATTGCGCCCTTGAGTGGATCCAGCCGTCTGAGCGTCCTGCTCCGACCTGGACTGTCTCAGCGTCTTAGCCGTTCCGGTCATTTCCATGCTCTTCTTCTTGATGCGATTGCTGAATACAGGTGCGGTCAAATAAAAATGGAATTTTTTATTTTTATCCAAATCCATCCCCAGCACAAGCGGGGTAGTGGCATTTTCCAAATTTAGTTGGTCGCTGCAGCTAGACAGGAGGAGCATGATAACAATAAACAGTGTTATCCGGGTGATGGATGAGCTCATAGGCTGCTCCTTTCTTCCTTCCAAAACTTGCTTAGCCATAAATAGCAAAGCAGGCATACTGGAAAAATATATTCCATTATCAGCCCAACCCAAAATAATTGTCTGACCAGAAAGTTGTTTTTATTGTAGGTCGGAAAATAAAAAAACGTCCCGACTGCCAGCAGGATAATCAGCAGCCGCAAGGGGATGCCAATGCTCTCCCGCTTGAATATCCAAGCTATGCAATAGGTAAGCAGATACATCATTGGGATCCAAATAAGCGAGAAAATGAACAGATAGAAGGAGATGAATGGAATCTCAATGCGTTCAATAAATTTGAATTCAATCGATTTCAATACACTGATGACAGGATCATTGTAGAGATGGGATTCCTCCGGGCTGAAATAGACGTAACAAATAATTGTGACGAACAAATACAACAGCATCGTAATGGAATTTGCAATTACAATGCCTTTGGTAGCATACTCCTTATACTTCAAATGTGGATACAGAATGAAAATGGATACCATGCCCAGCATAGGATAAATCGTCGCTTTTACCGCGCTGAGAATGGGCAGCCAGCCTTCCTTGAGTAGAGGCAGCAAATATACCCAGTGCGCATGTTTGAGCGTATATATGTACACAAAAGGAATCCAGAGCGATATCCAAATGATCAGCTCAGCGTATCTCGCAACGTTGCGTATGCCGTGCCGGACAATCGAATAGGCCGGAATGAGCAGCAGCGGCATGAGCACGAATGATTGCGTAGTTGGCAGCAGCCAGGTTTTCGTTACGAGAATCGTGCGAACAAGCCCATCATACATCAGGTAAAAAAAATATAGCGCAAACAGCATAGCAGCCAATACCCCGGCCCACCGTCCCATATATTCCGAAAGCAGGTCGAATAAGGTGCCGTTCGGATAATATTTCATGACCCCAACAATCGCCAGTCCAGCAATCAGGCTTAGCGCCCAGCCGATAATCAGGGCGATCCAGCCGTCCGTATCCGCAGCCTCCGAGAGCTTTCTGGGCAAGTTTAATACTGCCACGCTCACCTGGCTACCCGAAATAATGGAGATAAACTGGAAAAGCGTGATTTGCTTTCCCACGTAGCTATTCATTCTGTGTCCTCCTTGATCCGGCTTTGTCTTTGCCTTATTGACTGTTTAGGAGCCGTACTTAACGGACGCTTGTCCATGAGCCACAGGGGAACCCTTACAATTGTGTCCTTCAAGTCAGCCAGTCTGACTGGACCAATCGGGGTTCCATAGGCGGTGCCAAGCGATTTGAGCGACAAAATATGACCGATCAAAGTCATGAGCCCAATGACGAGGCCAACAAATCCGAACATGGACGCTAGTATCATTAAAATAAAACGGATAAGCCGCACCGCTGCTACCATGTCATAGTTAGGCAGAATAAAGGATGAAATGGCCGTAAAAGCGACGACAATAACCATGACGTTACTGATAAGCCCGGCCTGCACAACCGCTTGTCCAATAACGATACCGCCGACGATGCCGACCGTTTGTCCGACTGGCGCAGGCAGCCTTATCCCAGCTTCCCGCAGCAGCTCCAGTGTAATTTCCATTAATATCGCCTCCACAAACGGGGGAAAAGGAACCTGCCCCCTTGATTCCCCAAGCGTCAGCAACAGCTTGAGCGGGATGATTTCAAAGTGATAGGAAACGACGGAAATATAAAAGGCGGGCAAAAATGCTGCCATAAAAAAAGCGAACATTCGCAGCAGGCGAAGAAATGTCGCAATCGTCCAGCGCGAGCTGTAATCGTCAATATTTTGAAAGAAGGACATGAAGGTTACGGGAGCAATCAACACGTTTGGGGAACGGTCGACGACAACCGCGCAGCGTCCTTGCAGCAGCTGGGAAGCAGTCGTATCAGGCCGCTCCGTCGTTATGAGCTGCGGAAACAACGAAAAAGGATTATCCTCGATAAATTCGCCCAGCTCGCCTGTATTAATGATGGCATCGACATTGATTTGCCGAATTCGCTGTTCCAGCTGAGCCATATACTTCTCGTTGGCAATATCCTCGATGTACAAAATGGAAACGGTCGTTTGTCCTCTCTCGCCAACCATGAGCCGTTTGATTTTGAGTCCGCGGTGGGGGAGATAACGGCGAATGAGTGCGATGTTTAAATCGCCTGTCTCAAGAAAGCCCTGATGTGCGCCCTTCAGCGATGATTCGAGCTGAGGGTCTTCGATATTTCGCTGCGGCCATCCCTTTGTATCGAGGGAGTAGGTCCGCTCGCTGCCATCAATAAATAACAGGCTGTTCCCCTGAAAAAGCCCGATCTCTGCTTTCTCCCAGCTGTATAAATGCTCTACATGACCGACGGTGACGGCAATTTCCTGACTGTTCTCGCCCATCTCTTGCTGCAGTGGACGGAGAACATCGTCATTAATCGCCGCTTTGTCGTTTAACCCGTCGATATAGATCAGCAAAGCCTGTTTGCCTGATTGTTTAATGGTCAGATGGCGGGAAACCATATCGGGGGTTTCGGTAAAAAGCTGCTGAATTTTTGCTAGGTTTTCCTTTAAATCGGTGCTAATGCGGTCGCTATGCGGTATATTTTGCTCTGTATTGTTGTCAGGCATAGCTGTAGACTTCCTCTCTGTCGATTCATTCGGTTCAGCTATTTTTTCCAGCACAGGCAAATTGTATGCAGATGGACGTTTGTGCTTTCCCCTTGGATAGTCGTGCTAGCAGGGCTGTTTTTCTATATAATGAAAAGCAGCATACGCTGCAATGAGGGAGAGCACAGGGAATGACGACATTTTTGAACGATACATTACTGGAAATTAAACAATCAAGGCAAGCCTCGTGTCCTCCGGTCTGGGCGGAGGGCGGACTTCCGCTTTCAAGCCATACTCTGCTTTATGTGGTGAAGGGCAAGGGAGAGGTTACGATAAACGGGGAACGCGAAACGCTTGCCCGCGATGGTTATTATCTTTTTTCTCCGGATACAACGATTGAACTATCTCTTAGCACAGCTGCGCCAGTAGAGCTGCACTGGGTTGTTTTTGATATGTTTCGCATGAAGGTGAGCAGCGAGCATCAGCGGGAGTATGAGCGAGAGCTGGAGTTCCCTGTGGAAGGGCTGATAAAGCTTAAGGGAAGCCGCTTCAAGCGGCTGCTCTATTTGCTAACGGCAGAAGAAAGCACGAGGCAGGGGAAAAGCCGTTTTCTGGAGCAGCATTATTTGCACGAAATGCTGGAGAGCTTTATTGCACATGCGGCTCCCGCTGCGGCGAATGATTTAGAAGAGCGGCTGGGGCTGACGCTGCGCTATATGCAGACCCATTTTCGCGAAGACATTCGAGTGGATAAGCTTGCTGAAATTGCCCAGCTGCACCCGTCCTATTATTCTCAGGTGTTCAAAAAAGTGATGAATAAGACGCCGGTCGCTTTTCTAACCGATCTGCGGATGAATAAGGCGAAGGAGCTGCTGCTGCTGACTGATAAGCCGATTCATGATATTGCCGGGGATGTCGGCTATGGGGACGAATTTTATTTCAGCCGCCGCTTTAAGGCAACGAGCGGTTATGCGCCGACGGTTTACACGCGGAATCGGGAATTGAAAATAAGCTCGCTTTCCTATGCCTATACGGATCATCTATTTACGTTGGGATTGGACATATGCGCGGCCCAGGTTCATAGGCATTTGCCTATTGTGACAAGGGAGCTGGAACTGCCAAAGCATGCGGTCGATCCTTGGGAAATCGGGCGCCAAATCTTTCTTGAAGTGCAGCCGGATTTGTTTATTTGCAAAGATAATGTGCTGGCGAAGGCGCTCAAGCATGTGAGTGACGTAGCGCCAATTGTAGGCATACCTTGGACAACGATGGATATATACAGCCATATGCATGAGCTGGCCGAACTGACGGGCAAGCAGGAGGCTGCGCGAAAATGGCTGGATCGCCATGAACGCAAGGCGGAGCAGATCCGCAGAAGCTTGCTGCGCTCTTTTTCCATAGGCACGACAGCGACGATTTGCGTCGCACGCCAGGGGGAGCTGCGCATTTATGGCACCCGCAACATTGGGCATGTGCTTTATCGCTCGCTGCAGCTTTCACCGCCTGCTAAAATCCGTGAGAAGCTCGCGCAGCAAGCGCCGGGAACGGGCTTCAACTGGGTTTCGATAACACCTGAGGAGCTGGCCGGTTATGAGGCCGATTATTTATTTCTCGCTTTCTCGAACGAGGCGGAGCATAAGCTTCTCGTAGAATTGCTGAAAACGAATGCGGTGTGGAGAAGCTTTCCAGCCATGAAAAATGATCGTGTCTATTTCCTTGATAAAACAAAATGGATCGTCTACGCTCCTTATGGCATAGATTTGCAGTTGGAGGAAGCGAGCAAATTGCTGCTTTCACCGAATAGATTATCGCTGTAAACCTGAGAATAATCCATATGGCAATCTTGAATTATGTCATGTACGGGAAAGCGGGAATCGTTATAATGAAGAAGATGATAATGATTATCAATATTGGTATTCGAGGAGGCTTTACGGGTAAAAGCGTATGAAATGGAACAAAGGATATACGATTAGTTTATCGCTTATTGCAGGCTGCGCATGGCTTGTGTTCTCACTGTTTATAGCGGTGTCGGGTGGCGCGAAGGAAATAGATTTGCATACGGTTTGGACGGCTGTTTTCGATTATAATGCCAGCTTGACGCCGCATCAAATTATACATGAGCTGAGACTGCCGCGCGTATTGGGCGCAGCACTTACGGGCATGGCCTTTGCTGTAGCCGGAGCTATTATGCAAGGGGTAACCCGCAATCCAATGGCGGATACGGGCTTGCTGGGCGTAAATGCCGGGGCGGCTTTCGTTGTAGCGCTTTGCTTTGCGCTGCTTCCAGCGTTATCCTATTCGCAATTAATGCTGCTCTCCTTCGTCGGCGCTGCTTTAAGCACCTTGTTCATCATGCTGCTGGGCTCGGCGGCTCCGGGCGGGCTTACTTCGCTGCGGCTGACGATTGCTGGCGCTGTTGTTGCTGCTATTTTGCATTCGCTCAGTTCTGGCATTGCGATTTATTTTGACCTCAGCCAGGATTTGGCGTTCTGGTATGCAGGCGGTGTAGCGGGAATTAAGTGGATGCATTTGAAGCTGCTGGCCCCCGTTATACTTGCTGGCCTGGCAGGTGCAATGCTGCTCGGACGCCCCATTACGTTTCTCTCTCTTGGTGAAGAAGCGGCGACGGGACTGGGCATTAAAACAGCCCGCATCCGCATACTCGGCCTGCTCATTGCTGTAGTGTTGGCAGGAGCTTCGGTGTCGGCTGCCGGCTCTATCGCTTTTGTCGGGCTTGTTATCCCGCATATTGCCCGCCGAATCGTTGGCGTCGATTACCGGTTTGTGCTGCCGTTTTCGGCGCTGCTTGGCGGAAGCCTGCTCGTCTGGGCTGATTATGCCTCGCGTATGGTCAATCCGCCGCGGGAATTTGCCATTGGCGCAATGGTCGCTATGGTCGGCGTTCCATTTTTCCTCTATTTAGCACGTAAAGAGAGGAGGGAGCTGTAGTCATGGATCAATCGGCATACCGAGCTCGCAGAGCGATTACGGTAAGCATCGTCATGTTTATTTTGGCTATTGTGGTCATTATGATTGGCTTAAACACAGGGACGATTCGCTTATCGCCGCTTGCGGTTTGGCAGACGCTTCTGGGCGGGGGAACGACGGAGGAGCAGATGATTTTATTCGACTACCGGCTGCCGCGCATCATTGTCACGATGCTTGGCGGCATCGGGCTTGGCGTAGCCGGAGCGGTGCTGCAGGGCGTATCGCGCAATGCGCTGGCTGATCCGGGCATATTGGGCCTGCATGCCGGAGCAGCCTTCGGGCTAATCGTATTTGTCTCCTTCTTTCGGACGATGGAGGGCTCGCTTGCGATGCTTATTCCGATGTTCACGTTTGCCGGAGGCAGCGTGATCGCCATCATCATTATTTTGCTGGCGTATGACAGGCAGCGGGGAATTATGCCGATTCGGCTCATTCTTGTAGGGATTGCGGTAGAAGCAGGCGTAAGTGCGATTACGTTGTTCCTATCCCTTAAGCTTGACCCGGATACGTATGCTTTCGCTGCTCGTTGGCTCGCGGGAAGCGTGTGGGGCAGAGATTGGATCAACGTCTGGGCACTGCTGCCGTGGATCGTTATTTTGATGCCGATCATTTACTTAAAATCGAAGACGCTGGATTTGTTCAGCTTTGGCGATGAAATCGCTTCAGGCGTAGGCAGCAGCGTTACGCGAAATCGGCTGCTTATGATTATTCTTGCCGTAGCTTTGTCCTGCGCCAGCGTCTCCATGACCGGCGGTATTGGCTTTATTGGTCTTGTAGCTCCGCATTTGGCACGCAGGCTAGCGGGTCCTCAGCATCGCTATTTTTTGCCGGCGGCGGCTAGCATCGGGCTTGTGATACTCGTAGCTGCGGATACGATTGGACGGTCTATTTTTCAGCCTAATGCGATTCCAGCCGGTGTCATCGTTGCCCTTATTGGCGGGCCATATTTTCTGTACATGCTGTTCAGGAAGAAAGTTTGAGCAGGGCAGTTAAGTGAAGAAGGGTAGATCGGATAGGTAAGGAAAGGTTTTTCAATAACTAACAGTAGACGCTGAACGGACGTTCAGACGATGAATATGGGGGACTTAACGAGTTATGAAAAAATCACGGTTTTCTTCTAAAGCGCTGCTGACGCTAATCAGCCTAATTGTCGTGGCAATGCTGGCGGCTTGTGGACAGGCTGCCTCGCCACAAAGCACGAATGGGAGCAATGCAGGCCAAGGGGCCGAAGCTGCTGCAGAAGCGAGTGCTTCACCAAGCGCTGAACAAGTGGAGCCGCATGGCCCTGATGTGAAAATTGCCTCCATGTCGATTCATATTACGAACAATCTGCTTGCTCTAGGAATTAAACCAGCTGGCTCGGTTGTCGGCGGCGACGTGAAGGACTTCCTGCCACATGTGGCGGATCGTCTGGAAGGCACGGCGAAGCTTGGCGTTGTTACAGATCCGGATATGGAAGCTGTGCTGGCGCTGAAGCCTGATGTTATCTACATCGATGAAGTGTACTCCGGTGCAGACCTCGCCAAATTCGAGAAAATTGCCCCGACGATTTCCATCGATATGGATAATGGCACTTGGAGAGAGCATTTAAAGCGGATTGCCGAGCATGTCGACAAGCAGGCGGAAGCGGAGCAGTTTATTAAAGATTATGAAGCGAAAGCGGATAGCGTGAAGTCGCTTATTAACAGCAAGCTTGGCGCTGATGCCAAGGTGATGGCGATTCGCACAACAGCGAAGGAGCTTCGCGTCATGGGCATGAAGCGTCCGGTAGGACCGATTATGTTCGAGGATTTGGGGCTGACTCCGGCAACGGGCGTTGAAAAAATTACGGATGAGCCTTATGCCGTCATTTCGCAGGAGGTGCTGCCTGATTTTGACGCAGATGCGATTTTCGTCATCATCAGCAAAGGCAATGAGGCGAAAGCGAATTTCGAGCAGCTGGAGCAAAATCCAGTATGGCTCAATCTGAAAGCTGTAAAGAACAACCATGTCTATGTGCTTGACGGGCAAAAGTGGCTCGATTATTCGTCGCTAGGTCACAGCATGGCGCTTGACGATGCGCAGAGCCTGTTCGAGAAATAAGCGAATAAGGCAGTGGGCTGGGTTAATAAAACGGTGATGGAACAGAATTCACCGACCGATCATCTAATGGCTGCGGAGCGCGAATAGGCTCTGCGGCCTTTTTTTCAAAATATAAGAATTTATTAGGTTCATCCTTAAATATAGGAAAGGATATTGTAACGCTATCCTTTCTCTATATTTCTCGGATTGAAAAGCGCTGCGCTGCAAGAGGATGGCGACAGCCGTTTCACCTTGATAATAGTCTTAATATCACAACTAAAAAGTCGGAATACGATTAGCCTGGGCAGGGCGGAATTCGCTATACTTAGAAGGTGAGCAAGACATCTACAGGCAAGCGAAGGGATGGGATCGGTTTGGCAGACAAGCGTGATCAGGCTACGACTATTCAATATATTCATAATAAAAATGGGCCGAAGCTCGGCTATTCCACCTTGTCCGGCGTCCGTATTTTGGAGCAGGACGGCTTTTATTTTAAAGATTTGAACAAGGATGGCAGGCTGGATAAATATGAGGATTGGCGCCTTAGTCCGCAGGAGCGGGCCGAAGATCTCGCTTCAAAAATGAGCGTCGAGCAAATTGCCGGACTTATGCTCTACAGCAGCCATCAGGCCGTTCCGGCTAGCCTGGGCTGGCACCCCGGCACCTATGGGGGCAAAGCTTACACGGACAGTGGTGCAGACTCACATGCGCTGACGGACCAGCAGCTTGCTTTTCTGGAGCAGGATCATTTGCGCCATGTGCTGCTGACGATGGTGGAAAGCCCGGAAACGGCGGCGCAGTGGAACAATACGATGCAGGCGTACGTTGAAGGCTTAGGGCTGGGCATTCCGGTAAATACGAGCTCCGATCCGCGGCATGCGACGGATTCGACGAAGGAATTTAATGCCGGAGCTGGCGGCAGCATCTCGATGTGGCCAGAGACGATGGGGCTTGCCGCTACGTTTGATCCGGAGGAAGCGAAAAAATTCGGCGAGGTTGCAGCCAGGGAGTATCGGGCACTTGGCATTGGCACGGCGTTGTCGCCACAGGTCGATATTGGCACCGATCCGCGCTGGTTCCGATTTGGCATGACTTTCGGCGAAGATCCCCAGCTGTCCACCGATATGGGCCGTGCTTATATTGACGGCTTCCAGACGTCGGAGGGTGAGCATGAAATTGCCGAAGGCTGGGGATATGACAGCGTGAATGCGATGGTGAAGCATTGGCCGGGCGGCGGCTCGGGCGAAGGCGGCCGTGATGCGCATTTTGGCTATGGCAAATATGCCGTTTATCCAGGAGAGCAATTTGAGCAGCATTTGCGACCTTTTACGGAAGGGGCGTTCAAGCTGGAGGGCAAGACCGGAAAAGCTTCTGCGGTTATGCCTTACTATACGATTTCGCAGGGACAAGATCCGGTTAATGGCGAAAATGTCGGCAACTCCTACAATAGCTACCTCATAAACGATTTGCTGCGCGAGCAGTACGGCTACGATGGCGTCGTCTGCACAGACTGGGGCATTACTGCAGATGAAGGCGATGACATTACGAGGCTGATGAGCGGCGGCCGCTGCTGGGGTGTGGAGGAAGGCTACAGCGTAGCGGATCGCCATTACAAGCTGCTCATGGCTGGCGTAGACCAATTTGGCGGCAACAATGAGACGGGTCCGGTTATTGAAGCTTATCAGATCGGCGTGCAGCAGCATGGCGAGGCGTTCATGCGCAGCCGTTTCGAGCAATCGGCGGTGCGGCTGCTTAAAAATATTTTTCGGCTTGGCCTCTTTGAAAATCCTTATTTGGAAGTGGCGCAGACGGCTGCGACGGTCGGTTCCCCGACTTTCATGGCGGCAGGCTATGAAGCCCAGCTGAAATCGATGGTGCTGCTGAAAAATAAAGGGCAGACGCTGCCGCTCCCTGCTGCAAGCGGGCGCCTGACCGTCTATATTCCTAGGAAGTTCCGGCCGGAGGGTGCGAGCTGGCTCGGCCTGCCGATACCGTCCTTCGAGGGTTATCCAATTAGTGTGGATACGGTCCAGAAGTATTTTGACGTGACGGACAACCCTGAGCAGGCGGATTTCGCATTGGTGTGTATCGAAAGCCCTCATAGCACGATGGGCTACAGCAAGGCAGACGCCGAAGCGGGCGGAAATGGCTATGTGCCGGTCAGCCTTCAATACCGTCCTTATACGGCTGTACATGCTCGTGAGACGAGTCTTGCAGGCGATGCTCGCGATGTGCTGAATCGCAGCTACAAAGGGAAGACGGTTACCGTTGCCAATGAATCCGATCTGGATATGGTGCTGGACACGAAAGCGAAAATGAAGGGCAAGCCCGTTATCGTTTCGATTACGCTCAGCAACCCAGCGGTAGTCGCTGAATTTGAAGCTGAAGCGGATGCTATTATTGCCCATTTTGGCTTGCAGGAGCAGGCGCTGCTGGAGACGCTTATCGGTGCTTCCGAGCCATCTGGTCTGCTGCCATTCCAAATGCCGCGGGACATGTTGACGGTAGAAGAGCAGCTTGAAGACACGCCGCATGATATGGATGTGTATGTGGACACAGCAGGCCATGCGTACGATTTCGGCTACGGGCTGAACTGGAGCGGTCTCATTCAGGATGCAAGGACGGCAAAATATGCTGGCGGCAAGCACAGTAAGAAATAATATGCCGATTTAAAGCCTATGTATGGCTATTCAACAACGCCGCCACTGTCAGGAAGCTGATGCTGGCGGGCGTTGTTCGCCTGTTCACAAGTGTTAGGAGCCTGGCAGGCGGCATAAAGGCATCCCCTTGTTTCAAGCCGAAAATTCCATTATGATTAATTTATCGGTTTGGAAAGGAAGCGAAGCATGAACGATTACGAAGCAAAAAAACAGCAGATCCTGGACGCGTTGTGGTTCAGGCATGCGACGAAGGAATTTGACCCCGAGCGAAAAATATCCGATGAGGATTTTCATTTTATTTTGGAAACGGGCAGGCTGTCCCCTAGTTCCATTGGGCTGGAGCCATGGAAATTTATCATTATTCAAAACCAGGCGCTGCGCGCGAAGCTGGCTGAAGTTTCCTGGGGAGCGAAGAAACAGCTGGAAACGGCAAGCCATTTTATCGTTATTCTAGCTCGCCGCAATGTGCGCTATGATTCGGAATATATGAAGTATATGTACACGCAGGTTAAAGGGATGCGCGAGGAAGTTTATCAGAAGGTTCCTGTTATTTACAAGGCTTTTCAGGAGTCTGATCTGCATTTGCTGGATAATGAGCGTACGCTGCTGGATTGGTCGTCGAAGCAAACGTATATCCCGCTTGCCAACATGATGACCGCAGCTGCGCAAATTGGCATTGATTCCTGTCCGATTGAAGGCTTTAATCTGGATCAGGTGCATGCGATTTTGGACGGGGAAGGGCTGCTGGAGGGCGGGAATATGGAAGTTTCCGTAATGGCCGCTTTTGGCTACCGGCTCGCTGAGCCAAAGCGCCCAAAATCAAGGCTGCCTTTAGAGGACATCGTGCAGTGGGTTGACTAAGTTTTTATAATAAAACGCATTGGAAGGCTGCTTGCTGGCAGCACTCCAATGCGTTTTTGCGTTGCCGCTATTGCGGCATGTATCGCTATAAAAGATTAGCCGCCGATTTTGAAGAGCTTATCGAGCGAGCCGCCTTCGGAAATGATCTTAATGGCGGTTGCAATGAGTGGCGACATCGGCAGAACGAAAAACTTGTCCGAATGATCGCTGAGCGCAATCGTATCCGTTACAACAACCTGGCGGATGTTCGGATGCGTCAGCTTCTCGATAGCATTGGCCGAGAACAAGCCGTGCGTCGCGCAAACGTAGGCGTCATGGGCGCCTTTTTTGTGGAGCGCTTCTACGACGTTTACGATGGTGCTGCCTGTATCGATCAGATCCTCAATAATAATCGGCGTCATGCCTTCTACTTCACCAATAATATGGGTAATTTCCGATTGGTTGTGGGCAGGGCGGTTTTTGATCATAATCGCAAATGGGCAATCCAAATAGTTCGCCAGCTTCTCAGCCGTTGAAGCTCGTCCAGCATCCGGCGAAACGACGACGGGATTGACGATATTTTGGCTTTTCAAATGTCTGATAATGAGATCCAGAGCCGTCAGATGATCGACCGGAATTTCGAAAAAGCCTTGAATAGGATCTGCATGCAAATCCACGGTAATGATGCGGTGAGCACCGACCGTAGTCAGCACATCAGCAACCAGCTTGGCGGAAATCGGCTCACGAGGAGCGGATTTGCGTTCCTGGCGTGCATATCCATAATAAGGGATGACGAGATTGATGGTTTTGGCGGAAGCGCGCTTCGCCGCATCGATCATAATCATCAATTCCACTAAATGTTCATTAACCGGATGGGACAGCGCTTGTACAATAAAGACATGGCATGTCCGAATAGGTTCTTCATACGATACGTGAATTTCGCCGCTTTGCTGACGGGATATCGCTACATTGCCCAGCGGAATTCCGAGTGAACCACAAATTTCCTCGGCAAGCGCGCGATTGGATGATCCCGAAAATATTTTTACCTTCTGCATTGTGCTCCTCCTTCAAGTTTTGCGCAGCAAAACTACTTCGAAAGCATAAACTTAAGTTTTGCGCAGCAAAACGATTTCGCAAGCGTAAACTTAAGTTTGCTACGAAAAACTACTACATTCCATTATACATTGAAGGAGGTCAGATTCAAGTCATAGTTCGTTCAATTTAGGAAGCTAGCGTTAGTTTGGACGAGGGTTTTCGTTTAAAGGCAACAAGCCCCTGACTTGCTGGCAGCTGGTATATAAATACAAAAACAGCCTCCAAGCCTGCGATTAACGCAAGTGTGGAGGCTGTCTTATTAGTATTAGCGATTAACGAAGGTTAGGGATTGCAACATCCGGATTGGCATCAGCTTCATAATCAATGCCGTCGGTTTCAAAGCCGAATAGTTGGAAAAACTCTTTGCGGTAGCCAGCAAGGTCGGACAGCTCGTACACATTTTCTGTAGTCAGCTCTGACCATAGCTTTGCAACCTCAGCTTGAATTTCAGGTCTCATTTCCCAATCGTCAACGCGGATGAGACCCCGGTCATCAACGAGTGTTTCTCCAGAAGCATTGTACAGGCGATCAGAGAACAGGCGGTACATTTGCTCAATGCAGCCTTCATGCGTTCCGTTTTCTTTCATTACCTTATACAGCGCGGAAATGTACAGAGGTACAACCGGAATCGCCGAACTGGATTGGGTAACGAGCGCTTTGTTGACGGAGACGTAGGCACGTCCGCCTTTCGTGCTGAGCTGCTCGCTCAGGCGCTTCGCCGTTGCTTCGAGATCATTTTTAGCATAACCAATCGTTCCTTCACGGTAAACCGCATGCGTAATTTCCGGTCCGATATAGGAGTAGGCAACAGTCGTTGCGCCGTCTGCCAGTACGCCTGCTTCCTCAAGCTGGTCGATCCACATTTGCCAGTCCTCGCCGCCCATAACGGCAATCGTCTGGCTGATTTCTTCCTCGGTTGCTGGCTCTATCGTTGCTTCCGTTACATCGCCGCTGTGGAAGTTAACCGTTTTGTTCGTATAGGTTCCGCCAATCGGCTTAATGACCGAAGAAAAGGTTTCACCGGTTTTCGGATGGGTACGGCGAGGCGAAGCTACACTGTACACGACCAGATCAATGCTGCCCAGTTCGCTGCGGATCAGGTCAATCGTTTGGGCTTTGATCTCATCAGAGAAAGCGTCGCCAACGATGCTGTACGATTTGCGGCCAGCTTCAGCAGCGGCTTTCTCGAAAGCAGCGGAGTTGTACCAGCCTGCGGAAGCGGTACGCGCGCCTTCAGCGGCTTTGTCAAAATAAACGCCAATCGTATTGGCGCCAGCTGCAAAGGAGGAAACGATGCGCGATGCCAGACCGTAGCCTGTCGAAGCGCCGATTACGAGCACATTGCGCGGTCCTGCAATAGCTGGCTTGGATGCAACATACTTGATTTGACGAAGGACTTGCTCAGCGCAGCCTTCCGGGTGTGCTGTCGTACAAATAAAACCGCGTGTTTTAGGTTGAATGATCATATTTAATTATTCCTTCCTATTTGTAAAATGGGCTTGCTATCCATATTGCTGAACAATTCTCTACCATTTTACCGATTTTTCCGTTCAAATGGAAGGGCACGAAAAAACGCAAGACCGAGTAGAGTCGGCCTTGCGTGAGATGCTGCTGGAAAGGTTCAAGCGGGGTTATTCAAAATGCTCGCCGGCTGTTTTAATCTGGCTGGCAATTTGGACGATCGATTTGCCTGCTTCCGCCTGTTTTTTAAGCTGCGCTTCGGTAAGTCCCAGCGCCTTGGCTGCTGCGTTTAGCCTTACATTGTCTACCGCGCTGCTTTTGCTATCTGCGGCAGTTTTACTCGTCGTCGTTGTTTTTGTCGTAGTAGTGGTAGTCGTCGTTGTAACGTACTTTTGCTGAACGGCTTTTTTAACTTGTGTTTTCAGCTCATTTACGACTTGGGTCGATTTAGCTTGCGTCAGCTTGCCTGCTTTGACATTGGCTGCGATTTGGGTCGTTTGAATCTGCATTAAGCAGCTGATGACCTTGTCTGTAGATACGCCTTTCGAATTAGCAATCGTTTCCAGCGTTTTGCCCGCTTTCAGCTGAGTGTTCAGTTCGTCACGCGTTACATTCAGCAGCTTGAGCAGCGGTTGGCTAGTAATGATGGCGAACAGATCGGTTTTGACGGTAAAGCCGCCGCTTGTTGCTGTTTTAATCGCTGTTTGGCTGGAAGCCGTAATCGCTGCAGCTGTCTTGACTGGTGCTGCGGAATTTATCGTTTGTGCAGCAAATGCAGAGCTGGAGAAGGTAAGGGCAAGGCCCAGTGTAATCGGGATTAGTTTTTTCATCGTTCAATCACTCCTAAAGGTTATAGTTAGTTTGTATGTGCTTGCCGGCCTCTATAAGATAAGCGATAAAAGTGAAAAAACGGAGAAAGCCGGCAAAACAAAAAAATAACTTGGAGTGCTGAGCTAGAAGATTCCTCTACTTATTAATGGGCAACCCAGCCGCCGTCAATGACGAGCTCGGAGCCGGTGACGAAGCTCGACTCATCCGATGCGAGATACAGCGCGCCATAAGCGATGTCAGTTGGCTTGCCGAGCCTTGGCCATGGCGTAACCTGCTTGGCTGCTTCAAGTCCCGCGGGATTGGTCAGTTTATGCTCGGTCATCGGTGTTTCAATCATCCCGGGATGAATGGAGTTGACACGAATAAAGTCTTTGGCTAAATCGATCGCTGTCGTTTTTGTCAGCAGCCGCACGGCTCCCTTAGAGGCGTGATAGGCAGCTTCTCCACCTGCGCCAATGATGCCGAAAATCGAAGAAATATTAATGATCGAGCCGCCTCCGGCTTTGCGGATTTCAGGCACGGCGTATTTCATGCCTAGAAACACGCCGCGGGAGTTGACCGCCTGAACCTTATCCCAACGCTCCACCGTTTCCTCCTCCACGTTGAAGGGCGAAGCGATGCCTGCGTTATTGACCAAAATATTTAGTTTTCCATAACGATGGACGGCCTGCAGGGTCACATGCTGCCATTGTTGCTCCGACGAGACATCCTGAGCAAGTGGGTATACATCGCCGCCCGTTTCGCGAATAGCTTCAGCGGTTTCTTTCAGCGCGGCTTCCGATAGGTCTGTCAGCACAACCTTGGCGCCTTCGGCTGCGAAGACAGCGGCTATAGCGGCTCCAATTCCTCCGGCTGCTCCAGTGACAAGGGCTACTTTATTTTGCAATCGTTTCATGCCGTATGCACCTCCAGGTAAGTTATACAACTGTCTTTATATAACTAGGATAGGAGGAACGCTGGCGGCGGTAAATTCCAAATATTCAAGCTGGGTGTACGTTTTAGTGGTTAAAAGACGATTAGAGGCTCCCATTTAATTCCCGATAGGAGCTGGGCGTTATTCCCGTCGCTTTCTTGAAGACGCGAACAAAATATTTCACATCATTAAAGCCGACCAGCTCGCCAATTTCATAGACCGTTTGCCTAGAGGTGGAGAGCATTCGCTTAGCTTCCTCTACCCTCAGGTTTGTAACGAATACAGTGAAATTGACGCCATATTGCGATTTGAATAAGCTGCTCAAATAGGAGAAGGACAGCTGAAAGCGCTCGGCTGCCTCCAGCAGCGACAGGGAAGAGTTGCGATAGTTTTGTTCCACATATCGTTTAATGCTAAGTGCGGTATGGGAGCTGGAGCCATTCGTCGCCAGCACGCCATCTGCCAGCTTGTCAATAAGGGGCTCAAGCTGCTGCGAACGCCAAGCGGCCAGCGACACAAGCGTGTTCGTGCGTTTAAGCTCGTTCAACGATTGCAGTCCTTCCAGGCAGGAAGGACTCGTTGCATGTTTGCTGATAGAAATCCAGAGCTGCAAATACACAATCCACCGTTCCTCAAAGGTGTGGAACCGCTGCTCATATTCCTCAAGCAGCTTTAACACCGCTTGCTTGCCTTCCTTCTGAACCGAAAGTGCAAAGCTGTTCTCATCCTGTGGCGTCAAGCCCACCTGACTTGCGGTAGTCGAGCAACGCAGCATATGCAGTTGTTTTTCGGCTTCTCGGTAGGCTTGCTGCAAAGACTGGGCATCCCCATTAAAAATAGCACTGGATACCCTTGCTGCATTAGCTTCAAACGGAGGGAGGAGCTTCAGCCATTCGGCAAGCTTGTCCTTCTCGTCAGAAGCCGCGCAATACACCGTATGCGAGCCAAGCGGAATGGCGATGAGGGTAATCCCTAACGGAAGCTCGCTTTGCTGCGGAAGCGGCTCATTCGCAAGCAGCAGACAAAGGCTTGAATAAGGCAACTCCTCGCAGGCAGCCAGTGTCGTGTCGTCAAGAATAATTTCGCAAACACGATTTTTCAGCTCTATATTGCGCGTGCTGCTTTCCTTGTCTAGTTCAGCGGTCAGCTTCTCCATGGCGCGCGCTATTTCCTGGGGGTTAATCGGCTTCAGCAAATATTCTTTAACCCCGTAAGCAATCGCTTTTTTAGCATAACTAAAATCATCGTATCCAGATAAAATGATGCATTTTGGCTGCTTGCCGTTTGTGGCCGCAATCCGGCCCAGCATTTCAATGCCGTCCACCTTGGGCATTCGAATATCGGTAATGACGATATCGGCTTCATTGCAAGCCAGCCATTCCAGCGCCTCCAGGCCATCGCGGAAGCTGCCAGCATGCAGCAGGGGCAGCTCATTCCAAGGGATAACCTCTTCAATTCCTTTGCGAATCCATGGCTCATCTTCCACAATGATAGTCTTGTACATGATTATCCCTCCGGTTGATAAGGCAATGTAATGATGACCAGCAGTCCTTCCTCCATAGCGCGGTAAGTGAGGCCGTATTGCTCGCCAAAAGCAAGCTTGATGCGGTTATTGACGTTGTATATGCCGATTCCGTATTCATAAGCGCGATTATGCCCAGCCGATTCCTGCGAATCCTGCTCCAGGCTAAGCGACATGTCCAAATTGCCAAGCTTATCGTTCATTTGCTGGACTTCTTCCTCGCTCATGCCTTCGCCGGAGTCGCGGATGGTGAGAATAACCCGGCTTCGTTCGCAGTACCCGGTAATGTTAATAAAGCCTTCCTTGTCTATATTTCGAAAGCCGTGCACAATGCTATTTTCAATAATAGGCTGCAGGACGAATTTGATCGTGCGGCTCTTTCGGACGTTGGGATCAATATCGATTTTCGTTTGAATCGCTTGATCGAAGCGGATTAATTGAACCTTCAAATAATGCTCAATATGATGAAGCTCATCATCGATTGTCACAAGCTTCTCTTCATTGACAATATTGTAGCGGAACATCTGGGACAGGGAGCGAGCAAGCTCTGAAATGAGCGGCACACGGTGGATCAGGGCAATGGAATTGATCGTTTCCAGTGCATTATGGAGAAAATGCGGATTAATTTGTGCTTGCAGCGCCAGCAGCTTCGCTTTATCGGATTTCATTTTCATCTCATATTCCCGATTTACGCTTTCCTTCAGCCGAATAACGATGTCCTCGAAGTAGCCCTCCAATTCCTCAACCTCGTCTTGGCGCCGACTTGGGCGCATCATTTCGATTTTTCCGGTGGCGTATTGCCGCATTTTCCGATTTAACAAAATAATCGGTCCCGAATAGTAGATCGATAGAATAATAATGAGCACGACGCACATAATTCCGCTCGAAAGCATCAGAATACCCATTAAATGATGAATGTACGACAGCTTTTCCATAATGGATGATTCCGGCGTGTACACAATAATGTACCAGTCTGCGAAAGCATTATACGAATAGAAGACGACCCGTTTGACATGCAGATAATCGACGGTAAATGAGCCTTTGCCCTCCTTGGATGTGAAAATTTGTTCATGCAGATGCTTGGAAGCGAGATGCTTATTCGTGGAAAATAACGTTTGCCCGCTATGGTTGCTAATAATGACGTCGCTGTCTTTTCCCATGGCGGTATTGGCAAGGCCATATAAAATAAATTGCTGGACCTGATCGTTTCCTTTATCCTCCAGCTGCAGTGCATTTAGATTAAGAAAGATCAGGCTGTTGCTTGCTTCATCTAAAATATTGAGATTACTCTCTACAACATTATCGTAGAGCTTGCTGCTCAGCGCCTGAAAAGCCAACCACTGGACAGCAATTATCGGAATCATAATGACGATGGTATGAACAAGCATCATTTTATATTTTACACTCAAAGGCACTCTCGCCACCGGGACCCTCCTTTAATTTCTGATCATGGTATAGACGATAGACTTTTATAACGCTTGTTAATTAATATATCATGAATAGTAAAGAGCTTGACAAGTGTTATTTAAAAAATAAATGCATGAATGTGTAGGAAATATTAACCTGATACCGTAAAAAAGTACACCTTTCCGCAAATTGTTAGAGTTTTTTTGTTTTGTAAGCGATCTTATAATGAATTCAAGCGGCCGGGGCAAATGCAACTGGCTCTAAGCCCTAAATCAGACGAATGACAAAATCATGTGAGAAAAGTTAACAGGAGGGTTAAAAATGCAACGATCTGGTAAGGTGAAACTTCCTACAGGAAAAAAGGTCGCCGTCAACATCGGTGTCGATTTTGATGCAGCATCCGTATGGATGGGGACATTCGACCGCTTCTCGCCTGCCTATCTGTCACGCGGCGAATTTTGCGCAGAGGTGGGCGCACCGCGCTTGCTTCATTTGTTCCGCAAATACGGCATCACGACAACCTGGTGCATTCCGGGCCATACGATCGACACGCATATGGAGGTATGTCGTGAAATCGTAGCCGCCGGACATGAAATCTGCCATCACGGTTATGCGCATGAAAATCCAACCCATATGAGCTATGAAGAAGAGGAAGAAATTTTGCTCCGCGGCTTTGCGGCGCTGGATAGGCTGGGGGTCAAGCCGCGCGGCTACCGCTCGCCTGCATGGGATTACAGCCCCAATACCTTGAAGCTGCTGGAGAAGCACGGATTCAGCTATGACAGCAGTCTGATGGGCAATGATCTGCATCCCTACCGCCCAAGGGAAGTCGTAGAGATTAATATGGACAAGGCGAATGTATTTGGCCCGCCTAGCCGAATCGTGGAAATTCCGGTTTCATGGTATTTGGATGATTTTCCAACCCAAGAATATGTCATTGGCGGAGCGGAAGGCATGCGCTCTACGCATGAGGTATTCGAGCGTTGGAGAGATATATTTGACTATGCTTGTGACCATGAAGAGGGCGCATGTTATGTGCTGACGACACATCCGCAGACGATTGGCCGGGCGCATAACATTCAAATGCTGGAGAAGCTGATTCAGCATATGGAATCGCGCGGAGCCTGGTTCGCAACGCTAGGTGAAATTTATGATGCCTATACCGATAACGAGGCAGATGCAAGCAACTCATAAGAGAAAGCCTACACTGGTTAAATAGGAGGCAACTATGACAAACATTCGTATTTCTGCTGTACAGTTCCGCGCCGAGCGTGTATCCGGCTTTGAAGACTTTGAACGGCAGGTTCGAGGGCTGATGGAGGAAGTGCCGCTGGATTCGGATTATGTGCTGTTCCCTGAGCTGTTCACCGTTGGCCTGCTGACCTCATTCCCTGATTGGGAGACAGCGGGACCGTCAGCGATGATGAGGCTGGACCAATTTACCGTTCCTTTCAAGAAACTGTTCGCAGACCTTGCAGCGCAGCGGGGGCAAATTATTGTCGCCGGTTCACATTTGGAGAAGCGGGGCGAGGATTATTTTAATGTAAGCACGATCTTTCAGCCGAATGGCGACATAGCGGAGCATAAGAAATCGCATATTTTTCCCGCAGAGGGCAATTGGAAGACGAGGGAAGGCGAGGAGCTGAACGTCTTTGACATTGGTCCGGCCCGCATTGGTATTGCGATTTGCTATGAGGCTGAAATTCCCGAGGTCTCCCATATTTTGAGCAGGCAGGGAGCGGATATTGTATTTTGTCCATCCTATACGTACACGGAGTTCGGTTTTTGGCGGGTTCGTCATTGCGCGCAGTCCCGCAGCATTGAAAATCAGATTTATGTCGTGCATTGCCCGACGATTTGTGAGATCGGCAAGCCGATTGACAGCGGTTATGGCCGCTCCGCAATATTGACGCCATGCGACACGCCGTGGACGGCCAACGGCATAGCTGTTGAAGCGGAAACGAACGTACAAACCGTCATAACTGGAGCCGTCAATCTGGATTTGCTTTATGAAAATCGCAAGACTGGCGCGGCGACGACTTTCAATGACCGCATTCGCAAAAGCGGAATGTACGCAAATCATGCTCCATATGCACAGGAACGTTCCAACTAACTTATGAGAAAAGGGAGAGGATTTTATATGAAACGTTTATCCGCGCACATGATAGCAGGAATCGCCCTTCTTGTTCTTGTTTTTGCAGCCTCCGCTTGCAGCGGAAATAGCTCCAGTGCAGGCACCGATTCACCCGAGCCGTCTGGCTCGTCAGACGCAGCGGGCGGAGCTGGGAAAATTGCATATTTTTCCGCCGGAGCCTCAAATGCATATCTTCAAAAAGGGTTGGAAGCAGCAGAATCCAAAGCGAAGGAGCTCGGATTCGAAATCGATACGTTCGACGGACGCTTTGATCCGTTGACGCAGCTCAATCAAATTCAAAATGCGGTGACAACCGGGAAATATAAAGGGTTCGTCGTTGAACCGGTCGATGGCAACCAGCTCTGCAAGGTGTTGTCCAAGGATGTGCCGGCCAAAGGTGTAGCGGTAGCCATCATTAATGCTACGCTGTGCGGATCGCCGGATTGGCAGGAAGGAACGCTGACTTATGTGGGCGGTCAGGAAGTCAACGTTTATAAAGAAATCGTGAATAAAATTTTCAGCGACAAGCCGGAAGGCGGCACAATCGCCGTCATTGGCGGCCCGGCAACTGGCGGTCCGTACTTGAGCATGAAGGCAGCCTTTGACAGCGAGCTGCCAAATCACCCGGAGTGGAAGCTGATTGGCATGCATGCGACGACTTATACGGCGAACGAGGCGTTCCAAGTGGCACAAAATATTTTGCAGGCCAATAAAAACCTCGACGTTATTTTCTCCAACTATTCGGGCATGACCGTCGGCGTCGTTAAAGCGATTGATGCGGCCAAACGCGATGATGTAGCGGTCTATGATTTCGGCGGCGACAAATGGGCCTTTGATTCGGTAAGCTCCGGCAAAATCAAATCGACGGTTGTCATGCTTCCGGTCGAGGAGGTTCAGCATGCGATCCAGGCGCTCTACGATTCGTTCAACGGTAAAGAAGTAGAGAAATATATCGATCTGACCAAAGATCCGATTCTCCCTGGCACACCGTTCGTCTATAAGGACAACATGGCTGATTTTACAGCTAAAGGATTGCCAGAATATTAAGCGGAGGAGAGGTTGCGAATGAGTGGAGGAGCTGTGGCTGAAGCGGTGCCGGTAAAGAAGGAAATGGCGATTGAAATATCGGAGCTTATTAAGTCCTATGGAGGCTTTCGCGCCCTGAACGGGGTGAATATCGACATTCAGCGCGGAGAAATTCATTCGCTGGTTGGACAAAATGGAGCGGGAAAATCGACGCTGCTTGGCATTTTGTCCGGCCGGACAGCTCCGAGCGAGGGGAGCGTCCGCATATTTGGCAGCGAGCTGCATTACGGCGACCCAAGGTCCTCGCGCAAGTTCGGTGTTGCGACGATTTATCAGGAGCTGACGATTGCCCCCAATCTCAGTGCGCTGGAAAATGTTTTTCTAGGGCAGCTCTTGTCGGTCAACGGCTTTATTTCCCGCAAGCGGATGACAAAGCGCTATATGGAGCTTTGCGCAATAATGGGTGTGAATATTTCGCCGCTCCAGCGGGCGGGGAATATGTCGATTGCCGATCAGCAAATGCTGGAAATTATGCGAGGCCTCCAGCTGAATGCAAGCATTCTGATCTTGGATGAACCGACGGCTTCGCTCGCTCCCCCTGAGCGCAAGTCGCTGCTGAAAACGATCAAGACGCTGCAAGCGGGCGGTATTACGATCATTTATGTGAGCCATCATCTCGATGAAGTGCTTGAGCTCAGCGATAGCGTGACGATATTGCGCAATGGGGAGAAGATTGTGAGCCAGCCGCGTGCCTATTGGACGAAGGACAAGCTGGTGTCTTCCATGCTAGGTGCAGAGGTGGCGGAGGAAATTGTCAGAGTGACGCAGGAAACCCAGCATGAGGATACCCCTCCCGGCCCGGAGCTGCTTCGGGCAACCGGGGTGAGTGTGCCGGGCGCAATCGAGGATATTGCGATTACGCTCCATGCCGGCGAAATCGTCGGCATCGGCGGGCTGGTAGGCTCGGGGAGGACGACGCTCGTGCGGGCGCTGGCCGGACTTGAGCCCAAATCGACCGGCACTCTGTGGATTGAAGGAAAGCAGGTCAAATGGCCGCGTGAGCCAGGCTATCCGATGAGCCTGGGCATTGCCTTGGCGCCGGAGGATCGCAAGCATCAGGGGCTGGTGCTCGGAATGTCCTGCGAGGACAATATCAACATGGTTAACTTTGGGCAGGTCAAGAAGCTGGGCTTTTACCGCAAGGCGAAGGCCGGCCATATCGCTGATGGACTTAGCAAAAGATTTGGCCTTACCCGTCCGATTCAAACGCTTTGCCGCAATCTCTCCGGAGGCAATCAGCAGAAGGTGCTGCTGGCGAAAGTATGCAATTTGCGCCCGAAGGTGCTCATTGTCGATGAGCCCACCCGTGGCATTGATATTGGCGTCAAGGTCGAGGTGCTGAAAATATTACGCCAGCTTGCAAACGAAGGCATGGCGATTGTCATTATTTCCTCGGAGCTGGAGGAGGTCATTGCCGTAAGCAACCGCGTGCTGGTGCTGTCCAAAGGACGGCTGGTGAAGGAGCTGAGCCAGCGCTCGGAAATTAGCGTCGATCATATTTTACAAGCTACATTTTAGAAAAAGGGGGTTATCGTATGAGCACGCTGGAAAATCAGCTTAATAGGAATATGGAGCGACAGGGATTGTTCAAAAATATGAATAGCCTCATGCTGCGCTACGGAGTGGTCGTTGCTTTTATCGTTGTGGTTGGTTTGTCTGCCATCCTGTATCCGGGTTTTTTGCGCCCGGCGAACTTAGTCAATATTTTTAGCCAGCTCGCGATTGTCGGCATTATGAGCATTGGGATGACCTTTGTAATGATTACAGGCGGACTCGATATGTCGGTGGGCGGCATTTATGCGCTGTGCGCCACTTTAATTGCGAGCTATGCGGACAGCATGCCGCTTCCGGTTGCTTTTGCCATTACACTCGTTGTCGGCTTGGCTGCAGGACTCATTAATGGTGTGCTCGTGACGAGGCTCAGGGTTCCACCATTTGTAGCTACGCTGGGGACAGGCTCTGTGTTTACGGGAATTGCCCTTATTTATTCTAATGCCCAGCCTTTCTTTGTCCAAAAAGAATCGTTTCAATGGATGGGCTCCGGCGAGCTTGGCGCGATTCCCATCGCGGTGTTCCTGCTATTCCTCGTTTACGTCGTTGGTGCGATCGTGCTTGCTTTTACAACCTATGGCCGTTCGCTGTATGCGCTTGGTGGCAATAAGGAAGCGAGCCGCTTGTCCGGCCTTCGCGTGAACTGGCTTATTTCCAGCACTTACGGCTTAAGCGGATTGTGCGCAGCTGTATCTGGCATTCTCATTGCTTCACGGCTCGGCCAAGGTCAGGCGAATATCGGCGAGACGATTGCACTGGACGTAATTGCGGCAGTCGTCATTGGCGGAACCTCGCTAAGCGGGGGCGAAGGAGCGATCTGGAGAACGATTGTGGGAGGCTGTATTTTGGCGGTGCTGTCCAACGTCTTTGACAGTTTGTCGCTAAGCCCGTACTGGCAGTCTGTATTCAAAGGCTGCATTATTATCGGCGCGGTTATGTTCGATTATTACGCCCGCACGAAGACGCAGACTTGAGCAGGCATGTCCATCGTTTGGAACGTATAGTCCGGAAGGGAGACGTTTGAATGCGCCTAAAAGGAAAAACGGCCGTCATCACTGGCGGTGGAACGGGAATTGGTAGAGCGACCAGCTTGCTGTTTGCAGGCGAGGGGGCCAGCGCCGTTGTAACGGATATTGACGAGGATAGCGGTCTGAGGACTGTCAAGGAAATCATAGAGCTGGGCGGACAAGCTTTATTCGTTAAGCATGATGTACGCAGCGAGACGGACTGGGAGGAGGTTGCTGCTCAGACGGCGAACATTTACGGCAAAGCGGATATTTTATTCAACAATGCGGGGCTGTTTTTGATTAAGCCGCTGCTGGAGACGACGCTTGCGGATTGGGAGCGCCTGATGTCCGTTAATGTAACAGGAGTTTTTCTTGGAATGAAGCATATTATTCCCCTGATGCTGGCCGGTGGCAAAGGCGGCTCGATTATTAATGCATCATCCAATGCGGGCCTGTTTGGGGCCTCAGGGCTCACGCTGTATGGCGCGACCAAAGGGGCTGTCCGGATTATGTCGAAGGATGCGGCGCTTGAGTTTGCTTCAGCGAATATTCGGGTCAACTCCATTCATCCTGGCTATATTCATACGCAAATGATCGATTATGCGGCAGAGCTTGCAAGCAAGAAGGTGGAGGATCAAGGGGCGCTTGTTCCCCTTGGCAAAGTAGGCAGTACGCTCGACGTAGCACGGCTGGCCCTGTATCTTGCCTCCGATGAATCTTCATATGCGACAGGAGCGGAATTTGTACTGGATGGCGGCGTATCTGCCGGTCCTCCAGATGTATGGAAGCAAAAATAGAACCGGATGCCAAAATGGCGGAGGAAGCATACATGACGATTAGCAGTTTGATTATAAGGTTGGAGATGGATCATCGGCTGGTTCAGTTCGGCGAGATTGCCTCTCAGGTCAGCCATGCTGGCGGCGATATGACATCAATTGATGTCATTCGCTCTGGCAAGGACATGTCGGTACGCGACATTACAGTCCATATTAATGATTCGGATGAAAGCCCATTGTTAAGGCGGCTGGATGAGCTGCAAGGGACGAAGCTAATCCATGTATCTGACCCGGTATTTCTCGCGCATTTGGGCGGGAAAATTGCCACGAGCCCGAAGCTAATGGTCAAAAATCGGGATGATCTTTCCAAGGTGTATACGCCCGGAGTGGCTAAAGTGTCGAAGGCCATTCATGAAAACCCGGATAAGGCGTATTCGCTGACAATCAAGCGCAATACGATTGCGGTTATTACCGACGGAACGGCGGTGCTGGGGCTTGGCGACATTGGACCTTATGCTGCTGCTCCCGTTATGGAAGGCAAAGCGATGCTGTTCAAGCAGCTTGCGGATGTAGATGCGTTCCCGCTTTGCCTGGATACGCAGGACACGGAGGAACTGATCCGCACAATTAAAGCGGTCAGCCCGATTTTTGGCGGCATAAATCTTGAAGATATTTCTTCGCCCCGCTGCTTTGAAATTGAGCGCAGGCTAGTGGAGGAGCTGGATATTCCAGTATTTCACGACGACCAGCATGGTACGGCAATCGTTGCGATGGCTGGCCTGCTGAATGCGCTCAAGGTAACGGGGAAGCAGCTTGCGGATGTACGAATTGTGGTGAATGGGATTGGAGCGGCAGGCGTATCGATTTGTAAAATGCTGCTTGCCGCAGGAGCGAGCCGTCTCGTCCCGATTGATCGGGACGGCGCTATCGTCTTCGGCGGTGCCTATGACAATCCGATGTGGCAGTGGCTTGCGATGCAGCCTCAGGTTGAACGAACTCCCGGAAGCTTGAAGGAACTGCTAGTTGGAGCGGATGTGTTCATCGGCGTATCGCGGGGCGGCCTGCTGAATAGCCAGGATATTCAGACGATGGCGAAGGACAGCATTGTGTTTGCAATGGCGAATCCCGCGCCGGAAATCGAGCCGGAAGAAGCATTGCCCCATGTTCGCATTTTTGCAACGGGTCGCAGCGACCTGCCGAACCAGATTAACAATGTGCTTGTGTTTCCCGGCATTTTCCGGGGGGCGCTGGACTGCCGCGCGCGCCATATTAATGAGGCAATGAAGCTGGCAGCGGCGCGGGCCATTGCTGCCGTCGTTTCGGACGAGGAGCTCAATGAGCAATATATTATTCCGAGCATCTTTAATGAGCAGGTCGTTGCTAAAGTGCGGATTTCCGTTATTGAAGCTGCTATATCCACGGGATGCGCCCGCCGAATACCGCCGGAAATTGGCTGGAAAATGGCATGAGCAGCATGGCGCGGGAGAAATGGCTGACGAGTGTAGGCATCGATCTGGGCACAAGCACAACCAAGTGGATTGTTTCGAAGCTTAAGGTTGTAGAGACCTCCGGAGGCTTTTCACTGCCGCGCTATGAAATCACCGAGCGAAGGCTGGCTTATATAAGCCCGGTTTTTTCAACTCCGCTGCTAGGCGAATCCGAAATTGATCTGCAAGCTTTATCGTGTCTATTGGAGCGAGAATATCAACAGGCCGGCATTAAGCCGCAGGATGTGCAGACCGGAGCCGTTATCATCACGGGCGAGACGGCGACGAAGGACAATTCTGAGAAAATTGTACATGCGATGGCCGGGCATGCTGGACAATTTGTCGTCGCAACAGCAGGTGCTGATCTGGAATCCTTGCTTGCTGGGCGAGGTTCTGGAGCGGCTGCCCGCTCAGCGCGGCAGCCAGGCGTAATCGTCAACGTGGATGTCGGCGGCGGGACGGCAAATGCGGCCTATTTCCGCGATGGCGCTATGATAGGGACGGTGACGCTGCATATTGGCGGCCGTCTTATTCGTTTAACACCTGAGGGGAAAGTCTTATATGTATCAGCCCATTGGCAGCTCTGGGCAAAGCAACAGGGCTATGAAAGCGAGCTGCCCGCGATAGGCAGTCTGCTTCCGCTCGCAGCTTTGCGTCTATTGTGCAAGCGAATGGCAGAGCATTTGTATTCGTGCATCATATCAGGCGGACATGCGGTTCGCTGTGGATGGGAAACGGATGTGCTGCTTGTCGCGCCGCCTACCGGTGAACTCCCGATGCCAGGCGAAATTTTTATTTCCGGCGGAGTGGGCGCATTGATGGATATGTCAGATTCCCTTACAATGGAGGAAATAGCCAAATATGGCGATATCGGGCCGGAGCTAGGAGCGCAGCTGGCGCAATTGGCAAGTCGGCATGGGGTTCCGGTCAGGCAAGCGGAAGAGTCGGCCCGTGCGACGGTTATTGGCGCAGGAACGCATATGACGGAGGTGAGCGGAGCGACGTTGTATTATGATTTGGAGGCGCTGCCGCTGCGCAACATTCCGGTTGGCATCTGTCGCTTGCCGCCAGCCGATGACGAGATGCAGCAAGCGGTGCGGGCCAGTGTGCAGCTGGCAGCTGGCTTGTATGGCAGCGGAATGTCCGATCCGCCCTTTGCTTTAGCTCTGCAAGGCGGCGGAGTTTGCTCGTATATTCGCCTGCAAAAGCTGGCAGCAGCGTTATACGCCGAATATACGGCTGCTGCTCCTGAGTCCTCAGTACTGCTGGTCATTTGCCAAAATGATATGGCCAAGGCGCTCGGACATGCGCTTGCGAAGCGGCTGCGTGGCAAGCGGCGGCTCGTATGCGTCGATCAGATAAACGCCGTTGACGGCGATTATGTTGACGTTGGCCTTCCAATAAAGGAGGACATGGTTCCGGTAATCATGAAAACGCTGGTGTTTCACCGGCGGGAGAGCGGGGAGGAACAGGCATGAAGTTATCCGTTACACTCAAAGGCCGGACTTACTCCTTCCATCATTTGAAAGAGGTGTTGGCCAAAGCAAACGAAGAGAAATCGGGAGACCGGCTGGCAGGCATTGCTGCTGCCGATGCGGCGGAGCGGGTTGCCGCCAAATATGTGCTCTCGGAGCTGCGCCTCGCAGATATTCGGGAAAATCCGCTGCTATGCCCCGATAAGGACGAGGTTTCGCGGCTGATCGAGGAGGATCTTGCCGAGGACGTCTATCAGGCGTTCGCCAACTATTCGGTCGGCGAGCTGCGGGAGTATTTGCTTCGCTCCGATACGACAGGCAGCGAGCTGCTGCGGGTCGGCTCGGGCTTGACGAGTGAAATGATAGCGGCGGTATGCAAGCTGATGTCCAATCTGGATTTAATTCAGGCGGCTTCGCGGATGGAAATATTGACAACCTGCCGGACGACAATCGGCTATAAGGGGACGCTTGCTTCCCGCGCCCAGCCGAATCACCCGTCCGACCATGTAGGCGGCATGAAGGCTTCGCTGTTCGAGGCGCTCAGCTACGGCATCGGTGATGCGGTCATTGGCATCAACCCGGCGACGGATGCGGTTGAAAATATGAAGTCGCTGCTCTATGCGACGAAGGAGGTCATAGACCGCTGGGCGATTCCAACCCAAAACTGCGTGCTTGCCCATATCACGGCGCAAATGCGTGCAGTGGAGGAAGGGGCTCCTGCAGATATGCTTTTCCAGAGCCTCGCCGGAACCGAGGAGGGCAATCGCGGCTTCGGCATTGATCTGGCGCTGCTTGAGGAAGCGGATGCTTTAATTCGCGCACGGGGTACAGCGGAGGGGCCGAACCGCTGGTATTTTGAGACGGGGCAAGGCTCCGAGCTGTCTTCGGAATCGCATTTCGGCATCGATCAGCTTACGCTGGAAGCCAGATGCTATGGCCTTGCAAAACGGTTTAACCCGTTTATCGTCAACACGGTTGTCGGCTTTATCGGTCCTGAATATTTGTATGACAGCAAGCAGGTCATCCGTGCGGGGCTTGAGGATCATTTTATGGCGAAGCTTCACGGGCTGCCAATGGGCTGCGACATTTGCTATACGAACCATATGCAGGCTGATCAGAATGATATGGATAACTTGAGCATTTTGCTCGCATCTGCTGGAGTCAGCTTCGTTATTGGCGTTCCGTTAGCGGATGACTGCATGCTGAATTACCAGTCGTTAAGCTATCATGATATTGCCACCGTGCGCGAGACGCTGCGGATGAAGCCGGCTCCTGCGTTTGAAGCATGGCTGGAAAGCGTTGGCGTCATGCGGGGCGGCAGGCTCACTGCTGAGGCGGGAGATGCCATCCGGTTTGTCTATTGAGAGAGGAGGTCATCTAATGGATCGACAAAGGCAGGCCGAAATCTTTGAAAGCCTCGCGGCCCACTCGCCCGCCCGAATTGGAGTTGGCCGCTCAGGTACCCGTGCGCTTACGCAGGAAGTACTGAAGCTGAGGCTGGATCATGCCCATGCGGTGGATGCGGTATACGGGGAAGTATCTCCGGCATTGCTTGCGGAATTCGAATTGTTTTCGGTTGATACCCAGTTTCATGACAAAGAATTATATTTGAAGCGTCCTGATAAAGGCAGGCTGCTGTCCGAAGAGGGGAGTGCGGCAATAGCGGAGCGCTGCTTGAAGCGTCCTCAAGTGCAGGTCGTTGTGGCGGATGGGCTGAGCGCCAAGGCGGTCGATGCCAATCTGCCTGATATTCTGCCTGCTTTAATGGATTCATTGGAAGCAAACGGGCTAACGGCGGGAACACCCTTCTACGTCAGAGGGGCGCGGGTTGGCTGTATGGACGATATCGGGCGGATTTTGGAGCCTGAGTCGCTTGTCCTTCTCATTGGAGAACGCCCTGGCCTTGCGGCAGCTACTTCAATGAGCGCTTATATGTGCTATCGCCCCTATCCGGGAAGGAAGGATTCGGAGCGAACGGTTATTTCCAATATTCATGCAAGAGGTACGCCGCCCGTGGAAGCGGGGGCTCATATTGGCTCTGTTTTGCGCAAAATGCTGGAGCAGCGCATGAGCGGGATCGGATTTATCGTCTGAGCTTAAATAAGAATGTGGAGAGGGTTCAAAAATCGTATGCTGAAAGCCGGAACTTTCTGGCGCAGGCTTCTGTAAAACGGAGGCCGCGTACAGAGCGTTCCGGCTTTTTTTGATTTGAGCGTTAGTTGGACATCTGCTTTCATTTTTTACATCGGCCGCGTTCATAGCTTGTACATTTTCAAAGTGTAAACTGGTTGCTAACCCTGTCAAACGTAGAAGACGTATGAACTGGAACGGTGTGAAGACACTGGAAAAAGCACAACATACGGGCAAGGCGATACGAGGAGGAATAGTATGCTGCAAGGCCATATTTTGTTAGCTGAAGATGATGAGCGGCTAGGGAGATTAATTGTGCAGATGCTTGATCGGCTATCATCAGGTGGACTGGGTACAGGATGGCGAGGATGTGTATGATTATTGTCTCGCTGCCCATTATGAGGTTGTCGTACTCGACTGGATGATGCCGGGCATGACAGGTGTAGAGGTATGCAGCAAGCTGCGGGAGCAGGGCTACAGTGGAGCCATTCTCATGCTGACGGCACGCGATTCGCTTCACGATCGAATAGAAGGCCTCGATTCAGGGGCCGATGATTATTTGGTTAAGCCGTTTGAGCTGTTCGAGCTGCTTGCTCGTTTGAGGGCGCTGGGACGCCGGAATTTTGCACCGCTAGTAGAGGAAGTCGTTCAAATTAGCGATATGACACTCAACCGCAGCACACAAGCAATGAAGCAGGGAGAGCAGGAGGCGGCGCTTAGCCCGCGCGAGTTCCAGCTGCTCGATCTGCTGCTTCGCAACAAGGGGAGCGTTTTGCCGCGCGAATTGATTTTGGAGCGGATATGGGGCTTCGAAACGGATGTTGCGATGAAGACGGTCGATGCGACGATCAAGCTGCTGCGCAAAAAGCTGGAGCCGTTTGGCAACGCCGACAAAATCCAGAGCATTCGCAGCGTCGGGTACAAATTTGATGATTAATCGGTTGTTCAAAAATAAAGATATGTTCGCGCAAACGCAGGCGCGGCTGACGCTGCTTTATGTCGGCTTGCTGTCGCTGTTTCTCGCCGTGTTTGTCGTCGTTGTATATTGGCTGCTCTCGCTTGTTATTTACAATGAGCAGAAGAAGGATCTGCTGTCGTTTCTCGATCAGTCGACGAACGTTATTGAGAAGCAGATGAAGGACAATCGGCAAGCGGAAGAAATTGACTTGAATGACCGCAACTTGCTTGGATTTGGCAATGACCAGTTTTTTTATTATTTGATTGGAGCAGATGGCGCGCTTATTGCGGGGAAAGAAGTATTTCCTGTTTTGAGGCCAGAGCTGCTGGAGCTGGTGAAGGACTGGAAGCCTGGCAATAACGAGGTCAGCTACGAGACGATTACGACCGATGCCACTTCTGCGGGCGGCATGCCAGGGGGAAAGCCGCTAGAAGGCAAGCTTTCATTAATGATTGCGGGCAAGCCTGTTCTGACGGGGCAGGGCAGCTCCAGCATTTTTTATGTGGCGAAAAATATTTCCCAGCAGCATTCGCTGTTTCAATGGCTGCTTTGCATTCTCATAGGCGTCGCAGCATCATTTACGATTGTCGCTTTTCTAATTGGGCGATACATGTCGCACCTTGCTATGCTGCCCATTGCCGAATCGTATGATCGGCAGCGCACCTTTACAGCGGATGCGTCGCATGAGCTGCGCACGCCGCTGAGCGTGCTGCTGATGTCGATTAACGCGCTCGAACTGGAGCAGGAGAGCTCCGGCAGCAAGGTTGAAAGAGCTGGCCCCGTCCATATGGAGCGTGAAAATGCTTCAGTTACAGCCCGATCTGAAAACGCTGCGGAGGATGATAATGATTTTGTCTCTAAGACGCTTGCGACGATGAAGAATGAAGTGAAGCGGATGACGCGGCTCGTTGGTGATTTGCTGCTGCTGGCCCGTTCGGATGCGAGCGAGCTTGAGCTGGAGCATAACATGTTTGATTTTCGCCCCATTGCCGAGAAGACCGTTCAATCGATGGAGACGCTGGCCGCTGCCAGAAGCATACGTCTGGGGCTTGAAGCGCCAAATCGGGCGATGATGCGTGGCGACGCGGAGCGCATGAAGCAGGTGCTGTATATTTTACTTGATAATGCGATTAAGTTTTCGCCGGAGGGGGAGCGCATTATTATCCAGCTAAGCGCATCGGCCTCGGAGCGTCGGGGCTTGCTGAGGCTGACGGTGCAGGATAAAGGACCGGGTATTAAAGCGGCAGACGCTGCGCGCATATTTGACCGTTTCTATCGGACGGACAAGGTGCGAACGCGGCGAACATCCGGTCATGGGCTGGGACTCGCAATTGCCAAGCAAATGGTGGAAGCCCATCATGGGAAAATTGGCGTATGGCCTGAGGTTGGCAAAGGCAGCACCTTCTATGTGATGATTCCGGTTGCCTTCAAATGAGAGGGACAAGCTTGCTTGAATAAAAAAAGGAGAGGAGGCCGTTTGCTTAAGTTTATGCTTAAGCAAACGGCTTTCCTCTCTTTTTCCATAGAAGCGGGAATGCTATTTACGCCTATTCGTGAATTTGTGTCAGCAGATCGCCAAGCACCTTCATCGCTTCGGTTTCCTGCTCGCCGTCGATTTCCAGCGTCACTTCCTCGTTCACGGCAATGCCGAGCGTCAGCATGCTGAGCGAGCTTTTGCCGTTCACTTTTTTGCCCTTATTCAGGACGGAAATTTTGCAGGGAAAGGCGCTGGCGGCTTGAACGAACGTTTTAGCCGGGCGAACGTGAAAACCTGTTGGGTTAAGAATCGTAAAGGTTTGACTGATCATGAGGAGATCACTCCGTTTCGGATGTATTTTATTTCAAGTATGGTTTGGAGGCTAATCCTTATTGCCGTTTTTGCTCTACAAAGGCGGTTACTTGCTCATAGCTGCGAATGCGAAGCGCCTGCTCCGCGTAGGCGGCCCATTCGGGCTGGTCCAGCTCGCCAACGAGCTGTCTAGCCTGCAAAATCGCGCCAGCGCTCATGCTGAATTCATCCAGCCCAAGCCCAAGCAGCAGCGGAATGGCCGTCGTATCGCCAGCCATTTCCCCACACATGCCCACCCATTTGCCTTCCTGCTTCGCGGCTTTGATCACCATGCTGATGAGGCGCAAAATCGAAGGATGCCATGGCTGATACAAATAAGATACCGTCTCATTCATCCGGTCCGCCGCCATCGTATATTGAATCAAATCGTTCGTCCCGATGCTGAAAAAATCAACCTCTGGCGCGAACAGATCAGCGGACACAGCAGCGGACGGAATTTCAACCATCATGCCGACTTCTATGTGGTCTGCGACAGCGATGCCTTCGGCAGCAAGCTTTGCCTGTTCTTCGGCGAGCAGTTTTTTTGCTTCAAGCAGCTCCTCGATGACCGCAATCATTGGAAACATAATTTTAAGATTGCCATGGCTGCTGGCACGAAGCAGAGCGCGCAGCTGCGTGCGGAAAATATCCTGGCGGTCAAGGCAGAGCCGGAGCGCGCGCTGCCCAAGGAACGGATTGCTTTCCTTCGGCAAATCCATGTAAGGCAGCTCTTTGTCGCCGCCAATGTCGAGCGTGCGGATGACGACGGGCTTGCCGTTCATTTTTTCAAGTACGTATTTGTAGCTGGTATATTGCTCATCTTCGGTTGGAAGCGAGCTGCGTCCCATATAAAGAAATTCGGTGCGGAACAAGCCGATCCCTTCAGCGCCATTATCGAGCGCACGCTGCACATCTTCCAGTTTCCCGATGTTGGCCGCAAGCTCTACCTGCTTGCCGTCTCGGGAAAAGGTTGGCTGATCCTTGAGCTTAGCGAGCTCAGCTTTATGCTTGTCATATTGCTGTTTTTGCTGCTGGAAGGCAGCGAGCTCGTCAGCGGACGGATTGATAATGATGGAGCCCGCTTCGGCATCCATTATGATAAAAGCATCGGCCGGCAATGAGCGAAGAGAGGAACCGACGCCAACGATGGCCGGAATTTCCAGCGTCCGCGCCATAATCGCGGAATGGGAAGTGCGGCTGCCGATTTCGGTAATGAAGCCGCGCACGACGTCCAAATTGAGCTGGGCCGTATCGGAAGGCGTCAAATCCTCGGAAATAATAATACATTCCTCAGTCATATTCGCAAGATCGAGATGGGGCACCCCGCGCAAATGGCTCATAATGCGGCCCGCCACATCTTTAATATCGACGGCGCGGCCTTGAAGCAGCTCATCCTCCATCGCTTGCAATAGTTCAATGAAGGAAGTCGATACTTCATGAAGCGCATATTCAGCGTTAATGCCTTCGTCGCTCATTTTTTCCTCTGCAGCATCAATGAAATCAGGGTCTTCCAATATCATCAGATGGCCTTCAAAAATTTCGGCTTTATCCGCGCCAAGCTTTTGCTCTGTGGAAACTCGAATCGCTTCAATCTCTTCCTGCGCTTGGGCTACTGCGCTGCGAAAACGCTGAATTTCCCCAGTGGGATTTACAGCTTTAAGCTTTTTCGGCGTATAAAGGTCTTGATGAATAAAGTAGGCGGGAGCTGCCGCAAGCCCTGGCGATGCACCCGTACCTTTCCATACTGTTGTCATGCAACCTCATTCCTTTCCTTGACTCAATGGCTCCTCAGTATCTTGCCTGCTTGAATTAAACCAAGAGCCGTTCGTTTCAAAAATAATTACAGCTTGCTGTAGGCTTCCACAATTTGCACGTGCAGCGGGTGTTCCGCTGGCAATGATGTATAACGTGCAATAACGTCGCTGAGTGTGGAGCTTGAGAGAGTTGCTTGAATTTCTGCAGCCTCGGAATCTTCTGTATAGTTGAAGCGCAGCGCAGCGGCCATCGCTTTTGTCAAATGGTCAGTTGGCAGTCCGAGCTCAAAGGCGAGCAGGGCGGGCCTTACGAGACGGTCATCCGGCGACAGCTTGCGAATCGGCGAACGGCCGACACGCACCACTTCATCGGTCAAATAAGGATTAATAAAACGCTCTAAAATTTGCTCAATATACGCTTGATGCTCGCTTTCCGAGAAGCTGTAAGTACGAACAAGCATTGCGCCCGTTTCTTTGAGCGCACCCTCGACTTCCCTACGGACAGCGGCGTCCTTCATCGCTTCCTGAATAGTGGCGTATCCTTGCAAATAACCATGATAAGCGGCAACGCAATGCCCGGTATTAACGGTGAACAGCTTGCGTTCGATGTAAGGCTGGAGCTGATCGACATAATGGATGCCGGGAATTTCCGGCGTTCCTTGCGGGAGCGCAGAGCGGTCAACCGTCCACTCATAAAAAGGCTCAACTGTCACTTGCAGCGGATCGTCATGCTGCTGAAGTGGAACGATGCGGTCAACGGCAGCGTCTGGAAAAGCAATCGTTTGCTCTGCCTGTGCTTTGACGTCAGCAGCCAGATGGGAATAAACAAGCTCCTTAAGCTGCGAACTGCCGCCAATCGCATTTTCACAGGCGATAACAGGCAAGGGAGAAGCAGCAGCTGCTTGGTTGTTCGCCAATCGAAGCGTGATGCCTTCAGCAATGGCTCCGGCAATATGCTTCAGGACTGACACGCCGACGGCTGTCGTGACGAGGTCAGCCTCGGCAATGGCCGCGGCAACGAGCGCCGTATCATTGCCGTTAATCGCATTGACGCCCGAGACGGTGAACGACTCAGCTTGCTCGCTGGCCAGCTTAACGGTATATTGCTGTTTTTCCTGCAGCAGCGCGACGAGTGAGGCGTTCACATCGACGAATGTGACGCTGCAGCCTGCTTGCGAGAGCAGGAGGCCGATGAAGCCTCGCCCAATGTTGCCTGCGCCAAAATGGACGGCCCTCATTCTTCCATACCTTGCTCAAAAATAGCGATGAGCTCGCCCTCAGAGCTGGCGGTCAAAATCCGCTCCATATCGTCTTCCTCGGATACAAGCATCGCAACGCTCGTTAAAATGTTCAGATGGTCATCGCCGACCGCAGCGAGCCCAATAACGAGTCTAGCTGGCTCGTCGCCGCCAAAATCTACTCCGCCCGGCACGATTAGTATCGACATGCCCGTCGAGTGGATGAGGCTTTTGGAATCATTGGTGCCGTGAGGCATCGCAAGTCCGCCGCCAATATAAGTCGAGAGCAGCTCTTCGCGCTCAATCATTTTGTCAACGTAGGAGGCTGGAACATGGCCTGCTTCAACGAGCAGTTGTCCCGCAAGGCGGATCGCTTCATATTTGTCGCTAACTTGTACGTTCAATTTCACTTTGTCTGTGGATAAAATAGTCATGGCTCATTTCTCCAATCCAGTTTGAATTTGATTTCTTTCTCTAGGTGAAAGGATAGAAAAGCTTGAATTTCCGTTGCGCTGCCGTGCTTGAGCAGCTCTGTCAGCTCCGTCATCAGCAGCATCGCGCTCACTTCGCTCAAAATCTCCAGAGCGGTACGGCGAAGCTCGGCAGGGCCAAGCATCAATAAAATTTGTTTCACTGGAGCACTGCTGCTGTCTCCAAACGGAAGCGGCTCGTTAAACCGAAAAAGGCTGAGTATAGGAAAAGCGATCGCATCGGACCGGGTATGGAACAATGCCAGCTCCGTATCAGGAATAACCTGGCTGCCATGCTGCTCCCGCGTCAGCAGCAGGCGAACGACCTTCTGTTCGTCGGACACCGCATGCAAGTGCCGGATCGCCTCAATAAGCTCCTCGGTAACGCCTGTTAAATCGCCTCGCGGGAGGCCGGGCCGTTCCGGCATCGTATACACCTGAAAGGTTTCCAGCAGCATAACCGAATCCGAGGCGTACATTTTCAAATGCATCAACCGTTCCAGCGGCGAGTGGCTGATCGTTTCCGGCGTTTTGGGCGAAGGAGCATGCTTGAGCGTAATATTTTGAATAAAGGACCGCAGCCGTTCTACTTCCGCTTCCAGCAGCAGGGGACTCAGCTTAATATAACGCTCGGCAGCTATCGGCAAATCAACCGTCGAAATAATAAGATCGTATTGCTGCTCCGGCATTCGTGCTGCTTCGTACCAAGAACGGTTGCCAATCAGCTCGATTTGCGGCAGCTCCTTGCTAATTCTAACGGCCAGCAGCTTTGACGAACCGATACCGCTGGTGCAGACGAGCACCGCTCTAACTTTTCGCGGAAACTGCTTGAGCCGTTCCATGGAGGCGCCAAAATGCATGACCATGTAGCCAATTTCCTCATCAGGCACTTCGATCCTGCTTATAATAGCATTAACGCCTTTGCGAATAAGGGTAAACAGCAATTCATAATCTTTCTTAATTTGCGCGAGCAGCGGATTGCGAATCGTGCTGCCTTCCTCTATTCTGCGAAAGGCAGGCAGCATATGCTGATGGAGCCCTTCTCTTAGGGAACGGTCTTCGGTAAAAGGCTCGCCGAGCTGCTCCTCCATAAACGCGATCAGCTTCGTTACGCTTGCATTGAGCGTCCAATCTCCCTGAGCGAGCAGCAGCCCATCTTCCTCAGCCGAATCGGTCGCTTTAAGCAGCTTGGCGATATAGCGGACCTCCTCAGCAGGAAGCTCCAGTGCGAGCATGCTCAGCAGTTCCTCGGCCTTGCTTTCTCCTCTCGCAGAGTAGGAGGGAGGAACGCCATTAACATGCGGCGGAATCAAATGGCCTTCCTGAATTCGCGTCAGCGTGACAGCAAGCCGAATGAGCAGATTTAAATGCTCTTTTTCTGACAATTGCAGCTGCCAGCCGTCCTCCAGCTTCCAAAACGCCTGCTCCAAGGAGAAAAAATGCTTCCTGCCAACCATCGCCAGCAGCTCTTTCGATAATGGATGCAAGGTGATGGCTTCCTGAGCTTGGCCGAACAGGTCGGATTCGTCCAGATGGGTTTGCGCGAGCCAGGCAATAAACAGCCTTTTTGCTGACTCCGGCCCGCTTATTTCTACACCGTAGCCGCGCCTGCGCACGAGTGTCAGCCCGTGGCTCTGAATCATTTGCTCCAGCTCGTCAAGATCGTGGCTAATCGTTGGCATCGTAACGCGCAGCTGATGGGATAGCGAAAATTGCTTGATCGGCTCATTATGCTTAAGCAGCTTGCATAATATAAGCGCCTTACGCTCCTCGGCTGAAAACTCAAATAGATCCGCATGCTCAAGCGCTTGCTTAAAACGTTCCAGCCTCTCGCTGTCCGCTTCGATTTTGATCCCGATTCCGGAGCGCTTATGCAGCTTGATATGATTGGCAGCTAGTACAAGCTCAATGTCACTGAGCTCGCGGTGAATCGTTCGGGTGCTTGCTCCGACCTCAGCGGCAATATCTGCCGCTGTTATTTCATCCCGCTGCTCCAGCAGCAGCTCTACAATACGTCGCTGTCTCGTCGATACTTTGATAGGAGATCATCCTTATCCGGGAAATGGACTTAACGCCGACATTAAATGTCAGCGTTAAGCGCAAAGTCTAGGCTTGCTTCGTTTAAAATATAAGAATTACGCTTAGCTTAATCTGTTAATCAAAGCATCATACTCGGGGCTCTTCAAGAAATCTTCAATGGAGATGTGCTCAGCTCCAGGAACTTTCAGTCGCGCCCGTTCAGTCAGCGATTTATGGGTAATGACGATATCCGCATCAGAAGGGAGATCGTTAATCGCCGTGTTGGTCACCTGTATAGGAAGACCGGCTGCTTTGACTTTCTTTTTCATAATGGAAGCGCCCATTGCACTAGAGCCCATTCCAGCATCGCAAGCAAAAATAATTTTGCTCACATCTTCCTTCGATTTCACTGTGCCAGCAGCTGCGGAAACTGTGCCAGCTTGAGCACCAGCTGTTTCAGCGCCTTTAGAAGAGGCCTTCATATCTTGCATTTTAGTCGTTGCTTCCTCAATATCGCCTTGAGCGTTTTTGCTTGTTTTCAGCAGAAGCGCGCCGATTACGAATGATACTGCCGCCGCGATAACAACACCGCTAATCATGGCAAAGTAGCCGCCCTTAGGCACGAGCGCAAAATAAGCGAGAATACTTCCTGGTGAAGGAGCGGCTGTAAGGCCTGCGCCCAGCAGGGAGAAGGTAAACGTACCAGCCATGCCGCCGCCGATAACCGCAAGAATGAGGCGCGGATTCATGAGGACGTATGGGAAATAAATTTCGTGAATACCGCCGAAAAACTGAATGATGATAGCGCCTGGAGCAGAGCCTTTCGCTGCGCCTTTGCCAAACAGCCAGTAAGCGAGCAGTATACCAAGACCGGGACCTGGGTTAGACTCCAGCATGAACATAATGGATTTGCCAGTAGCCAGCGATTGCTCAAGCCCGATTGGACTTAATATACCGTGGTTAATCGCATTGTTCAGGAACAAAATTTTACCCGGTTCAATTAAAATGTTCGCCAGCGGCAAGAGGCCGTGGTTGATGAGAAATTCTACGCCGGAAGAAATCAGATTGCTGAATGCGGTAACAAGCGGGCCAACGCCTTTGTATGCCCCAATCGAGAGGGCCGCGCCGATGATGCCGGAAGAAAAGTTATTGATAAGCATTTCGAAGCCTGATGGAATTTTACCTTCCAGCGCTTGGTCGAATTTTTTCAAAATCCATGCAGCCAGCGGACCTACGATCATAGCTCCGAGGAACATCGTAATATCCGATCCGAGAATAACGCCCATCGTGACCATGGCTCCGATGACGCCGCCGCGGGTGCCGTGAACCATTTTACCACCTGTATAACCGATCAGGAGCGGAAGCAAATAAGTAATGGTTGGGCCAACAAGCGTTGCCAAATCTTCATTTGGAAACCAGCCGGTCGGAATGAACAGGGTTGTAATAATCCCCCAGGCAATAAATGCGCCGATATTTGGCATAACCATTCCGCTTAGGAATCTGCCGAATTTCTGCACCCCTACCTTTACACCGCCGGATGACGATTGTTGTACTTCTTGACTACTCATGACATGACTCCTCCTCAATGAATTGCGAAGCAATAACAGCTTCGATAGGCGCGGGTATATGAATGAACGAAGCGATCATCACGCGCAATATGTTTTCACCGTTTGTCATGTTACTCCTTACAAACGGGATAATAATCATGTTAATGGATAGCGTTTACAGTCGCAATGAAAGGAAAAGAAGAAAGCGTCATGAGCGCTGTTGACAGTATTTATTTTGGCAGAAATGGAGGGGAATATGCGAATGATTCGCCAATAAATGATCATTTATCTATTGAAAAGGCGAATATTTGAGCATTGAAAGGTGAAAAAAGTCCGTCTATTTTCCGGAGTAATCTGAAATGGTGTTCACAATAAATAAGGTTGTAGAATAGGGAAATAAAGAAAAGTAGTCTGACACCTATTTTCAGTAAAATAGATTAACGTCTATATCGTTAGTAGTTAAAAGTCTATACCTTCGATAGAGAAATCTCATAATATACAATTGTTGTATATGGAGGTGTTTAGCTTGTGGAGTGTCAATATCCATAATAAAAAAGAAATGACTTCAGTAACAAGAAAGCCTGCACGTAATAAGAAATGTATCGTCAAAAAAAAGAACATACGTATAACAGATAAACGGAAACTGAAGAGCTCTAATACTGGCCGAAAAAAAGATTTTAAAAAGAAAACAGTTATTGTTTGCCCTTTGAGAAGAAAAAAAGAACGTAAAAAGTTTATTTTATCGAGAAAAAAATTTAAACGTGTTGCTTGTACACAACCGGAAAATATTATAATAGCTCCGGGAGATATACAAGGACCTCCAGGCTCTCAAGGGACGCAAGGCTCTTCAGGCTCGCAAGGACCTCAAGGCTCTTCAGGCTCGCAAGGACCTCAAGGCCCTTCAGGCTCTCAAGGCCCTCAAGGCCCTCCGGGCTTGCAAGGGATTCAAGGCCCTCAAGGACCTTCAGGCTCGCAAGGGATTCAAGGCTCTCCAGGCTTGCAAGGACCTCAGGGCCCACCAGGACCGCCAGGACCTGTCGTCCTTCCTGATATCATTATTTTGCCAAGTGCTCAAAGATATTTTTATATTGTGACCTCAGATATACAGTCCTCTGTAACGATTCCAGCTAAAGAATTTACAAACGATGAGGGAACATTAATAACCGCATTTACAGGAATTGGTCAAAATAGCTATAGTAATCTTTACATCAATGGGATATTGCAAGAAGGCAGTATATATAGCTTAAATGAAAGTGCCTTGAACATTAATCTATACAATCAAACTATTTTTTTAGGTACGCCTATTATTCTCGAAATCATTCAATTTTTTGCTCAAGTAACCTTATAAAATGTGCGTTTAATTAGATGATCCGCCCTTCCCTTTAATCTATCTCTATCATTTACTAGTAGAGATTGAAGAAGGGAGGTGATATAAATGGCAATTACAAAACCCTTTATGGCTGCTCGAAGGTTTTCTGCTACAATTGGAGACGGAACAGGTGTCGGCGTTGCATTTAATATTCTTGCAACAGCCACCACCAATGATGCCGGAGTTGCTGCCACAGCTTTTCCAACTGCACCCGCGTATTATAATCTTTATATTAATGCGCAGATTCAAACAGCAGATACTTCAACCGTTACTACCACTGCGATCACCATACCTGGTGGCGATGCACTCGATCCTGCGACACCAATTGTAATCGAATTTGTTGTAAACTAATCATCTTTATGGATGAGATGCCGACAATAATATTGTTTTGGATTGTCGGCATTGTCTTTTTAAATGCTTCTGGGGATATTATTTTCGTACATATCTACTTGAAAAACAAATAAAGGAAGTGGAGATGAATGGCGATTATATACCCTATCATTCCCCCAATAATTTCCGGTGTTATTTATAATTTAGGTGCTCAAACTGTTCCTGTAGAAACGGATGTTATTTTTGATTCAAATGGCATTCTTTCACCTGGAATCACCCATGACCCCGAAACCGCACAAATTGCAGTTAGCAATCCGGGCAAATATGAGGTTGCTTTTTCTGTATCGTGTGTAGAACCAAACCAATTCGCCCTATTTTTAAACGGCACACTGGTTGCGGGAACTGTTTATGGCTCAGGTGCTGGCACTCAGCAAAACAATGGGCAGGCTATAATTGCTCTAGCGGCTGGTGATGTTCTTACTCTGCGAAATCATAGTTCAGCTGCTGCGGTTGGCCTTCAGACTTTGGCCGGTGGCACACAAACAAACGTAAACGCTTCTGTTGTCATCAAAAAATTAAGTTAGCTCCTAACAATATGGATGAATTGTGAACATCTTGTTTGCATTTTAGATCGAACGGCCGATGTAATGGAAGGAAGTCGAATAAAAAGTTGAGAGCAGCCTTAACAAAAGAAAAGAGCGTAAAAAATCGCTTATTCTGCGATTTTTTACGCTCCGTTTCACAAGTTTGGTTACAGCCTTCTGCGGTTGTAGAAAATAACGAACACACTCGACAAGATTAAAATAATTAATGCGATGCCTGCAGTAATAGCTTCCGAAGCGCTGCCCTGCGGCTGAGTGCTTTGACCGCCGGGACCGCCGCCCCCCATGCCATTGGGCGGTGCCATCATGCCGCCTTGTCCGCCCATACCGCCTTGTCCACCTGGACCTCCGCCGCCAAAGCCTCCACCACCGAAGCCTTGACCGCCTTGCTGCGCACCGTTAGCACCGTCAGCTGGAGGATTACCGCCCGCTGCGTTGGCGCCATCAGTTGGAACATTGCCACCCGCTGCATTAGTACCGTCGGTTGGAGGATTACCGCCCGCCGCGTTAGCGCCGTCAGTTGGAGCGTTGCCACCACCAGGGAAACCGCCGCCGCCCATACCACCACCACCGCCAAAGCCGCTGCTGCCGCTGCCGGAACCGTCGCCCGAGGAAGGAATTGTGCCGTCAAGCTGCTGGGTGACGCTTGCTACTTGAGTGCTTGCGAAGGAAAGCACCGTCGTAATGCCCTGCTCATACTCTTCATAGGAATAGAAGGAAGAAGGGTCCGCTTTTACATAAGGAGAAATCAGCTCGGCTATTTCTTTTACTCTGGCTGCGAAAGTATCATCTGCCAAATATCCTTCTATCATTTGTTTGATAATAGCGTGGTACTGCTCCTTGTATTCATCGACTGCCAGCAATTTGGCGATGAGAGGCCGATCCGCCAGTGTGCCGGAAGTCGGTTCATCAATGAGCACGCCCGTGCCGCCAAAGCCGCCGAAGGACATATTGTAATCCCATGGCAAAACCGAGAACAGGCCATCATCCTCATATAAATAGTAGTTATGTTTTTTCTCCGATAAATAGCTGTCCATATTGCCCGCAACGGCGTTTAAGGCAATAAATTTCAGCGCTTCCTGTACATCAAGAACGCTGTCATAGTCCGTACCATTATTTAATTCATCGAGCATTTTCAGCAAAATATCGTCATTGGACGAAGCGGACTTGAGATCAAGCCCCGTGTACGATTTCATCGTCTCCAGCCAGTTCAGCTCGCTGCCATTGCCGCCGTTTGCTTTATAAAGCGCACCATAGCTGTTGCCGAAGTTGCGTTCCAGATAGGCATCGCCAATTTGCTCGATCGCTAAATAGAAGCCCCAAAGCTCGCCATTTACATATACATTCACATAGGAATATTTAGGGGTTGGCAAGCCCATTTCTTCGGCAAGCTCATAGGAAAGAAACTCGCGCATATAGGAGGCATCGCTGAAATTATTGTTCAGATTGATTTTGCTAATGCCATTAATCGTCTGATTGACATATTCGTCGAAAGACAGCTTGAAGCTGTAGCGGTCCGAATCAGTCATATTGACGACGCTGCTCAGGCTGAGATTGCCCTTCGTGCGGATGCCGACATTTTTGAAAACTTGGCCGTTGTAATCGACCGTCGCTTCCTTAAATTCCTCTGCGCTGGCGTTGTCCAGCATATTTTGAAAGTCATCTTTGTCCACTGTAATTTTTACATCGATAACCTTGTCCTTGGGAAATACCGTCTCATCCAGCGTCTGCTCCCCGCCTGAGACAACGTTTGTTTCCGTTGTCGTTGGAGTAGAGCCTGTACCATTGGTACAGGCTGTAATGGTGAGAAGCAGAAGGAGGGAGCACAGGCTTAGAAGCAAGGTTGAAGCTTTTGCTTTCATGCCGGAAACCTCCTCATAATTAAGATACATAATCCCCGCTGTAGCTGATCAAAACGGCATTTTTGACACCTGATAGCTCGGAAAGCTGGTTAACAAACGCGCCTTCCTGATCACGAAGCCGAATTTCAATCGTCATTTCCACATTGCCGCGCGTAACGGTTTTTTGCTTCACATTGTAGCGTTTAACGAGCTTGTTCAGACGGCCGTGAATTTCTTTCTCGGTCGTTTCATTGTCGCAGTTGACGACAAGCAGGTACGGCTGCTCAACCGAGCCGCCTTTAACGAAGAAGAAGAGCACGAGACCGACAACGACAGAACCAATAACAGCGAGCGTATAGAAGCCTGCACCCGATACGATACCGGCAACGGCAGCCCAGAACAGGAAGATCAGGTCGGTTGGATCTTTAATTGGCGTTCTAAAGCGGACGATGGACAATGCGCCGACCATGCCGAGCGAGAGCACCAGATTAGAGTTAATCGCGATAATGACCATAGCCGTAACCATCGTCATGCCGATGAGCGAGACGTTGAAGCTTTTGGAATAAAGCACGCCGCTGAAAATCCGTTTGTACAGCGTATAGATAAAGAAGCCAATCAGAAAAGCTACGCCCAGCGTAATGAGTATTTTTGAAATGCTAATATCGGATGTAAAGTTGCTCGTCACCGAGTTTTTAATAATATCGGCAAAAGAAGTGGACGTTTCCGTCGCTGTAGTCGTTGCGGCAGCTGCCGTAGTAGTGGTCTCCATCGTTTAAAAATCCTCCCAAGTGTTGAATTTAAGATATTTGCGGCAGATCACATATTTGGATGCCGAGGTGCGGTGCAGCCCTTCGAGTTGAAGCGCAGTTTGAATATAAGCCGGCATGTATTCATCGAATTTCACTTCTAGTATCATCCGGTTATCTTCCAGAGCGATGACGGGATCAAGATTCGGGTCAAAAATGTCCAGCGCATGCAGCCCCGTTCGCAAATCCTTGTCGAACGTAATCCGCACATTGCCATTTTCATAAACATAAGGCTCGCGCACATAATCAACGATCACCTTCGGACGAAGCAGCCGGTACTTCATCTCCTTGTAAATTTCCATAAGCAGCGGCTTATCAGGCCGATTGAACACTTCATAGTCGCCAGCCATCATCTGGTCGTACATGGCCCGCGTAAGCGGCTCCTTGACTTTGGCAATGTAATCCTTGAATTTGATTTTTTTCTCAAAATGGATGACCTTGTCCTGCGTATTATAAATGCGAATCCGATATTTGCTTCGGTCGCGTACGCCGCCCAGCTTCTCATGCAGCGCTTTATTGTTCACATCGTCGAAGTACAAGCTTCGAATGTGGTATTCGCCCGTATCGCCGACATTGGCGTCCTGCTGCATCATATTTTTTAGCCGCTGCCGGATGATGAAATATTGATGCTGGTTGATGATAAATTTCAGCTCATGCCGGAACTTTAAATTTTGCTGCAAATGACTCCCTCCTTCTCTCTATCAATCGTTCAGCTGTTATGGTGGCTTCGCTAAGCTGTTTGTAAAGCTATTGTAAATTCAGATGCTGATGTGAAAATGAGTGCCCGCTGAAAGATTGCTGAATGCCGGGTGAAAAGTTTGACTTGCTTTGGGCGGGAGCGTTATCGTAAAAGGCAGCACAGGTATGAACTTCACGGGAAAGGAGATTAAGATGAAAAAAGAATGGATATGGATTTTGGCCCTTTGCCTTGTACTATTGCTTGTCGTTGCAGGAATAGAATGGCTGAAATCGGCTGGGACAACAGAGAAGGCGGCTGGGAAGCCTTATGCTATCGTTACGACCTTTAAAGAGGATGCGGCAACTAGCCGCGCTTTCACCTGGTTTACGGATAATCCGCAAGCGGGAACAGTGATTGAATGGATTGAAGGAATGGATGCTGCAAAATTGTCAGGCGAGGGCGAGGGGACGCAGGTCAGTCGTCTTGAGGGGAAGACATCAACGCTGGATACAGGCAATGGCGCAGTAAGAGGGGGGCATAAGCTGGAGCTTACAGGGCTGTCGCCGGGCACAGCCTATACGTACCGTGTGGGCGACGGGAGTGAGAGCGGCTGGAGCGAAGCGTTCCATTTTATGACGCAGGCGCAGGCTGCGGATCCATTTACTTTTATAAATGTGACCGATTCTCAAGGGGTGACGGAGCAGGATTTCGAGCTTTGGGGAAATACGCTGGATCAGGCGTTTAGCACATTTCCTGGCGCGCAGTTTATTGTGCATAACGGCGATTTGACGGAAAATCCGGATGATGAAATCGCGTGGCAAAACTTTTTTGGCAAGGCGCAGCAGTGGGTTACGCGTTTTCCGCTTATGCCTGTGACAGGCAATCATGACGAGGTAGATAATAACGCAGACGAATTCGTCGCTCATTTCAATTTGCCAGCCAATGGAGCGGACGGCTCGATTGAAGGTACAACGTATTCGTACGACTACGGCTCGGCGCACTTCATCATGCTGAACACGGAGTCGAACAAAAAGGAGCAGACCAAGTGGCTGGAGAAGGATTTGGCAGCTACAGACAAACGCTGGATTATCGTATCGGTTCATCGTGGCCCCTATGCCGGTAATCAATACGAGAAAATCGATGATTGGGTTAAGCTGTTTGACAAATATGGGGTTGATCTCGTGCTTCAGGGGCATAACCATGAATATGCAAGATCGTATCCGCTGAAGGATGGCAAGGTGACAGGGGATGGAGATGGTGTCATCAGCACGTCAAGCGGTACCGTCTACGTCGTCACTAACGCAGCGGGGCAGAAGTTTAATGAGATGAAAGAGGATCAATTTTATCATAAGGTTCATTTTCAAAATAATAAGCAAATGTTTGCCGGCATTACGATCGAAGGAGATAAGCTGACATATGAGGCTTATGATGTGGATGGCAATAAGCTGGATGCGTTCGTGCTGCAAAGTGAAAAATAAAACAGGGTGTCCCCGCGGCCAGATTGTGGCCTTGTGGGGCACCCTGTTTGCTTATACATCCGCTAACGGCAGCTTGACGGTGAATGTACTGCCTTCGCCGACGGTGCTGGCCGCCTCAATCGTTCCGCCATGCGCTTCAACGATGGACTGCGTAATTGAAAGCCCGAGGCCTGCTCCGCCGCTTAGGCGGGTGCGGGAAAATTCACTGCGATAAAAACGCTCGAACAAATGGGGGAGATGCTCCGGCTTAATGCCCGCTCCGTTATCGGTAATGGAGATGGCGGCATAGGCTCCGGCTTTTGCGAGCTTAAGCGATATTTTGCCTTGATTGGCGTCGGTATGCTGGACTGCATTTAAAAATAAATTGAGCACCACCTGCTTGAGCTGATCGGGATTGTAGCACCCGCTTAGGCTCACAGCAGCGTCAATCCGCACCTCACGCTGGCCGCCCAAAATATGCAGCTGCGGCTCCAGCTCATGAATGAGATTGCCAAGGTTCGTATCGACCTTAACGAGCTCTGGCGTCTGATCAAGCTTGGCTAGCAGCAGTAAATCTTCTACGAGCTTGTTGATGCGCGTCGATTCAAGCTTCATGCTCGTTAAGGCGCGGTGCAGCTGCTCCGGATTTGAAGCGGCTCCGCGCAGCAGCACCTCCAGAAACCCATGGATGGAAGTGAGCGGCGTCCGCAGCTCGTGCGAAGCGTCAGCAACAAAGCGCCGCATCCGCTCCGTCGTCTGCCGCTCCGTCTCGAAGGAGCTTTCCAGCCGACCGAGCATGCCGTTGAACGCTTCGGAAAGCAGATCGATTTCCTGCTGTCCTTGCGATATGGGCAATCGCTCGGTGAGATTAATGGCATCTGTGCGCTGTGCGGCCTTCACGATGCGCGACAGCGGTGCGAGCGTCTTGCGCAGCAGTGGCAAGTAAAGCGATAAGCCACCGGCCAAGGCAACAATAGACAGCCCGGCGAAAATAGCTAGCTGCGATGCAAGCACCGTTTGCAGCAAATCGGTGTCGTTGCCTGCTTGAATGAGTCCATCTGGCGAATTCGGCGGTCCGGCAAGCCGAAAGACGACAAGCTGCTGGGCGCCTTCGCTATTGCTGAGCAGCTGATAACCGCCGTCGCGATGCTTTTTCAAATCCTCAAAAATTTTCATGTATTCCGCTTTGCTTAGCTCTGGTGTCCACGTTTCACTGCTAGTTGTTAATATCGTTCGTTCACCTGTGCTGCTCACATAGGCAAGTGATAGGCCTGGTTGAGTAATCGTAGGCATATTGCTTGGGCCTTCCTGCGAAGGCGGCGGTGAAAATGTGGAATCATCCGATGCCATCTCGCCGATATTGGGTGATTTTTTCGGGTAAACGGGTTTGCCGTCTGAATGCCACTGGGGAGGCATCGCCTGAATTTGCGCTTCCAAAGCCTCGGCTCGATTATTATATATAAAGTCCTTCATTAAAACATATTGCAGCGTTCCAATTAACAGAAGCAGCCCTGCCAGTACGAACAGCGAACGGCTAAGCAGCTGATAGCGCAGCGATTCGGGCTTTAGTAGGCGAAGCAGCAGCGGAGCTTTGCGGTCCGTCATGGCAAATCCATGCGATAGCCAGAGCCGCGCAGCGTGCGAATAAGCCGGTGCTCCTTGTCCTGCAGCTTCTCGCGCAGCGAACGAATGTACACCTCAACGATATTTTCCTCGCCGCCAAAATGATAGCCCCATACTTTGTCCAAAATAAGCGCCTTGCTCAGCACAATGCCGTTGTTCATTACAATAAATTTCAGCAGCTCATATTCGGTAGGCGACAGCTCCAGCACTTGATCCATGTAGGATAGCTCCTTGCGCAAATCGTCGATGCGGAACGGGCCGTATACGACTTCCCCGAGCAAATTCGGAAATTGATTGCGTAGCCTTGCTTGAATGCGGGCAAGCAATTCCTCAAAGCTGAATGGCTTAATGACATAATCGTCAGCACCAATGCGCAGCCCTTTCACGCGATCCTGCGTTTCATCTTTGGCAGTCAGCATAATAATGGCGATATTATCGCCCGTTGCTTTAAGCGCCTGGCAAACCTCAAAGCCGTTCATGCCCGGCATCATCACATCCAAAATGACTACATGGGGCCTAAAGTCGCTAGCGACCATAATCGCTTCCTCGCCATTGCTGGCTGTTCGAACATCCGCGCCTTCATTCAGCAAGCCAAGCTCCAAAAACTGCACGATATGCGGCTCGTCATCAACAAGCAGCAGCTTAATTCCTTTTACCGACATTTTATCATCTCCAGTTTTGCAAACGGTTGCTTCTCAACACGGGCGATCTCATGAAAAAGTCTACCATGTTTGCAAATCTTGTTCAAACCTAGGACAGCCCTGCGGTTAGAGCGGTCTTTTAAGTGTTTGTTAAGTGGGTTTTTGTAGAATGTAGTCGATTAGAGTCGAAGGAGACGATCAATAGTGATGAATAGGGGATATGTCAAGCATTTTTTAAGAAAATTATGGGTATGGAGCGTAATCATCTCAATGGTTGTGCTTCCTGTATCAGGAGTTTCAGCGCAAGCCGAAACGTGGAGTCAGTATGCGAAGCTTGGTATAACGATGAATGACCAGCTAGGTTCTTTTGATCTACCCGTTAGCGTTTCGGTATACGGCAGCGGAAGTGGAAGTGTATACGTGGCCGATTTTAACAACCATCGCATCCAGAAGCTGGATGTTTCTACGGGGGAATGGAGCGAGTGGAAGAAAAGCGGCGGTGGCTCGGGAAGCGGACTCGGAGAGTTTAAAAACCCGTCAGGCGTTGCAGTAGATGGCAGCGGCAATGTTTATGTAGCGGATATGGGCAACCATCGCATCCAGAAGCTGGATGCTGCTACGAATACGTGGAGCGCATGGTCGAAGGCTGGCGGAAGCTCGGGAAGCGGTATAGGGGAATTTAAATCGCCTAGAGGCGTAGACGTTGACCTTAACGGGAACGTGTATGTAGCCGATACCGACAACCATCGCATCCAGAAGCTGGATGTTTCTACGAATACGTGGAGCGAGTGGAAGAGGAGCGGCGGAGGCTCGGGAACTAGTCTGGGCGAGTTTAATTTTCCTAGAGGCGTCGCGGTAGATGAGGGTGGTAATGTCTATGTAGCCGACTCTCGCAACAACCGCATCCAGAAGCTGGATTTCTCGTCTGTGCCATCGGGCGAATGGAAGCTGATCGGCGGCTCGCTAGGAAGCGGTGTGGGCCAGTTTAAAAACTTGTCTGATGTCACCCTTGATCATAGCGGTAATATTTACGTAGCCGATACGGGAAATCACCGGATTCAGAAGCTTGATGTTTCTACAAATTCGTGGAGCGAGTGGAAGAAGAGCGGCGGAGGCTTGGGAAGCCAGTTAGGCGAGTTTAGGAGTCCATTCGGCGTAGCGGTAGACGAAAGCGGCGATGTGTATGTAGCCGATAGCGAAAATCACCGGATTCAGAAGCTGGATAGGCTGGCGGACTCTTGGAGCAACTGGGGTTATATGGGGGCGGTTGCAGGCGATGGCCTCGGCGAATTTGATGGTGTAACAGGAATCGCGATAGATGATGAAGGCGATGTGTACGCGGCCGACTATGAAAACCATCGCATTCAGAAACTCGATGCGATTACGGGCAGCTGGAGCGCGTGGGGGAAAATAGACGGAAGCTCGGGTACCGGCCTGGGCGAGTTTGAAAATCCGACTGGCGTAGCTGTTGATGGCAATGGAAACGTTTATGTCGCTGATCGTAACAATCACCGGATACAGAAGCTGGATGCAGGTACGGGAACGTGGGGGGCATGGGGAAAAGCAGGAGGCGGCCAAGGAAGTGGCTCTGGGGAATTTGCATACCCTTCCAGCGTTGCAGTTGACAGTGAGGGTAACGTCTATGTCGCCGATACGAACAACTTTCGCATTCAAATGCTGGAGGCTTCAACCGGAACATGGAAGACTGTAGGCGGAGGAAACGGAAGAAGCGAGATAGGCGAGTTTAATTATCCGACTGGTGTTGCGGTAGACAGCAGCAACAATATTTACGTAGCCGATACAGATAACCATCGCATTCAGAAGCTGGACATCTCCAAAGGCGAATGGGAGGAAATCGGCAACGGAGAAGGAAGCGGCTTGGGCGAGTTCAACGAGCCATACGGATTGACGGTAGACATTAATGGGGATATTTACGTTGCGGACTTGGGCAATCATCGCATTCAGAAGCTGAATATAGCGGATGGAATGTGGATTGAGTGGTCAAAGAGCGGGGGCGGGGAAGGAAGCGGTCTTGGCGAGTTTAGCAGTCCGACCGGTGTGGCAGTTTACCACAATGAAATTATATATGTGGCTGATTTCGGCAATCATCGTATTCAAAAATGGGATTATGCTGCTCCGAGCGCTCCTATTAGCGTTGCAGCAACCGCAGGCAACGGAGAAGCGACGATAAGCTTCACTATGCCTGCCAATGATAGGGGCGGCGAAATTACGGGCTACACGGTAACGGCTAATCCAGGAGGCCTGATAGCGACCGGCACGGATAGTCCGATCAAAATGACCGGTTTGACGAATGGTCAATTCTACACGTTTACCGTTATTGCATCGAATAGAAGCGGAGATTCACCTTCCTCGGCGGCATCGAATGCCGTTACGCCAATGACACATCCGGACGAACCGACCGGTGTGACAGCGACGGCAGGCAATGGAGAAGCGACGGTAAGTTTCATTCCGCCTTCCAGCGATGGAGGCAGCGCTATTACGGGCTACACGGTAACGTCTAATCCAGGGGGAGTGACAGCGAGCGGTACGGGCAGCCCCATTAAGGTTACAGGCTTAACAAATGACACAGCGTACACCTTTACCGTAATCGCGATTAATGAAGTGGGCAATAGCGCGGCTTCTACTGCGTCCGTTGCTGTAACACCGGTAAGTCCTCCCAATAACAACGGCGGAGGAAGCACGCCGTCGCAGCCGGCACCTTCAACGGCGCCGGAAGCCGGCCCATCTGACCGTTTCGTTCTTATTAATGGTAAATCGCAGAACTTGGGATCGGCAAAAGTAACGAAGGTTGATTCCCAGAGCGTAACAACGATTACCGTTGATCAGAAAAAGCTGGAAAGCCTGCTTGCAGCAGAGGCTCATTCGGCGGTCGTAACGATACAGTCGAAAGCCAATTCCGATGTTATTATCGCAGAGCTTAATGGGCAAATTATTCATGAAATGGAATCGAGGCAGGCGGTTCTGGAGCTGCAAACGGATAAAGCGATTTATCGTTTACCAGCGCTGCAGATCAATATCGGAGCCATTGCAGATCAATTTGGCAAGTCGATTGCCTTGCAGGATATTCGCTTTCAGATCGAAATTGCTGTGCCCAAAGAGCCGCTTAAGTGGACTCACGATGAGTCTGCTGGAGCAAAGATAGCCTTTGTCGTTCCACAGCTGGACTTTAGTGTAAGAGCCATATATTTGAACGAGAGCATCAATGTGAGTGAGTTCGATGCTTACGTAGAACGCAGTATTGCAATTCCTGCAGGTGTGGATACGAGCAAAATTACGACTGGGGTTGTAATTGAAACGGACGGAACGCTGCGCCACGTCCCAACGAAAATAGTGTTACGCGATGGAGTTTCTTATGCTAAGGTGAGCAGCTTGACGAACAGTGTCTATTCCTTAATCTGGCACCCGCTCGCGTTCAAGGATGTAGAGGGACACTGGGCAAAACAAGCGGTTAACGATATGGGCTCGCGCCTGATCGTTAAAGGGGACGCGAACGGCATGTTTAATCCCAATCAAGAGGTAACCCGAGCGGAGTTCGCGGCGATTCTGATCCGTGCTCTGGGCTTGCAGCCCAAAATGCAGGGGACGAGCTTCGTCGATGTTGCTCCGAACAGCTGGTTCGCGGGAGATTTGGGCACAGCATCCCACTATCGCTTAATCAGTGGCTTCGGGGATGGGACGATGCGTCCGAACGATAAAATGACGCGTGAGCAAGCGATGACCCTTCTAGCCCGAGCGATGCTGCTAACGAAATTGAAGGAGAAAACATCACCAGCTGCAGGGCAAGCGCTGGATGCTTTCACCGACAATGGTGCGGTATCGAGCTGGGCCAAGGAAGGCATTATCGACAGCTTGAGCTATGGATTAGTAACAGGACGAAAGGGGAATGAACTTGCTCCGGGCGCTTTCATTACCCGTGCGGAAGTGGCTGTTCTCGTTCAGAAGCTGTTGAGCAAATCGGATTTAATCTAGATAAATCGTTATTTTTCAATAAAGAAGACTCAAGCTCCACTGGCGGTGGTTCTTGAGTCTTCTTTGTTTGAACATTGGCATTCCACTCAGGGCGAACGACTATAACCTTTTTTCGCTGGACCTCAGCCTTACTTTTATTGCTCCATTTGTATCGTTTCTGTTTTTTAAGCTCAATTTCAGCTTTGCTTCATTCGATTTTCAGGGAAAAGGCGCACAATCTCTCATAGTGAAGCAAGAGACGGAAGCGAAAGGGCGGCTGAGCCATGGCAGTAATAAAAAAACAGCGCATGGATGCAATATTAATGGTATGTATCCTCGTATCGGCATTTTTGAATGGATTTTTAATCTGGACAGATGACCATGTCAATACGTATTACACGACTACGGTCGCAAGTATGCTGCAAAGCTTCCACAATTTTTTCTTTGCAACCGTAGATTCTGGAGGCTTCGTAACCGTTGACAAGCCGCCGGTCACGTTCTGGGTGCAGACGGCTTTTGCCTATGTGCTGGGTCTGCATGGCTGGAGCGTGATTTTGCCCCAAGCGTTAGCAGGTATTGGCTCGACGATTTTGCTGTATGTGCTGCTCAAACCGTCCTTTGGCCTTGCGGCAGCACGGATCGGAGCAGCAGCGATGGCAACGATGCCGGTTGCGGTTGCCGTGAGCCGGACGAATAATATCGATAGCATGCTCGTTTTTACGCTGCTGCTTGCCGTATGGCTGTTATTCCGTGGAACGAAGCAGGGCAAGGCGATTTGGCTGATAGGCGCTTTTGCCGTCATAGGTGTTGGATTTAATATGAAAATGATGGAAGCCTACATGGTGCTTCCGGCGTTTTATTTATTTGCTTTAATGGCGTGGAAGGGCAAATGGTTTAAAAAAATCAGCCTGCTGGCAGGAGCGACCGCTATTATGCTCGTGATTTCCTTATCCTGGGCGGTAACAGTTGATTCTATATCCACAGATAGTCGTCCCTATGTGGGCAGCAGCCAGACAAACTCTGTGTTGGAGCTAGCTTTCGGGTATAACGGACTTTCAAGGCTGACTGGAAATCGTGGAGGCGGTTCCGGCTCGATGATGGGGCCGCAGCAGCTTCCGGCGGTTGGAAATACAGATTTTGCCCAGACGAATATTGTAAATAGCTGGTTCAGCGGCGATGTGCCAGGCGGGAACCGCAGCATTGCGGCTGTAGAGCAGGATGGGCAGGGGGCGAGCGTCGATGGTGGCAGCCGCCGTGGCGGAAGCAGCCAGGGCGCGGATAGCAATAACAATAATGGCGGCGGGACTGGTGGGCTCCCAGGAGGTGCCGGGGGAGATGCTGGAGCCGGCGGTTTTAACGGCGGTCCAGGTGGGGGAATGGACGGCATGGGTGGTCGCGGCGGCTTTGGCGGCGGTGGCTCAGGCGGCATGTTTGGAACAGGAACAGCAGGGCCGCTTCGATTATTCCAAGCCGAGCTGTCCGGTCAAGCAAGCTGGTTTTTGCCTTTTGTATTTGTAGGCTGCGTGGGTTTGCTGGCTAGCATTCGCAGACGGAATATGACGATGAAGCATAAGGAGGCGTTGTTCTGGCTGGCGTGGCTGGTACCGGTTATGGCCTTTTTCAGCGTCGCAGGTTTTTTTCATCAATATTATTTAATTATGATGGGCCCCCCGATTGCCGCACTGCTTGGAGCAGGCTGGAGTGAGCTATGGAGACAATATCGCAGCAAAGCGGGCTGGGTAAGCTGGCTGCTGCCGCTCGGTATTGCCGCAACAGCGGGGTTCGAATGGTATATTATGCATCCATTTGACGCGACAATTGGCAGCGGGTGGTCGCTTGCCGTGCTAGTTGGCGGAATGACAGCAAGTTTGCTGCTCATTGGATGGCGGATAGCGAAGCAGAAGCAGGCGAAGTCATTAATACGGCATAGTAGTGGTGGCACGGAAGGGGAAGAAGCAGGGGCAGATGCTGGCGCAGATAACGAGCTGTATGGCGGCAAGCTGCCGTATGAGCATGGCGGATATTTGACAGCGAATGCTGGCGTTCAAAACGGAAAGCATGCGGCGAGCCGCCAAAAAATTTGGCAGCAGCCAGCCGTGAACCTGATTGCGCTGCTCGGGCTGCTTGTGCTGTTCATTGGCCCGGCTTACTGGGCGGCGACGCCTATCGTATACGGGCAGAGCAGCCAGCTGCCGGAGGCAGGGCCTGATCAGACGAATGCCTCTTCCCGCGATGAGCCGCTTAATGAAGCCGCGCTTGCTTTTTTGAAGGCGCACAATACAGGCGAGAAGTACCTGTTTGCGACGAACAGCTATTCGACCGCAGCACCGTATATTATCGATTCCGGTGAAAATGTCATTATACTCGGCGGTTATTCCGGCTCCGATCCCGTTCTGTCTGTAGACCGGCTGAAGGCGCTCGTGGCCGCAGGGGAATTGAAATATTTTCTCGTTTCGCAAGGCGGGCGCGGGGGCAGCAATAATAATGAGCTGACGCAGTGGATTACTTCCCATGGCAAGCAGGTTGAATCCAGCGAATGGCAGACGACAGCTGGAGGCGGGAATGCGGTGAATAACAGCGATACAGCTAGCAATAATAGTGGTGGCTTCAACAGCAGTAATTCTAGCGCTGGAATTGGCGGAAGTAGTAACGGATTTTTCACGAATCGAAATAGTGACAACAGCTTCCGCGGCTTTGGCGGAGGCGGCAGCAATATAACGATTTATGAGGTAACGCCGGAAGCTGCACTTTTGAGCGACAGCGAATAAGTATGGCTCTTATATTGAAATGGAGCCAACTGCTCCAGTTGAAAAAGCATAAAAGCCACGCAATACCACATGCCAGTGGTTTTGCGTGGCTTTTGCTATAGCTGCTGCTTGCTGGCCTATTATTCCGCCACTGCAAGCTTAATCCTAATGCTGGAAGGATCGGTTGCAAAAATAATGCCGTCTGACTCGTCAAGTGCTGCTCCCGCCTCACGCAGCCTGCTTATAGCTGTATCCCTTTCCGCTTGATTTGGATAGACGATGGTGAAGTAGTCCAGCCCAGTAGTATTGGCGGCTGGTGCAGGGGCGCCAATGCCGGCCCAAATGTTAAGCCCGATATGATGGTGGTAGCCTCCGGCTGAGACGAACAACGCTTTGAAATCGGTGTAGTCGCCTACGATATCAAAGCCGAGCAGCCCATTGTAAAAGGCGCGGGCAGCCGGAATGCCATTAATATGCAGATGAATATGCCCGATGATTGTGCTGGGCGGCAGTAGCGTAGCGGCAGCCGGATCGGCAGCGGCAAGAAGTCCGTCCCAATCGACGGGGTTGCTAGCCATAACGTAATCGCCATTGTCTTCTTTTTTCCACTCTGAGCGTGGTCTGTCTGCATAAATTTCAATGCCATTATTGTCAGGGTCCGTGATATACAGCGCTTCACTGACGAGGTGATCGGCTTGACCGATATGAATGCCGGAGGCGATTAGCCGGGCGAGTGCTGCGCCGAGCGCTTCACGATTAGGCAGCAGCAGGGCATAGTGGTAAAGGCCAGTCGTCGTTCTGCGTTCGGAGACGATGGCATTTGGAATCTCTTCCAGCTCAAGAAGTGTATGGACGCCGTCAGCCGTAAGGCGGGCAACGTTGTCTCGCTGCTCAAGCACCTGCAAGCCAACAACCTCTTGATAAAATGGCAGCGAACGTTTCAAATCGCTAATGTACAGCTTTACTGTCCCAAGTACAGTATCAGCATTTATGCTGTAGGTCATGTGCAATTCCTCCTGTGATAAGTTGATTACTATTTGTAACTAACTATATTTTATGAACTAACTTTTGTCAAGTTTAATGTCAATTTGAAACTCAATGTCAAATATGACGTATTATTGACTAATTGATGGTGAACTGTGGTTCTAATGTCATATATATGTTAGAGTAGTGATAAGGCCTCTTGAACAAAGAGGCCTTAATGATTAGAAGGAGGAAGAAAGCATGGCAATACGGCATGGATTAGAGCTTCATAAAACGCATACAGGAGGCGAAATTTATTATGAACCTTAGTGGTGGGGATCACAGAAGAACACGTTCCAGCAACCCTTTTTTGTATTTGTTTTTCAAATGGATTTCTTTAACCTCATCGGCAGTTATTGTACTGCTGTCCTTGTGGTGGCTCATTCAATTTTTGTTTCAAAGCACCGTAGCAGAAGAGCAATAAGCGGAAAAAAGGCCAGTACGTTTTGTCAGGCTGACCTGCGTGAGCATGTCTAACATTAGGAAAGTGATTGGCTGAACGTAAACGGCAGCTAATTCCAAATATATTAAAAGAGGTACAGCTAACGCTTCGAACCGTTAGCTGTACCTCTTTATTTTTTAATGAAATGTCTAGATTGGCGATATTACTTCAACAAGCCGGCGTGACGCAAGCCACCCCGAATGCCATTTTCACTCACATGAGTCGTTACGTAATCAGCGAAGGGCAGCAGCTCCGGATGGGAGTTGCCCATGGCGATGCCTAGTCCGACAGTTTCGAGCATTTCCTTGTCATTTAGTCCGTCACCGAAGGCAAGTGCTTCCTGAGCCGTCAGTCCCAAATGCTCCAGCAGCGCGGCAATGCCAAGCGCCTTGGAGCCATCATTCGTAAGCACGTCCATCGCGAACGGATGCCAGCGAATATAGCGCAAGCCTGGGATGACGTCTGTATACAGATGCTCGTCCTGCGGCTCGCAGTGCAGGAAAATTTGATAAATGTCCGCTTTTTCCCAATAGCTTGGATCGAAGCCCGGCTGCGCTACGCGCAGTGATGTCACAGAATCGAACACCTGCGGATGCGCTTCAGCGTTGGAAAAAAAGGCGTCATGTCCTTCAAAGACGAGGGAATGGTTATGAAGTCCGGCATGCTCAACAAGCGCCTTGACATCTGTACGAGGAATGGGATTATGGTATACGGGAACGCCATTGTACACGACGTAAGCGCCGTTCAGGCTGACGAAGGAATTAATCGCAAGCTTCTCGGCAATATCCTTGAAAAAATAAGGCGCGCGTCCCGTTGCAATGACAGCCTCGACGCCCTGCTCCTGAATTTCACGAATCGCATCAATCGTATCTTGGGGAATTTGTTTTTCTTCATCTAATAATGTGCCATCAATATCAAAAAAAGCAATTTTATAACTCATCTTTTGTAGGTCTCCTGTTCTGTCTAGTTGATGTTGTAACTCGGCAGCCAAATGTTCTATACCCCTTATACCATTCGGTTCTGTCTTTAAGCAAGCTTATTTGAGGATTGTTTGCAAAAATCTCTGTAAGGGCATAGGTATATACTTCATTATATTATATAATCAAATGTGTGAAAAACTTATTGGGAAATGCGGACTGCCGCAATCCCAAATACAAGAACTAAGGAGACAGTAAAATGGCAAAAACATTTATTTTCGGGCATAAAAATCCGGATACGGATACAATCTGTTCTGCGATCGCATATGCTGATTTGAAGGCTAAGCTGGGCTTTGAGGTTGAAGCGGTTCGTTTGGGTGAAATTAGCGGAGAAACGCAATACGCGCTGACTCATTTCAAGGCTGAGGCGCCGCGTCTTGTAGAAACGGTAGCCAATGAAGTAGAGACTGTTATTCTTGTTGACCACAATGAGCGTCAGCAAAGCGCAGCAGATATCGACCAAGTTCGCGTGCTGGAAGTTATCGACCACCACCGTATTGCGAATTTTGAGACAAGCCACCCGCTATACTATCGCGCTGAGCCTGTAGGCTGCACAGCTACGATTTTGAATAAATTGTACAAAGAAAACGGCGTAGCTATCGAGCCGCAAATCGCAGGTCTAATGCTGTCCGCAATCATTTCCGACTCCTTGCTGTTCAAATCGCCAACTTGCACCGAGCAAGATGTAGCGGCTGCTAAGGAGCTTGCTGCTATCGCTGGGGTTGATACAGATGCATACGGTCTGGAAATGCTGAAAGCAGGAGCTGACGTGCGCGACAAATCGATCGCTCAGCTGCTTTCGCTTGATGCGAAAGAATTCCAAATGGGCAGCAGCAAAGTAGAAATCGCGCAAGTTAATGCGGTTGACACAAACGATGTACTGGTTCGCCAAGCGGATCTGGAAACAGCGATTAACGCAATCGTTTCGGAAAAAGGCTTGGACCTGTTCCTATTCGTTGTAACTGACATTTTGAACAGCGATTCCGTAGCGCTTGCTATCGGCAGCGCAGCAGGCGCAGTTGAGAAAGCCTACAATGTAACGCTGGCTGACAACAAAGCCGTTCTGAAGGGCGTAGTATCCCGCAAATCGCAAATCGTTCCTGTATTGACAGAAACGCTTAGCAAATAAGTGTGAATGACGCATGGCCACCCTCTGAATCAGCCTGATGCTGGAGAAGGGGCGGCCTTTTTTTATTTGGAGGAGCATTAGAAATACAACGATAAGCAAAAACGTCCTGAACGAATTAGCGTTCAGGACGTTTTTGCTTATATAGGAGTTCAATTGTAGAACGCTATAGCTGCGTTGTAACGTGTTGAAAGGTTTGGCCTAGGATTTCAATACGCGTCGTGCTGTCACGTAGCGCTTATGCCAGTATGACTCGCCAAGGCTGCTGATCGTCACGCCCGTGCTCGTGGCGCTGTGCAAAATTTTGTTATTTCCCGCATAGATAGCTACATGGCTAATGCCTCTGCCGCTCGTATTAAAGAAAACAAGATCGCCTACACTAAGGTTTTCCTTAGTCACTTTGGCTCCAATGGATGCTTGGGAGGAGGAGCTGCGTGGCAGCGAAACGCCCATGGCATCGAATATGTATTGGGTAAAGGAAGAGCAGTCAAAAGCGTATGTAATGCCTGCTGGGGCTCCATATTTATAGGGGGTTCCGATAAACTCCTTGCCGGAGTCGATTAATTGTAGGGAAGTTTCAGTTGCGGCATGTGCCTGGTTGCCGGAAGCGAAGGTGAAGGCTGTCAAACCAATACTTGCGCATAAGCTCAATTTGATGACGGAGCGAAAAAAGTTTCTCTTAATCATTATGGTGTGATTCCTTTCGTTGTACGATTCGTTTTGGCTAAAAACACTATACCACACCGAAAAATGAGCCTTTTCTCATGATGAGAGCGCAAAGGAAGGGGAAATCATGTTGTTTGGTGTTTATGAGAAGTTAATGAGAATTTATTCATTTATGTTTGAAACGTAAATGGGGGGTGTATGGGGCGCTGCGCTGCGTGATGGGGTTGGGGCTCGATCGCCATTAGCCTTGGATTTCTATGCAGTTATTTCCACCCTATAGGTAGAAATCCAACGCTAAAAGCGAACGCTCCGCTTCTCACTCCCCACCCCTTCACTCCGCTCCGCTTCCCCACCCCCCACTTAAAATTTCAAACCCTAAACCCGAATGGCAAAGATAAGAAAACACGAAGAGCAAAAACGTAAAACCCAAAAGCCAAAAGCCAAAGGCAAAACCCAAAACCCAAAACCCAAAACCCAAAACCCAAAACCCAAAACCCAAAACCCAAAACCCAAAACCCAAAACCCAAAACCCAAAACCCAAAACCCAAAACCGCTTCATACTCTCCGTTTTAGATTTCATTTATAAAAAAACAATTGACTTGGTGGACACAGGAGCCGCTATTTCAATAGAAATACCGGTTAGGACACAGGCTCCGGACTCAGAAGCAGCTAATGCGCTCTCCACACCCATTTTGAAGCGATATGGAGGGCGATAGCGGATCTCCTGTCCGCTTACGCCTGAATATCGCATTAAAAGCTAGAATAGCGGAATCTCAGTCCTCCAAACAAGGAGTAGGCACCCAAGCCGAGCGATATCAGCAACAATCGAACGAACGGTAAGGTTCTCAAATCTTGAATTGTCTGATGAGATTGGCCGCGAATAAACGCTAAGCAAGCTGGAGGCAAACTCTGTTTTGCCTACAAACTCTAGAAGCTTGAAAATGGGTTATTGACAGCCATTTAATGAGCGCTTTATAATTAGGTTGCCTATTATTTTAGTTATAAGATAATCATAAGGAAAATAATTAATGGGAAAATAATTGGTAGCCTACATGAAAGGGCAAAGAAATATAAATGAAAGGAGGGCTCCCTTTGGAACATAACGAAAACGACACAAGCAATAAGAGCAGCAAAGACAAGACGGACGACACAAGCAAAGAAAGCAATGCAACGGAACACAGCGAGAAAATTACAAATGAATTAATTCGTGTGTTTCGCAGCTTTCATCGGCTCAATTGGCGGCAGAAGCCGAATCCGGACGGCAAGTTTAGCGAAATGCAGGTGCTGATGTGCATCAAGCGCGGTTCTATGAAGGCGCAGGATAAGCCAGGGATGAAAATCTCGGTCATCAGCCGCTTGCTCCGGGTAACCTCTCCCACGATCACCCAACTGGTCAACGGGATGGAGACGAATGGACTCGTGCAGAGAAACGCTGATCCCGATGATCGGCGGGCTGTACGCATCTCGCTGACAGAGGAAGGGGAACGCATCGCGGAGAAGGTCATTGCCGATTTTATGAATCGAATGGCAGGACTGGCGCAATACTTGGGAGAGCGGGATTCGCATGAACTGGTTCGTATTTTATCCAAAGCATTTGAGTATTTTGATGAGCTGAATGAGTCTGAACAAACGGGGGATGAACAGCAATGTTAAGGTTATTTCGCTTTTTAAAGCCGTTTCGCTGGCTGATAGCCGCGGTGCTTGTGCTAGTATTTATTCAGTCGCTGTCGGATCTATATCTCCCCACGCTGATGGCGGACATCGTCGATGATGGCGTATCTAAAGGAGATACCCCGCTTATATGGAAAATTGGCTCCTTTATGCTGCTCATAGCGGCGGTCGGCGGCATTAGCTCTATCGGCGCCAGCTATTTTTCGGCAAAAGCTTCAGCGAGCTTCGGGCGCCTCGTGCGGGAGAAGGTGTTTGGACATGTGCAAAACTTCTCGCTGCAGGAGTTTGACAAAATCGGCACGGCCTCGCTCATTACGCGTACGACGAATGATATTACACAGGTGCAGCAAGTGTTGATGATGATTATGCGCATGATGGTAATGGCGCCGATGATGTGCATCGGGGGCATTATTATGGCCATTTCGAAAGATGCGAAGCTGTCGCTTGTGCTGGTTGTCGCATTGCCTGTTCTCGCTGGCGCGATATTGCTCGTCGTCCGCAAAGGTATTCCACTGTTTAAAATGATGCAGGTTCGTATGGATAAGCTCAACTTGGTGCTGCGCGAAGGACTGACCGGCATTCGGGTAATCCGCTCATTCGATCGGACAAATTATGAAAACAAGAAATTTGACGCTGCCAACAGCGATCTGACCGAAACGGCGATTAAAGTCAACAAAATTATGGCGGTAATGATGCCGCTTATGATGCTGGTCATGAATTTATCGACAGTGGCGATTATCGCAATTGGCGGGCTGCGTATCGAGAATGGCGATATGGAAGTCGGCTCACTAATGGCTTTTATCCAATATGCGATGCAAATTATGTTCTCGCTTCTAATGTTATCGATGATGCTCGTTATGATTCCGCGTGCTTCGGCATCGGCGGTGCGTATTAATGAAGTGCTGGACATGGTGCCGGATATTGCGGACAGCGCCAGCGTCAAGAACACAGGCACGCGCAAAGGCTATATCGAGTTTCGCGATGTGACGTTCAGCTATCCGGGAGCCGAGCAGCCTGCTTTATCGAATATTTCGTTCAAGGCGGCACCTGGCGAGGTGACAGCTATTATTGGAGGAACAGGCTCTGGGAAGTCGACGCTCGTTAATTTGATTCCGCGCTTTTATGATACGGCGGGTGGCAGCATCATCATTGATGATGTGGATATTCGTGAGCTATCCCAGGAAACGCTGCGCGAAAAAATCGGCTTTGTGCCGCAGAAGGCCGTATTGTTCACCGGCACGATCGCGGATAATATCCGCTACGGCAAAGAAAATGCAACCGATGAGGAAATGGAGCATGCGGCAGAGGTGGCGCAGGCGGCCGAGTTTATCGGCACGATGAAGGAAGGATTTGGCGCCAGCGTATCGCAGGGAGGAAACAATCTTTCCGGCGGGCAGAAGCAGCGCCTATCCATTGCTCGTGCGCTCGTTCGCCAGCCAGAAATCTATGTGTTCGACGACAGCTTCTCGGCGCTCGACTTTAAGACGGATGCGAAGCTGCGTGCCGCCTTGCGTGAGGAAACGGTACATTCGACGGTATTGCTCGTTGCCCAGCGGGTGAGTACAGTGCTCGATGCTGACCGCATCATTGTGCTCGATGAAGGCGAGCTAGCCGGAATCGGGACGCATCAGGAGCTGATGGAGTCTTGTGATGTGTACCGGGAAATCGTATATTCACAGCTTTCGGAGGAGGAAATTGCATGAGTGAGCAGAAGCAGAATTCCCCGCAAAGGCCGAAAGGAATCGGCATGGGTCCTCCAGGAATGGGCATGATGATGCCCCCTCAGAAGGCGAAGGATTTCAAGGGCACCTTGAAACGGCTGGCTGCCTACTTGAAGCCGCATCGCACGAAGCTTGCGCTTGTGCTGCTGACCGCGATTTTAAGTACCGTATTCAGCATCGTCAGCCCGAAAATGATGGGGCAAGCTACAACGAAGCTTTACGAGGGAGTAATGGGAATAGCCCAAGGCGTTCCGGGTGCCCGTATTGATTTTGATGCGATTAACACGATTCTGCTGACGCTTGTTGTGCTGTATTTGATCAGCGCCGCATTTGGCTTCATTCAGCAGTATTTAATGGCTGGCGTCGCCCAGAAAACCGTCTATGATTTGCGCAAGGATGTAAATAATAAATTTGCACGCCTGCCGCTGAAGTTTTTCGATTCGCGCTCCAACGGCGAGGTGCTGAGCCGGGTCGTCAATGATGTGGACAATATTAGCAATACGCTTCAGCAAAGCTTGACGCAGCTCATAACGTCATTCATTACCCTCGTCGGCGTCATCGTTATGATGCTGACCATCAGCCCGCTTTTGACGCTGATCGTTTTCTTGACGATTCCTGCGAGCTTACTTGCAACGAAGGCGATTGCCAAGCGTTCGCAAAAATATTTTGCCGGCCAGCAGGCTGAGCTTGGACGCTTGAACGGACATGTCGAGGAAATGTACACGGGGCATAAAATTGTCAAAGCATTCGGACATGAGCGCAAATCGCTGGATGAATTTAATGAAATGAACGAGAAGCTGTATGATTCTGGCTGGCGCGCACAATTTGTGTCCGGCATCATTATGCCGATTATGAGCTTCATTAGCAATATCGGCTATGTGCTCGTATGCGTCATCGGCGGCTTGCTCGTCACGAGAAATGCGATTAAAATCGGCGATATTTTGGCATTTATCCAATATACAAGACAGTTCACGATGCCGATTACGCAGCTGGCCAACATTGCGAATATTATTCAATCTACAATCGCCTCCGCAGAGCGGGTATTCGAGCTGCTTGATGAAGAGGATGAGGTGCCCGAGGCGAAAAATGCCAAAGCGATCAGCAAGCCGACTGGCGCCGTTCGCTTCGAGCAGGTAGATTTTGGCTATAAAGCCGATGAGCCGCTAATTAGCGGGATGAATATTGATGTGTTGCCTGGCCAGACCGTCGCCATAGTCGGTCCGACCGGAGCTGGCAAGACGACGATGATTAATTTGCTAATGCGCTTCTATGAGCTGAATGGCGGTCGTATTACGATTGACGGCGAGGACATTACAGCGCTCCAGCGCAGAAGCTTGCGCCGAATGTTCGGCATGGTGCTGCAGGATACATGGCTGTTCAATGGCAGCATTCGCGACAATATCGCTTATGGGCGGGAGGATGCTACGGAGGAAGAGGTTTATCAAGCGGCTAGAGCAGCGCATGCGGATCATTTCATTCGGACGCTGCCAGATGGCTATGACACGATATTGAACGAGGAAGCATCAAACATTTCCCAAGGGCAGAAGCAACTGCTGACCATTGCCCGGGCCATTTTAGCTGATCCATCGATTCTGATCCTTGATGAAGCGACGAGCAGCGTTGATACGCGTACAGAAATTATTATCCAACGAGCGATGGGCGAGCTGATGAAAAATCGAACCAGCTTCGTCATTGCCCACCGCTTGTCGACGATTCGCGGCGCTGATCTGATTTTGGTCATGAACAATGGCTCTATTATTGAGCAGGGAAGACACGAAGCGCTGCTGGAGCAGGGCGGTTTTTATGCCGATCTGTATAACAGCCAGTTCACAGGCAAACGGACAATTAGCGAAGTTGTATAAAGCTTTAACCAGAAAGCTTCTCCATCCGAGCGAGGATGGGGGAGCTTTTTTTTGCTGCCACGCTTTCGTGCGAATAGTAGGGAAACGCCCATTCACCAGTTTGTAGCGAGCAATTACGTAAGCGTTTACGTCTACCCGATTTATTTTTCAAAAGAGGGTTGATAAATGCGGTTGGATTGTTTATTATGAAGTTAAATTAATGTTATCAATAAATGATTTATATTTTTATTAATCCATGTGGGAGGCTATAACGATGAGCAATCAAATTACAATTAACGCAGACATTGCTAAAGGTACGATTAACCGCAACATATATGGACATTTCTCCGAGCATTTGGGACGCTGTATTTATGAAGGCTTCTGGGTTGGCGAGGATTCGGTCATTCCAAATACGAAAGGCATTCGCAACGATGTTGTGGAAGCGCTCAAAAAATTGAATATTCCGGTGCTGCGCTGGCCGGGCGGCTGTTTTGCCGATGAATATCACTGGAAGGACGGCATTGGCCCAAGCGAAGAGCGCAAGCGCATGATCAATACCCATTGGGGCGGCGTAGTCGAAAATAACCATTTTGGCACACATGAGTTTTTGCTGCTTTGCGAACAGCTCGGCTGCGAGCCTTATATTTCCGGCAATGTAGGCAGCGGCACAGTACAGGAAATGTCCGAGTGGGTTGAATACATAACCTTCGACGGCGTATCGCCAATGGCGGAGCTGCGTGAGAAAAACGGCCGCGAGAAGCCGTGGAAGCTGAAATATTTTGGCGTCGGCAATGAGAACTGGGGCTGTGGCGGCAATATGCGTCCAGAATATTATGCGGATCTGTACCGCCGCTACCAGACTTACGTTCGCAATTATGGCGACAATGAAATTTACCGCATTGCCTGCGGCCCGAACGTCGACGATTACAAGTGGATGGAAGTGCTGATGCGCGAAGCAGCTAACAAAATGGACGGCATCAGCCTGCACTATTACACCGTTCCGAAGGAATGGCAGGACAAGGGAGCAGCTACCGGCTTCCCTGAGGATGAATGGGCGATTACGCTGAGAAAAGCGCTGTGGATGGAAGAGCTTATTACGAAGCATTCGGCGATTATGGATCAATATGATCCTGAGAAGCGCGTTGGCTTGATCGTCGATGAGTGGGGCACATGGTTCAATACAGAACCGGGCACGAACCCAGGCTTCCTGTACCAGCAAAACTCGATTCGCGATGCGCTTGTAGCTGGCCTTACGCTGCATATTTTCCACGATCATTGCGACCGTGTGCAAATGGCGAACATTGCGCAAATCGTCAATGTGCTGCAATCGGTTATTTTGACAGAAGGGGAAAAAATGCTGCTGACGCCAACCTATCATATTTTTGATATGTTTAAGGTGCATCAGGATGCTGAGCTTCTGGATACGCATACGACTAGCGCCCGTTACGAGCATGGCGACGAGAAGCTGCCGCAAATTTCAGTATCGGCTTCCAAAGCGGCAGATGGCAAAATCCATATCAGCTTATGTAATCTGGATCATAGTGCCGAAGCAGACGTATCCATTGCGCTGCGCGGCTTGGGACAAGGCCAGAAAACGATCAAGGGCACAGTGCTAGCAGGCGCGGCCATTGACTCGCATAATACGTTTGAGCAGCCAAATGCAGTAGAACCTGCCGCTTTTACAAGCTTTACATGGGATGGAGAAAAGGTATCGGCTAAGCTTCCAGCGATGTCGGTTACGGTGCTTGAGCTGATCGAGCAATAATAAAGGGATGAATAGAACGCAATGGAGGCGGACGGCATGAAGACGGGCATGGACAGGAGCGCAAGAAGCTGCAAAGGCTGTGATGACAGCTATACCGTCACAGAAGCGCAGATCCAGCGGATTTTGGCTGCGCCGATGTTTCAGTCGTCCGAACGCTGCGTGGACGATGAGGTGTATGCAGCGCGCCTTCGGGAATGCGGCAGCTGTCCGAAGCTGATGAGCGGGACGACATGCATCGTTTGCGGATGTATTGTGCAAATCTCCGCCAAATATAAAGAAAAAAGCTGTCCGAACCCAAATGATGTCAGGTGGCGCTCTGTTGCAAGCCATTGACGACAGCCGTTTACGCTTGAATGCAAACAGAGCTTGCCAGGAGGAATGAGTAGATGAAGGCGCCATTATTCAGAGATCCAATCTTTGACGGAGCGGCAGATCCGGTCGTTATTTATAATCGCGAGCAGCAGGAATGGTGGATCATTTATACGAATCGCCGTGCTACGGTGGAAGGTCCAGGCTTTGCATGGGTGCATGGCACAGATTTAGGCGTCGCCTCGTCCGCAGATGGCGGCCGCAGCTGGAATTACCGGGGAACGCTGACGGGGCTGGATATTGAATGGGGACGAAATACATTTTGGGCCCCGGAAATCATTTGGCATAATGGGCTTTACCATATGTACGTCAGCTATATTCAAGGCGTGCCCGATGATTGGGCGGGCCATAAGCGGGAGATTTTTCATTATACAAGTGCTAATTTGCTCGACTGGACGTTTGTTTCTAATGTACGGCTTAGCTCGGATCGGGTCATTGATGCCTGCATTTATGAGCTTCCGGATGGACGCTTCCGCATGTGGTATAAGGATGAGGCGCTGGGCTCGTTCACCTATGCCGCAGACAGCAGCGATTTGTATAACTGGAAAGTGGTTGGTCCTGTCATTACGGAGCGGGGCCATGAGGGGCCGAATGTATTTCGGCTGCAAGGCTCATATTGGATGATTGTCGATGAATGGCGGGGACAAGGCGTCTTCCGTTCGGATGATTTGGAACGCTGGGAGCGCAACAACTTGATCTTGAATGAGCCAGGCCAGCGTGAGGATGACGGGACCATTGGCTTGCATGCCGATGTCGTTGTCCAAGGCGAGCAGGCGTATATATTCTATTTCACCCATCCCGATAGACGCGGCGATTGGGAGGTGCCTGGTCAGGTGCCGGGGTATCTCACGCGGCGCAGCTCCATTCAAGTTGCCAAGCTTGAGGTGAAGGATGGCAAGCTGGTCTGTGACCGCGATGCGGAGTTTGAACTGGTGCTGGAAGCGGAAGCGCAATAGTGTCATACGATCGAAACTTGCTAGATAGCTGCGGCCTTTAGCCAGACTAAAATAACAGCACCCCGCATCTTCCTCAGCTGATGAGGCGGAAACGGGGTGCTGTTTTATTTAGGTTATATATTTTGAAAGCTGCTTTGAATCATTTAGGTCAAAATAAGCACGCCGTAAGGTTCCAGCATGACTGAGCCTTGAAGCGTATCCCCGCTTATAAGGTCGGTGCGCGGCTCGCTGAGATTGAGCTCGGCAGCTTCCTCCGCATAGTTGAGGAGGAAGTAGAGCGGCCCAGCCTCGCCCTCGCGAATAGTCAGCTCCACCTGCTCCGGCAGTGTGAGCCAATTGGCAACTGGCGATGACAAGCCGAGCATGCCGATCACGTTGCGTGCCGCCGCCTCATTGAATACAGCGCCGTAATACCAAGCAAAGCCAGCTCCAACGACATTGCGGGTAACGGCGGGCTTGCCTGCATAATAATCGGAGGCATATTCGCCAATGATCTCGACGGTATCGCTTTCGATTGCGAGTACATCATTGAACAGATCCGCGGTAGTTGCTTCACCGCCTCCTTGCTTCCATTCGATCATTGCCGACTTGCGCGTACCTTTAATTTGCGTAAACTCCTCGACGGAAATGCCGACAAGGCGTGCGGCGGCGCCAGGGAATGGGCGCATGTAGCAGTGGCCGCGCTCATCCTTGTAGCCGGTGCGGCAGCCGAATATAATGGTGCCGCCGCTAGCCACATATTGCTCCAGCAAAGCAGCTGTTTCATCCCGCATAATGGCCGGATGCGGATAGACGAGCACGCGGTAGCGCTGCAGGTCAGCAAGCGTTGTGCCGCTTCGCATGTAAAGGACATCATTTGGAATATGCTGGCGCTGCAGCGCTTTGAACCATTCCTTGCTGCTTTTCCAGGAAAAAGGCCCGTGCCAAATATCGTATTCGCCATCCCACTCATTGTCATAATCGCGTACGAGGGCTACCTCTGCCCGGTTGCGCGTACCGACAATGCGCGGACCGGCCTTGGCGAGCTCAGCGCCGATTTGCGCTGCTTCACGAAGACGGCGGTTCGGGCCATTATGGTAGTCGTTCAGTCCATGCCAATAGATTTCATTGCCAAAGGCTGCCGTTCTCCAGCGGAAATAAACGACCATATCTGCGCCATGAGCAATGGATTGGTACGTCCACAGGCGCATTTGACCCGGCTTCGGCGAAGGCATATCCATGCGGTTCACCCAGCCGCCTGGTCCAGCCTGCTGCTCCATAATGCAGAAATTCGGCGAAATGGAGCGAGTTGTAGACAGCGTCAGGCTCCAGCCGCGATCGAGCAGCGGGTTATCTTCATTTTTGTCATAGTTAATGGTGGAAAATTGCGGGTAGGAGTCGTAGCTGAAAAAGTCCAGCAGCTCGTCCGTCATCCGGTGGCTGTCGAGATGGCCGAACAAGCCATTCGTCGTTACCCACTGCTTGGGCGCTGCCTCGCGCAGCACCTTGGCCTGCACCTCGGCGTAAGAAATAGTGCTGTCGGAAATAAACCGCTTCTCATCCAGCGCCTGATGCGGATTCGGCTGTCTTGGCGCCGCTGTCGGACGCGGAAGAAAGACTTGCTCCCAAGCGGAATACGTCTGATTCCAAAAGACAGCGCCCCAAGCTTCATTCAGCTTGTCGAGCGTAACGTATTTGCGCTGCAGCCACTCTCGAAAAGCCAGATGATCCGCTTCCGAATAAAATTCGGAAATTTCACAATTGAATTCATTGTCGATTTGCCAGCCAACGACGGCCGGATGATCACAGTAATGCTCCGCCATTTGGCGAGCAATGCGAGCGCTCAGCTCCCGATATTTGGGACTGTTATAGTTGGTGTGGCGGCGCAGACCATGCTGAAGCGTGACCCCATCAAAGGTTACGTTGAGCACCTCGGGATACTTGAACGTCAGCCATGCAGGCGGCGTTGCTGTAGGGGTGCCGATAATGACCTTCAGCCCATGCTTATGAGCCAGGTCAATGACTTTGTCAAACAGGTCAAATTGGAATACGCCTTCCTCGGGCTCGAACACCGACCAGGCAAATTCGGCTACCCGAATGATCGAGAGCCCCATTTCCTTCATCCGGCGAAGATCATCATCCCATAGCTCCTCAGGCCATTGCTCAGGGTAATAGCAGACGCCAAGGGCAAACTCATTTATTGGGTTTACGTGTGTCATTAAAGTTATACCTCCATAAAAATAATAATAAATTGCTATCTATCGGCTATTTTATTATTGTAGAATCAGTATTTCAGTGCGTATATACTATTATGTTGTGATCGATATGAAAATATTGCGCTCTTTGGCGAAAAGGAGCTAATCGATGCGTACCTACTATCAATTGCCCGAGCCGGCTGCCGGGCATTATGTCTGTTATCCGGATTCAGTCGGCCGATATAATGATTTTCCCCAGCATAACGAGCGGCGGGCCGCAGGGGCCATAACTGCCTATAATTTGCATATTGTCTGCTCTGGAAGCGGCTATGTCATGAAGGAGGGGCAGCGCGTCAGCCTAAAAGCGGGGGAGGGCTTCTTATATCCTCGGGGAGCTTACCAGCATTATGGAACCGATCCCGAGCAGCCATGGGATGTGCGCTGGATTCATTTTATGGTGCCGATGGAGCTTTTGCTGCTGCGGGCAGCGGATGCTTCCAGCGTGTGGCTGTTTGCCGTTTCGCAAGCTTCGCTTGCGCGTTTTGTGGAGCTGACAGAGGAGATGTACATGTTGTGCGGCAGCTTCGAGACGCGGCATGAACCGCGGATGTCAGCGCTTCTATATGAGCTGCTGGCGGAGCTTGCCCATAATTCGGAGCGCCTGGAGCACGATGCGCTGCCGCTCATCACCAAAAATGCGATTCGCGAAGCGGCAGATCTTATACGCGGCACGAGTGGACAAGCGTGGACGCTGCCGGAGATGGCAGCGCTGTGCGGCTACAGCCCGTATTATTTTTTGCGGCTATTCCGGCAGGTAATGGGGCGTACGCCGCAGCAATATTTGACCGCCTGCCGTATTGCCGCCGCCAAAAGCCTGCTAGTTGCGACCAGGCTGCCTGTCAGCGAAATCGCCAGCCGAACGGGATTTTCGCAATCCAGCTACTTCATTCGCGTATTTCGCAAAGCGGAAAACGTCTCCCCGAAAGCTTACCGCGAAATGTATAGCTAGCCTGCCGAGCTGATCTTGCCTTTCCCCGCGAATGCTGGATAATTATTCATCCTTGTGGACAAAATGGATAACGGCAGCAAGCCGACATTTTAAGCGCAAAGCGGGTGAAGCAACATGCAGCAGGGACAGCCATCGATAAGCGCAAGGCAGCTAGCTATCCTTGTTATTTATTTTATCATGGGCGATATGCAGTTGTTTTTACCCTCTCTTACAGCCGAATTCGCAGAAGAAGCCGCCTGGCTGTCCGGGTTAATAGGCCTGCCCATCGGACTTGGCATGGCTTGGTTTATATACAGCCTCAGCAAACATTTTCCGGATATGACGCTCATCGAAATCAATAATCAGGCTTTTGGCAAACTAGCCGGAAGCTTTGTTTCGCTGCTTTTTCTGGCGATGATGTTCAACACCTCGATTACCCAAATCAGGGAGATCGGTGATTTTGTCACCACACAAATATTGATTGAGACGCCAAATATCATGATCTGCCTTCTGATGATTTTTCCATTAGCGATCGCGATACATGGGGGCATTCGAGCGGTCGGTCGAGCGGGCGAAACGATATTTCCCTTATTTGTATTGGTGTTTGTACTGCTCCTGCTGTTGCTCCTGCCGAGTTTGAAGCCTACTGAACTTTTGCCTATCTGGGGTGCGGGCGCTTCCGGCATTATGAAGGGCTCATTATTTTTTGTAGGTTTTCCTTTTTGCGAGCTATTCGCTTTTTTGATGATTTTTCCGAATGTTGTTCAAAGCAAACACCGTGCCCGTGACTATATGCTGGGGGTTTTGATAGGCGGACTAGCGATTTGGGTTATGGTTTTGCTGTGCTTGCTAGTACTTGGTACTTACATTACCCAACATTCTTTCTATTCCCCGTACATTATGTCGAAAAAAATCAACATCGGCAACTTCGTTCAGCGGATGGAGGCGATTTTTGCAATCAGCTTCATTATTACCGCCTATTTTCGCAGTTTAATCTACGGTTATGCTTTCGTTCTCGGCGTATCGCGGTTGTTCAAGCTTCGAGATTTTCGAATATTAACGGTTCCCTTCGCATTTATGGCGTTGGGTTATTCTTATATGGTGACGCCAGGAATAGTGTTTCTTAATACGTTAGCCGTACCCTGGGTGTTCTGGATTTTGACGTATTCGCCGGGGCTGCTGCTGCTTGGCTGGGGACTTGCAAAACTGCGGGGCAAGCTGCCAATGAAGGAGACGGCCGAATAGCCGGCAACAGCAAAAATCCATTTATGGATAATTCAACATCTTGCTGGACAAAATGGATTACGGCTATATTTCAAACGCAAAGCGGGTGATACGAAGTGCAGCGCGAACAACAAACGATTAGCGTGAGGCAGCTAGCCATCCTCGTTATATTTTTCATTATTGGCGATATGCAGCTATATCTGCCTCCCTTGACAGCTGCTTTTGCAAAACAATCAGCCTGGATGTCGGGGTTAATTGGCGTGCCATTTGGTGTTGGAGCTGCTTGGTTTATTTTCAGAATCAGCAAACGGTTTCCAGGGAAAACCCTAATCGATATTAATAATCAAGCATTTGGAAAAATAGCCGGTGGACTTCTATCCCTCGTATTTCTCGTAATGATGTTTAATACTTCGATTACTCAGGTTCGGGAAATCGCGGATTTTGTAACGACGCAAATGATGACGGAGACGCCGCAGCTAGTCATTTGCCTGCTGCTGGTTTTGCCGATTACGCTTGCCATTCGCGGTGGGATCACGACGATTGCTCGACTGGGCGAGGTGGTCTTCCCGCTTTTTTCCGCTTTGTTTATTTTGCTCATTATTTTGCTTATCCCAAAAATAGATTTTACTCAACTGCTGCCGATCGAGGTAACGGGATTTCCGGGCATCGTGAAGGGGGCGCTTTTTTTTATCGCATTTCCTTTTTGCGAAATGTTCGCATTCCTGATGATTTTCGATAGCGTGGAGGAAAGCGAACACGCTGCCCGTGATTATTTGCTGGCTGCTCTTGCTGCAGGTATAGCCATTTGGGTAATTATTGTGCTGTGTATATGCGTTCTGGGGGTATTCGCTACTGAACATACCGTCTATTCGCCCTATGTGATGGCTAAGAAAATCAATATCGGCGACTTTGTGCAGCGTCTGGAAGCGGTGCTGGCGATTGATTATATCATTTCCACTTATTTTCGATGCATCATATATGGCTATGCTTTTGTACGGGGGCTGCAGCAGCTGTTTAAGCTTCAGGACCATCGTTTTATGATGCGTCCATTTGGGTTTCTTATTGTCGGCTATGCTTATTTTTTGGCACCGGGCATCGTTGCTTTTGTACAATTCGATGTGGCGTGGCTGTTCTGGGTGTTTACTTACTCGCCGGGGCTGCTGCTGCTAAGTTATATAGCCGCCCGATTGAGACAGGGCTGGAGCAAGAAAGGAGAGGGCTAGCGTGAAGGGATTTCCAATTATAAGGAATAATTGGAAGTCCTCTTGGACAATATATGCAATTATGTGCAGCTTGGGGAGGTGGTTTGTAGATGAACGCTTCTGTGGATAAGCGGCTGGATCGGAAATTAATGAGCAATCTCTCGTTCATCAGAGCCAGCTTTGGCAACAGCCAGGATCTCGTGATTAAAGAAATGAATAATGACAATGGCTTGCAAGCGGCGCTTGTTTATATGGATGGATTAACGGATTCCACTGTGATTCATCATGTTATATTGGATTATTTTATGTCTGAGGAGCAAACGGCGAGCCGCAAAAGCGGCAATAGGCTGTTATATTTGAAAAATGCGGTGCTCGCGGTCGGTGAAACCGTTACGATCAGCGAATGGGACCCGTTATTTTATCAACTGCTGTCCGGCTGGGCTGTTCTGTTATTGGCAGACAGTCCAGATGCGATTTGTGTAGCCGCCGAGGGCTGGAAGGATCGCAATGTCAGCGAGCCTACCTCCCAGGTTGTCGTTAGGGGTCCAATGGAAGCTTTTACTGAAAATATTGCTACCAATAGAGCGCTCATTCGGCGGAAGATCAAGGACCCGCAGCTGTGGACAGAAGGCATGGAAATTGGCAAGATTACAAAAACCTCCGTATCGATTATGTATCTGCGCAATGTAGCGGATGAGAAGATCGTGGAGGAAGTGAGAAAGCGGCTTGGTGAAATCAATATCGACGGTATTCTGGAGAGTGGCTATATTGAGGAGCTGATTCAGGATACTGCACTGACGCCCTTTGCTACGATCTACAATACGGAACGGCCTGATACGATTGCAGCCGGTCTTCTGGAAGGCCGAGTTGCGATTTTGGTAGATGGTACGCCCTTTGTGCTGCTGGTTCCGGCGCTGTTTATTCAATTTTTCCAATCAGCGGAAGATTATTATCAACGGGCGGACATCAGTACTCTGCTGAGGATTCTGCGGTTTATTGCTTTTATGATTACGCTGCTTGCTCCGTCGCTTTATATCGCCATAACGACCTTTCATCAAGAAATGCTTCCGACGAGCCTGCTTATTAATTTGGCGGCTCAGCGTGAGGGAGTGCCTTTTCCAGCCTTTATTGAAGCGCTTGCGATGGAGCTCACATTCGAAATTTTGCGGGAAGCTGGCGTGCGAATGCCGAAAACCGTTGGTCAAGCGGTCTCGATCGTCGGTACGCTCGTTATTGGACAAGCCGCTGTAGACGCGGGCATCGTCTCGGCGGCGATGGTCATTATCGTATCGATTACGGCGATATCGAGCTTTGTCATTCCGGCTACGAGCATGTCGATATCGGTACGGATGATTCGTTTCGTCTTAATGGGGCTTGCCGCTTCCTTTGGTCTATTCGGCATTTTGCTGGGCTATATTTTGCTCGTTCTGCATTTGAATAGTCTGCAATCGTTCGGCATTCCCTATATGCAGTCGTTTTCCCCATTCATATGGAGCAATCAGAAGGATACGCTGTTTCGGCTGCCCTGGACGAAAATGCGAACGCGCGCTGTTGCAACCGCAGAGAAAAATTTGGTTCGGCAAAGACCGAGGAACAAACAGAAAATTTAGGGGGATAAAGCATGAGCAGATTTACTTGGCGAGCAGGCAAACTGCTCTTGCTAATGCTGGTATGGTCAATTGCAGCTTCTGCAGTCAGCGGCTGCTGGAATCGGCGGGAGCTGGATACGCTCGGCATTCAGCTGGGAACGGCCATTGACAAGGTTGGCAATCAATACCGGGTCTCCGTTCAGGTTGTTATTCCTAGCGAGCTGTCGGCAAAGGCGGGCGGGGGAGGGCGCTCGCCGGTTGCCATGTATGAGGCGACCGCGCCAACCGTATTTGAAGCGTTCCGCAAACTGACGGAAACCAGCTCGCGAAAAATATATTCCGCGCATATCCGGGTGCTGATCATCGGGGAATCGCTGGCGAGGGAAGGGATAGCCAATGTACTCGATCTGCTGTCACGTAATCCGGAAGCACGAACGGATTTTTACTTAATGATCGCGCATAAAGCGCCGGCGAATCAAATTTTGAAAATTTTGACGTCGCTGGAGAAAATTCCGGCGGAAAATTTATTTTATGCGCTGGATACATCTGCCAAAACATGGGCACCCACGACAACGGTTACGATTGAAAGTTTGATCGAACAGCTTGTTACAGACGGAATTAGCCCTGTGTTGACCGGAGTTCGGCTGGAAGGCAAAGCCCGGCAAGGGGAAAATATTTCGAATATCCAGCAAGCGGATTCACGAACGCGTACCCGAATTACCGGGCTTGCTGTTTTTCATTCTGACAAGCTTATTGGCTGGCTCAATGAAAATTATAGCAAGGGCTACAATTATATAATGGATAACGTGACAAGCACCGTAGGCCATCAGACCTGTCCAGATGGCGGTTATATTGTCATGGAAGTATTGCGCAATAAAACGAAGCTTATCCCCAAGGTCGTGGACGGCAAGCCGGTCATTAAGGTGAAGATGAAGCAGGTGGCATCGGTAGCCGATGTGGAATGCAAAATCGATTTAACGAAACCAGAAACGATCAAAATGCTTGAAGAAAACGGAAAGCAGAGGATAAGGGGGGTCATTCAGGGAGCTGTTGAGCATGTTCAGAAAACCTATAATTCCGATATATTTGGCTTTGGTAATACGTTTCATGAATACAAGCCAAAGCAGTGGGAGAAGTGGAAGGATGACTGGGATGAGCTGTTTCCCCAGGTCAAGCTGGAATATGACATTGAGCTTCAGATTCCGAAGGTCGGCACGACAAATGATGCGTTTCAAAACTATTTGAAGAAATGAGGAAGGCTAAGTGGCTGGAATTCTGATTATATCGGCTCTGGCCATAACGCTTGCGGTCATCGAGCTGCCGAAGCTCGCGAAAAAAGGCTGGAAAAAAGAAATTTTTGTTTATCTGATTATGCTGGCGGGGGGTGCTTTTTTGAGTATATGTGCCTTCAACCAAATCAGATTGCCTAGTCCACTAAATATTATTGTGTACATTTATAAGCCGCTGGAAAACTGGTTTAATGCATTTTAAGTCGAGGGGGTGAGGGCATGCCGAAGCAGGGAAGCATAAGCGCTAGACAAATGGCTGTACTCGTTCTATTTTTCATCGTGGGCGATATGTTCTGGTTTATTCCGACCTTGCTTGCTTCCATTCTGGACTCGGATGCCTGGATTCCCTCTTTGCTAAGCATGTTCTCAGGACTTGTCGTCGTCTGGTTTGTAGATAAGTGCTACCGCCTTTTTCCGGGGCTTACATTGATTGAGATTCATCGAGCTGCTCTAGGAAAATGGCTGGGCGGCTTATGCAGCCTGTTTTTCTTATTTCTGCTTTTTAATGCCATTGGTACCCAATTGAGAGTTGTTGGTGACTTTGTTACAACTCAAATGATGCCGGAAACGCCGGTACGAGTAATCGTGCTTATGATTACTATTCTAGTTGTCATTACCTTGAGGGCTGGTCTGGTTGTTTTTGCAAAATCGGCCGAGATTTTTATCGTGGGTTTGGTGCTGATGTTCATCATGTTCATTGTTATGCTGCTTCCAGAAGCTTCACTCTCCAATCTACTGCCTGTTTTTCATCATAAAGCAGCGGACTATGGCAAAGGCGTACTGTATGCAACCTCTTTTCCCTTTTTTCAAATGGTTACCTTTTTTATGCTCTTTCCTTTCATGAAGCAGACAAACAGCTGGACAAGAGATTTTATGCTGGTCTCCCTAGTAGCGAGCTGTTCCTTATTTCTGATCGTTATTATGTCGCTGCTCGTGCTGGGCGATTATATGACGGAGCATCAAATTTATGCCGCGTACGCCATGGCCAAAAGAATTAGCATTGGCCGATTTATAGAACGTGTAGAGGCTGTATTGGTCATCAGCTATATCGTTTCGACCTATGTGAAAATGTCAATTAATGCGTTTGCCTTTGTATACGGCCTATCTCAATTTCTTGGCCTGCGAGAACAACGTGCAATTATATTTCCATTCGGCTTGCTGATGTTTGGGCTGGCTTATACCATTGGTCCCAACATTCCGTATATTAATAGCTTTGTTACGATTTGGCCTTTTTGGGATTTGACCAATATGTTGATTTTGGCGCTGGCAGCCGTCATCATGGTAGTGTTTAAGAAAGGGAGGGTAAGCAATATTGGCTAATGAAAGGAAAAATCTATTAGATCAGGATGGCGGATGGAAGAGCTTTGCTTAGTTATCCGCATATTTAATAGAATGAACAGACCATCCCTAATCTCTCAGCATACGATATTGTATGGATTGAGAAGAGGAGGATACCTGATGCCTGGGTTTGTATATTTTTGCTCCATTTGTGCGTTTCTGGGGTCTATTGTGACATTTGCTTTTGGTGTATGGATGGAATCGCTTACACTGCTGATCGTCGTTATGGCTATTGACTATGTGACTGGTGTGTCTGCATCTTTAAAGGAGGGTCGAGGCCTTAACAGTTCATTTGGAGCATGGGGAATTGCTCGCAAAGGGCTTATGCTGCTCGTTATACTCATCGCACACCGTGTAGATCTATTGTTGGATGCTAATAATATGACAATGGGAGCGGCTATTTATTTTTATATTGCCAATGAACTGATCTCTATTACTGAAAATTACGGAAGATTGGGTTTGCCGCTTCCGGATAAAATTCGTCAAATGATTGAAATTTTAAAGGATAAAAATAAGTAAACGTTGGGCAATGTAGCACTTGTATAAACCGGCTCACTTTGTATATAATAGGAACAAGTGTTCTTATTGCGAAGGGGGCTGTTTATTTCGATGAAGCCATTGGAGAAACCGACTGCGCGTGTGCTAGTTATGAGGCGTCAACCGATTCAGAGAGAGGAGGAGCTTGTGCTGGCAAGGCGTTATGTGCTGCTTGGCATCATTGTACGGATTCTGGATCATGATATACGTGTGCTTCATTCAAGCGAAGCCAAGCTTCCAAAGCTTTATGAGACGATGCTGCTTGGCTTGCAGGACCGTGTGTTGCTGGAGCTTACTGCTCTTCGTAAACAGCTGAGAAGCAAGGGCATTGAAATGGTTGAAGAGAAGCGAAGTGAGGATGGGCTGGAGGCGCAGTATATTTGTCGAGGGTACCGCCACCGTTTCATTCTGTTATGGGGATATATTCGTTCGGAATCGGAGCAGTTGCTTCGAACGTATTGTCGATAATAATAAGAACTGCTTTACAAATGAAATGTCAAGCAACACCCTAGCTGCTTTTAGCGGCAATTGAGAAAAGTTCATCATTTTGTCATAATCACCAAAAAAGTTTTCCCCTTAATCAGTTTAAGCTTGAGTACATAGGACGATCTTATGTAATATAAGAAGTAAACATTAGATAGTAAAGGGGAGTACGTTGTAATGCATAAGTGGATTATGTTTGTATTAATGACAGCGGCATCACTGCTAGGTGTTTATTTGCTAACAGCAGGCTTGCCGGCAAAGCCAGTGGATGAATCTGCTTCACTGCCTGAAGGTACGGTTTTGGTAAACGTACAAGCCAACGCCGATTTCACTTTTGATCAAACAGAATATAAAGTGAAGGTTGGAGACAAAGTCATTCTTCGTCTGAAAAACAAAAGCGGTATTCACGGTTTGAAAATTGATGAGCTGAATGTTGATCTTGAAGGCGAGAAGCTGGAAACGAATATTGAGTTCGACAAGCCAGGCGAATATGTGATGCATTGCTCCGTTCCATGCGGTACGGGTCATATGGAGATGAAGACGAAGCTAATTGTAGAAGCGGCTTAATAAACGAATTTTTCATTAAAAAGAGAAGGTGCTTTGGGGCGCTTTCTGCACATAGGTTTTATAAACAAGAAGAGGAGCCGACTGGCTCCTCTTTTTAAAAATATAAGCATGTATAAGTTTCCCCCTTGTAATCGGCTTATATTTCACCCTCGAAACGGTAGCTTTGCCGCCAGAGGACGGTTTTCGGCCGTTGATGCTAGGCGCGATAACGCGTTCTGGACGAGGTTCGGTACACGATGACGTCGGCAATCAATCCGAGCAGCGCCCATGTAGCAACAGTAAGTACATACATAAGCATCACACTTACCTCATGAACATCGATAAACAAGTCAACGAACCAGGCTGGGACGCTGAACATAAAGAACACCATATTATGCGGGTCGTAGCCGGTTGAATTGTACAGGCATAAAGCCAGTCCAATCAGGGCGGCGATGGCTGTAAATTTATAACGCATGTTAAATCAGTCCTCTCTTATCGGATTAACGTTGCCGGATTGCGGCTGCTTGGGTTATTATGTGACAAAAGGGTTTAAGCAATTCCACTAGTCGAAGGGAGTAATACGATAATGATTACGCATATTGTTTTGTTTAAACTAAAGGATAACAGCGCCGAGAGCGTGGAAACGACCGCACAGGTGCTTCGCAATATGGAAGGTAAAATTGACGAATTAAAATCGATTACGGTTGGCCTGGACGTCCTGCATTCCGAACGTTCTTATGATATTGGCCTGATTACAACTTTCGAATCGCTTGATGCATTGGCGGCTTATCAGGTTCATCCGGTACACCAGAAAGTAATTGAGCATATGACCCAGGTTCGCGAAGCATCTGTAAGCATCGATTTTGAAAGCTAAGGCGCTGCGAGAAAATTAGCGGTACTTTATTTCGTCGCTGTCTCCAAGACACGCCAGCCTTAAGAGAGGACGTTAATGGCAATGGGAGAAGACTTATATCAAATAATGACGTATTTGTTCGTCATTATTGCCAGCAGCATTATTATGGTCGCTGTGCTGAAGCGCAAGGCCAAAAAGAAGAAGTAACGATAAAGGTGGCGAAACGGTATGTATTACGTGAATCGCGAACAAATTGCGGTGAGGCTTAATGCAATTCCTGATATTTCTGAGGCACTGACCTTCATTGCAGCCGAGTGGAATGGCAGCATGCTGCAAGGACTGGCACAGGAGCGGGCGCTGCATCTTGCAGTTGAAACCGTTACCGATGTCGGCAGCTATCTTATTGACGGATTTATGATGCGTGATGCGAGCAGTTATGAGGATATTGTGGATGTGACTGGAGCGGAAGGCGTGTTTTCCGCAGAGCTGCTGCCGACGTTCAAGCAATTGGTACAGCTGCGCAGGCCGCTCGTTCAGCAGTATTATGAATGGCAGCGCGGCGAGCTGCATCCGCTAACCAGTCAGCTAGCTCCGCAATTGCTGCGTTTCAAACAGGAAGTGGAGCTTTATCTGGAGCGCGAGCTGGTTGATTTTGAGGGAAAAGTTTAAACCGAATCGTACACACCATACTTTTAGAATATGTTACAATACCTGTAACAAGCGTTCGAAGGTGGCGATAGGATGAAGCAGCAAAATCAACGAAGCGCCGGTCCTGCGCCGGATAAGAGAACGTCTCCAGGCTCTACGCGCCAGCGCATTTTGCATTTGCTCAAGATGAATGGCTCTATGAATGCCGCGCAGCTTGCAAGCGAGCTTGCGCTGACTGAAATGGCCGTCAGGCGACATATGTACGCACTTGAAGAGGAACAAGCTATACAAATTGTGATGGTCAAGCAGGCAATGGGAAGACCGCTGCATCGATACGAGCTTACCTCACACGCGGATGACCGTTTTCCAAAAAACTACCATACGCTGACGCTTGATTTACTCGGTGAGCTGGCAGACGAGGCAGCTACAGCAGGCCTTATTACCCGCATGTTTGAAGGCCGCAAGCAGAAGCTGCTGGAGCGTTATGCTCCGCGCATGGCGGGCAAAGCACTGGAGCAGAAGGTGCTGGAGCTTGCAGCTATTCAAAATGCCGGAGGTTATATGGTTGAGGTCGAGCCGGCAGGCGAGGGGCATTTTGTATTAAATGAGTATAACTGCCCAATCGCTCAGGTAGCGAATCAATACCAGCAGGCTTGCAGCTGTGAGCTGACGTTATTTCAGTCGCTGCTTCATGCAGAGGTAGAGCGGACCGAATGCCTCGCTAAAGGCGGGACCAAGTGCACGTACAAAATAAGTGCCGTATAGGTTTTATATAGGGTCTATATACGTTTAAGGAAGAAACCGATGGACAGGCAGGTCATATGACCTTGCTCTAGCCATCGGTTTTTTTGCATGCCGTTGTGTCAAGACAAGCCCATGCTGCTTATAATGGCATTACGAAATGGGCAGATGCCCTGCTCTGGTTTACAACGGGAGGTGAACGGGCGATGAACCTTATAGCGGGATGCGCGATTGCAGCTACATTAGCATTTATTGGGTTAGTGGTGGGCGTATTGCTTGGCTTGCGCAAAGGGCTGATTCAGCTCGAAAGCTTGCGCACAAGCGCCGACGAGCTACGGGGACAGCTGCAGCATACAGCGGCTGAGACAGTCGCTTTAATGGAGCCGGCTAAGCAATCCCTCCTGCTGGTGCACCAGCAGCTGCAAAATGTCCAATCTTTGTTCTCAGCGGCAGGGCAAATTGGCGAGACGATCGAGCAAACGACAGAAACCGTAAGCCGGGTCTCCTCGCTATTGTCCGAATCCGCTGCCCAGCATATAGCGAAGGCTGACACGAGAAATAAGGCAAAAGAAGCGATGGAATGGGCAGAGCTAGGTATGCTGGCGTGGCAGCTTTGGCAAACTAAGCGCAAGCATAATAGCTGAAAGCAATAACGGCGCGGAAATGGCGGAATGCGCCGCAATAATGAAGGGAGCGAATCGTATGGCAAAGCAGAAGCAAACGAAAGGATTTTTGTTGGGGGCATTGGCAGGTACGGTTGCAGGAACCGTTACAGCGCTGCTGCTCGCTCCAAAAGCAGGCAAGGAGCTGCGTGAGGATATTGCAGGCGGCGTTCAAGATTTGAGTGAAAAAACGGTTAGAGCAGTAGAGCAGTGCGGCGAGAAAACGACTAGGGCGGCAAGACAGCTGGGCGATAAAGCGGTACACATCGCGGATTATGCCAAGGATGGAGCAGAGGCTCTCATTAGCAGCGCGCGTACATGGAGAAAAGGCGGGCCTCAATTAACGACGGAGGCTGCTGGCGAATTGGGGCAACTAGAAGACTTAGTGGAAGCAGCAAGCCTTTCGGAGGAGCTGGCATCTGAGGGAACAGCTGAAACGGTAGCAGCGGAAGCTGCGGAAGCGATTGAAAAATAGTGCGTCGACGACCGCGTTGTAAAGCTGTGTTATATAAGGAATAGAGCAGCAACCATGCATGGAGCCTGCCTTAATAGGGAGCAGGCTCTTTCCTTTTACACAAATATAAGCATGTATAAGCTTCACACTTATAATGGGCTTATATTTCAACGCGAAACGGTAATTAGCCGCCAAAGGACGGCGACAACCGTTTCACCTTGAAATATAGGAAAGGATTTCGTAACGATAACCATTCTCTATATTTCTCGGAATGAAACGCGCCGCACCGCCAAAGGACGGCGACAACCGTTTCACCTTGTCAGCTGCTGTCCATATTTTCCAGGGTGCGTATTGCGCCGCTTCTTAAGCGTAATTCTTGTAGGCTGTCCATAATTGAGATAAGATGTAGGTACGTTTTGATAGCTGAAAACATATGCTATTGATGTCTTATTCTCCTCATGAGCGACTACAATACGTTTAAGAAAGCGGTGTGTTTGTGCAGCAACCGATTGCCATACTTGATTCAGGCGTGGGCGGGCTTACCGTCGCCAAGGAAGTCATGCGCCAACTGCCGCGTGAAAAAATTATTTATTTTGGGGATACGGCTCGAACACCATATGGACCTCGTCCTTCGCAGGAAGTCGTTCAATTCACACGGGAAATTGTCGATTATTTAATCCAGTTTCGGCCGAAAATGATTATTATAGCTTGCAACACCGCTACAGCGGTTGCACTGGAGGATATACGTTCTAGAGTAAACATACCTGTCATTGGTGTTATCAATCCTGGGGCAAGAGCGGCCATCAAGCGCACCCAGACGGGCTGTATTGGAGTCATTGGTACAGAGGGAACAGTAAGAAGCGGCGCTTATGAACAAGCACTCAAGGAGCTGTCGCCAAGCGTACGCGTTATAAGCGAGGCTTGTCCGTTATTTGTTCCGCTTGTGGAGCGGGGCAATTTTCGTTCCAGCGAAACGTATGAGACGATTCGCCAATCTATCGGACACTTAAGCCTATATCCGATGGATTGCCTTATTTTAGGCTGTACGCATTATCCTTTTTTGACAGAAGCGATCGCTGAAGTTGTTGGCTCCCGCATAGAGCTGATCAGTTCCGCAGACGAGACGGCTCGTGATATTAGTACGATCCTTCATGATAAGGGTCAGCTTTCCCGAGGAGAAGTGCTGCCTGTTCATCAGTTTTTCTCCAGCGGCGACCCAATAATGTTCAAAGCCATTGCCCAGCAATGGCTTGGCGAGCAGATTGAGCTGACGCCTGTCGTATGGCAGGTGCCAACGATCGGATAACGGCTCTAGCCGTTTCTGCCATCCTTCGAATAAGCTTTCCAAGCCGCTGGCAAGTGGCAGAGGCCACTGAAAAACTTGTGATTTTAGAGGAGAGCAATCAAGCACAAAATAAAAGACGACCCAAATTCCCGTTTTAAGGAATATCGGTCGTTTTTTCGCTTTCTAGACAGGCCATTATGGCTGGTTTTTCATTTCATCAGTTTCAATATTCTCTTCATATTTACAGCGAAGATCGCCATAGCTCCTTGTAATTCCATGCCAACAAGATCCGAGGATGAGGCTACCTCATACCTGCGTCGGTGTTTCAACTCACTGTTTTTCGCTTCTATTTTGTAGCGTTCCTTTGCCTTTTCTTTGAAATACTCGCTTTCTTGGAACGCCATCTGGTCCGTGTGCTCGCTAGATTTAATCGTCACCGATTTTAGCCCCTTCCGTATAGCATCCCTCTTGAAAGGGGCATCGCTTGCACTTCTCGACATCGAAGTAAAAGGGATCGGTTTGGTTTTTCCTTGCTCCTTTATGCCTTGCCTTGCTTTCCGAATCGCCAGATGACCAGCTTTGCAAACGTACATACCGGCGTCTTTGTTAAACTCAAATGCTTCTTCTTTCTTGCGACCCCCTTGCGTAATTTGCGGATTCAGCTTCGCCGCTAGCTCCATATCATTCGTTTTGGTATACGCAATGTTGTCTTTTTCTGAATAAGCCGTATCCCCAATGACCGTTCTGACTTCCATCCCTGTGGTCTGACTTTTTTCGATCAGCGCTTGCAGCTGCTTGCCGTCACTCTTTTCGCCTGTTGTGACAATAGCCGCTGTAATGATTCGTTCTTCGGTCATCGCAATATGGGTTTTATAACCAAAAAATGAAGAATCCGCGCTCTTATGGCCGACCCTTGCATCTTGGTCTTCCGAGATTCGAAGCTGCTCAAGGTCATCTGCAACCGTTTCTTTAAGCAGATTTAATGGTTCTTTTATCTTAGGCAGCGCACAGATACCTCCCTCAGCTTCAATCACATCGATGAGCTTTTGACAATAAGCGATTTCATCCTCCACTACATCGTTCGTGTTCTTTGCTGGGGAGTTGGCCTTCAAGGATTCATCGATCTTGTATTCGGCTTTTCTTAGCTTTTTGGAACGATCCTGAAGGATTTCCCGTGGGGACTTCTGATTGTACCGAGCTTTTGTATGGGTTGCGTCGACGATGATCGCTTTACTCTGGATTACACCTTTCTCGATTGCAATGGCTACCGTTTTGTTGATCAACAGGTCCAGCAAATTCATATTCTTTAGCCGCAACTTGCGGAACTTGGTTAACGAACGGGAGTCAATCACCGACTCTTCTGGGGCCATATCCAGAAAGTACTTAAACGACATGTCGTATGTAGATCGCTCGACAAGATCACCGTCAGACAATTCAAAAAGGGCTTTAAGCAGCAAGTACTTAAACATCCGGATCGGGTCGATAGCATTTCTACCCTCGTTCAGGCAATAGTTTACTTTCATTTCCTCATATACAAAAGAAAAGTAAACGAGCTCATTGATTTGCCGCAGCATATTATCCTTGGGTATAACCAGTTTGTAAAGTTCAATATATGGACTGACAACCAGCGTTTGCTGCATTTGAATCATTAGCTCACCTGCTTTCCTGTATTCCTTTCATTAATACAAGAAAAAAGGCACATTCTCCTCATTTTTCATGAGTGAATGTACCTTTCTTGCTTCAAAAGGACTTTTTCAGTGGCCTCCAAGTGGCATGGGAGGCTTTTTTGCCGAATATAATTCAGGAGAGGCAATTTTGGAGCGAGGTGAGGAATACGGTTAATGTAGTGTGGGAAAATAAATACGGTTATCAGGAGCTGCTCGCGAACTGCCGCGAGCTGACGCAAACGTACCCATTTGTCACCGTTCATACGATTGGGCATAGCGTGCTCGGCAAGCCCATTGTTGCGCTGCGCTGCGGAACGGGTGCAAGAAGCATTCATATGAATGGAGCCTTCCATGCGAATGAATGGATTACGTCGGCTATGCTTATGCGATTCGTAGGGGATTATGCTGCGTCATGCGCTGAAGGCCGCTCGATCTGCGGCGAGCTGTCTTTGCGGCTGCATGAGGAGACGACGCTGTGGGCCGTGCCTATGGTCAATCCGGATGGCGTAGAGCTTGCGCAGCAAGGGGCGCTGCCTACCCACCCGTTTTATTCCCAGCTCATGGCGTGGAATGAAGGCAGGGAGTCCTTTGCCGATTGGAAAGCCAATGCGCGCGGCGTCGATTTGAATGACCAGTTTCCGGCACATTGGGAGGAAGAGTGCCAGCGGCGCGAAGTTCAGGGGCCTGGTCCGCGCGATTATCCGGGACCGTATCCGTTAAGTGAGCCAGAAGCGATGGCGATGGCGAATTTAACGACAGCACAGCGTTTTGACTTGACCGTCGCCCTGCACACGCAGGGAGAGGAAATATATTGGAACTATCGCGGCTATGAGCCAAAGGAATCCGAGCAGCTGGCGGAGCGGCTAGCCCTCGTCAGCGGTTATAAGCCAGTGAAGCTGACAGGCAGCGATGCTGGCTATAAAGATTGGTTTATCCAGCGATTTAGAAGGCCAGGCTTTACGATTGAAGCGGGACGGGGAGAAAATCCGCTGCCGCCTCAGCAGCTGCCCGCCATCTATGAGGCGGTGAAGCCGCTTCTTGTGGAGGCGTTGTCGCTTCACCGGGAACGGGAGCTTTAGCCATTTTCTAATTTAAACGCTATGCGCAAAGCAGAGCGCGAATAGCCGCAGGAAATGAAGCGCAGCTTCGATTTTCTGCGGCTATTGCTGGTTGAACAGGATGGAGGAAGAGGAGTGCCCGCCTTTAGTCCAGCTTTGCAGCAGGGATGATTATGCTATAATGAAGGCGAAAAATAACAATGAAAGGCGGCGAATGACATGCGGAAATTTTTATCGCTCCGGCATTGGCAGCGCACGTTCAGCCGAATTTTTCAACTGCTTCGCTCCAAGGAGGTTTCCTGGAAAGACAAGCTGCTGTTCCTCGTTCCGGTGCTGCTGTATTGGGTTTTGCCTGACGCATTGCCCTATTTGCCGTTTGATGATATAGCCGTGACAATGATTGTTGCAGAATGGTTTGCCCGCAGAACCGAGAACAAGTATAATAGGATAAGTTAAAATTTTTTTTCTAATTGCTGGTTAGACAAATGAAGGAGTGTTTAAGTGATGATGACAGTCAAAATTTCGCGCAATGCGGCAAAAATATTGAAGCTTGAGCTGGACAAGCCTGAGAATGAAGGCAAGAAACTTCGCGTATATGTGACGCATTCCCACGGCGACCATGCGCACTATGGCATGGGCATCGATGATCCAACGGATAAGGATGTTGTCGTTTCCACAGATAAAGATATCGATGTTATTTTGGAGAAGGACAACAAATTTCTTGACGGCATTCGCATTGACTACTTCTATGTGCCGGAAGAAGGCTTTGCCATTACGAACCCTTCCCAAGGCAATCACGGCGACCACTAACAGGCCGTGAGACCGAAGACAATACGGAAGTAGGACTAACAATAATGGCAAATGATATAATGGTATGTGATAAATGCAGGTTTTATCAGGTTAAGACGCTAGTGCCGAAGCTGCAAAAGCTAGCGCCCGATGCGGAAATTCGGGTTGGCTGCAAATCCTATTGCGGGCCTTGCGCAAGGTCGCCATTTATTTTTATTAATGGACGTTATATAAAAGGCGCTACTGAAGATGAAGCCATTGAGAAGGCCAAACGTTACATTAAAGGATAGTCAACATACGGCAGCAGGGAAGAGACTCAACATCTGTTGGGTCTTTTTTTGCCAATTGAAGCGTGAGCGGGCATTGCCATTCTTTGAAGGCAGTGCCCGCTTATGCTTTAATATTTGAGGAGGTTGAGTGAGCATGCGTCGTTTCCGCTATTATATCGCTGGATTGATTTTGGCCTTGCTGTACATTGCAGCTGCCGAGCTAATCTGGCTCCCTGCTCCGCTTAAGCTGGCCGCTTCTGGCATGCTTTGGATTGATATGATTAACTGGCTGCTCTATGCGCTCGCTTTCATTCCATTGCTCTGGCTGGTTGGCGGCTGCCGAGGCATTGTGGAGCGGGTGAATCGTAGCGGCGGTTTTGCTCGCGTTGCCACGATTCGTTTCGAGCGGCTGCTTGCAGTCGTTCAATATGGCATCGCTCTGCTCGGTGTGTCCGCTATCGGATGCATTGCTATTTTTCCGCAAAGGTTAATACTGTCGCTGCCGCTCATCGGGGGTATGCTGCTGATTGTATGCATTGAAATGGTTTGGAGCGAGCTGCTTGCGCGCCGCAGTATGGAGAAGCGGGGAGGGCGCTGGCCTAAAACCTTTATTTGGATGCTGGGCTCTGGGCTAGCCGCTGCTTTTGTACTGGTGTACCCGACAAATTATATCGTCACTTATCCGGGCCTTACGATGAACATGAACCGCTATGCCCATGTCGAAGGAGGAGCCGCTGGAGGCAGCATTAGCGGCGTGCTGGTGTTTGATCGGCCTGCAGTGCCTGCGGACTGGCTGTACAGTCTGGTGCTGCCGGAATATACGTTTGAGCGCAAGCCTGAGAACGAGCCTTCCTTGTCAGAGTCCTATACACTCGTTTCGACGATGAAAACAGATGCGAACAGTGTGGCCGCTGCGATTGCCGAGGGCAAGGCGGGCATAGGAAATGGCGTAACAACGACGGGGGTCCGCATTGTCGGCATGACGAAGGATGCCATTGCTCAGGGCGCACTCGTTCCTGGCGATTTAATCGTCAGCTTGAATGGCAAGGGGGTGGAGAGTGTGACGGAACTGACCTCCATTATGGCAGATCCAGCCTTTGTTATACCGGGAGAAACGGTTCAAGTCGGTGTTCAAAGAGGGACGTTAGCAGAAAAGTTAACGCTTGAGGTGAAGACAGCGGCGGCTGCTGCGACCGATCAATTGCCTGTGCGCGCCGTATTCGGCATTTCGGTGCAAAATGAACTGAAGCTGGATGCCCCAAGGCCTGTCAGCTATTATTCGTATATTGCCCATATCGGCGGGCCGTCCCATGGCGCCATGCTCACGCTGGCGCTTCTGGATCAGCTTACGCCAGGCGGGGTGACACATGGGCTGCAAGTCGCTGGCACCGGCACGATAGAGCCGGATGGCTCGGTGGGCCTCGTTGGCGGTGTGCCGCAGAAGGCCTATGCGGTGAGCCGGACCGATGCGGATGTGTTCTTCGTACCGGCAGAGCTTGAGCAGGAGGCGAAGAGCGCAGCGCCTGAGCTGCTTGTCGTGCCGGTCAGGACCATTGACGATATTTTGCTCTGGCTGCAAACCCACGGGAAATCCTGACCGCAGGGTAAAAAATAAACCGGGGGCTTGCTGCTTAAAGGCCAGCCCCATAAAAATGCCCCATGGCATCGCCGCTTGTATTGCGGCCTGTCATGGGGCATTTGCTTTATTTTCGAGCGGCTATTTGGGTGCTGCCGACTCGAACCATGCTTTTATCATAAAGCGCGGGGATTAAATTATGGATGACCAGAAGGTCCGACATGGACAGCTCAGTTTGCGCGTCAGCCCTCAGGTTAAGGCATGGAGCCAGTTCGCCAGGTGATTGTTCCGCAACGTTCCAGCATGTGCCATGCTCGGCAAGCCCATCAGCGGAAGGGATATAATAAACGTCGCCATTCGTAAATGCGCCATTGCGCAGCACAACAAGCTTGCTGTTTTGCTGCGGCTGACGCATGCTTTCCGTAATAAGCGGCGTTCCAATCATCGCAAGCTCGCTTGACGATATTCCAAGCAAATGCAGCAGCGTTGGCGCGACATCAAGCTGTCCGCTCGGAGCGGTATAGGCTCCTGCATAACGATCGTCTGGCAAATGGACGAGCAACGGCACCTGCTTAACGATTTGTTCCCGCTCCAGCTCATTTAACGGTTTGCCCAGAAACGCTTCAAACAAGCTCCAATCGCTGATCGAATTATCATGATCGCCATACATGGCAAATATCGTATGATCCCAAAGCCCTTCCTGCTGAAGCCGTTCAATAAGCTCGCCAAGCGCTTCATCCACGTAATGGATCGCTTGCAAATAATCGCCCATTATCGTGCCCTCAAGCTCGCCGAGCGAAAGCGTCTGTTCAGTTGCGGGAATTTGATAGGGGTGATGGCTGGACAGCGTGATCAGAAAGGAATGAAACGGCTGCGGCTGCTCGGCAATTTGGTCAAGCGATTGGCGAAAAAAGGATTTATCTCCAAGCGACCAGCCGATCGGCTCGTCCAGCTCGTATTGTTTTTTGCTCACAAAAGCATCGTATTTCATATTCGCGTACATGGTATTGCGGTTCCAGAAGCTTCCTTCGTAGGCATGAAAAACGCTAGTGTAGTAGCCGTTATTATGCAGCATCTGCGGCAAGCATTGGAATTCATTCCCGGCATATTGAATAAATACCGAGCCGCTGGCGAGCGGCTGAAGCGAGCAATTGCTGGCAAAATCCGCGTCCGACGTTCGGCCCTGCGCGGTCTGGTGATAAAAGGAGCTGAAATAGGCGCTGCTCTTGACCAGCTTATTGATGTTCGGCGTTATTTCCTGGCCGTTGAACGACTTGCCAATCATAAAGTTCTGGAAAGCTTCTGCCTGTACCAAAATAATATTGCTGCCTTTATACGCGCCAAAGCTTAAGTCCCGCTCCAGCTTGGCGCGCGATTGCCCGGATTGCTCCGTCCAGGCGAGCACCTGTGAAGTCGTCTCGGCAGAGACAGCTTCTGCATTCAGCCAATGCAGCGCCGCATAACGATACAGATCATAGCCGTGAAAGCCTAGTGCGCCTGTCACATTATAAAGTGATAAATTCCACCAATTGCTTTCGAATAATCCTTTTGCCCATGTGCGCTTGGCATCGTTAATGCCGCCAAAGGTCACCATTAATCCGATGGTCAGCAGGGCGAAGCTTAACAATAAACGCGGTGCTTTTGCTCGCCAATGCGGCTGCTTGCTGCGCTGGGGTAAAGCGGCCTCAGCGTTTGTGTCAGCTTTCATGGCAACAGATACGGCAGTTGGCTCGGCAGCGCGCCGCTTCCATGCCAGCAGAACGGCATAACCAAGCAGCAGCGGGATATCGGCCAACAATATAAAATCTTTCACTTCCAGCAGCGTAGCAATGCTGCCTCCAAGCGCCTCCACCTGCCCGGCCTGCAGCAGGACGGGTACGGAAATCAAATCCTCGAAGTAGCGATAATAAATTAAATCGGCATACAAAATAGCCGAGAACAGGGCATTCATTGCGAATAACGCAAAGAATCTGCCCCGCAGCGGCAGCAGCAGCGTCCAGAAGCTGCAAAGCGCAAGGGTGCCGATGGCGATTTTGACATCATAGACATTCATTTTCATATTGGGCACAGCTATAAATAAATCAAAGGCATATAGCTTGAGCAGAAGCACTCCGAAAAAAAGCAGCAGTTCCGCGCCATAGGGACGCCGTCCCCAGCGGGCTGCTGCTTGCAAGCTGTTGGTTAGAGCTTTGTATCTTTTTTGATGCATGAATTGAAAGTCCCTCTCTTAGAGTCCCTTTCCTCTCCCAAAAAGCGATTCTATTTCTCTATTTATTATTTTTCTGATGATTGGGATTTGCGGTTTGCATATAGGCCGCCTGGTCCGAAAAACTGGTAATAGTTGCATTCAATCCGCCCGTTGAACAGCTTGCGTTTCTTGTCGGCAGGGCGGCCCATATAATGCTCGATAGCAGCAACAGGCGTAAAAGCGAAAAATGACCAGGTCGGCAAATGGAGCGCCGACATGCCGAACTGGCGCAGCGCCGCTTCCGCCTCGCGATCATCGCCGAGTCGCTCCCCGTATGGCGGATTGGTCACGATGACGCCGTATTCGCCCTCGGGCTTAATTTTCGCGGCTGGCATGACGCTCAGCTTAATGTCTTTGCCGAAGCCGGCTTTTTTAATATTGGCTGTCGCGATTTCGATGGCGCCGGGGTCAATATCCGAACCGGCAATTTGCAGCGCCACATCGTCCTTCACCGCATCAAAGGCTTCTTCACGCGCCGTTTCCCACAGCTGGTCCGGCACTAGCGGCCAGCCCTCGCTGTTGAAGGAGCGGCGCAGCCCTGGAGCGACGTTCCACGCCAGCATCGCGGCCTCAATCAGAATGGTGCCCGACCCGCAGAACGGGTCGTAGAGCGGACGCTCCGGCTGCCAGCGGCTAATTTGCAGCAGCGCAGCTGCCATCGTCTCGCGCAGCGGCGCTTCCGTCGCTACATTGCGATAGCCGCGCTTATGCAGGCCAGCTCCTGTCGTATCAAGTGTCAGCTGCGCGCGATCATTAAGCAGCGTAACTTCGATGACGTAGCGGCCTTCATTTTCCGGAAACCACTCGGTTGCGTAGCGCTCTTTCATTTTTTCTACGACTGCCTTCTTCACGACACTCTGGCAGGCAGGAACGCTGGACAGCTGCGACTTGTGGGAACGTCCGTCCACCGGAAATTCGCCATCTCCGGGAATCCAGTCAGGCCAGTTTAGCGCCTTCGTGCCTTCGAACAGCTCCTCGAAGGTGGTCGCCTGAAATTCGCCCATCTTGACCAAAATCCGTCCTGCCGAGCGCAGCCATAAGTTGGTGCGGCAAATATCGATCGGTTCAGCCGGGAAAGTAATGCGTCCATTTTCTACTGTCAAGTCGGTATAGCCAAGCTCCTTGAGCTCGCGTGCGACAATCGCCTCAAGGCCCATCGGCGTCGTTGCGATCAATTCAATTTTCGTTGTCATTCGTGTCACTCTCTCCTTCGTATGTAAAGCGCAGTTGAATCCTCACGGTCAAAATCATACAATCAAGTATAGTAAACGCAGCTTGTTTTGACAAATGAAAGGATGAGTAAAAAAATGTCGATCGAAAATGAACAATATGCAGACAGCTTATATAAGGAAGATTTGGACCTGATTCGGGTGCGCGAAACCCTTGCTGCAAACGGGATGCCGGACATTTCCGTCGCTGATGGCTACGGCCGGCTGCTGACGATGCTGGTCGCCATGTCAGGAGCGAAGCAGCTGCTCGAAGTTGGGGCACTTGGCGGCTATAGCGGTATTTGCCTGCTGCGGGGAGCGGGAGAAGGCGGGCGGCTGACGTCGCTGGAGCTCAAAGCGGAATACGCGGAGGTCGCGCGCGGCAATGTGGAGGCAGCGGGCTATGGACAGGCCGTCACGTTCAAAATCGGCGATGGCAAAGCGAGCATGGAGCAGCTTAAAGCAGAGGGTCGGCAGTTTGATTTTTTCTTTATCGATGCGGATAAGGAAGGTTATCCCGTGTATTTGGAATATGCGCTCGCTTTAGCGACGCCAGGAGCCGTTATCGTAGGCGACAATGTGTTTTTGCGTGGGAGGACTATGAATACGGCCAGAGTTGGCCCGGCTATACAAGCCGTGAGGGCGTTCAATGAGCGGATTGCAAATGACGAGCGGCTGCTTAGCACTGTGCTGCCCGGCTATGATGGACTGGCCATAGCGATTGTAAAATAGCGGGGCAGGGGGGCTGGAAAGCCCTGTCTGTTGAGCGCTGCTGCAACTGTCTGCGCCCGCCTGCTGTTGTTCCCAAGAGGGAACGCAGGGGGTGGAACGAAGGTTGACGCTTGCAAGCTAATTATTTTATAATGATGGGGAATTAAAATCAGCGCCCCGCGAGAGAGGGAACGGTGTCCGAGGATCATGAGAAAATAACCTATTCGTTCAGAAGCTTATAAATGACAACTTATGATTGATTAAAAGTTCATTTTCTGAAGATAGGATTATTGCGCCCATTTCCGGACATGCCTCATACGTTTCGCTCGCGTTTTTTTGCCAGAGGACGGCGACAGCCGTTTCACCTTGACGCGCTTGTTTGCTGCTACACCTGAACAGGGATAGCTGCATGCTTATATCGGAATGGCTATAATTGGCGAATAATCCTCTTCAGATCGATACTTATTCGAGCTGGGGAGGTTTTTTTATGGGGAAATTAGAGGTTAGGCATATAGAAATAGCAGTACAGGATCGATTGTTAGGCAGGCTGGATGGTGTCTGGGAGCTGGGAGCTCGCGATCGCGTCGGCATTATCGGCGTTAATGGAGCGGGCAAATCGACGCTGCTGGCTGTGCTGGCGGGCAGGCTGGAGCCGGATAAAGGCACAGTGACCCGCAGCGGCTCTGCTGCCGAGCTGCGTCAGGCAGCGGGCTATCGGGGCGTGGCAGCGGCAGATGAGCAAGCAGAGCAGCAGCTCTCTGGTGTGCCCAGCGGTGAGCATGAGCTGCAAGAGGGAGCTATTCTCCGCTCTCGCCACAGCGAAGGAGAGAACGCCAGCCGCTGGCAGGCGCTGGATGCGGGGGAAGCGAAAGGCTTTGGCAGCGGAGGCGAGAAGACGAGGACGGCGATAGCTGAGCTGTTTGCTAGCGGAGCGGAAATATTGTTTGCGGATGAGCCGACGAGCCATTTGGATGCGGCAGGCATTCGCCAACTGGAAGATGCCTTCACCGCGTATCCGGGAGCCGTCATCTTCGTTTCCCATGACCGCGAGCTGCTGGACCATGTGTGCACCTCGATCATCGAGCTGGAGGATGGAGAAATCCTTATTTTCAAAGGCAATTATTCGGCTTATAAGCGGGAAAAGGAAGCGAAGCGGGCCCGCGCCGTTTTTGAATATGAGCAATATGCCAAGGAGAAGAGCCGTCTGCTGGATTCGCTAGCCAAAGTACGCCAGTCGGCGCAGGGCATCAGCCACAAGCCGAAGCGAATGAGCTATAAGGAGGCGAATCTTGGGCTTGAAGGCATGCGCAGCTCGCAAGCGAAGCTGAACAAGGCGGCGGATGCGCTGGAAAGCCGCTTGGAGCGGCTGGAGGTGAAGCAGAAGCCGGCAGAGCTGGAAATGCCTTTATTCGATGCGCAGGTGCACGAGCCTTGCCGCAGCAAGCATGTGCTGCGGCTGGAGCAGCTGGAGGCCGGGCTATCAGAGGACCGCTGGCTGTTCCGTGAGCTGTCCGTTCAAATAAAGCCAGGCATGCGCATCGCGCTTGTAGGCGGCAATGGAGCGGGCAAAACGACGCTGCTTCGAAGCATTTACGAGCAAGCGGAAGGGGTTGCAGCCGCACCGTCTTGCCGAATGGGCTATTTTCGCCAAAATTTATCGCTGCTGGATGAATCCAAAAATGTTTTGCAAAACGTGCTGGCATCAGCCGTCTATCCCGATGCGCATGTGCGAACCGTGTTGGCAAGAACCTTGTTCAAGGGCGAGGATGTGTTTAAGCAGGTGGCGCTGCTCAGTGGCGGCGAACGGGTGAAGGCGGCGCTTGCGAAGCTGCTGTTGGGGCGGCATAATACGCTGCTGCTCGATGAACCTTCCAATTATTTGGATATTTACGCTCGCGAGCAGCTGGAAGAGACGCTTCGAGCTTACCCCGGCACGATTATATTTGCATCGCATGATCGGCGCTTGGTTAGCGAGGCGGCGACGCATATCCTGCAACTGCTCGGTGACGGGGAATGGCGCTTTAGCGAGAACGAAGCGCCTGACCATGGCGGCGCAGCTGCCGACAACCCGGCAGCTGCAGGAACAGGAGCAGCGCAAGCGAGCGTGGAGCGGGAAGAGCTGCGGCTGAGGCTGGAGCAAGAATTCGCCGAGACGTTGGCGCGGCTGTCGCTGCCGCAGCGTTCAGCCGAGGAGAAGGCGGCGCTGGAGCTGAAATTCAGCGCGCTGGTCGCTAAGCGCAAGGAGCTGAAGCTTTAAAGCGCGGCTAATCGTGCAAGAGCAAGAGCAAGAGCAAGTCGCGCAAGCTTTATTTTTCATGGCGGAAACGTCTTGAAAAATAAAGCTTTTTTACTGCGGCGTGCCCGCGAAACGAGCATCGCCTTCAAACAGATGACAGCGCCAACTACACGTGCCGTGCCGCTGGGGCGAACAGCTCAAGCGCCGTATCGATAAACAGCTTGACCGCAAGCGATGCATCCTCAAGCGACGGCACGGCAAGCCGAATTTCCCGGTAGCCTTCGGGTGAAAGCTCCAGCTTAATTACATTTGGCGGCAGCGATTGCATCGCTAGCTCTGACAAAATGGACATGCCGAGTCCTTCCTGTACCATGCTGAGCAGCGTATTGACATTTTTAATGATGAATTTAATTTCCAGCTCCGTCTCGGCACGCTGAAACAGCTCCACTATAGGCGTCTCATAGCCTGATTTGCAATTAATGAGCGGATTGCCGCTAATGTCCTTAACCGAAATAACTTTATTGCCGGCCAAAGGATGATCGTCCCGCATAACGGCATACATCCGCTCCTTATACAAAGGGATCGTTTCAAACGCTTCATCCGGCGGAATGATGAGAGCCACATCGATGATGCGCGTGTGGAGCCATTCCTTCACCTCGTCAATCGTGCCTTCATGCAGCTCGAATTCGAGATGAGGATATTTGGCGGCGATGGTCCGCATGATTTTGGGCAAGAAATAAGCGGAAGCAACCGGGAAGGCGCCAACGCGAATCGTACCGATCTCCAGCCCTTTTTCACGGGAAATTTCCTGCTCAATCCGCTCATAGGATTTCAAAATTTCCCGAAACATCGTCAGCAGCCGTCTGCCGATATCCGTTAGCAGGACGCCATTTCGACGATCGCGTATGAGCAGCACGACGCCCAGCTCCGTTTCGAGCGTAGATATAGCTCGGCTCACGGCGGGCTGCGTCATATTCAGCTCAAGTCCCGCCTTCGTGAAGCTGCCGGTTTCGGCAATTTTAATGAATATCGTTAGCTGCGAGTTTGTCATAACTAAAGTGTTATGCCCCCTATGATAAACATTTATTTTATTTATGTTGCAAACTATTGTATCATTCGGTAAAACGACCACACAAGGAGCTGTTCAAGGTGCCTGGTATTTCCCGATCAGCGGCAACGATGTATTTAATTTTTCTCGTGTTTATATGGGGCATCAATTGGCCGCTTACCAAATATGCGCTGGACTTTTCTCCGCCTTTATTATTTGCGGGCATTCGAACGCTCATTGGCGGCATTTTGCTCGTAGGCTTTGCCATTTGGAAGCGGGGACCGCTGCGGCTTAAGCAGAATTGGCCTATTTATCTTATTGCTTCCATGCTGAACATCATTATGTATTACAGCTTTCAGACGATAGGGCTCCAATATATGCCGGCAGGACTGTTCACGGCGATTGTCTTTTTACAGCCTGTGCTGCTCGGTGTGTTTGCATGGCTATGGCTAGGAGAGGCGATGTACCCGCTGAAAATTATCGGCCTTCTGCTGGGCTTCGCCGGTGTTGCGGCGATAACGACGGGAGGCATTTCCGGCCATATTTCCGTGTGGGGCTTGCTGCTTGCGATTGTTTCGGCCATAAGCTGGGCAGGAGGCACGATATATACGAAGAAAATGGCGGCGCGAGTCGATTCCCTATGGATGACCGCGTTGCAGGTGGCCATTGGCGGTGTCGTTATTTTGGGCACAGGGTCGATGACCGAAAGCTGGTCCGATATTGTATGGAATATGCCGTTCATATTCGATACGCTGTTCATCTCTATTTTTGTCATCGCGATCGGCTGGCTTATTTATTTCAAACTCATCCGCAATGGCGATTCAGCGAAGGTCGGCTCGTTTATGTTTCTGATCCCGCTTATTGCGATCGTGTTCAGCGTGTTATTTTTAAAGGAGCATGTCACGATCAATTTGGTGGTGGGTCTCGCACTTGTCGCATCCAGCATAATCGTTGTTAATCGAAAGCCTAGCCGCTTGAAGAAAGAGCTTCCTGTGCTATGATAGCTAATAGAATCGTTTAAGTGTAGACGGGCGTTGCCGCTTTATGGGGCAGCGCCTGTTTCGCGCAGTTATTTTGCAGGAGACGGGAGAAGTGGGCATTGGCAGAAAAACCGGCAGTCGAACGAGTAAAAACACGGGTTGGCACGCTTAAGGAAATGAACCGTTACCCCATTAAATCGTTTGCGGGCGAGCGGCTGGATTCCAGCAGGATGGAAGCTTATGGGCTGTATGGCGACCGCAGCCATGCTTTTATAGATGAAACGAAGGAAGGCTGGGACAGCTTTATTACAGCGCGGCAAATTCCGGCGATGCTTGGCTACAAGGCGAAGCTCCAAGATGATCATGGTTTTGGAAAGGGTACGGCAGCGGCTTCCGGTTTTCCCGAAGTAACGGTTACGTCGCCTGACAATCGCGAGCTCGCCTGGAACGAGCAGCTGCTCGCCGAAATACAGTCGCACACCCGCACGACCCTTTCCATGCGGCGTTATGCGCCGGAAACGCCGGATTTGCTGGGCGCGGATGCCAGCAGCGTGCTCATTGTGACCGATGCGCTGCTGGGCAAGCTTGAGGCGATGTGGGGCAAGCCGCTCGATGCGCGGCGGTTCCGGGCGAACATGATTGTGGCGCTTGCGAGCGATGCGCCGGATGAAGACAGCTGGATCGGCAAGCGGCTCCAGCTTGGCAGCGCGGAGCTGCACGTAGACGGGCATTGCGAGCGCTGCTCCATGATAACGCTGGACCCTGACACGCTGGAGCGGGATATGTCGCTGCTCAAAAAAGTCAACCAGGAGCTTAATTTGCGTTTCGGCTTGTATGCCTCGGTTACGAAAGCGGGGCATGTCCGGGTAGGCGACGAAATATTTCTGCTGACGGATGCTTGAGTGGATTGCAAGATAAGCAGAATAGGCAGGATAGCCGAATAGGTAATGCCTTGCCTGCGGAATGTGTAGCTGATAACAGGAGTGCAGAACTGAAAAAGCAGCCTTGGCGTTTACGCCAAGGCTGCTTTTGTCTCCTTTTTCCCTGTGTGAAACCTTTACAGTTTTGTTTAGTAGAAGGTCGGCAGGTACATATGCCTGCACGATCTAGCTTTGCGAAGCCCGCCATTTGCCCCGCAGCAGCGAGCGATGCACCCAAAGCGCATTCAGCAGCATCATGACCGCGGACATAATGAACAGCCCCCGGATGCCGATCCAGCCGGATAGCGCGCCGCCTGTAATCGGACCGACCATATTGCCGAGGCCGAGCGTGCTGCTGTTAAAGCTGTAGGCACGGGATTCCATGCCGTCCGGCGTATATTTGCGAATGAGCGAATTGACCGTCGGCACAAGTCCGCCGAGAAAAATGCCCAGCACAAACCGGGAAATGAGCAGCTGCGGCACACTGTCGGCGAGCGCCTGCGGGATAAAGGTCAGTCCCGCGCCAATCAGCGAATAGCCGAGAATGCGCTCTGAGCCGATGCGATCGCTGAGCTTTCCTAGCACGGGCGACGCAATGAGATTGGAGATGCCAGCCGCAGAGCCGACGAAGCCCGCCCAAAAAGCCAAATTGGCTGTCGGGCCATGCAGGCTTTGGACATGCAGCGGCAGCAGCGTCATCGAGCTCATCATCGCGAATTGAATGAGGAAGGTGACCGCATACAGCGCCGTCAGCTCATGAATGCCGCGCAGCCGCTTGAAGCCTTCAATGACGGAAATTTGCACTTTAGCTGCTGCCTTCTGCAAGTCGAACGTCTCCTTCACGACGAACAACGCCAGCATGGACGCAGCGAACAATAGGGAGCCTGTCAAATAAAAAATCGGACGGTAGCCGACAGCGTCAGCCAGCAGCCCGCCGATAAAAGGGCCTAATATCGTTCCGGCAATGCCGCCCGATTGGAGCGTTCCCATCGCATAGCCCATGCGATCCTTGGGCGTGCTGGCAGAAATCAGCGCCACAGCCGCGGGATTAAAGCCGGAAATCGTTCCGTTCAGCATGCGCAGCAGCAGCAGATGCCACGGTGTCGTCGCAAAGCCCATCAGCACAATGACAATTGCCATGCCGATGCCAGAGCGGAGCAGCATCAGCTTGCGTCCGTAGCGATCGGCGTATTTTCCCCAAATCGGCTGGAAAATAAATTGGGTGACAAAGTTGCCGGCGAAAATAACACCAGCCCATACAGCAATTTGATGCGGATCGGTTAAGCCCAGCTCAAACTGCAAATAAAACGACATAAAAGGAATGATCATGGTCATTCCAGCCATTACGAGAAATTGTCCGAACCAGAGTACGATGAGATTTTTTTTCCACTGTTCCATGTTTTTTAGTATAGCACAAGCTGCCCGCCAGACAGAAATACGAAGAACATTTTGTCAAGGTGAAACGGCTGTCGCCGTCTTTTGGCAGCGCGGCGCGTTTCAGTCCGAGAAATATAAGCCTGTTTATAAATGTGAAACTTATTAATGCTTATATTTCAGAAAAGCACGAAATTCGCCTTGAATCAGGTTATAATGAAGAGAATGCCTAAAGAGAGTGTCATAACATTGTCATAGGAAGTCAGGGACTTGCGGTTGTTAGCCCCTGCAAAAACGGGCATAATGGAGTTAATAGAAAATTATATAGAAAAGAGGAACGGCGAACATGAGCTATAATGACCGTTTCATTCGGGCCTGCCGCAAAGAACAGCTGGATCAGGTGCCCGTCTGGTATATGCGCCAAGCTGGAAGATACGATCCTGAATATCGAAAAATAAAAGAGAAATATTCGCTGCTCGAAATTTGCAAGCAGCCGGATCTGGCTGCGGAAGTGACGATGATGCCGGTGCGCAAGCTCGGCGTGGATGCCGCTATTTTATATTCGGATATTATGAATCCGGTTGCTTCAATCGGTATTGATTTTGATATTGTGGCGAACGTGGGTCCCGTGATTGATAACCCGATTCGCTGCGCGGCGGATGTAGACCGGCTGAAGCCAATCGATGTAGAAGGCGATCTCGGCCATGTGCTGGAAACGATCCGTATTTTAGATCGGGAGCTTGATGTCCCGCTTATTACATTTGCAGGAGCGCCGTTTACGATTGCCAGCTATTTGATTGAAGGCAGACCGTCCAAAAACTACTTGCGCACAAAGGCGATGATGTACGGCGAGCCGGAAGTATGGCATAAGCTGATGGACAAGCTGGGCGATATGGTTATCGCTTATTTGCGTGCGCATATCGAGAATGGCGGGAAGGCTTTCCAATTGTTTGATAGCTGGGTCGGTGCGCTTGCGCCCGCAGATTTCCGCAAGTTTGTACTGCCGACGATCGAGCGGATATTCAGCGAGCTGTCGGATTTGCCGCATCCGAAAATTTATTTCCCAGGCGTAAGCTCAGGCGAGCTGCTGCCGGAGCTGCACAAGGTGCAAGCTGATGTAATCGGTCTTGACTGGAGAGTATCGATTCCCGAAGGACGCCGCCGTTTGAATCACGGCTTCGCGGTTCAGGGCAATCTCGATCCCGTCCTGCTGACTGCTCCAATGAGCGTACTTGAATCGTATGCGGCAGAAATTATTGAGCAGGGACTGGAAGAGCCGGGATTTATTTTTAATTTGGGACACGGATTATTTCCTGAGGCATCGCTTGAGAAGCTTCAAGAGCTAACGGCTTACATACATTCATATTCGAAAAAATACATTGCAGCGCGTGAAGGGAAGGAAACGAGCCATGTCGGAAGCTGAAAACAGCAAAATCGGAGTTCTCGTTATGTCATATGGAACGCCGGAAAGCCTTGATGGTGTAGAAGCGTATTATACGCATATTCGCCGTGGCCACCCTCCAACGCCGGAGCAATTAACGGATTTGTATGGCAGGTATGAGGCGATTGTCGGCGGCGTATTCCCGCTTCGTGAAAATACGAACGGACAGGTAGCCGGCCTTGCGGATAAGCTGGAGCAGCTCGCCCCAGGCCGTTATGCTTGTTATCAGGGGCTTAAGCATGCCCGTCCTTATATCGAAGATGGCGTAGAGGAAATGGCTCGCGACGGGATTAAGCAGGCAGTCGGCATCGTATTGGCCCCGCATTATTCGACGATGAGCGTAGGCAGCTACATCAAGCGTGCGCAGGAGAAGGCTAGCGAGCTTGGCGTGGAGATGACGTTTGTGAAGCAATATCATCTGCATCCGAAGCTGCTGCAGGCGTTGACGGAACGGGTAACGGATGGGCTTGCGCGGTTAAGCGCGTCATCGGGCGGAGAGACGAATGTAAAGGTGCTATTCAGTGCACACAGCTTGCCGGAGAAAATTCGCGAGCTTGGTGATCCTTATGAGGAGCAGCTGCTGGAGACGTCGAGAGCGGTTGCGAAGCAGGCTGGCATTGCGGATGATGGATGGCAGTTTACTTGGCAAAGCGCAGGCCGGACGAGAGAGCCGTGGCTGGGACCTGACATATTGGAGACGCTTGCCGAGCTTGCGGAGCAAGGAGTAAAGGCTGTATTGGCCGCGCCAATCGGCTTTGTGTCGGATCATCTTGAGGTGCTGTTCGACCTCGATATCGAAGCGAAGACGACAGCGAAAAATATGGGCATCACCCTTGAACGAATTAAAATGTTAAATCGCGACCCACTCTATATGGAGACGCTGGCGGAGTCTGTAATAGAAGCAACGTAGAGGTTGGTAAGAAAGGATGAATGAGATGCGGAGAATCGGAGAAGCTGATCGAATTGTCATTATTGGCGGGGGGATCAGCGGGCTGAGCTCCGCTTTTTATTTGCAGCGGGAAGCGGAGCGGCAGCGTAAAGAGATTCATATTACGCTTGTCGATAGCGCCGAGGTACTGGGCGGCAAAATCAATACGCTGCAACGTGACGGTTTCGTCATCGAACGCGGCCCGGATTCTTTCCTTAGCCGCAAGCTGGCGATTATTGAGCTGGCGAAAGAGCTAGGCATAGAGTCCGAGCTGACGGGAACGAATCCCAAGGGCAAGCAATCCTATATTTTGTTTAAAAATAAGCTTCATGCGATGCCGCAGGGACTCGTGCTCGGCATTCCGACGGAAATTATGCCATTCGCCCGGACAGGCTTGCTCTCTTGGGGCGGCAAGCTGCGGGCGCTGCTTGATTTCATCAAGCCAGCCCGGACTGCAGCTGGCGACGAATCGCTGGGCGGCTTCCTTGGCCGGCGGCTGGGGACGCAGGTTGTGCAGCGCATTGCAGAGCCGCTGCTGGCGGGCATTTACGCTGGCGACCTTAACAAGCTGAGCATTCAAGCGACATTCCCGCAGTTCGCAGCTGCTGAACGCAAGCATGGCAGCTTAATAAGGGGAATGCGGAGCAACAAAAAGCTGGCGAAAGCTCCCGATATGAGCCTGCTGCCAGAAGGAGCTAGAAGTAGCGTGTTTCTTACCTTTAAGGGCGGGCTGTCTACTTTGGTAAATGCGCTGGACCGAGCTTTGCCAAGCATGGAGCGCAAATTGGGCCAGGCGGTTATCGGAATTCATGATAGCGCTGCGGGTGGTGAAGCGGCAGGTTTCGCTGGCACGGCGGACGGGGAACAGTCGGGGTCCCGCTACACCATCGAGCTGGCAAACGGGGAACGGCTGCCAGCCGACAAAGTAATTATGACGGCGCCTGCGTTTCAGGCAGCGGAGATGCTGGAGCCGCTGGTCGATTGCGCGGAGCTGCGGGCGATCGATTACGTTTCGGTCGCAAACGTCGTCATGGCTTTTGACAAAGCGAGCCTTGGTGTAACCTTCAAAGGTTCGGGGTTCGTTATTCCGCGTTCGGAAGGCTTGCGGATTACAGCATGCACTTGGACCTCGACGAAATGGCTGCATACGAGTCCGGGAGACAAAGTGCTGCTTCGCTGTTATGTAGGCCGGGCAGGCGATCAGATAACGCCTTTTTTGCCGGATGACCAGCTTATGGCTGCTGTAAGAGAAGATGTGAAGAAGACGATGAATATTACGGCGGCTCCTTTATTTACGGAAATTACACGGCTGCCGCGCTCTATGCCTCAATATCCGGTTGGCCATCTGGACCAGACGAAGCGCCTGCGTGAGCGAATGGCACAGCAAGTGCCGGGCATTCATATTACAGGAGCGGCTTTCGACGGCGTAGGTTTGCCGGATTGTATTAGACAAGGCAAGGAAATTGCATCAGCTGCGCTTTCCTCTTCCTAGATGCATAGTGAATGAAGCAGCTTCCCTTCTAGTTATTTCGCATATTTATAACAAGCTTGCTATAATAGACAGGAAACTTTATTCATAAAGGAGCATCCTGTCATGAATAGATCTAGATCAGAATCGCGACAACAGCAAAAAGTCAGGCGAAAAAGAAGATTAAGACGCCTCATCATTTTCAACGGATTTATGCTTGGACTTATTGCAGTCGTTATTGGCTTATGGCTTAATACGCAAAATTGGTTTGATGCTGGGTCCTTATTTAATGGTGAAAATAAACCTCAGGCAGCAGATGCCGCCTCCGCGGGTACCGCTGGTGATCAGGAGCCGCAAAACGCGGAAACGGGCGCAGGCAGCAGTTCGCCTTCTCCATCTGTAGAAACGGCAGCAACGAATGATCCTGCTCCTACAGCCGATGAGGCTAACGGCCAAGGCGAGGCAGCGGCAACGCCAGCCAAGCAGCCTGAGGAGGAAGGTCATGAAGCAGTCGATGGAACAGGCGGCGATGACGGTTCCGGGCAGCAGCCATCGACTCAAGCTGGCGACGAGGATACGGTGAAGCTGAGCTTTGTTGGCGATATTTTGCTGGCGGCTTCGGTCGGCGACATGATGAAGCTCAATGGATACGACTATCCATATAAGCAATCGCTGCTTTATTTAAGCGAGCCGGATATTATGGCAGCCAATTTGGAGTATCCCGTGACGGATAGCGGTGTACCGGCAGTAGACAAGACGTATGTGTTCAAAGGTTCTCCAGATGCGCTTCCTGCTTTTCGGGATGCCGGCTTTGATGTTGTTAGCCTGGCGAACAACCATACGCTGGATCAAGGCGTCGAAGGCTTATTAAATACGATGAAGCATCTCGATGAGACAGGAATTTCCCATATGGGAGCCGGCAAAAATGATACGGATGCGTTTGCGCCTGTCATTAAAGAGGTGCGCGGCATTAAAGTAGCGTACATTGGACTGAGCAGAGTCGTGCCGGAAGTATCTTGGAAAGCAGACAAAAATGTTGCTGGCGTAGCAGAAACCTACGATACGACGAGAGCGAAGGCGGCGATTAAGAAAGCGAAGGAGCAGGCCGATCTGGTCGTCGTGATGGTTCACTGGGGAGAAGAGCGCAAAGATACGCCGCTGCAATACCAGCGGGATTTTGCACGCGAATACATAGATTCGGGAGCCGATCTAATTATCGGCAGCCATCCGCATGTGCTGCAAGGTTTTGAGACGTATAAAGGCAAGTGGATTGCATACAGTTTAGGGAACTTTATTTTTAGCGCTTACCCGAAGGGAGCGACTGCAGAGACAGGTGTGCTGGATGCGATTTGTACGAAAAAAGGGGACTGTGACCTGAAGTTTTACCCGATGTCCTCGGACAAAGCACAGCCAGTGCTCATGGATTCGGGAAATGCAGCAGCGCTGCTAACGCGCCTGACGAGCCTGTCCTTTGGCGTGAAGCTCCGTGAGGATGGCGCTCTCGTCTCTAAATAAAGAGCAGCGAGGAGGAGCGCATGGCAGAGCCAAGAAATGTATGCGTAGCCCACCGCGGGTGGTCAGGGCGTGCGCCTGAGAACACCCTTGCAGCGGTGAAGCTGGCGATGGAAGAGCCTGATGTGTTTTGGATTGAAATTGATGTGCAGCTATCGAAGGATCATATTCCGGTCGTTATTCATGATTATAAGCTAAGGCGTACAACGAATGGCAAAGGCGAAGTCCGCAACTGGACGGCTGCCGAGCTTGGCGCGCTTGATGCGGGCAGCTGGTTTTCGCCCTTGTTCAAAGATGAGGGAGTACCGACGCTTGATCAAGTGCTGGCATTAACAGCCGGGCGCTGCAACGTGAACATTGAGCTCAAGACGAATGGCATTCGTTATCCTGCGCTTGAGGAGCAAGTGCTTGCAAGCGTACGCCGATTCGGTGTGGAAAATGAAGTGGTGCTGACCTCTTTCTATGCCGGAGCGCTGAATAAGCTGTTCAAGCTGACGGAAGGACGTATTCGTACCGGCTTGATTATTGACGGCTGGCGCCAGACGCTGCCTCTGGAGCTGAGCCAGACGGGGTCGACCTTGCTTTCGATTGATTATTCGAGGCTGAATAAGGAGCGAATGAAGCTGCTTAAGGAAGCGGGCATTCAGGTGATGGCCTGGACGATAAACGAGGAACAGGCTATTCGCAAAATCGCGGAGCTGGACCGGGAGCTGATGATTTGCACGAATTTCCCGAATCGCTGGCGGCAGGCAATGGCAGGACTGAGAGATAGAACTGGGGAGGAGCGAGAAAATGGTAGGCTGGATCGATGAATGGTGGCTCAGGCTGCTTGGCGGCCTTGTTGGAAGCGGCTTAATTGCGTTCGTCGCCTATCGTTTCCGCTCTCTTTCGCTATCGGGCGCTTTATCGGCAATGGCAATGGGAACAGGCTTTGTGACATGGGGCGAACCAGTATGGTTCGCCTGTCTTATTGCGTTTTTTGTTACCTCAACCCTGTGGTCGAAATGGAAAAAGCACTCCCGAGCGAAAGCGAAGGCGGAAGCGGGATATGAAAAAACAGGACGTCGCGACGCTGGACAAGTGTGGGCGAATGGCGGAGTAGGCCTGCTGCTGTGCTTCGGCCATGCGCTGTTTCCAGCATCCGGCGATGGCTGGCTGCTCGCCTATATTGGAGTCATGGCGGCCGTAAATGCCGACACATGGGCGACGGAGATCGGTGCGCTGAGCAAGCGTCCACCGCGTTCGGTGACGAGCGGCAAAGTCGTCGCTCCCGGCACGAGCGGCGCTGTGACGCGGCTCGGCTCACTCGCGGCGCTCGCTGGTGCTGCCTGCATCGGCGTCGTAGCCGCCATCATGCTGGCATGGTTTCATCCAGCGTCTGCAGCCGATTTGCAGGCTGGGAACGCGGGGCTTGCAGGCGGCGGCCTCAGCCTAGCCTCAGCTGTAGCGCTTATTGCGGCGGCGGCGATAGCTGGCTTTGCCGGATGCTTTGCCGACTCTTGGCTCGGCGCCACCTGGCAGGCGATGTACCGCTGCACAAGCTGCGGCAGCGAGACGGAGCGCCGCACGCACTGCAGCGTAAAGACCGAGCGGACACGCGGGTTTGATTTTATGAACAATGACCGGGTTAATATGCTGTCATCCTTGCTTGCAGGTGTAGTTGGCTTAACACTGGGCCTCTGGTGGGTTTAGTTGCAAAATAAAATAACACCTTCTCTCCTTGATACGGGAGTAGAAGGTGTTATTTTTTGATTTTAGCGGTTATCCCCTTAGCTCAGAAAACAAGGCAGTCAAAGAGGAGACGCAAATTTATTTTTTAGTTAGCTCTTCCATTTGGCCGATGAGGCTTTCGAACACGCTCATCGCTTGCTCAATCGGCTCTGGCGAGGACATGTCGACGCCAGCTTTTTTCAAAATATTGATTGAGAAGTCGCTGCCGCCGCTCTTCAGGAAGCCGAGATAACGCTCGACTGCTGGCGCGCCTTCCTCCAAAATTTGCTTGGAGAAGCTCGTTGCGGCCGAGAAGCCAGTCGCGTATTTATACACATAGAAGCTGTTGTAGAAATGGGGAATACGTGCCCATTCCATCGCAATATCTTCATCTACGGCCATATCGTCGCCATAATACAGTACATTGAGGTCGTAGTAAATTTTGCTCAAATCCTGCGGTGTCAGCGATTCGCCTTGCTCGCTTCTTTCGTGAATGATTTTCTCGAATTCGGCAAACATCGTTTGACGGAACACCGTCGTCCGGAATTGATCCGCATAGTAAGTAAGCAGGTACATTTTTTCCTTCGGATCGGTTGACTTGTCAAGCAAGTAGTCCATCAGCAGCGCTTCGTTCAGCGTGGAAGCCACTTCCGCGAGGAAAATCGTATATTGCGCATCGCGGTAGTTCTGGGTCGTATCAGAATAATACGAATGCAGAGCGTGGCCCATCTCATGCGTCAGCGTAAACATGCTGTTCAAGTTGTCCTTGTGATTGAGCAGCACATATGGATGCGTGCCGAACGCTCCCCAGCTGTAAGCGCCGCTGCGCTTGCCTTCATTCTCGTACACGTCAATCCAGCCGTCGTCAAAGCCATGCTGCAGCACGTTCAAATAATCGTCGCCGAGCGGCTTCAAGCTTTCTTTGACTGTTTTTTTCGCGTCCTCATACGTAATGTTCATATCGAATTCCTCTACAAGCGGAGCGAACAGATCATACATATGAAGCTTGTCGACGCCGAGCAGCTTTTTGCGCAGGTTCATATAGCGATGCATCAGCGGCAAATGCTTGTGAATCGTGTCAACCAGGTTTGTGTATACCGTCTCGGGAATGTTATCCCCATAGAGCGACATGGCGAGAACGGAATCGTGCTTGCGGGCACGGGAGTAAAAAATATTTTTCGTTACATTGGCATTCAGCGTGGCCCCGATTGTGTTTTTGAGCTTTCCGTATGTATCGTACATTGCTTGGAAAGCTTCTTTGCGCACGTCGCGGTTTTTGCTCTCAAGGAACTGGATGTAACGGCCCTGCGTCAGTTCAATCTCTTCGCCGTTCTCGTCCTTCACTTTCGGGAACTTCAAATCAGCATTGTTAAGCAAGCTGAAAATCGTGCCGGGAGCCGAGCTCATATTGCCTACTTGCGCAAGCAGCGCCTCTTCATTTTTCGAAAGAACATGGGCTTTCTGGCGGCGCATTTCTTCAAGTGTATGACGGAACGTGGCCAGCTCCGGATTTGCGATCAATTGATCCAGCGCCTCGTCGCTTAAGGAAAGCACCTCTGGCGTAATGAAAGAGAGGGCTTCTCCTGTTTCCACGCTCAGCTTCTTGGATTTGTCGGACAAGGCCTGATAGGTCGGCTCTGCCGTATCCTCATGATGCTTCATATTGGCATATACGTATAGACGCTCCACATGCAGCGACAATTCATCCTCCTGCTCGAAGCAGGCTTTCAGCTGGGCCGGGTCTGCCAATGTGCCTTGGAAAGCGCTGATTTTGCCAATCAGGCTTTTGGCAGCGGCAAACTCCTTATCCCAAGCAGCTTGATCTGCAAACAGGTCTTCGAGCTTCCAACGGGCTTCTACTTTCGTTTCGGAACGCTTAGGTACGTGATTCATCGAATTCCTCCTTGGTATAATGGTAGATGAAGTAGCATGTGGTGCAGTTTTGGAATAGGCGGGCTGAATCATTCCCTCAGCGCCACTAATACCGGCTGTCAGGCTTAGAGAGACAAGGACGGGTAGCCATTTCATAGTTGCGTTCGCCTCCGGGCATAAATTTGTACCTAGTATGTACCGGAGGCTGCCTTGTTATGTTGAAATACAAGAACTTTCTAAACTCTTAGATGTGGCAAGCGGCTGCTCTTGTATTTGATGCGTTGGCGGCTGCTCCTTGATGTATGGCTTGTCAGCTGCCGCCAGCGCTTATGAGCTTCCCATCTGAAACAGGCTGAATACAATGAGGAAAAACGAGAATGCAATTAAAACAATAGAAGCAAGTGCCAGCCCGCGGCGCAAATTGGGAGCGAGAGAATCGCGTTTTGCAAGGACTATCCATCCTAGTGCAAAGGATGCGACAATAAAGATGATATTAGTCATTAAATCCATCTCGAAACGTACACCCCCTGTAGCCGCAAGCACAACATGGCCTCGTTAGTTTTCGCTGTTAAGGTTGAATTTTCCTGCTTACACTTCCTTGAAAGCACGGATGATGTTCTCCCGCTCTTCCTCGCGGCCAACATAATGGTCAGCACGGAAGCGATTTTCGGCCCAATGCATCATTTCAGGACGGCTTACGAACGTAAAGCATTCTTCGCCCCATTGATCGGAAATATCTCGTACGACGAGGGTTTTCCCCTGTACTTCTACCGTCAGCATATTGTACTTGTCAGTTTTGAATATCTCGTATTTCTTGAACATGTTGTAGGTCACCTTACCTTTCGTTACGGCTTACACCGTATTCTTACTATTTTAGCTATCTAGGGGGTGGAAAGCAATAAGGGACGGTGTTATAATATCAGCTATAATGCGGGAAAGAAGCATTTATGAGGCGAAGCTTCTATAGAGATAGGAGCGTAATCGCGAGAAGAGTATAGCTGAGACGAGGAGAGTTGAGAAGATGAAGCAATTGAAGTATGAGCAGGTAGGCGTTGCTATTACCTGCCGGGGTTTTGATGAGTATGTACACATGTTCGGACTGGAAGAAGACGATTTGGGCGCGGGGCCTCTACTGGACATTGCTGCCGGAGGCGCTTCTTTTACCGCTGAGGCGTGTGCCCGAGGGTATGATGCCCATGCTGTTGATCCGCGTTATGCCGGAGATGTGGAGTCGTGGATTGCACAATCTGCAGAAGAAATTGAAGTTTCCACAAACAAGCTGATCGCTTTGCAGGAGGCATTCGACTGGAGCTATTATAAGGACGCTGCGAATCATCGCGCGGGACGAGAGCGTTCGCTTGAGCTGTTTGCAAGCCATTTGCGATCTGTTGACGGGCAAGCCCGTTATCGTTTTGGGCAGCTGCCAGAGCTTCCTTTTGAACAAGGAACTTTCTCGCTTGTGTTATGCAGCCATTTTTTGTTTTTGTATGCGGAGCAGTTTGATTTCAATTTCCATAAGCAGGCTGTTTTGGAAATGATGCGACTGTGCAAGCCGGGCGGACAGGTGCGGATTTACCCGCTGTTGTCGCTAAGCTGGAATGCTTACCCGCACATGGATGAGCTGCTAAAGGCTGTCGCAGAGCGGGGCGGACAGGCGGAGCTTATGCCAGCGAAACTTCCTTTTATTCCTGGATCAGATTTATTTTTGAAAATAAGGGTTTAATTGCATTTTCCAGTTTAAGACTGTATAATATAGGGTATACGCTGATTAAACAGCGGTTTATTTTTTTAGGAGGTTGTTCATTTGAAAGGAACAGTTAAATGGTTTAACGCAGAGAAAGGCTATGGCTTTATCTCGGTCGAAGGCGGCGAGGATGTATTCGTTCATTTCTCCGCTATCCAAAGCGAAGGCTTCAAATCGCTTGACGAAGGCCAAGAGGTAGAGTTCGACATCACTGAAGGCAATCGCGGTGCACAAGCGGCTAACGTCGTTAAATTATAAGATTCGAAGTTTCTTATAATACTTGATTGCAGCATGTACAGGAGCTTCCGGTTAATCCGGGAGCTCCTTTTCGCATTTTAATAAGCCATTTTAACAAGCCATTATGACAATGGGCAGCGGATGGTGCCGAATAATAGGTTGAAAAGAGTGGAAAAGGGGAGAAAAAGGAGAACCATGGCGCGGGAAATACGTAAAAATAATAGCAGGAAAAGGCTCTTTTTAAATGGCCTTGCAGCAAAATAAAGCATGACGAACCTCGTTTTTCACTATTTTTAAAGGAGGAGAATAATGATGGAAGCCGGTGCCGTGTTTCAGAGGTTAAGCTTTAGTGACATTAAGCTGAAATTGCCTCGCGAGAGCTGGTATTACTTGCGCAATGAACAAAAGGATGGCGAATTTGAAGCAGAGGACGTTTGGTATTATAAAGGGGATTTGCGGCTTAGCGAGCTTCTGCTCGACTTGGATGCTATGCTCATTCTCGTTGAAGGAAATTTGATTGTGGATCGCTATATTGGCAATACAAATACAGACGGGGCTACCGGACTGATCGTTCTTGGCGATATGCGCGCCAGCCATATGGTTGTTGGTGGACAGGAGATCCATATTGGTGGCGATTTGCAGGTGGAAAAAATGTTTTGGGGAGATTATAATCACGGCGATCTCATCGTTGAGGGCCATATGCAGGCGGAGCTGATGATGACGAGCGATCAATATAGAGTACGCATTCAGGGGACATCGGCCTTTGAACGATACATAGTAGATTGGGACGACTTCGGTGTATGGCAGGGCTTCGACATGACCGAGCTTTTTGTTCCGGAAATTATTATAGATGAGGATGAAGAGCCGTTCGTCTGGCGAGAGGAAATGCTGCGTCTTTTGGAAGAAGACAAGCCTATCCTATATGAAGATCGAATCAAGCCGATTCGTGAACAACCGCAAATTCCTTTTTTATTCGCAGATACACAGCTCCGGCCGCTTTATATGCAGCAGGTAACTGCGGATTCTCTTTGCTTCCTCGGAGAGCCTGAAGCTGCTAGCTCAAGCTATGAGTTTTGGCTGGGCGATCAGTTTTTTCGTGCAACTGCGTATGGCAATGAAGCGGATTCGGGACATTTTCGAAGCGTTTATTTTCAGGATGGCGAGGAGTACGGGGCTTTGCTGAAAATAGAACCAGTTGCTGCGCAATCAGGCTCTGCAGCTCATTCGCGCCCTATGCAATGGCAGTTATCGGGCAAATATCGCAAAGTAACGGACGAGATTGTAGATTGGACGGTTATCGATGATGATTCACCGGCCGCGATCCAGCAGCTATGCCAGCAAAATTGGGTTTATTTGCTGCAAGCTGTATCGACCTATGAATATGCCCGTCATCTCATTGATCCGCAGCATATACGCGAGATATTGACTCTCCCGCTTGTTGAGCCCTATAACGATTATTATGATGAAGAGCGCAGCGGGCTATGGATCGGCGATATATATTTCTCATTTCGGCAAGAGGGTGAACTTTACAAGGATTCCCCGCGATTGGCTTTGGTGCGTATGGCCAGAGACTATACCGATGAACAGGGCGAGGCAAAGGTCGAATATTGCTCATACCGTATACAGAAGCATATGGACGGCTCTGAATGTGTTTACGTTCAGTATTCAGAAGATGAAGATGATGACGATTATACGATGGTTAATTACGAAGGCGGAGCTAAACTGCTGGATGCGGTCAAATTTTTTGAAAAAGGCCGAAAACTGATTACACGTTACAACCAAGATATGCTGGATGGAACGAAACCTTTTTGTGGCGAAGATTTTGCGATGGAATATTGGAGGGAGAAAGGCTATATTTCTTAATGATAGGAAGTACAGGGACGTTATTTTGCCATGCGCTTTTCGCATTTTAGACTTTGACCGGATTAGGCCTGAAATGTTACACTGTTAGGTGGAATCTTTGTCGGAGGAGCGAGTGGCATGAAGTTTAAATTGTTTAAGGATCGCAAAGGGAAGGCCGATCAGGCTAAAAATAATAAGTTTGTAAAGCTGTCGCGTGAAATTTATGTGCAGGCACGTAAGGGCGGAGCGAATCCTGAGGCGAATTTTGGCCTGAAGACAGCCATTGCCAATGCACGTGCGGAGCAAATGCCCAATGACAACGTTGAACGGGCAATCAAGAAGGCGACGGGCGGCGACGCGGTCGATTATGAAGAAATTATGTATGAAGGCTACGGCCCAGGCGGCGTCGCGATTATGGTTCGTTGTTTGACGGACAATCGCAATCGTACTGCGGCTGATGTGCGCTCGGCTTTTAATAAGCGAGGCGGCAATATGGGAGAAAGCGGCTGCGTATCCTATATGTTCGATCATAAAGGCTTGCTTGTCGTGGACCGTGAGGATTTAGAAATTGATGAAGACTCGATGATGATGGTGACGCTGGAAGCTGGAGCAGAGGATCTGGTCGTAAACGAAGACAGCTTCGAGATTTTGACGCATCCGCATGAGTTCGAGCAGGTGAAAGGCGCACTTGAAGCGGAAGGCTATACGTTTGTAAGCGCTGGAGTACGCTGGCTGCCGCAAAACATGGTTGCTGTAGAAGGCGAAAATGCGGACAAGCTGTCCAAAATGATGGACTCCTTCGACGATAATGACGATGTACAGGACGTTTACACAAACTTTGAGCTTGAGGACTAACGTCTACATAGTCAGCAGGCTAGAGCAAAAAAACAGCTTCGGGAGCCACATCATCATGTGGAGCCCAAGCTGTTTTTTTGAATTCGTTCATGAGCTAGAGGCTTTCATGCGGCACTCGTTCATGCGCTGCGCCTCGTATAATGTTTGTAAATAAAACCTGCTGCTGCTATTAAAGCAAGGGTAGTACCTAAATTAAAGAAGGCTGTGCGTCCGAAGCTTTCATATACATAGCCGCCAACGGTACCGCTGAGCAGACCGGCAAGGCCCGTCCATACAACGGCGTATACCGCTTGGCCGGAAGCGCGAAATTCATCGGGTATGAGCTGTGAAATATAACGCAAGGCAGTTGAGAAGTAGATGCCGAATGTAATGCTGTGCATGAGCTGTGTCGCCACGACGAGATAAGGGCTGCTCAAATGTCCAATCAGCCACATTCGCAGAGCATACAATACACATGCGATAAACAGCAGCGGCAGCTCCTTGAATTTATGGCCGTACTTTCCAAGCAGAAACAGGACGGGAATTTCGCTGCAGGCGGAAAGGGTCCAGGCGAGGCCGACAAGGGAATCGCTAGCTCCCATTTGATGCAGCGTTACAGCCAAAAAACCTTCGTACATACGATGCGCGACCGATACGATCAAAATAAGGACGAAAAAGGAAACGACCTCCCTTTTGCCCAGCAGCTTGAAGAAACCGCTAAAATCGACTTTGCGGGCACTGCCTCGGTAATCTCGCAGCAGGAAGGAAAGCGCCAGCGTTATCGTAATCGTACAGACTGCCAGCGGCAGCGTCCAATTGGAGCCCATCTGCTTCAATATAATGCCGAACAAGTAGGCGGATATCGCAAACCCGAGCGAGCCGAAAATGCGAATGAGTGCATAAGGAACAGCTGTATATTGACTGGATAATAAAATCATACTGTCATTCAATGGATTAATAGGTGTCTGAAAAAAATAAAAGATCGTCATCACTAGACAGATCATCGTAAAATCTTGAATCGGAAACAGCAGCGATATCATGACCAGCTGCCCGAATAATAAAAATATAAATAATTTTTTTATCGTCTGAAATCGGTCACTTGCCCAGCCTAGCAGTAAATTGGCGAAGACGGATATGAAGGGCCCAGTTGCATAGATAATGCCGATTTGATGCTCGGAATAGCCTCGCGCCAGAAAGTATAAAGGCAGGTAGGAGACGAGCAGCGCCTGTGTTGAATAGGCAGAAAAGCTGAAGGCGCGAAGACGCAGCGTTTCTCGGGATGTGTTAAGCTTCGCCTTTTCTAGGCCAAGTTGTGTCATTGCTGTATTCACTCCATAACTGTAAAAAACCTTGATTATACAGGTGTTATAGCTAATTATTAATAGATTGTAAACCATTATAGCATGAACTGCTGGATTATTGTTTATTGAAATGGTACATTTATGAGTGGAGGTTTCATTCATCGTGTAATAATGGGCTGGTAGCCGGCGGTTATTCAGCATTTTTTTAAGAGGAGGAGGTGCATCGTGAGATTGACGACATTTTCAGGCAGCCGTGCGCCCCGAGGGCCTTTAAAACTTATGCATCGCGTATATAAATATGTGCTGCCAGAAGTTGAAGAGCAGCTGGGGAAGCTGCGGGCTATGGCAGAGCAAATTCCCGACAGGGAGCTGAGGACGCAAGCGCTGAGCAGCATAGCGAGCAAGAAATTCCATTGTCAGGGTGGGGCCGTGTATGCAGCGGCCAACTTGGAACAGCGGCATATTCTTATACCGCTTATTGTTGCGCTGCAAACGATTAGCGACTACCTGGACAATTTATGCGATCGCAGCACCTCTCTTGATGCGGATGATTTCCGCCTATTGCATCAGTCCATGCTTGATGCGGTTAATCCGGCAGCGCCGCTCCGGGATTATTATGCCCACCGGAAGGAGCGGGACGACGGCGGATATTTGCACCACCTCGTTGCCGTGTGCCAGCACCATACAGCGCTGCTTCCTTCCTATGCCAGCGTTCAGCGTGACGTAACCGAGCTGGTCAGCCTATATGGCGATTTGCAGGTGTACAAGCACATTCGCAATGACTTGCGCGAGCCGAAGCTGCTCGCTTGGTGGGAGAAGCATGCACAGCGCTACCCGCACTTGCAATGGAATGAATTCGCAGCGGCCAGCGGATCGACGCTCGGCATGTTTATGCTTTTTTTAGCAGCCAGCGGTGATGGTCTGTCGAAGCAGGATGCGGCTGCGATTAAAGAAATTTATTTTCCGCACGTATGCGGCCTGCATATTATGCTTGATTATTTGATCGATCAGGCGGAGGATCAGGCCGGCGGAGATTTGAATTTCTGCAATTATTACGACAGCTTCCATTTGATGGCGGAACGGATCGGTACGATAGTGGAGTGGGCAAGGGAGGATGTGCGGCATTTGCCGGCTTCCCGGTTTCATCGCCTTATCATTGAAGGGCTGCTGGCCCTTTATTTATCCGATCCGAAGGTGCGTGCGCAGAAAGAAGTGCGCAGCGTAACGCGCAAGCTGATGAAGAACAGTCCGCTTACCCGCCTGTTTTTCCTGATTAACAGCGTGTGGATCAGGAAGCAGCAGGCTTAGCAATATATTACATCATTTTGGAGGAATGACTATGTCTTCAGTAAAATCAATCGCAGTATTAACCAGTGGCGGTGACTCCCAAGGGATGAATGCAGCCGTTCGCGCTGTAGTGCGGAGCGCTTTGTATAACGGGCTGGAAGTATACGGTGTACAACGCGGTTATCAGGGTCTTCTGAATGACGATTTGCGTCAAATGGATCTTCGCAGCGTAGGCGATATTATTCAGCGCGGGGGCACCATTTTACAGACGGCGCGCTGCAAAGAGTTTATGACAGCTGAAGGCCAGGAGAAAGGCGCTGAAGTTTTGCGTGGGCGCGGCATCGACGGTTTGGTTGTTATCGGCGGCGACGGCTCCTATCAAGGTGCTAACAAGCTGAGCAAGCTTGGAATTAAGACGATGGCATTGCCAGGAACGATCGATAACGATATTCCTTTCACGGATTATACAATCGGTTTCGATACAGCGGTTGGCATCGTGGTGGATGCTATTAACAAAATCCGCGACACGATGTCTTCCCATGAGCGTTCGTCTGTCGTTGAGGTTATGGGCCGTCATTGCGGAGATATTGCGCTTTATGCGGGACTTGCAAGCGGCGCCGAGACGATTCTTGTACCGGAAGTTCCGTTCAACCTAACGGAAGTTTCGCAGCGGATGGAAGCCAATTTTGCCAAAGGCAAGCGTCACAGTATCATTGTTGTTGCTGAAGGAGCAGGCAATGGACATGATGTATCCAGCGAAATTACGCGTGGTTGTGGACTTGAGCCGCGAGTAACCGTGCTTGGACATATTCAACGCGGCGGAACGCCGACTGCTGTTGACCGTATTCTGGCAAGCCGTCTCGGCGATTATGCTGTGCATCAGCTGATGGCTGGCGAATCGGGCAAAGCTTGCGGTATCGTGCGCGGAGAGTTCCTTTCTACGGATATTGACACGGTTGTCAACACGAAGAAGCCATTCAACCTGGAGTTGTATGAGCTCGCGCTGCGCCTGTCGCAATAATACCTTCTTGCCCGTCTGGGCAATGGCTAACATTGATTTCCAAAAACAAACAAATAACCTCCGGCAACGCTTTAAGGCAGCGTACCGGAGGTTATTTGTTTGAAATAAAGGAAAAGATATCCTAACGCTATCCTTTCTCTATATTTCTCGGAATGAAACGCGCCGCGCAGCCAAAGGATGGAGACAGCCGTTTCACCTTGTGGCGAGAAGCGTAAGTAATAGCAGCTAGCCTTACTTGAATGGTTATTCGTAATTAACGCCCTCTGAATATTTATTGCCTGCATTCCATAAAAGAAATTCATGAATATCGGTGTCGGCGAGCGCCTTAATCTGTGCCTCGACTTCTTTCTTGCCATATTTCATATAATTGCCCTGTCCCAGCCAGCTGGCTGTAAAATCCTGAATCCAAGGACGAATAATCGGCTTGGCGTCGCCAATCGGGTCAAGCTTGGCATGGGTGTCCTCCATAGCGCCTACAATGGTTTCATAGGGGTTTTTATCCGGAACCTTCTGTTTAAACCAGCCTGTGCTGTAATGGCTCGGATAAACCATAGGGGATATGACGTGCACATCATTGGAAATTTTCACAAAGTCCTGCCCAATTCCTTCGGCGGCAGGCACTGATGCGGCGTAGCCGAAAATATCGACCGATACCCGCACGCCAAGCGGCTCAAGCTGCTCGCGGGCATATTTCACGAATCCTGCGACGGCATCGACCCGGCTCTGTTCGGTTTTCTCATACTTCAGCGAATCGGCTTTCTTATCAAAGCCTTCAGGAAAACGGACATAATCAAACTGGATTTCCTTAAAGCCCAGCTTGGCTGCTTCCTTGGCAACGGCTACATTATAACTCCATACTTCTTTCATATAAGGATTAACAAAGCTTTCGCCGCGGCCGTTTTTCCAAATCGTTCCGTCGGAATGGCGGAAGGACAGCTCCGGATGCTGGCGTGCCAGCACAGTGTCCTTAAAGACGACAATTCTGGCAATGGGGTAAACCTCATGCTGCTTCAATTTCTTCATCAAGTCGCCAATATCGCGAATGTACTTCTGTGTAGTTCCCAGCTCAAGCAGCTCCGGCGTCTCGGTTGGATAGGTGATATAGCCGTTGTCGTCTTTTACATCAATGACCATGCTGTTCAGCTTCGTATCATCCATGAGCTTCAGCAAGCTATCCATACGCGCTCCACCTGCACTGTGAGCCGTCACGTAGATGCCCTTCACAATGGGAGCATCTTTCTGTGGATCATGCTTAGCGCCCGCCTCAGACGTCCCCTGGCCTTCTCCATCAGAGGGGCTCGCCTGCACGATCGTTGTTCCGAGTGAAGCGTTTAGTACGGAGGCTGCGAGCTCCCGGGCGGCTGCATGATCCTCTCCGCTTCCCGTCAATAAGCTGTATAACAGCATGACAGTTGAAAAGATGATGTCCATTTCCTTCTCTCCCCGCTAGCTCTTCTTACCAAATTATAAAGCAGAATTAGGCTGCGTGACACTTATTTTTTTCAAAAAGCGTAATTTTACACAGAGAAATGTTGCTTAAAGCACCATTTTTGGGCGGGAATTCCCGGTGGGAAAAGCATGCAAAAAACCTGCTGACGCATGCGTCAGCAGGTTTACTATCAATCGGTATATCCCCTTGTCATTGCAGTAAGGCTTCTCTTTGGTGCTCGCAAATGCTGTGCTGAACAATCTCCATTGCATCCGCCGGTTCAAGTACAGCCAGTCCGTCCCTCAATACGATATTGATCGAGAGTTCCCGATCCGTAAGAAAAGGACTGAGCTCTGGTGCTAGCTTCTCTACAATTTGTGACAGTGTTACGGTTTCGATATCCACCTGGCATCACCCTTTCATCATAGGTTCAGGGCAAAACATATGGCATGAAAACGTTAAAACAGCGGGATAACCACATTATAGCAGGATCAACTTTAAAAAAACAGGGTTAACTGCCATGCGCGCAGCGGGCAGGGAATATAAAATAAAGCAAACGCTTACGCGTGCGTCTTTTGATCTGTTTTTAAGCTTCGCTGGTAAACGTGTACGATTGTATGCTATAATAGCTTGGATATTTTTCAAGTAGGCTGCAGATAAAAGGAGTATGAGAAAGTTTGAAAACATTTGCTGAATTTGGCTTGGAACCTAAAGTGTTGCAAGCAATCACGGAGCTGGGGTTTGAGGAGTCAACTCCGATCCAGTCCAAAGCTATTCCAATTGCAATGGCTGGTCAAGATCTAATTGGTCAGGCACAAACAGGAACAGGAAAAACAGCGGCATTCGGAATTCCGCTCATTAATAAAATTCCGACAAGCGAGGAGCGCATTGTCGCCTTAATTATGACGCCTACCCGTGAACTCGCTATTCAGGTAGCTGATGAAATCGGGAAGTTGACTCGATACAAAGGTTTACGCTCATTGCCAATTTACGGCGGACAAGAAATTGGACGTCAAATTCGCGCTTTGAAGAAGAAGCCGCAAATTATTATTGGTACGCCAGGACGTTTGCTTGACCACATCAACCGTAAGACGATCCGTCTTGAAGATGTACAGACGGTCATTCTTGATGAAGCGGATGAAATGCTGGATATGGGCTTCATGGAAGACATTCAGTCGATCCTGAAGCAAGTACCGGACGAGCGTCACACCATGTTGTTCTCGGCTACAATGCCGCCGAACATTCAGAAGCTTGCACAGCAATTTCTGAAAAACCCTGAGCATGTGTCGGTTATTCCTAAGCAAGTAACGGCACCGCTTATCGATCAAGCGTATATTGAGGTTCATGAGCGTCAGAAGTTTGAAGCTCTTAGCCGTTTGCTTGATATGGAATCCCCAGAGCTTGCGATCATCTTCGGCCGTACGAAGCGCCGTGTTGATGAGCTTAGCGAAGCTTTGCAAAAACGCGGTTACACGGCAGACGGCCTTCACGGCGACTTGTCCCAAAACCAACGCGACAGCGTAATGCGCAAATTCCGCGACGGCAGCATCGATGTGCTGGTTGCAACGGATGTAGCTGCTCGTGGCCTCGACGTATCGGGCGTAACGCATGTTATCAACTTTGACCTTCCGCAAGATCCGGAGAGCTATGTTCACCGTATCGGCCGTACTGGCCGCGCAGGCAAAGAAGGTACGGCATGGTCGTTCGTAACGCCTCGTGAACTTGATCACCTGCATTTCATCGAGAAAGTTACACGTCAAAAAATCAACAAAAAACCTTTGCCTAGCATCGCAGAAGCGATTGAAGGCAAACAGCGCTTGACAGCTGAGCGTTTGCTCGAAGTTGTTCAAGAAGAAGAGTTCACGGAATACAAAGCAATTGCCATTCAGTTGCTTGAGCAATATGATTCCGTTAACTTGCTTGCAGCAGCCGTGAAATTGCTGACAGGCGAGAAGAAGGAAGTCAATATTGAATTGACACCGGAAGAGCCGCTTCGCGCGAAAAAACGCAAGCCGGACATTCGTTCGAATGGTCGTCGTTATTCTGGTTCCTCGTCCTTTGGCGGCGGCAGTGGCCGCAGCTCCAGTGGCGGTGGCGGCTATCGTGGCCGTGATGACAGACGTGGCGGCGGAAGCGGCAGCGGTTCGAGCTCCAGCTCGCGCAGCAGCAGCTATGACCGTAACCGTGATGGCGGCAGCAGCAGACCTCGCACTAGCGAGAACCGTCGTCCAAAACCATCGTCCGAAGGCTTTAACAATAACAACAACTAGGGTCATTTCTTCCTGTTCTTATACAGGATGAAGAAATAAGCCCGAATAACCAAGCTTAAGAAACCGGGGAAGTCCGTGATGCCTTACGGGCGTCCTGACTTTCCCTTTTTTATTGTTCATTTGATTAAGCCAGCCTGCTTGATTGAATAATATGCTTTGGTGCATGTCACAACCAAAATAGTAAGGAACAAGACGGAATAGTGGGGGCAGATCACATGGAGCCAAGGGGTTTAATGGGAGGTTTTTACCGCATCTCCGAATGGATTATGCGATTATCGGTAATCAATGTATTATGGCTAATATGTTCAATTCCTTTCGTATTATTGGCGTTTGTGGGCGTATTTCCAGGGAATGCTGCAGCACTTGATGAGGCGGCATATCTGGACCATGTTAAAACAACATTGATTTTCATGGCGATTGTTGCTCCTTTCACCTTATTTCCAGCTACAGCTGCGATGTTTGCAGTAGCTCGCAAATGGGTGATGGGTGAAACGGATGTCCCGCTATTCAAAACTTACTTTAGAGGATATAAGGAAAATTATCTTCAAAGTATGATCGGCGGGTTTTTCTACGCTATTCTGTTTGCCATTATGATTGTCGATTTTATTGTGTATCGCGACCAGTATAGCCTAATTTCTTATATCTTTATTGCTTTGCTGCTTCTGCTGGTGATTTCCTTGTTCAACTTCTTCTCGATGCTTGTCCATTATCACATGAAAACGTTTCAATTGTTGAAAAATGCCATTCTGATTACGATTGGCCGTCCAATACGCTCGTTCTCCTCTGCGGTAATGAGTGGTGCGGTCATCTACATCAGCACGCGCTTCACCTTTTTGATTCCGTTTTTTATGGGCAGCATTATCGCTTATCTGTCGTTCTGGAATTTCTACATGATTTACCAGAAGCTTCAGGAGCAGGCTGAAAAGGCAAGACTAGCTCAGGAGGCTCAAGAGGTCGAATTCGCAGAGCTTACAGACGGCGATTCGAGCTCGTCCAATAAATAAGCGTTTAGACATTTACAATTGTAAAGGTAACGTTTATAATAACAATACATCCTGCGATGTTCGTTTCGGCTTTACGTTGTTTTGAACCAATGGCTGTTTCTCGGGAGACCTAAATTGTTACGATGCTGACATGCCCTCTAAAGGGGACTTCAAATTCGTTTCTGCGGACACCCACCTTGCGAAAGCGAGGTTCAGAAACATGTAAGTCGGACGGCATAGGCGGGTTTTTATCTACACTCAAGAGACTCTGCTGCGCTAACACGCTCAGGGTTCTTTTTTTGTGTAACAAAACATGTTAATATAGATATTACATACAAAGATGCTGGAGGGGGAGATCGTTTTTGTTGAAGCGGACCGTAATCGGGCTGCTGCGCAGTCATGAACAAACAGGCGATAAAGCCAAAGACCCGATGCTCAAATCCCATTTTTACAAGTTGTCCAAGGAAAAGGCTTGGGAAGAAGTCGTATCTACGCTGAAGAAAATGCAGGGCTACAAGGTGCTGCATGAAGTGCAATCGGTTGGAGAGATTGTGCTGGAGAAGCGCACGGCTTTCGGCCGAACGATGGACATTACGGTGTCGGTCATTAGCGTGAATCCGGTAAATGCAGCCGTTGATATTTATTCGGCTTCCAGAGGCTCATTTGGCGACCTTGGCTCGAACTACCGGGTTATTCTTGAGCTTTATCGAACGCTGGACAAGAAGCTCTCTGCTTTTAAGACGACCGGAAACTCATAAAACGTACAAAAAGCGAGGAAGGTTTCCCTTCACTCGCTTTGTTTGTGCAGATAAAAGATTGTATACTGGATTATACGAGCGCTTTAGTTGCGTTAATCGCTGCTTCGTAGTTAGGGTGCTCTGTCATTTCTGCCAGGTACTCCACATATTGAATCGTATCATTGGCATCGATTACGAAGATCGAGCGCATATCCAGGCCGAATTCTTTAATGTAAACGCCATAGGCTTCGCCAAAGCTTTTTAGTTTGTAGTCTGACAGCAGCTCGACTTTATCAATGCCTGCAGCACCGCACCAGCGAGCTTGGGCGAATGGCAGGTCTGCGCTGATTGTAAGTACAGCAACGTTGTCGCCAAGTGTAGCAGCAGCTTCATTGAAGCGGCGAGTTTGAGCGTCGCATACGCCTGTATCAATAGAAGGAACAACGCTGATTAATTTGATTTTACCAGCATAATCTTTCAAGGATACGCTATCAACGAGTGTTTTGTTCACTTGAAAATCAGGAGCTTTATCGCCAGCTTTCAATTCTGGTCCGACTAGTGTAAGTGGATTGCCTTTAAATGCGGCAGCTCCAGCACGTTCTTGAGACATGAATAACGTCCTCCTCAAAGTTAAATGGTCAATACCCATTTATTATAATCGGAGTTCGGCAATATTGTCCAATTTTAGAGCGGGGGAATTCCTAATGATTTTTTTAAGATACGAAAGCTTTCGCGTTTATTTAAGATCTTATCCGGTGACTTCTGCGATAATCGCGTTAAATACGCTCTATTTTATATTTGTTGCTTTAAATGGCGGAACGACTAACGGAGAAAACTTGTACCGCTGGGGCGCCTTTTTAACTTTTCATGGAGATCCATACGGGCTGTTGGAGCCATGGCGCTATTTAACGTCCGTCTTTATGCATGGAGGCTTTCAGCACCTGCTTTTTAATATGTTTGCCCTGCTTGTGTTTGCGCCGCCCTTGGAGCGTCTGCTGCGCTCTGTGAAGTATGGTGTTTTTTATTTGCTTTGCGGGCTGCTCGGCAATTTGTTCAGTGCGGTTATTACGGTTATGACAGAAGGTGGCAATGGGGAGTTTGTCCATTTGTCAGTGGGAGCATCCGGTGCGATTTATGGCGTTTACGGGGCGTATCTATACTTGTCGCTGTTCCGTAAAGCTTGGCTGGATGATGGCTCGCGCAAAACCGTATATATGATTTTGGGAGCAGGTATCATTTATTCCATTATTTTGCCGACAATAGATTTATGGGCGCATGTTGGTGGCGGCCTTGCCGGCTTCCTCATGTATGGTTTATTCGATCGGGCAATGGTTCGCAGGCAGCGGATCGTCCGGAGATAATGTTTGGATAAGATAAGGAGAGATCATGGAACTTCGTCAGCTTTATTATTTCGTCAAAGTAGCGAGAAAAGAGCATGTGACACAGGCGGCGGAAGAATTGCATGTTGCTCAGTCTGCTGTGAGCCGTCAAATTCATCAATTGGAGGAAGAGCTTGGCGTAAAGCTTTTTTTACAAAAGGGCAGAAATTTGCAATTGACGCCTGTAGGTCATTTGTTTTTGAAGCGGGCTGAGGTCATATTGGCTGATTTGGACCGGGCTGTGGTTGAAATACATGAATTTCTTGACCCGGAAAAAGGGGAAATTCGGCTTGGCTTTCCGCATAGCCTCGGTGTATCCTTAATTCCGCAGGTTGTAGCTGCTTTTCGCAAGCATCATCCGAATGTGAAGTTTCGCTTTCGGCAGGGGATGTATCCGTCGCTTATACGAGATATGGTAAAGGGTGAGATTGATCTTGCTTTCATTTCTCCTTTTCCGGATGAGCATGAGCATGTATGCGGGCAGGTGCTGCTGACAGAGGAGCTTTATGCGATATTGCCGCCAGCACATGCTCTCGCTGGGGAGAGCTCGATTCGATTGAGCCAACTCAAGGATGAGACGTTTGTATTGTTCAGCGAGGGTTATTCATTGAGGCCCATCGTATGGGAAGCGTGCCAGGAGGCCGGATTTACACCGAAAATCGGCTTCGAGGGCGAGGAGACGGAGACGATCCGCGGGCTTGTCGCCGCTGGTATGGGTGTCAGTCTGCTGCCCGCAATGGCGCTTCATCATACAGGCATTTTACAGCCAGCTAAAGTGCGGGTGGAGCAGCCGCATGTGACTCGCAATATCGGCATCATTCATCGTTCTAATGAGAAGCTGTCGCTCGTTGCGAAGGTGTTCCATGGCTTTCTGCTGCATTACTTCGATGAGATGAAGCAAGAGGAATTAAAGTAAGAACCGCTATATGCAGAATGAAAAAGAACCGCTGCAAGTACCAGTTTTATTCTGGTCGTTGCAGCGGTTCTTTTTGTGTAAAAGGAAAGTGGGCCAGCCTAATGCTTTGGCTGGCCCACTCATCTGTGTTGATCGTGTATTGCTCTGAAAGCAAGTTATTCCCGGTTCGATGATGTGAAGATCATAATATATTTTAAGAGCTCCAGCAGGGAGATAAGCGCGGCTGCTACGTAAGTTAGGGCGGCCGCGTTCAGAACTTTGGCAACTCCGCGTTCTTCCTCGTTCGTAATAAAGCCTTCGGCAATCATAATGTGGCGCGCTCGATTGCTTGCATTAAATTCAACGGGCAGTGTAATGACCTGAAAGGCTACTGCTACGGAGAAGAAGATGATGCCAAGACCAATCAGATTAGCCTGTTGAAATAAAAATCCGGCGATCAGCATGAATGGGGCGATGCCCGATGCAATGTTAACGACCGGAAAAATGCGATGGCGCAGCACCAGCATTGGATATTTCGCCTGATGCTGAATCGCATGGCCAACTTCATGGCAGGCAACGGACAAAGCGGATATGGAGTTTTCATAATAAACATGCTCTGAAAGTCGTACTTTGCGTGATATAGGATCATAATGATCGCTTAGCGTGCCCCGTACGGGTTCAATTTGTACATGCTGCAGCCCATGGGCATCCAGCATTTTGCGTGCGGCCTGATAGCCGGTTAGTCCGCTCATGGAGCGAACGGTAGACCAAGTTTTGAACGTTCCTTTAACCCGAAACTGCGCCCAAATCGATAAAGCGAAAGCGATCAGGATGAGGATGTCCATTTTGTGAAAAAACATAACGTCATTCCTCCAAATGATAAATTTGACTTTCCGATCAAGGGGCGAAGCTTTTATTGTATATCTCTACATAAAATTCCCCTTGTTTAGCAGCAGCATAAGCGCTTCTATACAAGCTGCCGTTTGCGGCATGATACGAGTGTAGAGCCTGTTGGCTTGGCGAGGCTTCATTTGCTTGATCACTGGCTCCAAGTCTTTAACCTCTCGTTCCAGCTCGCTTAGACGAAGCTGTAGATCGGTCAGCTTGCGCGATACCTGCTCTTCAGCAGTTATGCTGTCCCATGCTGCTAGCGATTGTTTAATTTCTTCAAGCGTGTGCTTGCTTTGCTTCATTTGTTCAATACGTTTCAAGCGGATCAATGTTTCAGAATTATACAAACGGTAGTTCGTCGAAGAGCGTTCCGCCGGTTCAATAAGTCCCATTGAAGTATAATAGTCAATTGTTCGCGGACTGATGTTGGCCAGTTTGGCGAGTTCTCCAATTTTATAACGTTCAGCAGATTCCAATCCGTTCACCTTCTTTCCTCTATCTATATATGTCTATGTTTAATGATAATCGTAAAGTAACCATACAGTCAAACGTGTTACATAGATAGGTAAGCTAAGGGCAATTATGCCTAGGAAGCTGCTTCCTATATAGAAGATGAAAAGTACAAAGATTAAACCCCATCACGCTAAAAGCTGCCATGACCAGGCAAGTACTGTGAAAAAACTTAACATTAACCGCTTTCTTAAGGTCGAATGTTAGATTTTTTTCGAAAATAGAATAAAACGTATTGTCAAATGCGACTCTACTGACTATAATGACATTAAGTCTTTCCTGAAATGTTAGGAAACATAACGTATGGGGAGTGGTCGTAATGATTAGAAAGATGTTATTCACACTAGGGGCAATGTGCTTAGTATTCCCGGCAATGGCTTTTGCGAATGACCCATCCAATGCAACATTGAATATGGGTATCGACTCCTTATGGGTCATGGTAGCATTCGTGTTAGTTTTGCTCATGCAAGGCGGATTTATTCTTTTGGAAACAGGTTCTACCAGAATGAAAAATGCCGGCCATGTTGCAGGCAAAACGATTTTCACAGCTGGTCTAGCAGGTTTGGTTTATTGGGCGATCGGTTATGGTATTGCGTTCGGAACGGCTAATGCCGATGGCGGATCAAGCAGCTTTATCGGCTGGGGCGATTTCTTCTTTAATCCAGCTATTTCAAGTGTAAATGATGAGCTTCCAACAACTATTTTCTTCCTGTTCCAACTAGCTTTCGCAGCAGTATCGCTTTCCATCGCATGGGGCGGCTTTGCGGAACGTGCTAAATTGTCCTCATACCTTATTTTCACCGTTATCTACATTGCTGCGATCTATCCGGTAGTTGCTCACTGGATCTGGGGCGGCGGCTGGCTTGCAGCAGATGGTGCACAAGACTTTGCCGGTTCGACGGTCGTGCATTTATCCGGCGCATTGGCAGCTTTGGCAGCAACCATTCTACTTAAACCTCGTATTGGAAAGTTCAACAAAGATGGCTCTGCAAATGAAATTGCGGGACATAACCAAGTGTATACAGCACTATCGGTTTTGCTTCTGTGGGTCGGCTGGTTCGGCTTTAACGCAGGCAGCACGGTGAGCATTGGTGACGGCTTCTTCGGTTATGTTGCTTTTACAACGATGCTTGGAGCAGGTGCAGGTGCTGTTTCCTCGCTGCTGATTTCGTGGGCTGTAACAGGCAAAGCAGATATTACAACTACCCTTAACGGTACTCTTTCGGGTCTGGTTGCAATCACAGCTTCCTGTGCATTCGTTGATCCATGGGCAGCTGTCGTAATTGGTCTAGTAGCAGGTGTGCTTGTATTCTACAGCGCGAAGTTTTTCGAAAAAATGAAAATCGACGATCCGATTTATGCAATGTCGGTTCACGGTGCAGCTGGTATTTGGGGTACGCTGGCTAACGGTATTTTTGCAACACAAGCATTGGCTGACAAAGTGGGCGTAGGCCAAGGCGGCTTGCTTGATACAGGCAGCTGGAAACAATTATGGGTTCAATTCGAGAGTGTTGTTGTATGTGGCGCATTTGTTCTGGCAGCATCGTTCCTGGTACTTGGCATTATGAAGCTGGTAATGGGCTTCCGTGTAACAGAAGAGCAAGAAATTGTAGGTCTTGACCTCAGTGAGCATGGCGCTTATGGTTATCCTGAGCAAATGAAAAAAGCAGGTCAAAACCTGCAAGGTTAATAATATAAGGGCGATTCAAAGGGGAGAGACTCGGATGACGGACCCTGTACATGTAAAGCTGCTGGAGCAGTTAAGCTTGGCCGAAGAGGCCGGCACGCTGCGCAGCTTGCGGGATCAGGTACATGATCGGATGAAGGAAGCTCTCCTTGCAAGCCCTGTCGAACAGTTTAATGAACAATTGAATGAGATGCATGATACGGTGATCAGCCGGGCAATTGCACTCGCAGAAGCGGAAATGGCACGGATGGGGAAGGGTTCTCCTCCCGTGCCTTACGCCTATTTATTATTCGGCAGCGGAGGCAGGGAAGAGCAAACCTTGTCCAGCGATCAGGACAGCGGCATTGTTTATGAGTATGCGGCTGATGATGAGTCGGATGTGCAGCGCTATTTTTATGAATTGTCCGCACTCATTGTCAGTTATCTTCAAACGGCGGGATATCCTCCATGCGAGGGAGAAGTGCTTAGCAGTAATCCCCAGTGGTGCAAATCGCTGTCAGCATGGGAGGAGCAAATTAACTCGTGGTTTAAGGAGCCAAGCTGGGAGGCGGTCCGTTATTTGCTAATCATAGCGGATGGACGCTGCATTTTTGGAAGTCAGCTGCTTATGCGGCGATTCAAGGATATTTTTTTCACCGACATGCTGGCCACGCCGATTATTATTAGACGCATGCTTGAAAATACGATGCGCCACAAAATGCTGCTCGGCGTATTCGGCCATTTGCTGAAGGAGCAGTATGGAGAGGATGCAGGCAGTCTGGATATTAAATATGGCGCCTACATTCCGATGGTGAATGCCATTCGGCTGTTGTCGATCCAGCGAGGCATTCGCGAGTCTTCTACGATGGATCGCATGCGGAGGCTATTGGAAGAAAAGGAGCTCTCGGAGCAGGAAGCCAAGCAATGTGAGCAGGCTTTTCTCTTTTTTCTCAGGCTCCGGCTGTTATCGATTGAAAGCTCGGAAAATGGCTGGTATGGCAACAATGGCAAAGTGGCTTCTCGCAAGCTTACTAAAGAGATGAAAGATGAATTAAAGAAAAGCTTGCGGTTCGGAAAGAAGCTGCAGCGCAAAGTGTATAAAACCACGATGGGAAGGCTTGTGTAAGGCGGTGGATGGAGACTATGAAGGAACCTAAAGGCGTGGGACGGATGTGGAGCTTATATAAAATGGGCGGCTTTACGCCGGCCATAGCCTCTATGCTGGGATCGCAAAATGCCCAGCAAATGGCTTTTATTCGCTCTGTCAACAAAGAGCAGCGCAAGCAATCCCCGCTTGACATGCTGCTTAGGGAAATGGAATTTATCGTGTTTGACTTGGAGACAACGGGATTTTACCCGTCAAATGGCGATGAAATTATTTCCTTTGGCGCCGTATTAATGCGTGGGAGCGAAATTTATTCGTCGGAGACGTTCTACAGCCTCGTTAATCCGAAGCGCCGTATTCCCCGGGCTATTGTGGAGCTGACAGGCATTACGAATGAAATGGTAGAGGATGCCCCCGATTTGATGCAGGTGCTGCATGATTTCATGGAGTTTGTCGGCAAGCGGCCGCTCGTTGCCCATGCTTCCGGGCATGATAAGCAATTTCTCAACGCTGCGTTATGGCGAACGTCGAAAGTGAACTTAAACCATCGCGTATTGGATACGATGATGGTTGCCAAGTGGCTGGAGCCGAAGCGTGATAGCTATGCGCTGGATGATTTGCTGGAAGACAGCGGCATTACGATTACACAGCGGCATCACGCGCTGGAGGATTCTTTAATGACGGCAGAATTGTGGCAGTCGTATTTGCGGCGTATTTTTGAGCGGAATATAAATACGCTCGGCGACCTGTATGCTTATCTCAGTCAGCGATAGCCCATTGCGCTGGCTGGAAGCATCCGTTCATGTAGCAATAAGCCTGTATTTCAGGCTGCAAAGGCTGCTGCAAAGAAATAATCCAATAAGACAACAATAGATTATCCGTATGGATGCCCAGCTCATCTGCAGTTGAAGGGTGGGGCGGCGACGTTGGGTGAGAATGGAAGAAGCCGAGCAGCGAGTGCCGGCTTTTTTGCATGCGGTAATAAGCCTTTACCCAATCATCTGGTGCGAAAGCAAAGGCGGTAGCAGGGGACGGATGGACGTTGGAAATAGCAGCCACGTCGATTATTTTGCCGATGTCTTGTTCACCTGTCAAAATGCCGCAGGCTTCCCTAGGAAGTGCTTCAAGGCATGAGGCAATGAGGCGATCATAAGCTTGTGTTGTTATATGTAGTTGCGGCTGCATGCAAATGCCCTCCCGTCAATCCTATATCGTATATCGAATAGGTATGATTTGATTTATTTTAACCCAAAATAAAAGGGGAAAACACGGCAGATATGACGGTTTAATGAAGGAAGAGGCGTTTTTGTTGAGCTTATCTTGCCGGCCGTGTTACGATGGAAGCAGGTAAAAGCATGAAATTGGCAGGAGGATTTTGGAAAATGAAGAAGGCGTCCGCATGGTTTATAGTCGCTTTTGTGCTGGCTGGCTTGGCTATTTCGCAATATATGGAGAAAGACAGCGCAATTATTTCTGCTTCCGGGGATTTTAAGCCGAAAGCGGGATATGCTGCCCAGCAATTCGAGCTTCAGGCGTTGGATGAGCAGATGTACAAAGTCGGGGGAGAGCAGGGCAAGCTTAGCTTTGTGAATTTTTGGGCGTCATGGTGTGGTCCCTGTGAGCTGGAGGCGCCGGATTTGCAGGAGCTTCATGAGAAGTATGGGGATAAAATCGCAATGTATGGCGTGAATTCTACCAAGTTTGATAAAGAGCGCGCAGCAAGGCAATTCGCCCTGGATCATGAATTCACATTTACCATTCTGATGGATCGCGAGGGAGATGTCACGAAGGAGTATAAGGTGAATACTTTTCCAACGACATTTCTAATTGATTCCAAAGGTGTTATTCGGGAAAGAATCAATGGCGTCATTCCGCTATCGGAGTGGGATCGTCTCATTGAAAAATATTCATAAGCAATTAAGGGAGCCTGCAAGATCGTGAATACTGAACAGAAGAAATTATGGCTCCACCCTTATGTATGGCTGCTTATTGCTGTTTTGGCTGTAGCGATATCGTCGATTATTATTAAGTTTTCGAGTGCTCCTTCCTCGGTGGCAGGTATGTACCGGCTGTTCATTACCGTCGTTATTATGCTGCCGCTTATACCGTGGAAGGTGTTTCGGACGATTCGTTTAACCCGCAAGGAGTGGATGATTTTAAGTTGTGCCGGTTTTTTTCTCGGCCTGCATTTTTTGCTTTGGATGGAATCGCTGAAATTTACGTCTGTAGCAAGCTCTATGGTATTTATTACGCTGCAGCCCATCTTTGTGATGCTAGGCTCGTTTCTTCTATTTAAAGAGCGTCAGGCGATAGCGGGCAGCCTTTGTATGGCTGTAGCGGTACTAGGTTCCATCATTATCGCATGGGGCGATATCGGGGTGTCGCGTGAGGCATTATTCGGCGATTTATTGTCCTTGCTTGGAACGATGGCGGTTGCTGTGTATATGATAGCTGGGCAAAAGATCAGTGGCAGGCTGCCTTCAAATCTGTATAGCTTGATCGTATTTTTGATTGCAGGAATAGTCATGTTCATTTACAATCTCGTCAATCAAATTGCTTTGACGGGGTATGCTGCGCAGGAATGGATGTATTTCGTCTTGCTGGCGATTATTCCGACTATATTCGGACATTTGGTGTTTAATATGCTGTTGAAGCATATTGGGGCTACGAACGTTTCAATGGCGATTATCGGCGAGCCGGTGTTAGCAATGATATTAGCTTATTTTCTGCTTAATGAATATTTAGGCACCGCGCAGTTGATTGGCAGCTTTTTGACGATTGCCAGTATGGGCGTGTTTTTCCGGCTGAAAGCTCGGCAAACGGCGGTTCGCGCTGAAGTAGGCGCATAAGAAATGCCTTAAGCAAAGCTGCCTGAAAAATAGCATTCCGAGCATTCAGACCGTTTATTACTGCACGAAAAAGGGCATTCCTGCAAGCCAGTTGTTACTTATGGCTTGAGGAATGCCCTTTATTATCGTTACAGTTGCCTATTATGCGCTGATTTAATGGTTTACTAATCCATGCTGCTCGGTTACAGGGGCATCAATAGCATCGGGTTTGCCCATGTTGAGCAGGGCGTAGCGAATGCCGTCAACCAACGCTTCCCAGCTTGCTTCGATTACATTGTTGGAAACACCTACGGTGCTCCACGTGTTGTCGATGCTGGTAGACTCTACAAGCACGCGCACTTTAGCGGCTGTAGCGTCTTTCTCGTCGATTACGCGAACTTTGTAGTCGGACAAATGAATCTGCTTGATTTTTGGATAAAACTGTACGAGCGCTTTTCTTAGGGCGTTATCGAGCGCGTTAACAGGGCCGTTGCCCTCAGCAGCGGTATAAACCTGCTCACCGCCAACGTTCAGCTTGACGATCGCCTCCGTGCGGAGCGCGCCTTGCGAGTTTTCCACCAGCATTTTAAAGGACTCGACTGTGAAAATTTCTTCGACCTCGCCAAAAGCTTCTCTAAGCAGCAGCTCAAGCGATGCATCAGCACCTTCAAATTGATAGCCTTGATGCTCCAAGTCTTTAATCCGCTCCATAATTTGCTTTGTTTTGTCGTTGTTGGCGTTCACATCGAGGCCAAGCTCCTGGGCCTTGGAGATGATGTTGCTTTGGCCTGCCAGCTCGGAGACGAGAATGCGCTGTTTGTTGCCAACGAGTTCTGGCGCGATATGCTCATAGGTTTTGGAATCCTTCATAATCGCCGAGACGTGGATGCCGCCTTTATGGGCGAAAGCAGCATTGCCGACATAAGGCTGGCCGACAGGCATATGAACGTTGGCAATCTCACTGACAAAACGTGCGGTTCCTGTTAGCAAGCTCAGCTTGTCATCCGGCAAACAGTTATATCCCATTTTAAGCTGCAAATTTGGAATAATCGAACAAAGATTGGCATTGCCGCAGCGTTCGCCATATCCATTGATCGTTCCTTGGATTTGACGGGCTCCGGCTTGCACGGCAGCAAGCGAGTTGGCAACCGCCAGCTCACAGTCGTTGTGCGTATGAATGCCGATAGGAGCATTCAGCTCGGCGCGAACGCGCGATACGATTTCATGAATTTCGCCCGGCAGCGTGCCGCCGTTCGTATCGCAAAGCACGAGCCAATCCGTTCCCGCTTCCTGTGCCTTGCGCAGCACCGCCAGTGCGTATTCCGGGTTATGCTTGTAGCCGTCGAAGAAATGCTCCGCATCAAACATCGCTTCAATCCCGTTATGCTTCAGGAAAGCAAGCGAGTCGTAGACCATAGCTATGTTTTCTTCAAGTGTCGTTTGCAGAGCGGTGTGTACGTGAAAATCCCATGACTTTCCGACAAGCGTTGCTGCAGGAACGCCGGATTCTTTAATTCTGAGCAAATTAGCATCTTGGTGAGCCAGACTGAACTTGCGTCTAGTGCTGCCGAATGCCGTAATCTTCGCTTGCAAATTATAGGCTTTAATGCGCTCAAAAAACTCAATATCTTTGCTATTGCTTCCCGGGTTGCCGCCCTCAATATAATGAACACCTAGTGCATCAAGCTTCAAAGCGATCTTCAGCTTGTCCTCCGCTGATAGGCTTATGCCTTCTCCTTGCGTACCATCACGCAGCGTCGTGTCAAAAATAGTTAAATTCATTGTCATGGCCAGAAGGCCTCCTTCTTCACTGATAGCCTTTACAATTATAATGAATTATTATAACACTAGTTGACTGGAATGTAGAGAGCAGCCCTTACTTTTTTTAAATATAAGAATGTATAAGTTTCACCCTCGAAACGGTAGCCTTGCCGCCAGAGGACGGCGAAACCCGTTTACGCTTGTGACTTTTGCGGTTCTCAGCTGTTCAATTGACTTGCTACAGCGGCAGCGGTATGCTGATAAGTACAAATAAACAACGGTGGAGACATTGCGTTCAGGCGGATCTCCTCGCAGGTGGTGGAAACTTACAATGACGAATACGAATGAGCATTATCCGGCGAAGGGCCGCGTCATTTTGCATCTGGATATGAATGCCTTCTACTGCTCTGTCCATGAGGCGGAGGAGCCGGATAAATATAAAAATAAACCAACAGCCGTTGCTGGCAGCGTGGAGCTGCGCAAGGGCATTATCGTCACCTGCTCATACACTGCCAGAAAGCTTGGGGTCAAGACGGGCATGACGGTGCGGGAGGGGCTTAGACGTTGTCCTGAACTCATCCTTATTCAGCCGGACTTCCATTTATACCGCAAATATTCACGAGGTTTCATGACGCTTGCCAGAAGCTATACAGATTTGGTGGAAGCTGTTTCTATAGATGAATGTTATATGGACATAACCGGATCAAAAATATTCGGAACGCCGCTGGAAATTGCCAGCGTTTTGCAGGAGCGTATCCGTACGGAGTGGCAGCTGCCCAGCTCCATTGGCATAGCCCCGAATAAGCTGCTGGCGAAGATGGCCTCGGATATGAAAAAACCAAATGGGATGACGGTGCTGCGGCTGCGGGATGTGCCCGAGCTGCTATGGGACAAGCCGTGCGGCGATCTATTCGGCATTGGGAAAAAGACGGCAGACAAGCTGGCTCGGCTCAATATTCGCACAATTGGACAGCTTGCCCAGACGGATGAACGGCTGCTCATTAAGCAGTTTGGCGTCGTTGGAGCGTGGATGAAAGGGGCAGCGAATGGCATTGACCACTCTCCTGTGAATGGAGAGCGGGAAGTGAACAAGTCGATCGGCCATACGACGACGCTGCCGAAGGATTTTATCGCAAGGGAAGATATTCACCGTGTTCTGCTTAATTTATCGGATCAGACAGCACGGCGGCTCAGACGGCAAAAACTGATGGCGCTTACGGTGCAAATTACGGTTCGCAGGCCGGATATGACGACCATCACCCGTTCGAATACGTTTCGCTCGCCAACGCATGCGATGGAAGATATTTTTCAGGAAGCGTGCCGCTTGTTCGACAAGCATTGGCCGGAGGGAGAGCCGGTGAGGCTGCTGGGAGTTACGCTGCAAAATTTGTCGCCTGAGGTGGATACAGCGGTCCAGCTGGATTTGTTCAATTATGAGGAGCAGCCGCGTAAGGAAGCGCTGACAAAGGCGATGGACTTGCTGCGGGACAAGTTTGGCGAGGATGCGGTGCTAACGGCGGGGATGCTCAGCGATGATCCTTCCGCACTTATTCGCAATAAGCGGTTGCGGGGCACTTCGCTGCAAAAGGAAGATTTTTAATCGCAGTGTCAGGTTGCCAAAGGCTGAATGATGGTATATATTGATGAATGAAGCTTTATTATTATGATGTCATTAACGGAAGACAAGCTATATAGCGGCATTATTCCGTCACTTTATGGGAGGTATTTTGAATGGCTAAGTACACTTGGGTAGAAAAGGATACTTGTATTGCATGCGGCGCATGCGGCGCAACGGCTCCTGACATTTATGATTACGATGATGAAGGTCTGGCAGAGGTGATTTTCGGCAACGACGGCAATAAAGGCTGTGTTGCAATCTCGGAAGATCTTTATGACGATATGCAAGATGCAGTAGACGGCTGCCCGACGGATTCGATTAAAATCGCGGACGCGCCTTTCAACTAAACCCAGCTTAAACTTAAACTCCCCAACTATGCAGAAGTTGCACTGCGTAGTTCGGGAGTTTTTTTGTGTGCGAAGAGGGCTTTAAATAGAAGGTCGGCAAAGCCGTTTGCACTTGAAATAGAAGGAAGGATAAGGCTGCCGCGTATCCTAATACTTCTATTTCTACGCGAAACGAGCTTTTGCCACCGAAGGATGGCAAAGCCGTTTGCACTTGAAATAGAAGAAAGGATAAAGCTGCCGCGTATCATTATGCTTCTATTTCTACGCGAAACGAGCTTTTGCCACCGAAGGATGGCAAAGCCGTTTACGCTTGAAATAGAAGGAAGGATAAGGCTGCCGCTTATCATTATGCTTCTATTTCTACGCGAAACGAGCTTTTGCCACCGAAGGATGGCAAAGCCGTTTACGCTTGAAATAGAAGAAAGGATAAAGCTGCCGCTTATCATTATGCTTCTATTTCTACGCGAAACGAGCTTTTGCCACCGAAGGATGGCAAAGCCGTTTACGCTTTAAATAGAAGAATGGATAAGGCCTGCACATATCCATAATGCTTCTATTTCTACGTGAAACGGGCTTTTGCCACCGAAGGTCGGCAAAGCCGTTTGCACTAGAGTCAAAAAAAAGGTAAATGTTGCCGATATAGTGTTATTGGACTTTGAGGGGGGTTAATGATGGAGCAATTAGAGGATAACCTCTATCTAAAGCAATATGTTAGAAATCATCCTGACAATAAAATGGCGTGGTATTTGCTGGGCAAGCAATATTTACAGCTGGATAAAACGGCGAAAGCGAATTATTGCTTCATTCAAGCAGGAGAAATTTACGAGGCGTTTGAGCGCAAGCCGCATCCGCTGGCCGAAAGCCCGCAGGAAATGCTGGAGGAATGGAATCGCCAGCAGCGTAAAAAACGGACGATTCGCCGCGCGATTATGGGAGCGATTTCGCTTGTGCTGCTGCTAATGGTTATGCCTTCAAACGCAAGCCAGCTGGCTGATCTCGCTGCGGCAGAAGCGAATGCTATTATCGATGCACCCATTGATCCAACCTTCGGCGTTGTGTTGACGGACAAGGGTGAGCGCAATCCAATTGGAAGCGCTTGGGAAGAGCTGCTGTCCTGGTCCAAGCGGCCGTCTGAAGCGGCTGTAGTCAAGCTGGAAGAGCAGGAAGGCTGGCGTAAATGGACAGGCAATCGCAAGCTGCTGATGTCGGTGGAGCAGCAGTCCGATTATGTACCGATGGAAGTTAAGATGCTTGATGGCGGAGTATGCAGCTGCAAGCCGGCTGATGCTTCTACGGTGAAAACGAAGTTCATGGCTTGGAGCGAGCAACAGGAGGTTCGTTGGACGCTTGCCAGCGCCATCTATCAGTACAAGCGGATGAACGAGAAGTGGCCGGAAAAGCTTGATGATCTCATTAAGCCCTATCCCAACAATGTTTTGGCTGGTGACGCATCTGGCATGAAGGAGATGTTTAAGCCGCTAGTTGCTGCAATGAAAACGGATCAGTCAGGGACGAAACCGCCTGCGCAGCAGCAAAAAGATGAGGGTGAAAAGCCGCAGACTGATTCAAGTCAACGTCAATCGAAGTTTTTGCAAAGCAATTCGGATCAACTAGCCGGCGGAGTGGATGAAACCTGGCGCAAGCCGCTCGAAATCGTCGTTGATAAGTCAACGCACAGGCTTGCGGTTGTAAGTGGCGACATTATCGTCCGCAGCTTTAAGGTGGGGCTTGGCGGGGATAAAACGCCAGAAGGCAGCTTTTATATTAGCGAGAAAGTGAAAAATCCAAATGGGCGCGATAATGGCCAGTTCGGCAGCCGAGGGATGACGCTTTCCAGTACGCTTTATGCCATCCATGGCACGGATGAGCCGGATAGCCTCGGTCAGGACGAATCGCTTGGATGCATTCGGATGGGGAAGCAGGATGTAGAGGAGCTGTTTGATCTGGTACCGATGGGGACGGTCGTAAAAATTAAAAACGGGACTCTGCCGTCCGAAATTTCGGAATCCAAGGAGCGCTTCAAGCTGAATCCGAGTCAGGACGAGACGAATCCCGGTAAAGTGTATCACTGGCTGGGCTGATTAACCGCTAACCAACAACAAGACGGTGACGGCGACAATGACAACTCCAACAGCAGCACCTATCCAGACGAGTGCTTTCTTATTAACTTCCTCTGGCGCTTTTGCTTTCACTGTGGGTGGTTTGCGTTTGGGTGAACTCATGGCAATCAACCTCTTTCTAAATAAGTAAGGAATATAGTCATATTGTAATCGTTTTCGGAAAGAGCCGCAATAACAAAGGAGCAGTATTGCCCTTTTCTTTTCTGGGCAAAAACGCTACACTATTGGGTAGGACATTTATTGTAGATCGGAGTGAGTGTAATTGCTTTATTCTTCATTGGGTAAGCCGATATTTTTTCGAATGGATCCAGAGAAAGCCCACCATTTGGTTATCGATGGTTTGCATGCTGCTGGGCGCGTACCTGGCATGACGAGCATCATGCATGCGATGTACGGGGTAAATGAGACGCCGGAGCTTGCCGTGGATTTATTCGGCATTCATTTTCCGCATCCGATCGGGCTTGCGGCAGGGCTGGATAAGAACGCGAAGGCGGCAGACGGATTTTCCAGCATAGGCTTTGGCTTTATGGAAGTAGGAACGGTAACGCCGAAAAGCCAGCCAGGCAATGAGCAGCCGAGACTATTCCGTCTTCCGCCAGATGAAGCGCTGATTAACCGGATGGGCTTCAATAATGATGGCGTTGATGCGATGGCAGAGCGGCTGAATAAGCGCAAAATACACCGCATCCCGCTCGCTGTCAATATTGGAAAAAACAAAGTAACGCCCAATGAGCTTGCGCATGAGGATTATCGCTTATGCATTCAGGCGCTGTATGGGCAGGGAGATTTTTTTGTCGTCAACATTAGCTCGCCTAATACGCCGGACTTGCGTGCGCTGCAGCATGGGGATGAGCTGAGACTGCTCCTTGATACCGTTTTGGAGGAAATCAGGCAGCAGGCGTCGAAATCAGGTAAAAGCGCGAAGCCAGTGCTAGTCAAAATAGCTCCGGATATGACGGATGAGCAGCTTAAGCTGACGGTAGCAACCATTAAGGACAGCGGCGTTTCCGGCATTATTGCGACGAATACGACCGTGTCACGCACTGGACTTACTCATTCGAACGCTGGGGAAATGGGCGGCCTCAGTGGCGTGCCAGTGCGCGAGCGATCGACGGAGGTTATTCGTGCAGTTTACCGTCAGACGGAGGGCAAGCTGCCGATCATTGGCTCGGGAGGCATTTTCACTGCCGCTGATGCATACGATAAAATCCGCGCTGGGGCCTCGTTGGTTGAAGTATATACGGCCTTAATCTATAAGGGCCCAGGCTTGCTGCGTGAACTGACCAGCGGCTTGAAAGAGCGCTTGCGCAAAGATGGCTACCGCAGCATAACGGAGGCTATCGGCGCAGACCATAGATAAGATGAGGAGGCGGCCCTGATGGATGGACGAGACTGGAATCTATTTTTACAGCCATACGAGCAAACAGTTGAAGAACTCAAAGTTAAATTTAAAACGCTGCGCGTAGAGCTGAAAAGGCGGGAATCCTATTCGCCAATTGAATTTGTCACAGGCCGAGTGAAGAAGGTTTCGAGCGTTTTGGAGAAGGCAAGGCGGCTGCATGTGCCAGCGGACCAGCTGGAGCAAGGGATTGAGGATATTGCGGGCATTCGCATTATGTGCCAGTTCGTCGATGATATTCACCGGGTTGCCGGATTAATTCGTTCGCGCAAAGATTTAAGGCTTGTGAATGAGAAGGATTATATTACGAATTACAAGGATAGCGGTTATCGCAGCTATCATATGATCGTGGAATATCCTGTCCAAACGGCGCTCGGTCAGAAAAAAGTATTGGCAGAAATTCAGATTCGCACACTGGCGATGAATTTCTGGGCGACGATCGAGCACTCGCTGAACTATAAATATAAGGAAAGCCTGCCTGAGGACGTGCGTCTGCGTCTCAAAAAGGCGGCGGAGGCAGCCTCATCCCTAGATGAGGAGATGTCGAGCATTCGCCATGAAATTTTGGATGCGCAGCGCGGCTTCGAGGAAAGCTCGAATGTTGTCAGCAAAGTGCTCAGCACGATACAGGATCTTTATTTTTACCACCGTGTCCGGGAGGCAGCCCAATTTCAGATGAAATTTAATGAAATGTGGGAGCAGGAGGATTTGTTTGGGCTCCAGCAGCTTGCTCTAGACGTTGAAGCGGCGGTTTTGCGGGCGAAGAAAGGTACGCAAAGCTAATAACAAACCTCCAGTGGCGCACAAGCGAGCGCCTTTGGGGGTTTGTTGCATAAAGAGGGAAGCAGATATTTGAAGGAGAGATCGTTTTGGCAGCAAAAATAAGGCTGGACAAGCTGTTGGCCCATACGGGCAACGGCACGAGAAGTGAAATTAAAAAATTCGTGAAGCAGGGGCTCATTACTGTTGACGGAGCTGTAGTCAAGGATAGCGGCATGATCATTAATCCCGAAATGCATGAGGTCAGGTTTGAAGGACGGCAGGTCAATTACCGGGAATTTGCTTATTTTATGATGAACAAGCCAGCAGGAGTCGTATCGGCCACGGAGGATCGCAAAGACGAGACGGTCATCGATTTGCTCGAAAATGAAGATCAAGCGATCCAGCCTTTTCCGGTCGGACGTCTGGACAAGGATACAGTTGGCCTGCTGCTGTTGACCAATGACGGACAGCTAGCCCACGAGCTGCTGTCGCCGCGCAAGCATGTGCCCAAAACGTATGAGGCGGTCGTGCGAGGCAATGTAGGCCGTGCCGATCAGGATCAGTTCGCTGCGGGCGTTGAGCTGGATGATGGGTATGTGACGATGCCTGCCCGTTTGAATGTACGGAGTCAGGAACAGACGGATGCTGGCGTTATGTCGATGATTACGCTAACGATTATGGAAGGGAAATTCCATCAGGTGAAGCGGATGTTTGAGGCAGTAGGCAAACAGGTTGTTCATTTAAAACGAGTGGCCATGGGCCCTCTGGCGCTTGACACTGAGCTGGAAGAGGGAAGCTACCGCGAGCTGACAGAAGGCGAGCTGGAGCTGCTTCGCACTTATCGACGGACAGATTTGCAATAATGACGTGCCATACAAAATAGCATGTAAAGGTTCAACATAAGCATAACAGTGGCAGCTTTCCAAGCATGATGAATGAGACAATCTGTCGGCATCATAGGGTAGGTTAATAAATACCATTCCTGAGGTGATTGCTGCTTGCGCGTCCAAACCTTTAAAGTATACGTCATTACTTCAGCAGATATTAGGCGTTTCATCCTAATTGAAATCGTAATCGGCATGCTGACATACAATGTGGGGCTTAAGCTGCTTCATAACGCTATTTTGGCAGGAACGTTGAGCTTTGCAGGAACCGAGAGTATTAAGCGGAGCTTGCGGCTGATCAGGCGTAAGGGTGAAAATAAAAAGTGAGCTTTGCTCCTTGCATAGCAGGAGCAGTAAATCGCAGAAAAAACCGCCGGGAGCACGAATCCTGGCGGTTTTTTTACGGTGTTGGGTTAGGATTAGTACAAAAATCCTTTAGTTATGATGACCAGAAGAATAAACAGGACCAGGATGGCACCCGTCGATGTGAAGCCTCCATGTACACCAGACATGCTAATTCCTCCTGTACAGTTAATTTCCGGCTTAGGGTGCTGCTTCATTTAAATGGTCTTTTCCCTGCCGCTCGGTATACAGTATTGTATGTTTTTCGCCCTGTTTGGAATGGACTCCTGTCATGGGTCATTTATAATTGGGCGCTAGTAAGGCCGCTAACTCCGGCGGTTTATGATGGATGTTACTGAGGCGAATGCCTGGGAAGGATGAAAAAAGCAGCCTTCGCCGATAGGAATCGACGGAAAGCTGCTTGAAAGGTAAATTTATCTTTTGCGACCGCGACTGTTTCCAGCTCCGCCGCCACGGGAAGGGCTGGATCCACGGCTGGAACCGCCTGAGTTGCGACCGCCGCTGCCATAACCAGAGCTGCGTCCACCAGAACTGCGTCCGCCAGAGCTGCGTGGTGCACCTGAGGAGGAACGTTCGCTGCGCTCACCGCCGCCAAAGCTGCGAGGACCGGCAGGACGTTCGCTGCGCTCACCGCCGCCGAAGCTGCGAGGACCGGCAGGACGTTCACTGCGCTCACCGCCGCCGAAGCTGCGAGGACCGGCAGGACGTTCACTGCGCTCACCGCCACCGAAGCTACGCCCTCCATTGCCGCCACGCTTGCTTCCAGTATCGCCGCCGCTTGCTGCTTCCCATGGGCTGCCGCCGCCGGACTTGCTTGGAGCTGTTGACCGTTCAGCCTGCTGCCCACGGCCTCTGCCGCCAGCTTGCTGGCGTCCGCGTCCACCGGAGGATTCGCCGCCTCGGCGAGCTTGCTGGCCGGATCGTCCCGAATCGCGTCCGCCACGTGCTCTGCCGCCGCGCTCTGACGAGGACGAATCTCCGCGGCCATATGCTTTGGCTGGAGCTGCTGAGCGTTTCGTGCTGTCAGCTGTTAATTGGCCTTCTTCATCAATCGTAAAGCGCTGCAGCGAAGCATCAATGCTGCGCTCAATATGAGCAACAGCGCCGCGATCATGCGGCGAAGAGAGAGTTACCGCTGTACCGCGCTGTCCTGCACGACCTGTACGGCCGATACGGTGAATATAAATTTCCGAATCCTGCGGCACATCATAGTTGTATACATGGGTGACGCCTTCTACATCAAGCCCACGTGCAGCGACATCCGTTGCGACGAGAATTTGCAGCTTGGCATCGCGGAAACGCTTCATAACTTGCTCGCGCTTCGCTTGCGTCAAATCGCCGTGCAGCTCGTCCGAAGGAATGCCCTTATCCTGCAGGGCAGCATTCAGTTTTTTGGCCCGCACCTTCGTCCGGCAGAAAATAACGGCCAAATAAGGGTTATGCTGCTCAATCAGCTGCATAACGGCACGTTCACGTCCGCGATCTGTCGTTTCAATGACGAATTGCTTAATGTTGTCCAGCGTTACATGAGTGCTTTGAATACGAATATCGACCGGCGTATTCATATAGTTGGCAGCAAGGCGTTTAATCGCTTCTGGCATCGTAGCCGAAAACAGCATCGTCTGGCGAGCTCTAGGCATATGCGCGATAATGTTCTCGACCTCTGGCAGGAAGCCCATATGCAGCATTTGGTCAGCCTCATCAAGCACGAGCATTTTCAGCTTGCCCAGGTTGATCGTCTCCCGGCGAATATGGTCAAGCAATCGTCCAGGTGTTGCTACAACGATATGGGGAGCATTGTTCAGCTTGCGAATTTGTGCGACAACATCCTGCCCGCCGTAAGCAGCTAGCACCGTAGCGCCAACGGTCGGAGCAAGCTTCGTCAGCTCGCTCGTAATTTGAATAGCGAGCTCACGGGTTGGAGTCAATATAAGCGCCTGCACCTGTTCCTTGTGCACTTGAATGCGCTGCAATATAGGCAAGGCAAAGGCAAGCGTTTTGCCTGTTCCGGTTTGAGCTTGGGCAATGACGTCTTGTCCCGCAAGCAGTACGGGAATCGATTTCTTTTGAACCGGGGTTGGCTCGGTAATTCCGTTCTCATGGAGACGCGAGGCCAGCTCCGGCATGACGCCCATTGCAGTAAAATCAGTTGACATTAGACAATTTCCTCATTTCATAAAACATCGTTTGGTGTTAAGTATAACAGGTTGTACCCATCATGTGCATCTTTCCTGCACATATGCTATGCTATTTTGAAGAAAAGTATAAAATATTTCAAGGTGAAACGGCTGTAGCCATCCTCTGGCGGCGCAGCGCTGTCTTAATCAAGTGCATACTTTGGTCACTACGCTTTTTTGAAAAGGAAGGTTAACGTATGAACGGAACGAATCGCGCGGCAATCAAGCCGGGCCAGCAGGTCGACATTGTGCTTAAGCAGGATCAGCGTACAGGCAAGCTGACGAGAGGCATCGTCAAGGATTTGCTGACGAACTCCGGCACGCATCCGCATGGCATTAAAGTTCGGCTGACGGACGGGCAAGTAGGCCGCGTTAAGCATATTTTACCAATGGAATAAGGAGATGGACGGGTGGCATTTGGCATATCCAGAACCGAAATGAATGCTTGGAAGGAACGGGTGCAAAGCGGCGAAATCGCTTTTTTGACGCATTATTGGCTGGACCCGCGCTTTCCGGGCATGAAGACGGTAACGAAGGTAGGCTGCTCCAATATAGACAAGCTGGCGGAATGGTGCACGTCCTATGGGCTCGATCCCCGGTATATTCACTACCGCGACAACTATCCGCATTTTGATCTGTTTGGGCCTAAGCAGCGTCCAATCTTAATGGCGGAGCAGCAGTTCGACCAAATAACCCGCTTTAGATTGCTTTAATGGTAATTGGAATGGCATTGCCGCCGTCAGGGCGGCTGTTTTGCTTCGACAAGAGGGCGGGATGATTGCAGGGCATGCAAATTGCGAGATTTTATTTTACAAGTTTTAATGAAACGAATTGTAGAAAAAAGTTCAAATATTGGTTAGCAAAGCGAGGGAGAACGGTTCATGGAGCAGGAGCAGGAGCAGGGAAAACAGCAGTTGCTCAAGTATTTTCAAGAATGGATTACGTTTGTGGAAGGGCTGGAGCAGCGAGAGGAAGCGGTGTGGGAGCTAAGCTTGGCTCCGGGAAAATGGTCCGTTCGCGAAGCCGTCGCTCATATTGCGCTTTGGGATCGTTATTTTCTTACGACGGCAATTGAGAGATTAAGCCGGCAGCAGGAGCTGACGCTCAAGCATTTGGATTATGATGCATTTAATGAAAATGCCCGCCTGTATGGTCGTTATACTTCGATTGCGAAGCTTATCAGGCAGACGATTCAAGACCGTGAAGCGATTGTTGGGATCATCCAAGCTTTGCCGGAGCAGCATTATGCGGCTGAATACATAGACAGCGATGGGCATCCATTCCGGCTGCAGGGATACTTGACAGATTTTATCGCTCATGATCGGCATCATATGGGCCAGATAAAGCAGCTTTTGGACAGCGCCGCATTAAAGTCGTTATCTGAGGAGCAGCTGCATCTCAAGCTGGAGGAGCTGTCGATGAATGCTTGGCCTGCGCTTCAGGTGCTGATGTATGAGGGGTGGCAGCTGCGTCTGGCGAATGGCTATACAAAACGGTCAAACTCCATCGTGCCAGCAGCCTGCAGCGGGGAAGTGCTTTCGCACAAAATCACCTATGGCGAAGCTTTTTATACGGCGCGTGGAATGGATACGGCCTATAAAATCACGCCATTCTCCCAGCCGCCGGAGCTGGATGAGACGCTCGCGCTGCGAGGCTACGACAAAATAGATCCTGTCTATGTCAAGACGGCGCCCCTTGCTCAAATGCGAGAACCGGCTGGCGGGCTGGACGTTCGCATAGACACTTTTTTAAGTGAAGCTTGGCTGGAAGCCTATATGTCGATGGCGAAGCATACCGATGATGAGCGGGAGACGCTTAAAAAAATGTTCGCATCACCGCCGTTTCAGACGGGCTTTGCTGTGCTTTATGTAGAGGGAGTGCCCGCGGCTTGCGGTATTGGCGTGATGGAGCGAGGATATATCGGTCTGTATGCCGTCGTGACCTCACCAGTTTTTCGCAGGCGTGGATTTGGCGAGCAGCTTCTGCTGCATATTTTGCAGTGGGGCAAGGAGAATGGGGCGGAGCACAGCTATTTGCTCGTTACGCATGCCAATGATGCGGCTAACCGCTTGTATGACAAGCTAGGCTTTACGCTGCAATATAACTACTGGTATCGGGCGAAAAAATTACCGGCGTCCCATTAACCCGGGCGAAGTGGAGGGGCGATTACGTTGAAGCAGGCAGGCGGAAAATTCGATTCCTTTACTCAAAAAGTGACAGCCGTTCTTATTTTCGTTTATACGATATGGCTCATTTATGCAATGTTTTTTGGCTTTGGCCGGCAGGCGAGAAGCGGTACTGTGCTGCGATATAATGTCATTCCTTTTTCAACCATCAAGCTTTATGTAACGAACTTTCATCATATGCCCTTTATCGATTGGATCATTAATATGGGCGGTAATATTGTCGTATTTGTACCCTTTGGCTTGGCGCTTCCGATTGTTTTTCGCTGGCGGCTGGGCAAGGTGCTGCTGTCGTTTGTGCTGTTTATTACGCTGCTGGAAGTGCTGCAAATGCTTACGAGGCGCGGCAGCTTCGACATTGATGATATTCTCATGAACAGCGCAGCTGTTGTTCTTGGCTATGGCATTGTTTTCTGGTTTCGGAAGCTGGCAGTTGGCAAAAGAGGCATTCAAAGAACCTATTGATGATTCCATTCTATCGGGGGACATCAGGGGACAGAAACAGCGCCCCGGACTCTCTTAATAAGAGAAGGCCGGGGCGCTGTTTATTTTTATTCGAAAATCAAGCCCATTAAGTCTTCCTTCGTTACTTTGCCGAAATAATAGCTTAAATCGATCTCGCCGAGCAGCTTGCCGAGTGCAGCAGCTTCATAACGCTGACCGATGAGCTGCTTGGCAAATTCGCTGCTCTCGCCACGACCGAAGAAATCGCCATATACGGCGGCATCTGCAATAAGACCTTCCTCAACTTGCAGACGTACATCGAACGTTCCAGCTCCTTCGATCCGCTTCGTCTGGCGCATATTGAATGCTGGAGATCGGCCATAATTCCAATCCCAGCTGCGATAGCGCGTTTGTGCCAGCTCGCGGACATCCGCCCATTGCGCCTCGGACAGCTCGTAGTAAGGGATTTCTTCACTGCCTTCAAAAATGGAAGCAAGCACGCTTTGGCGGAATTCCTCAATTGTAATCGGCTCTGCCAGAAACTCGGAAATGTTGGCTACGCGGCTGCGAATCGATTTTGTCGCTTTCGACACGTATTTTTCAGGATTCGCTTTCAAAGCCGATACGACATTTTCAATTTCGGAATCAAACAGCAAGGTGCCATGACTGAACATTCTGCCGCGTCCTGAAAATTGTGCGTTGCCGGAAATTTTACGTTCGCCTACTTGAATATCGTTGCGGCCCGTAAGCTCAGCCTGAACGCCAAGCGCGGCTAGTGCTTTCACGACCGGCTCGGTAAATTTCTTGAAGTTATGGAAGGATTGGCCGTCGTCGCTCATGATGAAGCTGAAATTCAAATTCCCTTCGTCATGATATACGGCTCCGCCGCCGGACAGCCGGCGCACGACATGGATGTTGTTTTCCTCTACGTAGCGCGGGTTGATTTCTTCCAGCGTATTTTGGTTTTTGCCAATAATAATGGAAGGCTCATTAATATAAAACAGTAAATAATCGTCCTCCGGCGGCAGCGACCGTAAAATATATTCTTCCAGCGCCAAATTAAGCGCAGGGTCTGTTATATGGTTGTTGCTTACAAAACGCATCATAACGATTCCTCCGAAAATAGTAATGGGTTGCAAAAGCTTGCTGCTCCTATTATACCCCTCCTTGGGGCAAATGCCATGGATAAATGAGAGCGGCTTTTTCACCCGCAAGGAGAAAGGCGGTTCCTCGCAAAAAATGACTGACGTTCAAGCATCGTTCATCTAAGCATGCAAGAAGTGAGTGTATTGGGATAAAAAGGGAGCAACTTAGAGGCTTGTCCCTTGACATCGCGTCAAAGCTTCATTATAATCGGAACTAATTCTTAAAATGTCACATATGGCGTTGATAAGGAACAGTAGTATCGCGGGGCATGGCTTAGAGAGCCGGCGGATGGTGCAAGCCGGACCTGCAGCGATATGAATCTCACCTTGGAGCTGTGCGCGCAAGCGTACCGTAAGGCCTGCGTTAAAGGCAACAAGTGAGCACTCGGCAAAGCATGTCCGGGGGCTAACTAGGGTGGTACCACGGGAGACAGCTCTCGTCCCTAGCGATCATACGCTAGGGGCGGGAGCTTTTTTGCATGGAGCCGCTGAAATTTTGCTTTACCAAGCTTAAGGAGGAAACATTCATGAGTCAAGATCAGCAACCGCAAGGCTATAATCCGCTGATAGTAGAGCCGAAATGGCAAAAATATTGGGATGAGAACAAGACGTTCGCTACGAAGGAAGAAGCGGGCAAACCGAAATTTTATGCACTCGATATGTTCCCTTATCCATCCGGTTCAGGCCTGCACGTCGGTCATCCGGAAGGTTATACGGCAACGGATATCGTGTCGCGTTACAAGCGTCTGCGCGGCTTTAACGTCCTGCACCCGATGGGTTGGGATGCATTTGGCCTTCCTGCAGAGCAGCATGCACTGGATACAGGGCAGCATCCGCGTGAAATTACATTTAAAAATATCGACAACTTCCGCCGTCAAATCAAATCGCTCGGCTTTTCCTACGATTGGGATCGCGAGTTTAGTACGACTGACCCGGATTATTATAAATGGACGCAGTGGATTTTCATCCAGCTGTACAACAAAGGCCTTGCATATGTTGCTGAAGTTCCAGTTAACTGGTGCGAAGCGCTGGGAACTGTGCTTGCCAACGAAGAAGTCATTGACGGACTAAGCGAACGCGGAAATCATCCGGTTGTACGCAAGCCAATGCGCCAATGGGTACTGAAAATTACCGAATATGCGGAGCGCCTGCTGGAGGATCTGGAGGAGCTTGATTGGACGGAAAGCATCAAGGATATGCAGCGCAACTGGATCGGCAAGTCTACAGGCGCCGAAGTGACGTTTGCTATTGAGGGCCATGACGCGAACCTTGTCGTGTTTACGACGCGTCCGGATACTTTGTTCGGCGCCACTTATTGCGTGCTTGCGCCTGAGCATGAGCTGGTTGCCCAAATTACGACAGCGGAACAAAAGGCGGCTATTGAGGCTTACCAGCTGACAGCTTCCCGCAAGAGCGATTTGGAGCGTACTGATCTGGCGAAGGAAAAATCCGGCGTATTCACGGGTGCGTATGCGATTAACCCGGTCAATGGCGAGAAAACGCCAATCTGGATTGCCGATTATGTACTGGCAGGCTACGGTACAGGTGCGATTATGGCGGTTCCAGGCCATGATACGCGCGACTGGGAATTTGCCACACAGTTCGAATTGCCGATTGTGGAGGTCGTGCAAGGCGGAGAGATTTCCAAAGAAGCCTATACTGGCGACGGTGCCCACGTAAATTCCGATTTGCTGAACGGGCTTAATAATGAAGAAGCGATTGCGAAAATGATCAGCTTCCTTGAAGAAAAAGGCAGCGGCCATGGCAAAGTGACGTACCGTCTGCGCGATTGGCTGTTCAGCCGCCAGCGTTATTGGGGCGAGCCGATTCCGATTCTTCATCTGGAGGATGGCACAATGAAGCCAGTACCAGAGGACCAGCTTCCGCTGCTGCTGCCGGATGTTGATGCGATTAAGCCTTCGGGTACAGGGGAATCACCGCTTGCGAATGTTACGGAATGGGTCAACACGATTGATCCAGAAACGGGTATGAAGGCGCGTCGCGAGACGAATACGATGCCGCAATGGGCGGGCAGCTGCTGGTACTACCTGCGCTTTATCGATCCGAAAAACGACAAGGAAATTTGTTCGCCGGAAAAACAGCGCGAATGGCTGCCGGTTGACCTGTATATTGGCGGAGCGGAGCATGCTGTGCTTCACTTGCTGTATGCGCGCTTCTGGCATAAAGTATTGTATGATCTGGGCGTAGTTGAGACGAAGGAGCCTTTCCATAAGCTCGTGAACCAAGGGATGATTTTGGGCACGAACAATGAGAAAATGTCCAAATCCCGCGGCAACGTCATTAACCCGGATGAAATTGTATCGGAATTTGGCGGAGATACGCTGCGTTTGTATGAAATGTTCATGGGCCCGCTGGAAGCGACGAAGCCTTGGAACACGAACGGCGTAGAAGGAGCCTTCCGTTTCCTTAGCCGTGTATGGCGCTTGTTCATCGGTGACGATGGCAGCTTGAGTGCGAAAATTTCGGAAGGTGAAACGACCGAAGCGTTCAAGCGTACATGGCATCGCACCATTAAAAAAGTAACCGATGACTTTGAGCATCTGCGTTTTAACACAGCGATCAGCCAATTGATGATTTTTGTCAATGAAGCTTACAAAACCGAAGTGCTGCCGCGTGAAGCGATGGCTGACTTTGTGAAAATGCTGTCCCCGCTTGCGCCGCATATTGCGGAAGAGCTGTGGGAGAAGCTGGGCGGAACAGGGACGATTACTTACGAGTCCTGGCCGACATGGGAAGAGGCTTGGACGGTTGACCAAGAGGTTGAAATCGTCGTTCAAGTTAATGGCAAAATCATTGAGCGCCTGTCAATAGCGGCAGACACGAATGAAGCGGAAATGGAACGTCTTGCAAAGGAACTGGCTAAGGTGCAGGAGCTTATCGCAGGCAAAACCATCCGCAAGGTTGTAGCTGTAAAAGGTAAAATCGTCAACATCGTTGCCAATTAAACGTTAGCCACATGAAGAGGTGAACGGTCAGTTAGCTGAAGAACAGCTATTGACCGTTCACCTCTTCGCCGTAGAAAGAGACGGAAACTTTGGCGACATCGTCATGGAATTTGGCATGAGTTGTGCGAATAAGCCGGTTGAAAACATCATCGGTCTCATTACGAAGCAATTTGAGCGCCTGTGCTGTAATGCCTCCGGGAACGGCTACCCGGGCCTGCACATCAGCTGGGGTAAGGCCCCCTTCGGTCAAGAGCAGCCCTGTCCCGAGCAGCATGGCACTTGCCACCTTGAGCGCTTCCTCGCGGTCAATGCCCGTCTCTTCAACTGCTGCGTCGACGAACTGCTCCAGCAGACAAGAAATAAACGCCGGTCCGCAGCTGGAGAGGTCGGAGACGACACGCGTATAGGATTCATCAATTTGCAGCGGCTCGCTAATAAAGGCGAGCAGCGCTTCGAGCCGTTCCTTGTCCTCGCTCTGGATGCGGGAGCCATAAATACATAAGGAAGCGCCGCTCCATACATGATTCGTAATGCTGGGAATGACTTTCGCTACTTTGCATGGCACAACTTCCTCAAGATGTGAGAGCAGCACCGGGCTTGTAATGGAAACTAGCAGTTGCTCAGGCCTTATGATAGAGGCTATGTCGTCGATGACCTTCTTAAATTCATGCGGCTTAATGCAGAGAAAAACAATATCCTTGCCAAATGCGGCGCGAGCATTGCTCGCTTCTGCTTGAAGTCCGGCATAGCGGTCAGCGAGCGCCTGTGCTTTGGAGAAAGTGCGATTGCTGACGGAAATTTGATCGGATTCCAGCGCTCCCGAAGCGATTAATGCTTCAATGAGCAGACTGCCCATCGTTCCCGTTCCAATAAATCCAACTTTCATGCGATGACCTCCTTCGTTGTGAGGTTGTGAAATGGAAGCGGCCTTGTGGGGGCCAGATTTGAATCATTTTCTGATCTGAATTGATTTTCCGAAGTGAACAGGCTTTAAGGCGAAGTAAGCCTATTCGCAGTTTACCTGTTCTTCTACCGTATTCCTGACAACTTGGCAGTTATGTCAACGATTTTCATCTTTTTTGGAGCGGTCATTCATAGCGAAAGGTGTGGATTAAGGATGGGGCAACGAGCGAAGGAGAAGCAATATGGGAAAAGTCGAAATGCGAAGCGGACGATTATGGCGGGTTGTTTGCTGCTCGCCTGCGGGCTGCTTGGAGCTGCTATGCTTATGCCGAAGGAGCAGGCTCCGAGCGGCTGGATGACGCTAAATGCGGCGGTAGAGGCAGCATTGGATCCAGAGCAAGGCAATGAACCTGTTTCTGCTGGGGTGAAGAGCGAGGCTGGAAAGGCTAGCGGCTTAGGGAAGCAGGCGGATGGAGAAGGACAGCAGGGGAATACAGCGGCAAATGGCAGTAGTGGAAAACCGTCCTTGAACAGCGGTGGAGATGGGCAAAACGGGATCAGGAAGATGCCAGCTACTGCTGGTGGAGCAGTAGAAGGGGCTGTCTCATCTCGGTTGGATGGTGCTGGGAAGACGGTGCAAGGCGGGGCAAACGCTGATGCTGGAAGTAGCAGTGGGAATGGAAATAGAAATGTGAATGAAAATTTGACTGGATACAATACTGGGAATTCGGGGCTCCACTTGCCGGAATCTAGTGCGATTAAAGGGAGCGGTGCAACTGAAGCGGCACAGAATGAGACAGGTGATGGTGCAGCGTCATCGACGGATTCGGGCAAGCTGGATATTAACCGGGCAACTGTTCAGGAGCTCGATGGGCTGAAGGGAATCGGACCGGCGAAAGCTAAAGCGATCGTAGAAAATCGGGAGAAAAATGGGCGTTTTACATCGGTCGATGACTTGCAGCGAGTAAAAGGAATTGGTCCTAAGCTGCTGGAAGGCATGAAAGACAGCATTGTCGCCAATCCTTAAGTGTGAGAAAATAACAGGCAGCAGCCGGATTTTAAGAAAAAACGAATATATCGCGCATTTTTGACGCAGTTGTGGCTGACGATTATTTTGAACGAGCATCAAGGAGGAAGCTGAAACAATGGCAATAGTAGGGCAAGACGCCGAACGTAAAGACTGGGATACGTATTTTATGGACATCGCTTATATGGTATCGACGCGCTCACGCTGCCCAAGGCGGCATGTGGGAGCTGTTTTGGTGCAGGGTAAGAAGCTGCTTGGCACCGCATATAATGGAGCGCCAATGGGCGTTCAGGATTGCTCGGAAGCGGGCTGCATGATTGCGGAAGAGTGGGAAATTAAGCAGGAGAATGGCGAGGAGCAAATGGTTAAAAAACAGCGCTGCATTCGCACGATCCATGCGGAGCAAAATTTGCTGCTGTTTACCGATCGAGCCGACCGTGAAGGCTCAACGGTATATGTGACAGACCAGCCCTGCTGGACTTGCGCGAATATGCTTGCGAACAGCGGGATAAAAGAGGTTGTCTATCACCGCGGTTACCCGAAAGACAGCGAGAAGGTTGTGACGCTGATGGGGCACAAAGGCATCGCTTTTCGTTGTCTGGAAGGCTATGAGCCGCCGCCGCAGGCGGGAATGTCTGTAATTTCTTGATATTGCACGTTGATAGCAATTCATATATTTAGTGAGGGAGCACCTCTTATTGCATGCGGATCTGCATGTGATAAGAGGTGCTTTTTTTTGTGAATTTCATGGAAGAGGTGATTGTAAATGGATAGAAGACCGCTGCTATGGTTTGCGGTATGTTTTGTGGCAGGCTGCACAAGCGGCGCGAAGTTGAGCGGCGCAGGAGCTGCGCTGGCGGCGGGCGGTGTGGCGGTAGCCGCCCTGGCGCTGGTTTTGTCGGGGCGGCTGACGCGAAAGCTGGCTGCCGTATGTGTAGTCGGCTTCGTCCTTGCAGTTGGGGAACGAATGTGGGCGGATGACCGCAATGTGACGGGACTGCTGGACGTGCTGCGCGCCGCAGAGGCGCATGGGTCGGACGCTGCGATAGCGGTTGAAGCGTCCGGGACGATTGCGTCGGTCGTCGAGATCGACGGCGACCGGGCAAGCTTTGAGCTGGCGGTCGAAGCCGCCAGCGTAGCGGGCTTTGGCTCGCCGCGCCAGCTCGGCGGCGAGCGGATGCTTGTGCAGCTGCGGCTCGAGGAGCAACCGCAGCAGGAGGTCGCCGCTGCCTGGCGGCGCGGCGACGTCGTTGACGTTAAGGGCCAGCTGGCGCAGCCCGCTGGTCCGGCTAATCGCGGCGGCTTCGACTACCGCCGCTACTTGAGCAGCCAGAAAATCCACTGGCTGCTTCAAGCTACGGGCACGGGCGCGATCGACATCGCGCCTGGCCCGCCATGGACCGCGGCCGCGCTGCTCGGCCGCGTCGACACCGTGCGCGCCTGGCTCGCCGCACGGCTTTCGAGCATGTACCCGGGCATGCAGGCCGGCTACATGCAAGGTCTTGTCCTCGGGATCACGGATGACCTTGATCCCTCCCTCATGCAGCAATTCGCTCGTCTTGGCTTAACGCATATACTCGCCATATCGGGCCTGCACGTCGCGGTATTCCTCTACGGGCTTGGCCTGATTTTACGGCTTTGCCGCATGACGCGAGAGCGCCTGCTGCTGACGCTCGTTTTTGCCGTGCCCTTCTATGTGCTGCTCAGCGGCGCTTCGCCTTCGGTTGTACGGGCCGGAGTGATGAGCATGCTTGGCCTGCTGGCAGCGCGCATGCACAAGCTAAAGGATGGCCTGCATATATTAGCGGCCGCAGCCGTCATTATGCTGGCGTTAAATCCTTTTTATCTGGAAAATGTCAGCTTCCAGCTTTCGTTTATCGTAACGCTAGGTCTTATTCTTGGCGTCCCTCCAGTAAGGCGCGCCATGCCTCACTGGAAACGGGGCAAAGCGCTGCTCGATTTGATCGCCGTCAGCGTCGTGGCACAGGCCGTCTCGTTTCCGGTTTCCATTTATTATTTCAACCAATTCCATTTGCTGTCGCTCCCGGCGAATTTGCTGCTCGTGCCATTTATCAGCTTTATAATTATGCCGCTAGGCGGAGCCGCGCTTTTTATTCACATGGCTTGGCCAACAGGCGGCAAACTGCTCGCATGGGTGAGCGTCTACGCCAATGACTGGACATTTTGGCTCGTGGACTGGCTCGCAACAGCAGATATATTTCGCACGATTTGGGCGACTCCACCGCTATGGTGGATCGCGGCTTGGTATGGCGCTCTAGCGCTGCTATTTCGCTTACTTCCAGTGCGCGAGTTATCAGACGCCCGTGAGCAGGGGCCAGAATCAGAGCATAGCAACCTTGCAGCTGGCCACGAAAACGGCGAGCTCGAGACGCAGCCGCTCTACGAGCTTTCAGCTATACATCGAAAGGGCAGCATTACTGCTCCCAGCAAGTTTTCTGGTGGCTTTGCCGATTTTTCGTATGCATCAGCTGCAAAGGCGCTTCTTTTCCATGGAAGCTTTTTTTCCGCCGTGCTTATCGTGCTAGCACTGTTATTTTTCGCCTATCATCCGGATTTATTTGATCATGACAGCCGCGTTCATGTGCTTGATATCGGACAAGGGGACGCTATTTATGTCAGAACGCCGGAAGGGAAGCATCTGTTGATCGACGGAGGGGGAACGGTTTCTTTCCGCAAGGCCGGCGAGGAGTGGAGAGCGCGCAAGGACCCTTTTGAGGTAGGCAAAAAGGTTATCGCCCCGCTGCTAATGAAGCGCGGAGTGCATCAGCTTGATTTGCTCATCGTCAGCCATTTGGACAGCGATCATATTAGGGGGCTTAAAGCGGTTATGGATTCGATCCCTGTCAAAGGACTGTTATGGAACGGCAGTGTGAAGCATTCACCAGATGCGGAGGAGTTGCTGGCCTATGCGGTGCAGCATGAGATTCCGATGTACCGGGCTGAGGCGGGGCAGGAGTGGGAAATGGGCAAGAACACAAGTCTGAACGTTTTATGGCCCCCTGCTGTTAACCAAACGGAAGGAAGCAGCGTTTCCAACATGGAAATCAAGGAGCTCGAGGAGCAGAATGAAGCGAGTGTTGTCCTTTATTTGACGATGAAGAATTATACTTTTCTGCTGACAGGAGACATCGGATTTGATACGGAGGAGCGTTTGCTGGCCCTTATGGATGAAAATCCAGCTTTTTATGCAGCTTGCTGCGCCAATGTTGATGTGCTTAAAGTAGCGCATCATGGAAGCCGTTATTCGACTGCTGCCAATTGGCTGGAGCGCTGGCAGCCGCTGAGTGCGGCGATTTCCGCAGGTGCGACAAACAGCTACGGCCATCCTCATGGCGATGTGCTGGGACGCTTGAAGGCAGCCGGAACCGAAGTGCGCCGAACAGATCAGGATGGTGAAATTGAATATCGGGCGGCATCGGGAAGGCTTCAGGCCAGAACGATGAACAAGGGAAATTGATTTTCAATGATATTAAACGCAATCACAAAAAGGAGAATTTTGAATAAAAGTGCATGTAGTATAGGCAGGTATGCAACCGTATTTGAGCTGCATTCGAATCCAGATCCAGATCAAATATAATGTCACAAGTATTCCCATTATTACTGGAAATGTCACCGCTTATGAATGTGGACCTACGTACCGAAAGGCAGCTGGGTGGTCAGCGTTCCAGTGGCTTATTCCCTGTACAAAGCAAGACTAGGCGGACACAGAAGCAGCTATTTCAACAAAATCAAGGGTATGGCACAAGTGGCGGACTCAAAAGCCGCTAATGTGCTGTAAATGGCCATTTTGCTGCGATAAAGTGGGCAATAACGGATTTCCTGTCCGCTTAAGGTCAGAAATCGGTTCAAAACCCAAAATAGCGGAACCTCAGTCCGCCAAAAAGGAGCGTGCGCCCCGAACCGCGGATTCTCAAAAGCTGTGTTTTCAGCCACAATGATCTAAGCTACAGTGATCTAAGCGCAGTGATCTAAGCACAGTGATCTAAGCGCAGTGATCTAAGCTATAGTGATCTCAGCTACAGTGATCTAAGCTATAGTGATCTAAGCTATAGTGATCTCAGCTATAGTGATCTAAGCTACAGTGATCTAAGCGCAGTGATCTAAGCGCAGTGATCTAAGCGCAGTGATCTAAGCGCAGTGATCTAAGCCGCAGTGATCTGAGCACAGTGATCTAAGCTATAGTAATCTAAGCTACAGTGTTCTCAACCACCATGATCTCAGCAACAATCGCAGCAAGAGGTTCCCCAGCCTTGAATCGACAGGCGAGATTTGACTTGAAAAACGCTAACCAAGGAGCAGCGAGCCTGCTCCTACATGCACAACCAAAAATAGCAGCATGTCTTTGCAGCTTTCTGCGTATCTTTAGCGCATGAATCAAGCTATACTATACATTTCCTTCATATATATATTTAGTTAAAGAAAAGCAAAGTAGATTGGATCGCGATGTAGGCTTCTTTGAAATGATCCTGTAAAATGAGCATAAGTAGCGGCAGGAGATTAATGGCAAGGAAGTGTGAAGCTGATGATAAAAATAAACAGAGCCGGTAAATATGCCATTGATATCCGATTTGATATAGATGGTGCAAGTGAGCTTTACGAAGCTTTCCTCCTAACGCTTGCAGGGGAGGAAGCGGTGATTGCTTTAAGTGAAGCCGCGCAAATTAACAGTAAAAAAGTGAAGGAGTTTGGTCTTGCACAGGTTGACGACGAAGAAAGTCTCCATTACGCCCAATCGGCTTTAATGCTGAAGCTCGATAGTGACAGCATCGAAAACATTTTGGACAAGCTCAAGGCATGCGTGGGCGGAGAGGATTTTTTCCCGGCTGAATGCTGCGAAGTGCGCTTTGGCAAAATGAATATTAACTTTTATGCGTTTCTGGAGAGGGCAGTTGATTAAAAGAGCAAGGCTGGCTAGTTCCATGCAGTCATGAACTTGCTATATACGCTGCTTGCTTTTTTTGATATTCTTGAGTGTGGAGTACGCTTCTTTAAATCGGAATATGGGCCGTGTGGCTAAAATAAAAAATGAATTTGTACGAAGGTTTGCAACATTTTACGTAACCTGCTCGTCAGAGAGGTTGCAAGAGAGGGGGATCCTTCGTGGTGGAGCCTGGCCTTATTAGAGCCGCTCAGTCGGGAGATCGCGATGCATTGATTACTCTATTGCGAGAGATTGAAACACATGTTTATCGGACAGCCTACTATATAGTAAACAACGAGCAGGATGCAATGGATGCGGCACAGGAGGCACTCATTCGCATTTATACCAAAATCGGCTCCTACGAAGAAAAAGCCCAATTTAAAACATGGATTCAACGCATTGTAACGAATATCTGCATTGACAAGTTTAGAAGAAACAAGCCGACAGTATCTATTGATGAGCACGATATGGTGTTTCACGAGAAGCAAAATGTAGAGGATGAGGTTTTGTCCGCTTACGCAGCTCAAGACATCCGTAACGCTATTGATAAGCTACCCGATCATCACCGTGCTGTTGTCGTGCTTCGATACTTGCAGGATTTTTCCTACAATGAAATAGCTGAGTCTCTGGATTTGCCCCTAAACACAGTTAAATCCTATTTATTCAGAGCCAGACAGCAGCTTCAAACGTTACTACATGATTATCAGAAAGGTGGTGTCCGGGGATGAACTGTCAAGAGGTGATGGAATATATGCAAAGGGAGCTTGACGGCGACCTTGATGAATACGAGAAAGCAACCATGACAAAACATTTCAAGCAATGTCCGGACTGCGCAGCAATGTTTGAGCGGCTGAAAAATTTGTCTGCGGAATTGGAAAATCTGCCTCATGTAACGCCAAGCTACAGCCTTGTGGATGCTATTATGCCTCAATTGGAGCAGCTATCATTCGAAGCGGCTGGCTCAGTTGTGGCGCAGCAAGAGCAGGAGCCAGCAATGCCTAAGCGGAGGAAAACGCCGGATCGCGGTGCTTCATCAAAGCTTCGGCAGCTCACAGGCGTCGTTGCGGCGTGCCTCGTAGCTGGCACATTTATCATTTCCTATAACGCAGGCTGGTTTAATGGGTCGCAATCAAACAATGACATGAGCCGGACGGAAGCAAGCGCTACTGCTGCTGACAGCCCGATGGCCAATTACGACACGTCGGAGCTCAGGCAATTTGTGGCTACTGATCCACAAACTTCGGGTGAAGTGAAATCAGAATCGCTTGATACGGGCATGAGTCTTAAGACGAATGTAACTGATCGAAGTGGCGATGGATCAAATCAAGATGGCGGAAGCGCTAACGGGAATAACAACAGCGAATCTGGAACTTCTGATTTTGGTTCGGCTTCGGGTCTTACTGCTCCGGATTATTCCAAAGATGCAAAGTCTGACGCGGGTACAGACACTAACATTTCTCAAGCTCCTGCAGAGGAGGATGGCAAACCATTGGAAAGCCTTTCAGGCGAATCAGAGAAAGCATCTCTGGCAACCGTTCCCTTGGTTTCTGCTGACGGCGTTTATTCGGCGGAGGTTGTTGGCTATGCCATTAAGATTTATGAGGCAGGCGAGCATAAGCTGCTGCTGGAAACGGCGCGCAAAAACGGCCAAATCGCTAATTTGAGCTGGTCGGAGGATAATAAAATTTTAAATTATGAAATTCATCTGGAGTCGGGCGGCATTGAAAAATATGCGGTTGACCTGAATACGCTCAAAGATAACAAAGCAGCGCATTAATTTTAGTTGAATGACTACAGGTGTATGCACACTTTCCGCTCTAACTGCGTATGGTAAAGAGTGGAGAGAAGATGCGACGTGTTAGCCTTGATCGTCGTATGACCATCAGCAGAAGGAGAAGCCATGGATCTTTCTGCTGATGTTTATATAGATGTTCAGGGACAAAGGGATGAAGCCGAAACGGGCTCATCCCTTTGTTGCCGTTCACAGGAGAAGGTAGGGAGGAATAGCCTTTGGATGGGAAAGAAGCTTTGAAGGAAATCAAGGGCAAGCGATTTCGCCCTGTGTACGTCGTATTTGGCAAGGACCGTTACCGGATTCAGCAGTTTGCCGATACGCTTGCGGACGCGATGTTTACTACTGACGAGCGGGAACTGGGCATCGTCAAATTCGATACAGCGGAAAGTGTGCTTGATGAGGCTGTGCTTGAAGCGGAGACGCTGCCCTTCTTCGTTGAGCGCAAGCTAGTCATCGTCAGAGACGCCGTCGTCTTTGCAGCTGGCGGAAAAGAAGGAGGCAAGCTGGACCATCGCACTGACCGCTTGCAGCAATATATAGAGAATCCTTCTGAAACAACGGTCATTTTGTTTCTGATAAATGCGGAGAAGCTGGATGAACGGCGCAAGCTCGTCAAGCAGCTGAAGGATCGCAATGCGCTCATAGCTTTTCAAGAGCTGGATACATCCGAATTGAAGGGCTGGGCGATCCGCCGGGCTGCGGAGCAGAAACGCACACTGGATACGGAGGCGGCTGAGCTGCTTCTGTCACGGGTTGGAGCTCATATGCAGCAGCTGGCACTGGAAGTGGACAAGCTCTGTCTGCACGCTGGTGTTGGCGGTCAGATTGGACGCAAGGAAGTGGAGCTGCTTACGGTGTCGACTGTGGAAGAGGATGTATTCGCATTGGTTGATGCGATTGCGGAATTGCAGGTGGACAGGTCGCTTCGATTGTATCGACAATTGCTGATCAGACGCGAGGAGCCGATAAAAATCGCGGCATTGATTGCACGGCAGCTGCGTATTATGCTGCAAATTAAAGAGCTGGAGCAGCATCGTTATTCGCCGCAGCAAATGGCTGGGCAGCTCGGGCTCCATCCCTATGCGGTTAAGCTGGCTGCCGAGAAGTGCCGGAAGTTTTCAACGTCGCGGCTGGGGGCGCTGCTGTCCTCTATTGCTGATCTGGATTACAAGATGAAGACAGGGCAAATGGATAAAAACTTTGGCCTTGAGCTTTATTTATTATCGCTTGGCGCCCCGAAGCGGATGGCGTAAAGGCCATCCGCCACATCATATACATACAAAAAAGCTGTCGGCCGGATAACCGGAAGACAGCTTTTTTGTATGTTCAAGGACGGTTTAAGCTTGCGCCGAAAGAGCGTTAAGCTTTTTAGCAAGACGAGATTTTTTGCGGGCAGCCGCATTTTTATGAATCAGGCCTTTAGTAACCGCCTTGTCCAATTTTTTCGTCGCAGCGATTAGAGCTGTTTTAGCAACAGCTACATCAGTGCCGGCGATAGCTTGGTCAGCAGATTTAACAGCCGTACGAAGCGCGGATTTTTGGGAAGCGTTCAAAGCGCGGCGTTTTTCGCTCGTTTTGACGCGTTTAATTGCGGATTTAATGTTTGGCATCGAGTTTCACCTCCTACGAAATATGCACAGGCAATCTTTAGCATACGCTATAATTCTGGATAACACAACTTAAAATATATTATCACGCGTATACCCAAAAAGCAATAGCACGCATGAAAACCAAATGCTTGCGAACACTAATGGCAGAAAGCATTTATTTTTTCAAGGAAGAAGGGTATGCGGTGGGACAACTTGATTTGCAAGCTTACAACGTTCGAACAGATTTGGCGCTGGAAGCAAAAGAAATGGCCGAGCAGTCGGGCGGCGTCATTCCAGGCATCCACTCCGAGCGTCAAGACGAGGATGGCATCGTCATTACAAGCCTTCATGTCCAAAATGAGCAAGGAGCTGCGGCGATTGGCAAAATGCAGGGCCATTACGTCACGCTGGAGGTTCCGGGACTGCGTACGCAAGATACGGAGCTTCAGAATCGGGTGGCGACGATGTTCGCCAAGCATTTTGAGACCTTTCTTGAACGCATCGGTGTTGGCAAGACGGCACGTGTACTCATAGTCGGGCTTGGCAACTGGAATGTGACGCCGGATGCGCTGGGGCCGATAGTTGTAGAGAACGTAATGGTGACCCGTCATTTTTTTGAGCTGATGCCGGATCAGGTTGCCCCTGGCTATCGCGCGGTCAGCGCTATTGCCCCTGGCGTGCTAGGCATTACTGGTATTGAGTCCAGCGACATTATTCAAGGCATTGCCGAGCGGACGAAGCCCGATGTCATTATCGCCATCGATGCTCTTGCTTCCAAGGCGGTAGAACGGGTGAATACGACGATTCAAATTGCCGATACCGGCATTCATCCCGGCTCTGGCATCGGTAATAAGCGCAAAGGGTTGACTAAGGAGATTTTAGGGATTCCAGTAATTGCCATAGGGGTGCCGACCGTCGTGTATGCATCTACCATTGTGAATAATACGCTGGAGCTGATGCGCCAGCACATTGAAACGAACAAGGGCGACAGCAATCAGGTATTTGGCATCATGAACCAGCTGGAGGAGCAGGAGCGGCTGCAGCTCGTCAAAGAGGTGCTTCACCCGCTCGGCCATGATTTGCTCGTCACGCCGAAGGAGATTGACCAATTCATCGAGGACATCGCCAATATTATTGCAAGCGGGCTCAACGCTTCGCTGCATGATGCGGTTGATACGGATAATGTAGCCGCCTATACCCATTAACAGCAAACCGCCATACGATGCCTTTCAACACACGGGCATTGTATGGCGGTTTTTTAAAATATAAACAATTATAAGTTTCCCCCTTCTAATCGGCTTATCTTTACCCTCGAAACGGTAGCTTTGCTGCCAGAGGACGGCGACAGCCGTTTACGTCTGTGCAGCTTCTTCATAGACTGTCTAAAAGCATGCCCCTCTTACTCTAAATCTAGCAGCCCATTATATTAAAAATGAGGGTGCGGTCGGTTCTACTAACGCCAACTCGTTCATAGATTAATAGCAGCAGGACAGCTCTAGCACAGAACCGGGAGGTAAGCGAAACGATGAAACGTAAAATCATGCTGCTCGATTTGGCGTATGGAAGCCGGAAAATTCGGCAATTGTTGGTCACAGGAAGAACATTCGCTGTTCTTTCTTTATGTTCGATGATTTTTTTCGTCATTATAGGCATTGCGGCAGTTGCCCATCATCAAGCGTCGGCTGCGCCGGTGTCTTCGATGAAAGGTTTTGCAGCGGCTGTATCGAGCGGTTTGTTCGGGGATATGCTGGAAATGGAGTTGCCCGCCTTTGAGGGCAGCAATCAGGCGGACGAGCTGTCTGTGCCGCAGGTGAGCGCTTTTCTAGTCAGACTGATGACGGACATTAATCCTACACAGCCAAAAAGCCTGCTGGCAGCGGGCATTCCCGGCATGAGTGCCGGAGATTCCTTTCTCATTCGCAAAGGCAGTGGAACAGATACCGCCGTTGGGCCTGAGGATAATGAGCCGATTCCTTCGCATGCCGAAGAAGGGGCGACTGGTGAACAGCCGAATGTGGAGCCGCAGCCATCGCTTCCGCCAAGCACTGTGGAGCCGGGGGACAAGCCTGGACAAAGCGGCAGCGGCAATACGAAGCCTTCGACAGGGGAAGCTAAGATCGCATTTATCTATCATTCACATAATCGGGAATCATGGTATCCAGAACTGAAGGATGGCGCCAAGGACCCGAATTCCAGCACAACGAATATTACGCTGGTCGGCAAGCGGCTTGCGGAGCAGCTGGAGCAGCGCGGGGTTGGCGCCATGCATTCAGAAACCGATTATCCGACCGCCATGAAAAATTACAAATGGGAGCTGTCCTATAAATATTCCATGAAGACGGTTAAAGAGGCGCTGGCGAGCAGCAAAGATTTGAAGTTTTTATTCGATCTGCATCGCGATTCGCAGAAGCGCAAATATACGACGACCGAGATTAAGGGCAAAAGCTACGCGCAGGTTTATTTTATCATCGGCCATAAAAATCCGAACTGGAAGGAAAACGAAGCGTTTGCAACTAAAATTCATGAAGCGCTGGAGAAGCAGTATCCCGGCATTTCAAGAGGGATATGGGGCAAAACAGCCGCCACAGGCAACGGGGAATACAATCAATCGCTCGCCGCAGGCAGCGTGCTGATCGAGGTTGGCGGTGTAGACAATACGCTGGTAGAGTCGTATCGCACCGCGGATGTGCTGGCTAAAGTGATTGCCGATATTTACTGGCAGGATGAGAAGGTTACAGCTCCACAAAGCTGAATAGCGAATCGAGAGCGGAAAGGACGGGGTGCAGGATGAGAAAGCGGCGTGATGCGTTTAAATGGGCGATCATTGGCGGGGTGCTTGTTTTTGTTATATTGTATGGCATTGAAATGTCCTCCTCGGGCATTGAACGGATTTATGGGCCGATTGAGGAGACGGGGGCTTCCTCTGTCATTCCGGTAGATGCGATCATTAGGCAAGGCGCAGAAGAAGGCGGCAGCGGAACCATTGTACCAGAAGATCAGTCGATCGCCGGCATGTCGGATGTCGCTTCGCGCAAAATATCCGAGCTTGAGAAGGAGCTGGCCGAGGTGCGGAAGCTTGCTGAGCAAAACGCGCTGTATGGCGATAGGCTGCCGGGCATGCCTTATGAAAATCAAGAGCCTTCGGTCAATAAGCTGGCTGATGGCACAGCAGGCTTGCTGCAATCTTTTTCGACCGGAAGCATGGAGTTTATTGTGGATTTGTTTGAAAAGGTGACGAATTAACGAAGGCGCTCTTTCGGAATTTCGGCAACCGCATTGCTGGCGCACTCCATTGCTGATATAATGGAAAGAATGATTAGCAATAATGGATGGTGTGGGGGTTAGGCATGGCTGACGTACGTGACCGACAAAAGAAAATTAGAAACTTCTCGATTATCGCGCATATTGACCACGGGAAGTCTACGCTTGCGGATCGCATTTTGGAATACACTGGAGCTCTCACTTCGCGAGAAATGCAAGCTCAGGTGCTGGACCAAATGGATTTGGAGCGGGAGCGCGGCATTACAATTAAGCTGCAGGCTGTTCGTCTGACCTATAAGGCGGATGACGGTGTGGAATATTTGCTCAATTTGATTGATACGCCTGGACACGTCGATTTTACATATGAAGTTTCCCGCAGCCTTGCTGCTTGCGAAGGCGCGCTGCTCGTTGTAGACGCTGCGCAAGGGATTGAGGCACAGACGCTTGCCAATGTTTATTTGGCACTCGACAACAACCTCGAAATTCTTCCAGTCATCAATAAAATCGACTTGCCAAGCGCAGAGCCAGATCGCGTCAAGCAGGAAATTGAAGATGTTATTGGGCTGGATGCGAGCGAGGCGGTTCATGCATCGGCGAAGGCAGGCATTGGCATTAAGGAGATTTTGGAGCAGGTCGTTGCCAAGGTTCCAGCTCCTACAGGTGATCCTGATCAGCCTCTTAAGGCGCTGATTTTCGACTCTCACTATGATGCGTACAAAGGCGTTATCGTTTACGTCCGGGTTATTGACGGCAGCATCAAGGCGGGCAAGAAAATCCGCTTTATGGCGACTGGTGCTGAGTTTGAGGTTATTGAGGTTGGCGCGTTCATGCCGCGTATGGGCATCGTGGACGAGCTGGCAGTCGGTGATGTAGGCTTCGTCGTTGCTGGTATCAAAAATGTAAAAGACACGCGTGTCGGCGATACCGTAACCGAAGCGAAGCGTCCGGCACCGGAAGCACTTCCGGGCTACCGCCGAATTAATCCAATGGTATTCTGCGGATTATATCCGATTGAAACACAGGATTACAACGATTTGCGCGAAGCGCTAGAGAAGCTGGAGCTGAATGATGCTTCGCTGCGCTACGAGCCGGAAACGTCGACAGCGCTAGGCTTTGGCTTCCGCTGCGGCTTCTTGGGCCTCCTGCACATGGAGATTATTCAGGAGCGTATTGAGCGCGAGTTCAATATTCCGCTTATTACGACGGCGCCAAGCGTTATTTACCAAGTAACGCTGACGGATGGAACGGTCATGAGCATCGACAATCCGTCCAACCTGCCAGAGCAGGGCAAGCTTGATTTTATCGAGGAGCCTTATGTCAAAGCTGGCATTATCGTACCGAATGATTATGTTGGCGCGATTATGGAGCTATGCCAGAACAAGCGCGGCGAGTTCGTTAACATGGAATATTTGGATACGAACCGCGTCACCATTACGTATGAAATCCCGCTTTCGGAAATAGTATATGATTTCTTCGACCAGTTGAAATCAAGCACGAAAGGATATGCTTCGTTCGACTATGAAGTGTCCGGCTACCGCAAGTCCAACCTTGTGAAGATGGATATTATGCTGAATGGCGAGCAGGTCGATGCCTTGTCCGTCATCGTTCACCGCGATAGAGCGTTTTTCCGCGGCCGGATTATTTGCCAGAAGATGAAGGAGCTTATCCCTCGTCAAATGTTTGAGGTTCCAATTCAGGCCTCGCTGGGTACCAAGGTTATTGCCCGTGAAACCGTTAAGGCGATGCGTAAAAACGTACTTGCCAAATGTTACGGAGGCGACATTAGCCGGAAGCGCAAGCTGCTTGAGAAGCAAAAAGAGGGCAAGAAGCGCATGAAGCAGGTCGGCAGCGTTGAGGTGCCGCAGGAAGCGTTCATGGCTGTGCTCAAGATCGACGAAAGCTAGAGGGAGAAGGAGAGCCGGGGGCTCTCCTTTTTATCATGAGAGAGGCAAGAAGTCGTCCGCACTTTGACGGACTGGCACTTGAAGAGAGCTTGCCACAGGAAAGCAGGTGTACAGCATGACGATTCATCACGCGCCGCGAGCGCTGTATATTCATATCCCTTTTTGTACGAATAAGTGCCATTACTGCGATTTTACGTCCTATGTGCTGAAAGGCCAGCCTGTAGACGATTATTTGGATGCGCTGGAGCGCGAAATGGAGCGGACAATCAGCGTGCTGCCGCCTGAGCAAATCGATACGGTATTCGTAGGCGGAGGTACGCCGACGGTGCTTACACCGCCGCAGATGGAGCGATTTCTCGCTGCTGTCCGCAAGCATTTTCCACTTTCACCAGATGTCGAGTTTTCTATGGAAGCCAATCCAGGTACGACGGATGCTGACAAGCTGGCGGCGATGTATGCCGGTGGGGTGAACCGGATCAGCTTTGGCGTGCAATCGTTTAATAACACGCTGCTGGAGCGTATTGGACGTATTCACAATGTCGAGGACGTATATCGCAGCTTGGACAATGCTAGAGCAGCAGGCTTTACGAATTTGTCGATCGATCTGATGTTTGGCCTGCCTGGACAGACGGTTGAGCTGCTGGCTGACAGTGTGCAGAAGGCACTTGCGCTGGAGCTGCCGCATTACTCGCTGTACAGCCTTAAAGTGGAGGAGAATACGTTATTCCACAAGCTGTATGAGCGCAATGAACTGCCTTTGCCGACAGAGGATGAGGATTTGAATATGTATTTGCTGCTGATTGAGCAGCTTAAGGCTGGCGGCTACCAGCACTATGAAATAAGCAATTTTGCCCGTCCGGGCTTTGAGAGCAAGCATAATTCAACGTACTGGCGCAACGAGCCTTATTACGGACTTGGAGCCGGTGCCCATGGGTACGCAAATCGCGAGCGCCATGTTAATATCAAGGGGGTACAGCCTTATATTGACGCTACGCTTGCCCGCCTGCCGCGCCTTGATACGGAGACGATATCCGAGCTTGAGGCGATGGAGGACTTTATGATGGTCGGCCTGCGTCTGCTGGATGGCATTCGCACTGCTGATTTTACCCGCCAATTTGACGGCAAGACGCTCGAAAGCTATTTTGGCCCGATTATTGCTAAGCATTTGAATGACGGGTTGATGGAGCGTCTGGAGGATGAACGCGGGTCGGGTTATCGGCTGACGGATAAAGGCGTATTGCTCGGCAATGAAGTATTTGGATCGTTTATTGGTTTGGAAGTTTAGCCAGATAGGCGATTATGAAAATTCATATTAATATTTTTTAAAATTGCCTATTGAGAAAACATGCGCGATGATGTATATTTATTCAATGATAGGTATATGGTGATGAAACAAGCACCGGATGGGGGGAGCAGCATGAAACTAATGGACAGCTTGCAGGCAGTATGCAGAAAAGCAACCAAAGATGATGTTGACGTATTGTTTGATTTAATTCAAGGCTATGCAGAGAAAGGGATCATGCTGCCCCGTACCCGGTATATGCTTGAGTATTCGATAAATTCCTTTATAGTAGCGGAAGTAGGCGACCAGGTTGTCGGCTGCGGCTCGCTGACGAAGCTAGGCGATAATTTGGTAGAGATCCGGTCACTTGGCATGTCGGATGGCTACAAGGGTCTCGGCATTGGCAGTAAGCTCGTTGACGGCTTGCTTGCTGCGGCGAAGGAACAGGGCATTACGAAGGTCATGGCGCTGACTTACGAGGTTGCTTTTTTTCTGCGGAATGGGTTTACGGTCGTGGATAAAGAAATTTTTCCGGAAAAGGTATGGACCGATTGCGTCAACTGTCCGAAGCAGAACGCTTGCGATGAAATCGCCGTGCTGAAAGTGCTGGAGTAGAGGTTTTTCCGAGCCGCTGCAAGTCATTATAGTGAATATTGTAAAAATAGGCTAACTAAAAATGCCAAACTCACTTGACAATGCTCAAGCGGGTTTGGTATTTTTGTATTAACGATTAGCACTCAATCAAGACGAGTGCTAATGACAGAGCCGATGACTTGGAGGGAATGCGCATGTTGACGGATAGGCAGCGAATGATTTTAACAGCTATCGTAGATGATTATATCCGCTCGGCTGAGCCGGTCGGTTCACGCAGTATTTCTAAGCGCGGCGATGTTGGCTTCAGCCCAGCTACCATTCGTAATGAAATGGCGGATTTGGAGGAGCTTGGATTTCTGGAGCAGCCGCATACGTCGGCAGGCCGGATTCCTTCTACTAAAGGCTATCGCTATTACGTTGATCATCTGATGAGGATGGAAGAGTTGAACGATGCGGATATGACGAAGGTTCGTTCTTTTTTCACCGAGCAGATGAGCCAGATGGAGCAGGTTATTCAGCATGCAGCATCGATTTTGTCCAGCCTGACGAACTACACGTCGATTTTGCTGGGCCCGGAGCTGTTTAATACATCGCTGAAGCATTTCAGCCTTGTGCCGCTGGATGAACGTTCTGCGGTTGCCATCATTGTTACTAATACGGGGCGCGTCGAGAATCGCACCATTACGCTGCCGTCTGAGGTGAAGATGGAGGAACTGGAGAAGGTCGTCCATATTTTGAATACGAAGCTTGTCGGCATTCCGTTAGTCCGCTTGAAATCAAAGCTTTATCTGGAGGTCGGCCAGGAGCTGGAACGTTACGTCGATCATTGCGAGGAAGTGCTGGGCGTGCTGGATCAGGCGCTGCAGCCTGATAATGATCATCGCCTGTTTCTAAGTGGAACGACGAACATGCTGACGCAGCCGGAATTCAAAGATGTTGACAAGGTAAAAACGATTTTGGATTTGCTGGAAGAAACGCCAGCCGTGATGAAAATGTTTTCCTCCTTGCCTTCAGGCATACAAGTGCGCATTGGGACGGAAAATGATAATCTGGCGATTGCCAGCTGCAGCTTGATTACCGCTTCTTATTCGGTTGACGGGCAGCCGCTTGGCACAATCGGCATTCTGGGTCCCACGCGGATGGAATATGGCAAGGTGATGAGTCTGGTTGATATGATATCTAAAGATATGGCTGCATTTTTGGCCCGTTGGTATAAATGATAAGGGAATGCCAATCGGCATTTGAAGGAGGTGAATAGGGTGAGTAAAGAGCAACAAAATGATGTGGTTGAGGAGCTAGTGGCAGACGAGACTGTTGAATCGCAAGAAACGGCTGAAGCTGGGCAAAATGAAGCTGAGGTAGTTGATGCGCGTTATGCAGAGCTTGAGAAGCAGCTTGAAGAGAGCCAGCAGCGCTACCTTCGTACACAAGCGGACTTTGACAATTTCCGTCGTCGTTCCATTAAGGAAAGAGAAGAGCTGGCGCGTTATGCGTCGATGAAGCTCGTTACTGAGCTGCTGCCGGTTGTCGATAACTTCGATCGGGCTACAGCTGCAGCTTCCGTTAATGGTGATGTAGAGGCGCTTGCGAAAGGCGTGGACATGATTTTCCGCCAATTGATGCAAACGCTGGAACAGGAAGGTCTCGCAGCGATGAATGTCGTTGGAGAAGCTTTTAACCCTGACTTCCATCAGGCGATTATGACGGTGGAATCCGATGAATATGAAGAAGGAATTATTGTGGAGGAAGTTCAAAAAGGCTACATGCTGAAGGAGAAGGTTCTCCGTCCGGCAATGGTTAAAGTGAGCGGCTAACCGATAATTTCCTTTGATAATAGAATGTATGGAATGAAGAACCATTATAAGGAGGAAATTCACGATGAGTAAAGTAATCGGTATCGACCTTGGTACAACAAACTCTTGCGTTGCAGTAATGGAGGGCGGCGAAGCTGTCGTTATCCCTAACCCGGAAGGCAGCCGTACAACCCCTTCGGTCGTTGGTTTCAAAAAAGACGGCGAGCGTATCGTCGGCGAAAGCGCGAAGCGCCAAGCGATCACTAACCCTGACCGCACCATTATTTCGATCAAGCGCCATATTGGTACAAACCATAAGGAAAGCATTGATGGCAAAGATTATTCGCCACAAGAAATTTCCGCAATCATTTTGCAAAAGCTGAAGTCTGATGCAGAAGCTTACTTAGGTCAAACTGTAACACAAGCTGTTATTACGGTTCCTGCTTACTTCAATGACAGCCAGCGTCAAGCAACGAAAGATGCTGGTAAAATCGCAGGTCTGGAAGTTCTTCGTATCGTCAACGAGCCGACAGCAGCAGCTCTTGCTTACGGCCTTGAGAAAACAGAAGATCAAACGATTCTCGTTTATGACCTTGGCGGCGGTACATTTGACGTATCGATTCTTGAGCTTGGCGATGGCTTCTTCGAAGTTAAAGCAACAAGCGGCGATAACAAGCTGGGCGGCGATGATTTTGACCAAGTCATTATCGATCACCTCGTAGCTGAATTCAAAAAAGAGCAAGGCGCAGACCTTTCCAAAGATAAAGCGGCAGTACAACGTCTGAAAGATGCTGCTGAAAAAGCGAAAAAAGAACTGTCCGGCGTTATGTCGACAACGATTTCGCTGCCGTTTATTACAATGGTAGATGGCGTTCCTCAGCATATGGAAACGAACCTGACTCGTGCAAAATTTGAAGAGCTGGCAGCTGACCTCGTAGAGCGTACGCTGAAACCAACTCGTCAAGCGCTGAGCGACTCCGGCCTGTCCGCAAACCAAATCGACAAAGTCGTTCTTGTAGGCGGTTCGACACGTATTCCTGCCGTTCAAGAAGCGGTTAAAAAACTGATTGGCAAAGATCCGCACAAAGGCGTTAACCCGGATGAGGTTGTTGCATTGGGAGCGGCTGTTCAAGCAGGCGTACTGACTGGCGACGTTAAAGACGTTGTATTGCTTGACGTTACTCCGCTTTCCCTTGGTATCGAAACAGCAGGCGGCGTCTTCACGAAGATGATCGACCGCAACACAACGATTCCAACAAGCAAATCGCAAGTGTATTCGACGTATGCTGACAATCAGCCTGGCGTTGAAATTCACGTCTTGCAAGGCGAGCGCGAAATGGCAGCGGGCAACAAAACGCTGGGCCGCTTCACCCTGAGCGATATTCCTCTTGCACCGCGCGGCGTACCGCAAATCGAAGTTACTTTTGACATCGATGCGAACGGTATCGTTAACGTATCGGCACTGGATAAAGGCACAGGCAAAAGCCAAAAAATCACAATCACTTCTTCCAGCGGCCTAAGCGACGCGGAAATTGAACAAATGATGAAGGATGCCGAGCTGAATGCGGAAGAAGACCGCAAACGCCGTGAGCTGGTAGAAGCGAAAAACAACGCTGACCAACTCGTATACTCGGTAGACAAAACGATTAAAGATCTTGGCGACAAAGTAGCTCCAGAAGAAATCGAAAAAGCAAATGCTGCGAAAGAAAAAGTAACAGCTTCGCTTGCAACTGATAACCTGGAGGAAATTAAAGCAGCTTCTGATGAGCTGACTGAAATTGTACAGCAGCTATCCGTGAAGCTGTATGAGCAAGCGGCTGGGCAGCCAGGCGCAGAAGGCGAACAGCCGGAAGCAAAAGGCAAAGACAATGTGGTTGACGCTGACTACGAAGTAGTTGACGACAAAAACTAAGCTTGCAGCGCGGATGAGGTCAAAGACAGGGCTTCCCCTGTCTTTGACCTTGTTCCATGATTAAAGTATATAAAAAAAGCTTCGACGAATAGTTGAGACGAAGCTATAACTTTTTTTAAAAGGATAAGTTGAACAAAAGAAAAATATGTAGCATGGGAGTAACGGAGAGAAAGGGTAGCACTGTAGGAGCGGCAGCGTCCGCCTTTGTTTTCGGATTTTTCCTCAAGAGGAATAATTCAAGAAATCTGAAAACAACAGCGGCCGAAAGTCCACCCTTTCTCGCAGTTACGACCTTGGCGCACATAAAAGTCATTTGTCTCAGCTTATCCAACACATTTATGGGCGGAGGTGATACCGTTTGTCAAAAAGAGATTATTATGAAATTCTGGGTGTAGGCAAGGACGCTTCAGCGGATGACATTAAGAAATCGTACCGTCAGCTCGCGCGAAAGTATCATCCGGACGTCAACAAGGCAGCTGATGCCGAGACGCAGTTTAAGGAAGTCAAGGAAGCTTACGACGTACTGAGTGACGATGGCAAGCGCTCTACCTATGACCGATACGGGCATGTTGACCCGAATCAAGGCATGGGCGGCGGAGCAGGCGGTTTCGACGGCGGCGGCTTCGGCGATATTTTCGATATGTTCTTCGGTGGCGGCGGTGGCCGTCGTGATCCGAATGCGCCACAGCGTGGCAGCGATTTGCAATATACAATGACGATTGATTTCAAGGAAGCGGTATTCGGCAAGGAAACGGAGATTACGATTCCTCGCACCGAAAACTGTGATACTTGCAGCGGTTCTGGTGCTAAGCCAGGAACGAAGCCAGACACTTGCTCTGTATGTAGCGGTACTGGGCAGCAGGAGGTTGTGCAAAATACGCCATTCGGCCGTATGGTCAACCGCCGTGCATGCTCCAACTGTAGCGGAACGGGCCGCGTAATCAAAGAAAAATGCGGAACTTGTCATGGCGCAGGCAAAGTGAAAAAACAGCGTAAAATTACAGTGAAAATCCCAGCTGGCGTTGATGAAGGCGCGCAAATCCGTTTGTCTGGCGAAGGTGAAGCTGGCCAACGCGGCGGTCCTGCGGGCGATTTGTACATTGTTATTCGCGTAAGAGCCCATGAGTTTTTCGAGCGTGAAAACGACGATATTTATTGCGAGGTTCCTTTGTCCTTCGTACAGGCGGCACTCGGTGATGAAATCGAAATCCCGACGCTGACGGAGAAAATCAAGCTGAAAATTCCAGCCGGCACTCAGACGGGCACATACTTCCGCCTGAAAGGCAAAGGTGTTCCTAAGCTGCGCGGATATGGACAGGGCGACCAGCACGTTAAAGTGACAGTCGTTACCCCACAGAAGCTGACGGATGAACAGAAAGAGCTGCTTCGCCAGTTTGGCGGCGTTTCAGGCTCCGTTCCGACAGAAACAGCAGAAAATCACGAATCGATTTTTGAACGGATGAAAAAGGCGTTCCGCGGCGAATAAGCGCGGATCGTCTTTTTTTCTGAAAGCTTGCGAAAAAACGAATAATAATGGCACCGGCTTTCCATTCTATCGAAGTAGGAAGCTGGGCGGTTGAATACCGCCTAACTATACGTAGAAGGAGGCTGGGCGCATTATGGCTGATCAACACATACGCGCTGTATTTGAACATTCTGAGGCGGCACAGGGAGCGCTGCGCAAGCTGCAGGCGCTTCGGGTTGATGGACAAGCAGACAGTACGGCACTTACCGCGATGCTTGAAGAGCATGTCAAAGACAGGGCACTGCGTCTGATTGAGGATGCGGGCGGAAGTATGGAGCAATTGATGTAACCGGGCAAAGTAGAGCCGGGACTGGCGTTCGCAAGCGGAGAGGGCAGGAGCAAGGGGCCTGCCTTCTCTTTTTGCTATGCGCAAAAGAAAATTTAACGGCTGGAAAGGCTGTAAAATAGCAGGATTATCACATTTTCAAATACATATTTTGTGCATCAATGCGGATTGGTGTACAATAGATGTTAGTTTTTCACACTGGAGGCGTAGAAGCAAATGAAATGGCATGAACTTACAATCTCGACGACAGAACAAGCGATTGAGATGATTTCTAACTTTTTGCATGAACGGGATGCGGACGGGGTTTCCATTGAAGAATCCGGCACGCTGAACAAACAACGGGACACGTCCCTCGGCCAGTGGTATGAAACGCCGCTGAATGATATTCCGGAAGGACAAGCCGTTATAAAGGGGTATTTTTCGGAAGGAACAGATATCGCCGCTTTGAAAGCAGAGCTGGTAGCACCGATCGAACAGCTGCGCGAATTTGGCATTGATCCAGGCGATTATGAAATTACTTCGCAAATGGTAGACGAAGAGGATTGGGCGACGGCATGGAAGCAATATTTCAAGCCGCTTAAAGTATCGGATACACTCACGATCAAACCGACGTGGGAAGAGTACGAAGCTGCGCCGAATGAGAAAATTATTGAGCTTGACCCGGGCATGGCTTTTGGGACAGGCACACATCCGACAACTTCCCTCTGCTTGCAGACGCTGGAATCCGTCATTAAAGGCGGCGAGGAAATCATTGACGTTGGTACAGGCTCGGGCATTTTGGCGATTGGAGCTTGCAGGCTGGGGGCCAGCCGTGTGCTTGCTCTTGATCTCGATCCAATTGCTGTAACGAGCGCGACGGAAAATGTACGCCTGAATGGGCTGGAGCAGCAAGTCGAAGTTAAGCTCAGCGATCTGCTTGGCGTATTAGGAGGCAAAGGGGCACGCGGATCTGTCGGCTCTAATGAATCTACGACGGTATCGGTGCCAGTCGATCTGGTCGTTGCTAATATTTTAGCAGAAATTATTTTGCTGTTTATTGATGAGGTGTATCAAGCCTTGAAGCCGGGCGGGCTGTATATTTCCTCCGGTATTTATAAAAACAAGGAAGAGCTTGTGAAGCAGGGGCTTGTGAAAGCCGGCTTTATCGTGGAAGAAACACGCCGCAATGAAGACTGGGTTGTATTCGTAGCACGCAAGCCGCAGGTAACGGAATGAGTATGGAAGGTTGGTTTGCTTATCCGACCGCTGAATTGCCCTTTGCTGTGCTTGTGCTTATTATTGCTTTCACCGTTCACGAGTTTGCGCATGCTTACACGGCGTACAAGTTCGGTGACAATACGGCCTATGATGCGGGCAGGGTAACGCTGAACCCGCGCGTCCATTTGGATGTGCTTGGCATGATTTTGATTTTGCTTGCTGGCTTCGGCTGGGCCAAGCCTGTACCGGTAAACCAAAATCGTTTTAAGCATCCGCGTTTAATGGGCGTGATTGTGACGGCGGCAGGTCCGCTTAGCAACTTTGTACTCGGACTGCTTGGCATTATTCTTTATTATCTCAGCATCAAGACGGGGCTGTACCATATGGGCTCCATTGGCGTACAGGATGCTTTGCAAGTATTTTTCTCGTATTTCATTTCACTTAACTTTTTGCTGTTTATTTTTAATCTGATTCCATTGCCGCCACTTGACGGCTACCGGATCATTCAAAATCTCGTACCGCTAAAAGTCGGCTATAAAATGGAGCAGAACATGCAATGGGGCATTATTATTTTCCTGCTGCTATTGTTCATTCCACCGCTTCGCGCTGTGACCATTAGTCCGATTCTGAATTTTTCGCAGGAATTGGCAGCCTATTTTATGGGCTTGCTCGGCGGGCTGTTTATTTAAATTAGGAAAGGATATGATTTTCCATCCTTTCTCTATATTTCTACGCGAAACGGTAGCTTTGCCGCCAAAGGACGGAGGGCAGCCGTTTGCGCTTGAAATATAAGAATTTATAAGTTTCAATCATATAAATAGGTTTATATTTCTCGGATTGAAACGCGCCGCGCCTCCAAAGGACGGAGGGCAGCCGTTTCACCTTGTGTGGCACGGTTTGGTCATGGATTTTCGACATGAAAACATGCTATTATGAAGGATGGTTATGTAGACGATATGCAGCGGTATTTTATAGCGAAAGAGCAATTTGAAGATAATGAAGTCCGCTTGTTTGGCGAGGATGCATTCCACGCTGTTCGCGTCATGCGGATGAAGGCAGGCGATACGTTTATTGCAAGCGACGGCGAGCAGCGGGTCGTGCTTGCTTCTGTGCGGGAAGCTTCGTCCACCGAGGTTGTAGCGGCTATTGCAGAAGAGCTTCCCCAAAATAGCGAGCCGAGCTGGTCGGTTACGATTGCCCAAGCCTTGCCGAAAGGCGACAAGATGGAGCTGGTCATCCAGAAGGGCACCGAAATTGGCGCTTATTCGTTTGTCCCGTTCCAGTCAGAGCGCATGATCGTGCAATATGACGGCAAGAAGGAAGCGAAGCGTCTGGAGCGTTGGGGCAAAATCGCCAAGGAAGCGGCGGAGCAGTCGCATCGCTGCCGCGTTCCGGCTGTAGAGCCGGTGCGGAGCTGGCGCGAGCTGGTCAAATCGATTGCTTCCTATAATTTAGTTTTGTTTTGTTATGAACGCGAAGGCGATGCAGCGGAAGGCGTGGGTATTAGGCAGGCGCTGAATAGCTGGAGCTCTAACAGAGGGAGCGATACTTCCGCTCCGAGCGTATTGCTAATGGTAGGGCCGGAGGGCGGCTTTACCGAGCGTGAAGCAGATGAGGCAGAAGCAGCAGGAGCCATTATTGTCGGCCTCGGCAAAAGGATATTGCGGACGGAAACCGCAGGTATCGTCGGATTGACATGCTTGCTGTATGAAGCCGGAGAAATGGGAGGAGTATAACAACATGCCATCGGTTGCATTTTATACATTAGGCTGCAAAGTGAATTTTTACGACACAGAAGCGATATGGCAGCTGTTCAAAAATGAAGGCTACGAGCAGGTCGATTTCGAAGCGACCGCTGATGTTTATTTAATCAACACCTGTACGGTGACCAATACAGGCGACAAGAAGAGCCGCCAAATCATTCGCCGTGCGGTGCGTCGCAATCCGGATGCCGTTATAGCGGTAACAGGCTGCTACGCACAGACGTCCCCGGCCGAAATTATGGCGATTCCCGGCGTCGATCTCGTTATCGGTACGCAGGACCGCGAGAAAATCATGACATTTGTCGATCAAATTCATGCGGACCGTCAGCCGGTCAATGCTGTTCGCAACATTATGAAGACGCGCGAGTTTGAGGAGCTGGATGTGCCGGATTTTGCCGAGCGTACGCGGGCGTTTCTGAAAATTCAGGAGGGCTGCAACAACTTCTGCACCTTCTGTATCATTCCATGGTCGCGCGGCTTGTCCCGCAGCCGGGATGCTCATAGCGTTGTTGAGCAGGCGAAGCAGCTGGTTGCGGCAGGCTATAAGGAGATCGTGCTTACGGGCATTCACACAGGCGGCTATGGCGACGATTTGGATAATTACCGTCTAAGTGACCTGCTGTGGGATCTGGATCATATCGAAGGGCTTGAGCGTATCCGCATCAGCTCGATCGAAGCAAGCCAGATCGATGAGGCGATGATTGATGTGCTGAATCGGTCCACGAAAATGTGCCGCCATCTCCATATTCCACTGCAGGCCGGCGAAAACTCCGTGCTGAAGCGGATGCGTCGCAAATATACGACGGAGGAATTCGCGGCGAAAATCAAGCGTATCCGCGAGGTTATGCCGGGCGTAGCTATTACAACGGACGTCATTGTTGGTTTCCCTGGCGAAACAGACGAAATGTTTGAAGAAGGCTTCCGCTTTATGGAGGAGCTGGGCTTCTCGGAAATGCACGTGTTCCCTTACTCCAAACGGACGGGTACACCAGCAGCGCGCATGGAGGATCAAGTGGATGAAGAACTTAAGAACGAACGCGTTCACAAGCTGATCGACTTGTCCGAGCGCATGCAGCTTGCTTATGCAGAGAAGTATGTAGGCGCTGTGCTTGATATTATTCCAGAGCGCGACTACAAGGGAGCTCCAGGAACGGGACTTGTTATGGGTTATTCCGACAACTACATTCAAGTTGTATTCAACGGCTCCGAGGACTTAATCGGCAAGCTGTGCCGCGTTAAGGTTACGGAAGCTGGCGTCAATGAATGCCGTGGCCAGCTTGTGCGAGTGCTGGAAGGCGAATCGTCTGCGCTTCGCGGCTCCGAAACTCACAGCTTCGTGCTGGAGCTGGATGAAGAGCAAGATCAGCAAGCTGCCGTTCATACAAAAGCGGAAGCACTGAGAGCATAACAAAGGCGCCATACATTAGGCTTGAATTTCGGCCGCTGGCTTCGCTAGGAGGAAGCGGCTGGAGTTTTCGCTATTGCGATATGATGTCAATCAGGCAAGGGGGAAACAGGTGTGAAGGAAATATCAGCAGGAGGCGTCGTCTACCGCCGCACGGAGGAAGGCAAGCTGCAAATTCAGCTTATTCAGGATCGTTATGGCAAAGTATCGCTCCCCAAAGGCAAGATGGAGGCAGGCGAAACCGTTGAGCAGACCGCGTTGCGGGAAATTGCTGAGGAAACGGGGCTTCAGGGCAATATCATAGCACCTATTGACCAAATTAAATATCAGTACCAGCATGATACCTATGGTACGGTCGATAAAGAGGTTCACTATTACCTGGTTGAAGCCATCGGCGGCGATTTGCAAGCTCAAGTAGAAGAAATTCGCGGAGTGGATTGGTTCGAGCCGCTTGATGCATGGAGACGTCAGAAGCAATCCGGCTATGACAACAATAATCGGATCGTCTCCGGTGCATTAGAGCTGCTGGGCATACCATTTACATAGTTTTATGGTGCAGCATTGGAAGGTTAATCTTGGCGGGGCATCCGCCGCAGCGCTGGCAAATAGCAGAGCGGCAGGGCAAGCAGCGAGCTGAAAATATTAAACAGCGTTTGCGCATGGGCAATTTGCGCCGCTGGAGCTGCGGTCAGCCAAGCTGATAGTCCAGCAAGCAAGCCGACAAACGGCATAAAGAGCAGCGCGCCGCCGACATTCAGCGTTATATGGGCGAGCGCAACGAATTGACCCGCGCGCGATCCGCCAATAGAGGCGAGCAGCGCAGTGACGCAGGTGCCGATGTTTGCGCCTAGCACAACGGCTATGCCAACTTCTAGCGGCATCGCTCCGATTGCCGCAAAACCCATAATAATGGCTATGACAGCTGTGCTGCTATGCACGGCTGCAGTTAGCACCGCGCCGGCGGCCAGCCCCCACCAGAGGCTGTCCGCCGTTTTGCTCATAAACCAGTCAAACATGGCGCTTTGCTGAATGTCTGGGCCAACGCTTTGCATCATCGCCATGCCGGCGAGCAGTATGCCGAAGCCGAGCGTGGCAACAGAAGCGGAACGAATCGTGTTTAGCCAGCCGCCAGTCCGCAAGGCGGGGATAAGCTGCAGCTCGCCGAGCAGTGCAGTCAGCAGCCAGGCGGAGACGGAGAGGATGAGCAGCGGCATTGTGAGACGCTCAAGGCTAAGCCCAAGCAGCTCCGTCGTCAGGCAGGTGCCGATGTTGGTGCCAAGAATAATGCCGAGCGTTCGCGGAAAGGTGAGCAGACCGGCATTGACGAGACCTATAGAGATGACGGTTACGGCTGTGCTGCTCTGAAGAAAAGCAGTAGAGATGGCGCCAGCCGCCAGTCCGTGAATGGGCGTAGCGGTAAAACGCTGCAAAATACGATTCAATTGCGTTCCGGCAAGGCGATGCAGCGCCAGCTCCATCAGCTTCATGCCGCTTAAGAACAAGGCAAAGCCGATTGCAATCGGCAAAATAATAGAATGAAGCATGGGCTGAATCTCCTTTTCTAAAAACGAGTGACAGGTGTACCCATACATATATGCAGCAAACAAGACAAGCATGACAAGCATGAGAGAGGTTGGTTTTGCCATTATGACGAGAGCAAGGATAGCGCTGCAGCGCGGGCGCAAAAAACGTTTGGAGCAGGGCCACCCATGGGTATATGCAAGCGAGATTGATAAAATGGAAGGCACCGCAGAGCCGGGCGGCTTGGTTGATGTAGTCAGCCACCAGGGTCGTTATCTGGCGACGGGGTATTGGAATCCGAAATCGCAAATTACGGTGCGCATTATTTCGTACAAGCCGCTGGAGGCGATGGATACTGCTTTTTTCCATGAGCGTTTCCAGCAGGCGAAGGAGCATCGCAGCCGTTTTGTGCCGGATCAGGATTGCAGGCTCGTATACGGAGAAGCTGATTTCCTGCCAGGGCTGACCGTTGACCGCTTTAATGATGTGCTGGTTATCCAATTGCTGACACTTGGCATGGACATTCACCGCGATGCGATCATTGAAGCGCTTATCGAGGTGTTTGAGCCGCGCGGCATTTATGAGCGCAGTGATGTCGGCGTCAGACAGCTGGAGGGCTTAGAGAAGCGTACAGGCGTGCTGTACGGGGAATGCCCGGCCATATTGGAGATTGAAGAGAACGGGCTTAAGCTTGAGGTTGATATAGTCGAAGGTCAGAAGACCGGCTATTTCTATGATCAGCGTGAAAATCGCGCCTCCATCGCTCCGCTGATGAAGGGCTGGGGCCTTCGCAGCGGCATTAAGCTAATGCCGAAGCCTGCCGAGGACAGCAGCGCGAGTGCAGAGACAGCGGGGGAACTCGTTCCAGTCAATGCCAATGGCAAAGAGGTGACCTTCCCCTACTGGGATGGTGCGACGGTGCTGGAATGCTTTGCGCATACGGGCAGCTTTACCTTGCATGCCTGCAAATACGGAGCGAAGAAAGTGACCTGCTTGGACATTTCCGAGCATGCGATTGATACGGCGCGCCGCAATGTGGAACGTAACGGCTTTACCGATCGCGTACAGTTCGTTGTTACCGATGCTTTTGACTACTTAAGGCTGCAAACGAAGGGGCTGGAGGAGCGTCTCGAACGCAGCCGCGCAGGCACGGATACGTCCAAGCCGATTAGCGGTGGCGGCCAAACCTGGGACGTTGTCATTTTGGACCCTCCGGCGTTTGCCAAAACAAAAAATGCGGTAGCAGGTGCTGTCCGCGGCTATAAAGATATTAATTTGCATGGCATGAAGCTGGTAAATGAAGGCGGCTATCTGGTGACGGCGAGCTGCTCATACCATATGCGTCCTGATTTGTTTCTGGAGACGATCCAAGAGGCCGCAGCTGATGCAGGCAAGCTGCTCCGGCTTGTGGAATGGCGGGCGGCGGGCAAGGATCATCCGCAGCTGCTTGGCGTAACAGAAGGGCATTACTTGAAATTTGCCATCTTTGAGGTGCGCAGCAAATAACGGAAACCTCTTGAACGGCGAGTGTGCTTCTTGCTCGTTCAAGAGGTTTTTTTGCCAAATATTTAAGAACGTATGTTTGAAGGACTCGTGAAAAGTCGCGGCGGGTATGGTAGTATGGTTGATAATAGACAGGTTACGGAAGGAAGGGCTGCAGGATGCCGCTTCAATTAGTGCTGGGCCGCTCGGGAGCGGGAAAAACGACATATTGCCTGGATGCGATTCGCGGCAGGCTGAACGCTGACCCGGATGGGCCTCCGCTTATTTTGCTCGTGCCGGAGCAAGCGACCTTCCAGTCCGAGTACACGCTGCTTCGCGGCAGCGGATTGCAGGGAATGATTCGGGCGCAAGTGCTGAGCCTTCGCAGGCTTGCTCTTCGCGTTATGCAGGAAACTGGCGGTACCGCGCTCATTCCAATCGGCGACGAAGGCAAAAACATGCTGCTGTACAAAATCGTGCAGCGTCTGGGCGATCAATTGGAGCTGTTCGAGCATGGTGCTGGAAAGCCTGGTTTCATTGAGCGTCTGGGCGAGCTGTTGACGGAATGGAAGCGATATGGCATTAATCCGGCGATGATTGCAGAGCGCAGAGAAGAGGCTGCTTCTGCTTTGCAGGACTCGGCGCTGCTGAAGCGCAAGCTGCATGACTTGCAGCTGGTATACGAAAGGCTGGAGGAAGAGCTCGCCGGGCAGTATGTCGATTCGGAGGATTATTTGGTCTATCTGTCAGCGGGGCTGTCTCAATTTTCAACGATACGGGACACCGAAATTTGGATTGACGGCTTTAATGGCTTTACGCCAAAAGAATATGCCGCGCTTAGCTCGCTTATAAGCATGGCGAAGAAAGTGACGATTACGCTTAAGCTGAATCGGGCATATGCGGCTGGAGAGCGGCCAGTTGAGCTGGATTTGTTTTACCCTACAGCGGATGCGTATGTAAAGCTGAGGGAACTGGCGGAGGGCTTAGGCGTTGCGCTGCTGGAGCCGATTGTGCTCGGCGGTACAAGCAATGCTGCCTGCGAAGCGCCGGGCAGGTTCAGCAGCAGCCCGATGCTGGCTCATTTGGAGCGCCACTACGGAGGACGGGCACAAATGGCGCTTCCAAATCCGGCAATGCTCGATGCAACCAGCCCATTATGCGGCATATCGCTGCATGCGGCGGCAAATCGGCGAACCGAGGTGGAGCTGCTGGCGCGCGATATGCTGCGCAGAGTCAGGGAAGAGAGCCTAAGCTGGCGTGATATGACGGTTATGGTGCGCAATGCGGGGGATTACAGCGACTATATCGAAGCAGCGTTTCAAGAATACAGCATCCCCTATTTCCTTGATCAGAGGCACACGACCGTCCATCATCCGCTGGTCGAGTTCATCCGCTCAGCATTGGAGACGGTGCTTCATAATTGGAGCTATGAGGCGGTATTCCGCTGCATTAAGACCGAGCTGCTGTTTCCGCTTGATGGAAGCATTCCCCGCGACCAATTTGATTGGCTGGAAAACTTCGTCTTGGCGGCGGGCATCGATGGCTGGAAGTGGCTGGATGAAAAAAGATGGCGTCCATTCATCATCGAGTCGCTGGAGGAAGAGCAGGATGCAGCGGCCAATGCGCCATCGCAACGTGCGAAGGCGGAGTTTGAGGCGGTCATGGCCGCGCGCGGTGTAATCGTTCCTCCTTTGCAGCAGTTTGGCAAAGAGCTGGAGAAAGCTTCGAATGTTACCATGATGTGTGAGGCGCTATATCGCTTGCTTGAGCATACAGGGGTTGCGGAACGTCTGGAGCGCTGGAGCCGCGAGGATAGCGAGGCTGGCCGAGTACAGCGCTCACGCGGTCATCGCCAGCTGTGGGATGGAGTCATGAATTTGCTTGACCAATTAGTCGAGCTAGTTGGTAATGAACCGCTGTCCGCCGATATTTTCGTTGGCATGCTTGAGACGGGCTTGGAAAGCCTCAAATTAGGTGCCATTCCGCCTGCTCTTGATCAGGTGCTGGTGGGCAGCATGGACCGTACGCGTTCCAGTCAGGTGCAGGTCTGTTACGTGCTGGGAGCTAATGATGGCATCATGCCGACGCGTTTTCAAGAGGATGGCGTGCTGACGGACCAGGAGCGGGAGCGGCTGGCTGAAGAAGGCTTGGTCATGGCGCCGGGCCTCAAGCGGAGGCTGCTGGATGAGCGTTTTCTGATTTATAGTGCGCTCACAACGCCGAGCAGACATTTGTGGATGAGTTGGTCAGAGGCTGATGAAGAGGGGAAAAGCCTGCTGCCATCGGAAATTATTAGGCAGGTGAGGCAGCTGTTTCACGGATTGCCGATACAGCAAGTGCAGGCGGAGCCTACGCAGACTATGTCGGTAAAGGAGCAAAGGGAATATATTCAGCATCCAGAACGTGCCTTGTCGTATTTAATTACGGAGCTGCGGGCTTGGAAGCAGGGAAGCGAGATCGCTCCTTTTTGGTGGGAGCTTTACAATTGGTTCGCAGTACGTCCAGAATGGCAAACGAAGCTATCGCTGCTTACAAAATCTCTTGGTTATGTGAATCAAGAGGAGCTGTTGACCGCTGATACGGCACAGCAGCTTTATGGCGTTCGCTTGAGAGCGAGCGTATCGAGAATGGAGCGTTTCGTGTCGTGCCCTTTTCAGCATTTTGCGATTCACGGACTGAAGCTGCGCGAGCGGAAAATGCACCGGCTGGAGGCGCCGGATGTGGGTCAGCTATTTCATGCTGCGCTCAGCCGTTTGGCTGGAGAAGGCGGGCTTGGCCACGCTTTCGGCTCGGCTTCAGAGCGTCAGATCCGCGAGGCGGCGGTTCAAACGGTGGACGAGCTTGCACCAAGGCTGCAATCGCAAATTTTGCTGAGCAGCGGCCGCTATCGCTACATTGCCCGCAAGCTTAAGGAAATTGTAGCGCAGGCTGCCATTATGCTGAGCGAGCATGCCCGCCGGGCCGCATTCCAGCCCGTCGGGCTGGAGGTTGATTTTGGCCCGGGCGGCACACTGCCGCCGCTTATTATTCCTTTGCAGGATGGACGTTCTATGGAAATAATCGGGCGAATCGACCGGGTTGATGCTGCGGATACGGAGCAGGGCCTGTTGTTGCGCGTACTGGATTACAAGTCTAGCGTGACCCAGCTGCGCCTGGAGGAGGTGGCCTTTGGCCTTTCCCTGCAAATGCTGACGTATTTGGACGTATTGGTGACGCATTCTCCCGGCTGGCTTGGAAAGCAGGCATCGCCTGCGGGCGTGCTTTATTTTCACGTGCATAATCCGCTGCTTGCGCTTTCTAATCAAATGAACGAAGCGAAAATCAAAGCAGAGCTGCGCAAACGCTTTAAGCTAAGAGGACTCGTTACGGCAGAAGCCGAGGCGGTGCGCCTCATGGATGATCAGCTGGAAACGGGACACTCCGAGCTATTGCCTGTAGCGCTCAAGAAGGATGGGGCGTTCTACAGCAGCTCCTCCGTCGTGACGGACAAGCAGTGGGACATTTTGCGGGATTCTGTCAGGAGGACCATTAGCGGAATTGGCTCGGAAATCAGCTGTGGCAAAGTATCGATTGAGCCCTACAAGCTGGGAACAAAAATCCCGTGCCAATATTGTGATTATAAGGCGGTTTGCCAGTTCGATCCGCTGTTTGACGGCAATGAGTATGTGCGGCTTCGCAAGCCTTCAACGGAAGAGCTATGGCAGCGGCTGGAGAAAGGAGAAAGCATCGATGACGGACATGATCAACGCCATTAAACCGGAAGGCAGCACTTGGACCGATGAGCAGTGGAGCGCCATAGTAACGGAAGGATCCAACATTCTAGTAGCTGCTGCTGCCGGCTCTGGCAAGACGGCTGTGCTGGTTGAGCGCATTATTCGCAAAATTTCATCCTCGACCGATGTGGACCGCCTGCTCGTTGCCACTTTTACGAAGGCAGCAGCTGCGGAAATGAAGGAGCGGATTCGCATTGCGCTGGAGAAGGAGCTGGATCGCCAGCCTGACTCTGAGCATTTGCGTCGCCAGCTTGCGCTTATGAACAGGTCGTCGATCACGACGCTGCATTCTTTTTGTCTTGATGTCATTCGCCGTTATTATCCGCTGATTGGGCTTGACCCTGGCTTTCGCATCGCCAATGAAACGGAGAGCGAGCTGCTGAGGATGGAGGTGCTGGATCAGCTCTTCGAGGAAAAATATGACGAGGCGGATGCCGATTCTGGCGCTGGTGGCGCTTTTCTGGCGCTCGCTGACCGTCTGGGCGGAGAGCGCGGGGATGAGCCGCTGTACAAGCTCGTCCAGGACCTGTATGCTTTTGCGCAAAGCCACCCATGGCCCGTAGAATGGCTTCGCGAAACGGCTGAAAGCTTTAATTTGCAAAATGCAGCCGAGCTTCAGCACAGCAGCTGGGTTGCCAGCTTGCGGGCTGATGTGGAGCTGGCGCTCGCCGGGGCAGAAGCGCTGCTTCGGAAGGCGCTTGATTTGACGCGCGAGCCTGCTGGACCGGCACCTTATGCTATCAATTTCGAGGATGATTTGACACTTGTTCTCATGCTTAAAGCTGCTGTACAGGATAGACCTTGGGAGCAATGGTTTGAGCCATTTCATACAGTGGAATTTGGCAAATTGAAGGCTATGCGCGGCGACGAATACGATAAATCGCTGCAGGAGCAGGCGAAAGATTTGCGAGACAGCGCCAAGAAGCTGCTGGGCACGCTAGCCGAGGAGCTGTTCGGCCGTACGCCGGAGCAGTTTTTGGAGGAGCTGCAGGAGCTAGCTCCATTAATGGCAGCGCTGAGCGAGCTCATTATTGATTTTGGCAAAAGGTATGAAGCAGCGAAACGGGAGAAGGGGCTGCTTGATTTTGGCGATTTGGAGCATTATTGCTTGCGGATATTGCGCACGGAGGACTCTTCCGTGCAGCAGACGCTGCCTTCGCCCGCGGCACTGGAATACCAGAACCAATTCGATGAAATTTTGCTAGATGAATACCAGGACATGAATATGGTGCAGGAGGCGATAGTAACGCTGATCTCAAGACCGGGAGCGGGGAACCGTTTCATGGTTGGCGATGTGAAGCAAAGCATTTATCGCTTCCGGCTCGCGGAGCCAAATCTATTCATGCATAAATATAAAAGCTACGCCGTACAGGCTGTTCTGCCCGGAACGGCTGAAGCGGATAAAGACGCCGCAGCCACTGCAGCCACTGCAGCCACTGCACAGTCAATAGCTGAAGCAGCTTCTTCGGCTGGCCATTCAGCAGGCTTGCGCATTGATCTGGCGCGCAACTTCCGCAGCCGTCAGGAGGTGGTTGACGGCGTAAATAATGTATTCCGCGGCATAATGCGGGAATCCGTAGCCGAAATGGATTATGATCAGCGAGCGGAGCTGGTATGCGGCGCTTCCTTCCCGGCAGCAGAGGAAGCAGGAGAATTTGAAGTAGAATTGGTCGTCATTGATAAGGCTGGCTCCGTTATGGCGGAGGATAAAGCGCAGCCGGAGGATGAGGAAGAAGGGCTGGATGCGGCTGAGTCGGCCGAGGATTTGCAGACGGCGCAGCTGGAAGGGCGGCTGATTGCCCGGAAAATCCAGTCGCTTATGGACAGCGGCTACCGCGTTTACGACGGAAAAAGCAGACGGACCCGTCCGCTGGAATGGCGGGATATCGTTATTTTGCTGCGCGCGACATCGCAATGGGCGCCAATAATTATCGAGGAGCTGCAGGCAGATGGCGTACCCGCCTATGCTGAGCTGAGCAGCGGCTATTTTGATGCCATAGAAGTGCAGACTGTATTGTCGCTGCTGCGAGTCATTGACAATCCTTATCAGGATATTCCGCTCGCGGGCACGCTGCGCTCCCCTATTTTTGGCTTGGATGCCGAGGAGCTGGCGCTTATAAGGATTGAAAAATCCGGCGTCAGTTATTTTGAAGCGCTGCTGGCCGCAGAAGGCAGTTTAACGCTTCCAGAGGCGCTTCGCCAGAAGCTGACCCAGTTTCTCGTGCAGCTTGAGCGTTGGCGCAGCGATGCCAGACAGGGGGCATTGGCCGACCTCATTTGGCGTATTTTCCGCGAGACCGGTTATTATGATTTTGCTGGCGGTCTCCCTGGCGGCACACAGCGTCAAGCGAATTTGCGCGCTCTGCATGACCGTGCCCGCGGTTACGAAGCGACCTCCTTCCGGGGCCTGTTCCGGTTTTTGCGTTTCGTAGAGCGAATGCGCGATAGCGGAGGGGATCTCGGCACAGCAAGGGCGCTTGGCGAGCAGGAAAATGTCGTCCGCATTATGTCGATCCACAAGAGCAAAGGGCTGGAGTTTCCCGTCGTGTTCACAGCAGGTCTTGGCAAGTCATTTAACCAGCAGGATTTGCGCAGCGCCTTTCTTCGCCATAAGCAGCTTGGATTCGGCCCGCGATTTGTGGATCCCCAGCAGCGGGTCAGTTATCCAACTCTGCCATTTCTAGCGATTCGCCGCAGGCTGCGCATGGAAATGCTGGCCGAGGAAATGCGGATTTTATATGTGGCTCTCACCCGCCCGAAGGAAAAAATGTTTCTGGTCGGTACGGTTTCAGATGCAGCTAAGAAGCTGCCGGTCTGGCTGGCAGCTATTGACGCAAGCGGACGCATACCGGATTTTAAGCTGGCTGCGGCGTCGACTTTTTTGGATTGGCTTGGTCCGCTCGCCGCATCAAGCTTTGCGCAGCAGGAAGCAGAACAAATCGCTCAGGTATCCGGCATGAAAAGGCTGGAATGGCGATCGGGCTTCGTTGCAGCTGCGGTGTTCAGCAGTGAAGCAGCAGCAGCGCTTCAGCAAGATGCTGGACATGAAGAGAGAGAACTGCGGCTGCAAGGCGTTCTTTCGCTGGCTCAGCTTGAGCTGCAGCCTGAGGAGCAGGATAGTGAGCTGCGCGAACGATTGGATTTTCATTATTCTCATCAAGCTGCAACTCTTTTGCCTGCCAAAACGTCTGTTACTGAGATTAAACGTCTTCACGGCGAAGCTTTTACTGATCGCGAAGCCGCTCCTTTGTTTGAAGCTGGAGAGGAAGCGATGAATGATATAGAGGCAAGCGGCAGTCATTCATCGTCCGAACGGCTGGATTACCTGGAACAATCGGATTACATGAGGCAGCAAGGTGAAGCGAATAATAGCAATGACCTGCAGCCAGCGCCCGGAGGCTCATTCCGATTGCGTCGTCCGCGGTTTATGGAGCAGATTTCACTCACAGCGGCAGAGAAAGGCTCTGTCAATCACCTTGTCATGCAGCATTTACCGCTTAAGGGCACTGTCGATGAGCGCGTCGTTATGCAGACTACCCAGGGCATGATTGAACGCAAGCTGTTAACACCGCGCCAGGCGGAAGCCATTGACAGCATGAATATTGCTGCTTTTTTCGCAAGCCCTCTCGGATTGCGGCTGCTCGCAGCAAATGAGGTCAAGCGCGAGGTGCCATTCAGCTGTATGCTGCCCGCTTCGCGGGTGCATCCTTCCGTTGCTGAAGAAGCAAAGGACGAACAGATTCTAATTCAAGGCGTTATGGATTGCGTGTTCGAGGATCAGCATGGATTGGTGCTGGTCGATTATAAAACGGACCGGATCATCAATCAGCAATGGGAGCGTGCAGCCGAGCGCCATCGGTTTCAGCTGGAGCTTTATGCGGAGGCACTTGAAGCTGTTTTGCTGCGCCAGGTAGCAGAATGCCATGTGTTCTTTTTTGATGGGGGGCAGTCGGTGCGACTTCGTTGAAGCTGGAGCAGCACCTTATTGCGAAGAGGCAGCTATAGCAGTAGTTATAGTAAGGCGATTTAATTTTAGGGGGAAGAAAGCGTGTCAGTAGAGCAACAAACGCCGAAGAAAAAGCCGATTGCATTGGCAATCACAATCGTGCTGCTGGTATGCAGCCTTAATGGGAATATGTTTTTATATTCGCAATATTTGTCCAACATTCAAGAGAAAAAATATGAGACTGGGCAGCGTGTCGCTTCAGATGCCATCGGCGCCGTAGCATTTTATAATGCGATATTGCCTGAGCTTGAGAAGCTTGGGACATCAGCAGAGCTTTTGGAGCGGAATGAGGCAAAATTCAGTGCTGGTGCGGCTTTCCGAAATGTGGATCATGTGCTGGGTTTTCTGAAGGAAGCGCATCAGTATAACGGCACGGAGTTTGCTGTGGACAAGCTGGAAGCTTATTTTAACGCGGTGCAGCAGTCGCTGGCCAAGATTGGCGGCCATGAGGGGGCCCTAACGGCAGCTGAGCAGGATTACCTTGCGAAGCTTCAGGAAGCATTCCATTTGCAGTTGGAAGCTGTAACGGCTTTTAATGCAGATGCATTAGAAAGCAGAAGCTTGTCGATTCAAATCGGCAATGGCTACAACAATTGGCTGGAAATTGCGGATAAGCTGGAGCAGGCGATAGACGGCCACACAGATGTTAAGCTGCAATAGCTGTGAGCCGCCAAAAACCTATGCTCATCTATGTTTTACCCTGCAAGAAGCCGGATGGGATTGGACGAGCTTTGCTCATTCCGTTATGATGGAAGAAGGCTGTATAACATAATTTAGGGGGAGTTTTGAATGGATTGCATTTTTTGTAAAATTGTCGAAGGTACATTGCCATCAACTAAAGTGTATGAGTCGGATACAGTAGTTGCTTTTCAAGATATTAAACCGGAAGCGCCTGTACATATTTTAATCATTCCTAAAAAACATATTGCCACAATGAATGATGTGACGGCAGATGACGATATTATCATGGCAGAGCTGTTCACAGCCGCACGTCAAATTGCAATTGAGCAGGGCATCGCTGAATCTGGCTACCGTTTAATTAACAATGTGAATAGCGATAGCGGCCAGTTGGTATACCATTTGCATTTCCATTTGCTCGGCGGAGAGAAACTTGGCGCCTTGAATGCGAAATAGCGCAAGCCTAACGTGCATTAAACGTTTTTGAAAGGAGTTTGCATGGCTCGTTACAGAAAGTATATCGCTGTCGGTTTGTTTTCCTTCGTCCTGCTTATCGCTGCTTATGCTACGGCAGTAGCCCATCCGGGGACCGTTGTTACGAAAAAAATCTGTACTTCATGGGAAATGGCCAAAAATCAAGCTTTTATTATGACACATAAGCAGGCACTTAAGCCGTTAGCCGATTCTAAGCCTCTGGCGCTGGCAGGCAATGCTGAGCGGGTACCTGTGCTGATGTATCACTACATTGCACCGAAGGCTGACAATAGCGAGCCAGACAATCATTCCATCATTGATTTGGAATCATTTGAGCAGGGAATGGAATATTTGCACACGAACGGTTATAAGACAGCGACGATGGAGCAGTTGGAGAAATATATTAATGGCGAAGGCGTCCTGCCTGACAAATCGGTCGTCATTACCTTTGATGACGGATATCAAAACAACATTGTGTATGCTTATCCGATTTTGAAAAAATACGGCTTTCACGCGACGATGTTTGTTGTTGGAACTCATATACAACAGAAGACGGCAGCATTCGATTCGAAAAAAACAAGCTTTCTTTCCACTGAGGAAATGAAAGCGTCTAGCGACGTATTTGAATATCACAGCCACACCTATGATTTGCACAAAAAAGAGACGGCGCTTTGCGGTATTGCTTATTCATCGCTTGCTGACGCCACCTTGATTACAAGCGATATTCACAAAATAAAAGAGCTGGGAATCGATTCGCCTTATTTTGCTTATCCGTATGGCGAGGCGAACACACAGATTATTTATCATTTGCGTGAAAATGGCTATCGAATGGCGTTCTCCGTACGCAGCGGTTTCGCTGAACCGGGAACCGATCCGATGCTGGTTCCGAGGCTGACCGTTATTTCTTCGACGGATATGCACACGCTGCTTCATCCAGAAGCCAGCTTGAATTGATGCAGTCAAGCGCAGCATCTGCAGCAATCACATCATACGCAGGCTTCTAAAGAGAAGTGGGGGCCTGCTCTTTTTTCGACCAATGAAATCTATTAATCTAGCAATGAAAGCTTTGCTGCTTGGCGGCATTCATAATTCGGAGGTTATTTTAGTTGTTGAAGACGAAATATAAGATGTTGACGATCGTTGCTCTCGCTTTTTTGATGCTGATCGGTTGCTATTATTTATATAAATTCAAAGTAGCTTCTATCGATCGTTTGTCCATTGACCGCGTTCAGGCGCCATTTACGAAGGTTGAATCGGTTGAAACCGTACAGTCGAGCTATGATTTAATTGTTGTCGGAACAGATCCGGAAGGCATAATGGCTGCTGTGTCTGGAGCGAGGAATGGGCTGAAAGTACTGCTGCTTGAAGGAAGAGACCGCGACATTTTGGGCGGTTTAATGACGCTGGGCGGGCTGAATACGCTTGATTTGAATTATTCCCCGAATCAGCCGTGGTATTATCGATATTTGCACAAGTCAAAGTTTTTGAACGAAGGCTTATTTCAGGAATGGTTTGATCAGGTAGAAGGCAGCTCGGTTGATACTCATACGGCGGCCAACGTCTTTTACAAGATGGTTAAACAAGAACAAAATATTGATTTGCTCATGCATGTGAAAAAGATGGAGCCGATTTTGCAGCAGTCCGGCGAGAATATGCAGCTAATGGGGCTGACCATTACTAAACCGGACGGGGCGACCGAGAAGGTAGAGGCAAAAGTAGTCATTGATGCTTCGCAGGATGCGGATATCGCTGCCGCTTCGGGAGTGCCTTTCTCCATTGGGCGCCAGGATATTGGAGAAGGCAAAGCGAAGATGGCGGCTACGCTCGTGTTTAGAATGGACAATGTGACGAACGAGGCTTGGCGGAATTTCAAAGGTCTCGAGGGCTTGGGTCTAGACAGCACAAGCATTTGGGGATTTGGCGATGCTAGAAAATATCCGCCGAGCGATCCGAACAAGGTGAAAATTCGCAGCCTTAATATTGGCAGAGAAAACAATGAGACGATGTTGTTTAATACGATGCAAATTTACGGAGTCGATCCGCTTGATCCAGAATCGGTGGCTCGAGGAATGGAAGTTGGCAAAAAAGAAGCGCCGCTCATCGTCGATTACTTAAAGAAGACGTACCCAGAGTTTGCTAATATGAACTATGCAGGTACGGCTTCTGAGCTTTATATACGGGAATCCCGGCATATTTACGGCGAATACAGGCTGACGCTTGCCGATGTATTGGAAAACCGGGATAAGTGGGATGCCATCGCTTATGGCTCCTACGATGTCGATATTCAAAGCATCAACTACAGCGATGTGGGTACAATTATGCTAAGTCCGATGCAATATGGCGTTCCATTCCGCAGCTTGGTGCCGCTTAAAGTTGACGGTCTGCTCGTTGTTGGACGCACAGCCAGCTTTGATACGATCCCTCACGGCAGCGCAAGGGTCATTCCGCTCGGCATGGCGACGGCAGAAGCGGCAGGAGCAGCGGCGAGCCTTGCGATTAGCAATGACATCACCGTCCGGGAGCTGTCCCAATCGACGAAGCTTATCAGCAAGCTGCGCAAAAAGCTCGTCAAGCAGGGCATGGACTTGACGTATGAAAAGTTTGAACAGCCGGCTTACATAAAACACAAGGACTTCAAGGGCCTTGTGACTGCAGCGAGCATGTACATGACGTCGGGGAGCTATTCCAATGAGGCATGGGATCTCGATGGCACGATGAGCATAGGGCGATATTTGAACAAAATTAGAACGCTCAAAAAAGCGCATCCCGACCAGTTCCCGGGTTTTCCAGACAGTGCAGTCAAGGATATGAAGGATTTATTGACGGGGCCATTGACATTGGAGCAGGCGGCCTATATGCTGGCACTGACGGCTGGACTCGATACGACGAGAGAAACAGCGCTTAAGGATCTCGTTTCCCGCGGCTGGATTAGCGAGGAAATCATTGGTCAGATGCTCAATGTAAAAGAGCTGACGAATGGGGATACTTACATGATGTTCTACGATATTTTAAAAAATGGATTTGGCATTGTTTACGAGTGAAATTAGTGAGTTGACACTGTATTTTGTTTTGACTTATAATGGAGTTTGATAAACCGTGTTTAATGCTCTGGACGGTCTGTTTCGGAGGGAGGGAAAACTTGTGTCTGAAACTAAGGTTAAGAAAAACGAAACCATTGACTCTGCACTTCGCCGCTTTAAACGTTCTATCGCTAAAGATGGCGTGTTGGCTGAGGTTAAGAAACGCAAACATTATGAAAAGCCGAGTGTAAAGCGTAAGAAGAAGTCCGAGGCTGCTCGTAAGAGAAAGTTTTAGGAGGCTCCTAGTATAATGAACCTGAGCGAAAGATTGAACGACGATATGAAGCAGGCCATGAGGAATCAGGACAAGTTCCGGCTTACAACCATTCGTATGATGCGTGCGTCAGCTAAAAACTTGGAAATTGATTTGAAGCGTCCTCTGGACGACAGTGAAATGCTTGATATCCTAAGTCGTGAGATCAAACAACGTAAAGATTCCCTCCAAGAATTTAGCAAAGCCGGCCGTGAGGACCTGGTAACAGGTCTTAACGCAGAAATTGAAATTATTAGTCAATACCTTCCCACGCAGCTGACCGAAGAAGAGATAAAAGCGATAGTAACGCAGACCATCCATGAACTCGGTGCTTCTTCCAAAGCCGAGATGGGGAAAGTCATGGGCGCCTTGTTGCCAAAAACGAAAGGGCGCGCTGACGGTAAACTAGTAAATCAGCTCGTACAACAATTTCTGCAATAACGATATGTTCGGACGAAAACATCCCTTCCAAGGGGTGTTTTTTGCTTTTTAATACAGCTATTTTCTAAACAAATACTCGTTGAAAGCTGTTTGATATAGCTCAAAATTTGTGCGTCCCCATAAGTTGATGTAAGCTATTTAAGCTTATTTTGCAACGTTTCAGGGTAATCCATCGTAATAACGAATATAATGGATATAAAGGAGGGGTGGAAGGTTGAATATAAAAAAATGGCACCAAACCGCTTTCTGGGCGAAATTAGCTGTTTTCTCAGCATTGGTTGTCGCCTTGGGCAGCGGCCTGTTTGTCGGTATGCAGCCTGTAAAGGCACAGCAGCTTGCGGCGGATGAAGCTGGAGGAGCAGTCTACATTGTTCCAGTCAAACAGACGATTGAGAGTGGACTTAAGTCATTTTTGGAGCGCGCTTACAAAGACGCGGCTGAGGCAAAGGCGGAACGTGTCGTTCTCGTTATTAACACGTTCGGCGGAGAAGTGACGAGCGCAGAGGAGATCGGGGAGGTCATCCGGAAAAGCGCCATTCCAACAACCGCGTATATTGAGGGAAAAGCGGTGTCGGCAGGTACTTACATTGCGCTTAATGCGCAAAATATTGTCATGGAGCCGGGAAGCACAATTGGCGCTGCTGCTGTCGTTGATGGCGGAGGGCAATTGATTGACAACCCGAAGATCGTCTCCTATTGGACGAAGACGATGATGGAGGCTGCAAAGCTGGGTGGCCGGGATGCGAACATTGCAGCTGCGATGGTTGACACGACGGTGGCGCTTAGCTTGCCGAAAGCAGGCATAGAGAAACCGGCTGGGGAAATATTGTCCCTATCCGCCGATGAGGCGCTGGCTAGCGGTTACGCTGAGCATATCGCAGCTTCTGTAGGAGAAGCTATTACATGGCTGAAGCTTGATCAGAAGCAGCTCATTTCGTTTGAGCCCTCGCTTGCTGAGAAAGTGTCACGCTGGCTCGTTAATCCGTATGTGATGACGGTGCTGCTCATAATTGGCATTGCGGGCGTTGTAATTGAGCTGCTGATGCCGGGCTTCGGTGTACCGGGCATATTAGGCATTATCTCCTTCAGCTTGTATTTCTTCGGTCATTATGTTGCCGGGTTTGCAGGCATGGAATCGATTGTTCTTTTCGTTATAGGTTTGGCTTTGCTTATTATCGAGGTATTTGTTCCAAGCTTCGGTATTTTGGGACTGCTAGGCGGCGCAGCGCTTGTTGCTGGTGTAGTTACCGCGGCATCCGATCCGATGACAGCATTTATTTCGCTGGTCACGGCACTCGTAGTGGCTGTTCTTGTGATGTATTATATTTTCAGAAAATATAGACATAGAGGAATTTGGAACAAATTCATTCTTCGCGATAAGCTGACGAAGGAAGAAGGATATGTATCCGCCGATGAAAAGGACAGCCTGCTCGGACTTGTTGGGGTTACGCTTACTCCGCTGAGGCCAGCTGGAACCGTGCAAATCGGCGATCAGCGGATTGATGTCGTCACATCAGGCGAGTTTATTTCGACTGGAGCTAGCGTTGTTGTTATTAAGGCAGAAGGAACATGGGTCGTTGTAAAAGAGACAGTAAATAGCCTAACATAAGCGCAATTCAGCGCTTTACTAAAGCAATGGAGGTATTTAATAAATGGGTCTGGATCCGGTTGTATCTATATTGATTATAGCGGTTATTGTTATTATTGCGCTGTCCGTCTTCCTGAGTTTTTTTCCAATTATGCTCTGGATTTCAGCATTGGCGTCGGGTGTGCGTATCGGTATTATTACGCTCGTTGCGATGCGCTTGCGCCGGGTTGTTCCGAGCCGGATTGTTAATCCGCTCATCAAAGCAACGAAAGCTGGCTTGGGGCTGAATATTAATCAGCTGGAAAGCCATTTTCTCGCAGGAGGTAACGTTGACCGCGTCGTCAATGCGTTGATTGCGGCGCAGCGCGCCAATATCCCGCTCGTATTCGAGCGTGCGGCTGCCATTGACCTTGCTGGCCGTGATGTGCTTCAAGCGGTGCAAATGAGCGTTAATCCACGTGTCATTGAAACACCAACTGTTGCAGCAGTAGCGAAAGACGGTATTGAGGTTAAAGTTAAAGCGCGTGTTACCGTACGTGCCAACATCGAGCGTCTAGTCGGTGGTGCGGGTGAAGAGACGATTATTGCCCGTGTCGGCGAAGGTATCGTTACGACGGTTGGTTCAGCAAATTCTCATAAAGACGTGCTTGAAAATCCGGATATGATTTCCCGTACGGTGCTTGGCAAAGGGCTTGATGCTGGTACAGCATTCGAAATCTTGTCAATTGATATTGCTGACGTTGATGTAGGCAAAAACATCGGCGCCCATCTCCAAACGGAGCAAGCGGAGGCTGACAAACGGATTGCTCAAGCGAAAGCGGAGGAACGCCGGGCAATGGCGGTAGCGCAGGAGCAGGAGATGAAGGCGCGCGTTATTGAAATGCGGGCGAAGGTTGTGGAATCCGAATCGCAAGTGCCAGTTGCAATGGCGGAAGCACTCAAAAACGGCAAAATCGGCGTCATGGACTATTTGAACCTGAAAAACCTGGAGTCGGATACACAAATGCGTAATTCCATCGGCAAGAGCGACGCCCCAACCGAAAAAAATGACAATTAAAGATGGCAAATAAAGCACGGGCGTAGCTGCTTACCCTGGAGGTGAATCTGAACCAGTGGAACATGTAATAGAGTTTATTACGAAAAATATTTATTTCGTCGTTATTGTCGGCGGCTTTCTCCTGTCGATTTTCAATCGGGTCAGTGCGAAAAAGCGGACCAATCCGCGGATGCCGGACTTTAATGGTCAAAGCACGGCCGATGCTGCTTATCCGCAGCAGGGGACAGAGGTGCAGCAGCATCAGTCCGGTCGATATGATCAGGGAGAGGCTTATCCGGAATGGGAGGATAACGATGATTATGAGGAACGGTCGATTTCCTACCGCCAAGCGGAGGAGGAGGCTGAGCGTGAGAAGCAGCGCCACCTGTCAGAGCTCGCCAGAGCGCTTGAGAGCAAGCAGAAGCAGCAAGTGCCTATAACGGCCTCGCAGCAGCGCGAAGCCGCTGCAGGGCGCAGCAATCGGGCTAGCAGCGAGGCTGAGGCTGCTGCTGACACTCGGTTAGCGCCTTTGAGCGCGGAGGAGCTTCGCAAAGCGGTCATCTGGTCCGAAATATTGGGCCCGCCGAAATCGAAGCGTCCTTATGGCAAAGTCAGATAATATAAGCTTTATTTTTGAATAGCGCGGCTTTCAGAAATCCATTAAGGATGACTGAGGGCTGCGCTATTTTTCATAAAGTCATCACCCCGCGCATAGCTTGATATAGTACGATAATGGGCCTTGTGTCATATTTAACGTCTGGCGAGCGTGATAAGGGGGACGATCCTTTACCTATGAACCGTTTAAAACGCAAACTTCGCAAAATGACAGCGGATATTCTGGATTTGCCCCAGGATGTCGTCTATGATCTTCCCCGGCTGACGATGATCGGCGATCGCCAGTTATATATTGAGAACCATCGCGGTGTCATTCATTTTTCCAGCGAGCAGCTTAGGCTCGCGCTCAGCAAGGGCGAGCTTGAAGTGACGGGGAGCTCGCTAGTGATTCGGACGATTTGGACAGAAGAGGTTTTTATCGAAGGTCAAATTACGGGCATAGCCTTGCGGGAGTAGGAGGGGAGCGGCTTGAAGCTGAAATGGTCGGACTGGGTACTCGGCGTCGTAACAGTAACTATCAGGGGCGGACAACCTGAGCAGCTTGTAAATCGGGCATTGGAAGGGGGGCTGCAGCTTGCGTCCATCGGTTGGACGGGCGATGGCAAGCTGCAGTTTGATGTGCCTTTGAGTGGTTATTTTCGCTTGAAGCCTTTTTTAAAGGAGACAGGCTGTAGGGCGCATGTCGTAAAGCGGCAAGGGATGCCGTTTTGGTTAGCAAGGCTTGAAAAACGAAAATTTTTCATCGCAGGCATTGCGTTATTTTTTATTGGCATCTATTTGCTCTCCTCGCTTATATGGTCGGTTGAGGTTAAGGGCAACGTGAAATTGACGGAGGAGGAAATTGTTGAGGCGGCGCGGCAGGAGGGGATTTTCCCGCTCCAATGGTCATTCCGCCTGGCGGATACGGATATTATTTCAAAAAGGCTCGTCAACAAGCTGCCGAAAGCAACATGGATCGGCGTGGAGAAAAGAGGAACAAGAATCATCATTCAAGTCGCGGAAACGACCGAGCCTGATCATCGCGAATTGGAAAATCCTCGCCATCTCATTGCTTCTGCTGATGCGGTCATTACGGAAATTTATACGGAACGCGGTCGTGCTGTCGTAAAGAAAAACACGAAGGTCAGAAAAGGACAAACGTTGATTTCAGGTACGCTGGGCGGCGGCGCATATATGCAGTCGGTTGTGGCAAAGGGCTCAGTTCGCGGGCTGGTCTGGTATGAATTTAATATTGCTTCACCGATGTCGCAGCAGGTTAAAGCGTATACGGGGGAAAAGAAGGAGAAGTGGTATGTGGTCATTGGCGGCAGGGCGCTGCAGGTGAGCGGCTACGGCAAAAATCCGTACGAGCAGTCGGAGACGATCGTGGAGGAGGACAAGGCGAACTTTAAAAGCATAAGCCTGCCCTTCGGACGGATGAAGCAGACGGTAATGGAAGTGCATACGGAAGAGCTTAAACTATCAGCGGATGAAGCGCGCGCAGGTGGAATTTTGCAGGCGAAAGCGAATGTAATGACAAAAGCAGGCAGCGATGCGGTCATCCGGGATGAAATTGTTTTGCATGAAAAGACGGAGAATGGTAAAGTTTATATGAAAGTTCTTTTTGAAGTAGAGCAATCGATTGTGAAAGAGATGCCACTAGTCCAGATGCAAGGAGATTGAGGTTGTTTGCTAAATGAAACAATAGTCGTCAGAATTCCGCTGGAAAACGCGGGAGAAGGATTAGCGGTATTTGGCCCGCAGGACAAGTTCCTGAGGCTGGTAGAGGCGCAGTGCGAGTCCTCGATCACATCTCGTGAGGCAGAAATCGTCATTTCCGGTGCTGTGCAGGAGGTACGCTCGCTTGAGCAGCTGTTCAGCGTCATGCTGCAGCTTGTAAGGGGCGGCTACATGCCTTCAGAGCGGGACATGATGTATGCGCTTGATTTGGCCCGTACGATGCAGGCAGAAGAGCTTCTTGATTTATTCAAGGCTGAAATTACAACTACGTTTCGCGGCAAGCCCATTCGGGTTAAAACGATTGGCCAGCGCCATTATGTAAAGACGATTCACAAGCATGACGTCGTATTCGGAATTGGACCAGCCGGCACAGGAAAAACCTACCTGGCTGTCGTGCTCGCCGTAGCCGCCTTGAAGCAGGGATTGGTGAAGCGAATCATACTGACAAGGCCAGCTGTCGAGGCAGGCGAAAATCTCGGTTTTCTGCCCGGCGATTTGCAGGAGAAGGTCGATCCTTATTTGCGTCCGCTTTATGATGCCCTGCATGATGTGCTGGGACCTGAGCAGACGGTAAAGGCTTTTGAACGCGGCACCATTGAGGTTGCTCCGCTTGCGTATATGCGGGGACGGACCCTTGATGATTCCTTTATTATTTTGGATGAAGCCCAGAATACGACGCCGGAGCAAATGAAAATGTTTTTGACACGTCTAGGCTTCGGCTCAAAGATGGTTATTACCGGCGATGTGACACAGATTGATTTGCCAAGAGGGAAAAACTCGGGTTTAATAGAGGCACAGCGGATTTTGCAAAACATAGACGAACTTGGCTTTATCTTTTTTTCCGAGCAGGATGTTGTCCGTCACTCCTTAGTGCAGAAAATCATTGTCGCCTACAATCAGGACGCTGAGAACAAAGCATAGAGAGGAATGTCCGCTCCATGAACCAGAACCAGAACCAGAATCATTCCGGTAAACAGGGGAACCTGCAGAGCTCCAAGGCTGCGGGGTGGAAACAGAGCGTAGCTGTCCGCTTCGTGCTCATGTTATTATTTGTGTTGCTGTTTTATTTCAGTCTCTCTCCGCATCTCGTTCCGGAAACGTATGATATTCAAGAGGGCGTAGCCAGCGAGAAGGATATCGTCGCTCCCCATCAAATACCGGACAGCAAGGCGACGCTGCAGGCGCAGGAGGAAGCGGCGAACCGCGTAGATGCGATCTATTCGAACGTCGCGCTGCGCAGCGAGCTGCTGCTGGGCGAGATTTTTTCGCGCATGGAGCAGTTGAATCAGGATGATCAGGTTACGACGCAAAATAAAATCGATATTTACCGCAATGAAATTCCCGGCAGGTATCCCGATTTTGTTGATAATTACGTCAAGGTAAATAAAGGAAATGGCACTTATAGCGATACGCTGCTCGATGAGATGGCGGTCGTTATTAAAGAGCAGGAATACGCGATTTCTGAGGAAACATTTTATAAAATGCCGCGCATGTCGGTAGAGTCAATTACGGAAATGCGCCAGGTTGCGCAGGAGATTGTACGCAAGCTAATGAGCGAGCAGCTCCGCAGTGCGGATGCTGCGCGTACCCGTGTGGCGGAGCTGGTGAACGCAAGCTCCCTCTCCGACCGGACTAGCCGTGAAATTGTGCAGGAGCTGGCGCGTTTCTCCATTATGCCGAACCGCTTTCTTGATAAGGAAGCGACGGATGAAGCGAAAATCCAGGCGAAGAAAAACACGCCTCAGGTCGTTATCAAGGAAGGCGACGTTCTCGTCAAGCGCGGGCAAGTCATCACGCCAGAAATGTATGAGCTGCTGAAGGATTCGGCACTGCTGCAGGATAAACGCAATTATTGGCCGCAGCTTGGCCTGTTGATTTTGTCCGTTTTGTTCATCACGGCGATGTACAGCTATTTGCATCAGTCAGGCGGCATTTCCGGCCTGAAGCCGAAATATAATAATGCGCAAATTTTAATGCTGTGGCTCATCTATTTGATCAACATCGTGGTGATGATCATTATTTCATTAATCCAGACAGATGAAATCCCGTATGTCGGCTTCCTTGCTCCAGCGGCGCTCGGGACGATGCTGATTACGCTGCTGCTGGATATGCATTTGGCATTAATCAGCTCGATTTTGTTTGCGATTATCGGCAGCATCGTGCTGAATTCGGGCACGGGGCAAAATCAAATTTTTGATTTCCAATACGGCTTTGTTATTATCGTCGTTTCCGTCGCGGCTATTTTCTCGATACATCGAGCAAGCCAGCGATCGACGATTTTAAAGGCAGGCATTATGGTCAGCCTGTTCGGCACGTTTTCCGTTCTTGCGCTCATGCTGCTGACGGAGCGTCTGGATCAAGGGCCGCTTGTGTATTCGCTTTGCTTTGCTTTTGCAAGCGGCCTGCTGACAGCTGTGCTGGTGATTGGCCTTATGCCGTTTTTTGAAGTGACCTTTGGCATTTTGTCGGCGCTCAAGCTTGTCGAGCTGTCTAACCCGAACCATCCGCTGCTGCGCAAGCTGCTTACCGAGACGCCGGGAACGTACCATCACAGCGTCATGGTCGGCAATTTGTCGGAAGCTGCGGCTGAGTCCATCGGGGCGGACGGGCTGCTTTGCCGTGTAGGCTCGTTCTACCATGACATTGGGAAGACGAAGCGGCCGAATTATTTTATTGAAAATCAGACGAATATGGAAAATCCGCATGACTCGATTGATCCAAAGCTTAGCCGGTCGATTATTTGCGCCCATGCGCGGGACGGCGTGGATATGCTTAAGGCGCATAATATACCGAAGCCTATTCGTGATATTGCCGAGCAGCATCATGGCACGACGTCGCTGAAATTCTTTTATTACAAGGCGCTTAAGCAGGCTGAGGAGCAGGGGGAGGAGCCTTCCTTTACGGAGGATGATTTCCGCTATCCTGGCCCGAAAGCCCAGTCGAAGGAAGCCGCTGTGGTCGGCATTGCCGATTGCGTGGAAGCAGCTGTCCGCAGCCTGCGCAGCCCTACGGTTGAGCAGGTAGAAGCGATGATCAACAAAATCATCAAAAGCAGGCTGGATGACAATCAATACAACGAATGCGATTTGACGCTCAAGGAGCTGGATAAGATCGCACAGTCGCTCAAGGAAAGCGTAATCGGGATTTTTCACTCCCGAATTGAGTACCCTGAGGATGTTAAGTCAAAGGAGCGTTTAGCATGAGTTTGCAGCTGGATTATAGCAATGAGCAGGATAAGGTAGACATTCCCGAAGCTTGGATCACCCGGTTGGAGCAATTGCTTCAATTGGCTGGCGAAGCGGAAGGCATGACAACGGGCGAAGTAACGCTGACTTTTACCGATAATGAGCAAATTCATCAGTTGAATCGCGACTACCGCAACATTGATCGTCCTACTGATGTTTTATCATTTGCGATGCAGGATGATGGAACGGATGAGCTGGACATTATTTTTGAAGTGGAAAGCGAAGATGAGGTTGATCCTATTTCGGGCATGCTGGGCGATATTGTTATATCCGTAGAGAAAGCGGTTGAGCAAAGCGAGGAGTACGGCCATTCGCTTGAGCGGGAGATCGGCTTCCTGTTTGTTCATGGTTTTCTGCATTTAATCGGTTATGATCACGAGACGGAAAGCGATGAGGCAGTGATGACGAGCAAGCAGGAAGCAGTGCTTTCGAAGGCAGGCTTGTCGCGTTAATGAAAAAGTTTATACGCAGTTTAGGATTTGCGTGGGCGGGCATCGTATTTGGCGTGCAAAATGAACGCCATATGCGCATTCATGTGCTGGTCGCTGCTGCGGTCGTTCTGCTTGGCGCTTTTCTATCGCTTACACGTATGGAATGGGCACTGCTGCTGCTCACGATGGCGATCGTTATCGTAGCAGAAATGGTCAATACAGCGGTGGAAAAAGTTGTAGATCTTGCAAGTCCGGAGCGCCATGCGCTCGCTAAGACGGCAAAAGATGTTGCTGCTGGTGCTGTATTGCTGGCAGCATGCTTTGCCGTCTTCATTGGTTTTATTATTCTTGGCCCGCCATTATGGCAAGCCATAACGGCGGGACGCCAGTAATTTTAAAGGAGTCAACAATAAATGACAGTTACTTACGAAGGTTTGCAAGAAAATTATGCAGCTTTGCTTAATCAGGCAGGAGAGGCGATGATGCGGGCCTATACGCCTTATTCCAAGTTTAATGTCGGCGCTGCCCTGCTAGACAACGACGGGCATGTCCACTATGGCTGCAATGTCGAAAATGCTGCTTATGGTCCGGGCAACTGCGCGGAGCGCACTGCTATGTTCCGGGCGATTGCCGATGGCAAAAAGCCAGGACAATTTCAAGCGATTGCGGTTATTGGAAATACGGAAGAACCTATTACGCCATGCGGAATTTGCCGCCAGGTGCTCGTTGAGCTGCTTTACCCGGATACGCCAGTTATTATGGGCAATCTGCGGGGCAACTGGTCGATTTCGACCGTCTCTGACTTGCTGCCTGGAGCATTTACACCAATGGTATTGAAAAAGGGGCAAGCTGAAGCCTAATGAGTACACCTACAACTGACAACCGTACAAACGGCAAATTTCGTTCCGGCTTTGTAGCCATCATCGGCCGACCTAATGTGGGCAAGTCCACGCTGATGAATCACCTGATCGGGCAAAAAATTGCCATTATGTCGGACAAGCCCCAAACGACACGCAACAAAATTCATGGCGTATATACGAAAGACAATACACAAATTGTATTTTTGGACACGCCGGGCATTCACAAGCCGCAGTCCAAGCTTGGCGACTACATGATGAAAACCGCGCAAAGCGCGCTTCAAGAAGTCGAAGCTGCCCTGTTTCTTGTTGATGTAGCCGATGGCATTGGCGGCGGCGACCGTTTTATTATCGAGCAGCTTAAAAAGGTCAAGACGCCGATTTTTCTCGTGCTGAACAAAATCGACAAAATCGATCCAGAGCAGCTGCTGCCGATTATTACGCAATATAAAGATTTATATGATTTTGCGGAAATTATTCCAATTTCTGCACTTCAAGGAAATAACGTGGAAACCCTTATGGATCAGCTAATCCGTTATTTGCCTGAAGGACCGCAATATTACCCTGCCGATCAAATTACGGATCATCCGGAGCAGTTCGTTGTAACGGAGCTGGTGCGCGAGAAAATTTTGCATATGACGCGTGAGGAAATTCCGCATTCCATTGCGGTTGCGATTGAGGACATGAAGGTGCAGGAAAATGGCGTTGTCTACATTGGCTGTGTCATCTATGTCGAGCGCGACTCCCAGAAGGGTATTATTATTGGCAAGAAGGGTGCCTTGCTCAAGGAAGTTGGCAAGCTGGCACGCCGTGATATTGAAGCGCTTCTGGGCTCCCGTACGTTCCTTGAGCTGTGGGTCAAGGTCAAGAAGGACTGGCGCAACCAGGAAAGAGTGCTTAAAGACTTAGGCTTTAGAAACGACTAAAGGCCGCTTCTAATTTGACGTAAATTGCTAAGGATAACATTCATGCGATCAACGCAATCTAATACCGTCTGGAGCAGCATTTCCGAGGCGGAAAGGGTTGATACGATTGCGGAATTTTTCGTGGAAGTATTTTACATTGACCGGTGATGTGGAGTCTTATATGCTCTACAAGGAAATGGATCAGCTTGGAGAAGCGGATCATCCTAACTCAATGCTCGGTGATGACCAGGAATGGGCATCCGAGCTAGAAGAAGCTTCTCCTTAGTTCAGTGGGCGCGAAGCCTTCTGACTGTCTTAAGCCGGTCACGGGGGAGTTTCATTATGCTGTATCGTTTGGAAGGCATCGTTATTCGCAGCATGGATTATGGGGAAAATAATAAAATAATTAATGTGCTGACGAATACGAATGGCAAGGTAGGGATATTGATACGCGGCGCGAAGAAGGCTCGGAGCAGGCATGCTTCTCTCGCGCAGCCCTTTACATACGCGGAATTTACTTTTTTTCGCACTAGCGGACTTGGTACGCTGAATCATGGTGAAATTTTAGCGTCCAACCATCTGCTCCGCGAACAGCTGGAGCTGACTGCTTACGCTTCCTATGCGGCAGAATTAACGGATAGGGCAATGCAGGAGGAGGATACCAGCTCGTTTCTGTTCGAGCAGCTGAAGGCTTATTTAAGCGGCTTGGTGGAGGGGAAGGACCCGCAGATTGTGTCTCATCTTTATGAGATGAGAGTGCTGGATATGTCAGGGTATGCGCCTGTACTGGATCATTGTGTGGAATGCGGCGGTGAGGAGACTCCCTTCCGAATTAGTGCAGCCGCAGGCGGTGTATTATGCCGCCGATGCGGTCACAAAGACCCCCAAGGCATCGTATTGTCTGAAGCAGCGTATAAGCTGCTGCGATTGTTTGTCCGAATGGATTTGCGCAGGCTTGGTTCTATTCAAGTCAAGCCAGAAACGAAGCAAGAGCTTAAGAAGGTAATGCGTATGCTGATGGATCTGCATATTGGCATTCCGCTGAAGTCGCGCGGTTTTCTGGATCAGCTTGATAAATATAGCTTATAAAAAATGGCGTTCGGTCCCTGGACCGAGCGTTTATTCGTTCTCTCGTCCAATAGGACTCCAGGACGGGATTGTTTATAATAACAAAGCTGAGCAGCGCACGGCAATACACCACAACTAGAGCTTTTCAAGCATTTCACATCATTACAAGGGGGAATTTTTCATGTCTGCGGCTCAAAGTAGACTTGGCTTCGTCGTAGCGGGATTGCTGCTAGCTATCTTCGTTGCATCGATCGATAATACGATTGTATCAACGGCTATGGCAACGATTGTAAGCGATCTAGGCGGTATGGACAAATTTGTATGGGTCACTTCCGCTTATTTGGTAACAGAGATGGCGGGAATGCCGATTTTCGGCAAGCTGTCCGACATGTACGGAAGGAAACGTTTTTTTGTATTAGGCATTTTCTTGTTTTTGCTGGGATCGGTTTTATGCGGAACCGCAGAGTCGATCACACAGCTTAGTATTTACCGGGCTATTCAAGGTATCGGTGGCGGCGCCATGATGCCGATTGCCTTCACGATTGTTTTCGACGTATTTCCCGCTGAAAAACGCGGTAAAATGGGCGGCTTGTTTGGAGCCGTATTCGGTACGTCAAGCTTGTTCGGCCCGCTCGTTGGCGCATATTTTACCGATAATATTAACTGGCGCTGGATTTTTTATATTAATATTCCGTTCGGAATTGTAGCTATGTTGTTTATTTTATTGTTTTACAAGGAATCGATGGAACATTCCAAGCAGAAAATAGATTGGTGGGGAGCCGCAACACTGGTAGGCTCCATCGTCAGCTTAATGTTCGCTCTTGAGCTTGGCGGCAATGAATACGCTTGGGATTCTGCTCAAATTTTAGGGTTGTTCGCGATCTTCGCCATTTTGTTTATTATTTTCATATTTGTTGAACGCAAGGCGGCTGAGCCGATTATTTCGTTCAAAATGTTCCGTGTGCGCCTGTATGGCGCAAGTACGGGAGCTGCCCTATTTTATGGCGCAGCCTTTATTACTGCAGCTTTGTACATTCCGATTTTTGTGCAAGGGGTATACGGCGGTACGGCTACTAGCTCTGGCCTAATGCTGCTGCCTATGACATTAGGCTCGGTATTCGCAGCGCAAATGGGCGGTTTTCTCGCTAATAAAATGCCTTATCGCAACGTTATGGTGCTGTCCGCCATTATTTTTATTGCAGGCATTATGCTGCTCTCAACGATCAGTCCCGAAACGACCAAATGGACGCTTGCTTTCTTTATGTTCATTACGGGCTTTGGCATCGGCTTCTCGTTCTCAGTGCTCGGGATGTCTACCATCCACAGCTTCGATATGAGGCAGCGAGGGTCTGCTAATGCTACAATGTCGTTTATTCGTTCCTTCGGGATGACGGTCGGCATTACGGTGTTTGGGATTATTCAGCGCAATAGCTTCACGAATGGCATGAGCGATGCTTTTGCAGGCGGCAGTGGCGGCGCGGCGCTCCCTACTGAAAATGTCCGGCAAATTCTGACCCCTGAAAAACGGGAGTCGATTCCGGCAGAAGTGATGGATAAAATTATAAGCGCGCTGTCTCATTCGATTTCCACGACGTTTATGTGGTCCATAGTTCCAGCCGTGCTGGCGCTTGCTTGTGTCCTATGGATGGGCAATGCCTCGATGAAAGAACTAATTGAGCGGGAACGGATGCAGGCAGGAAAATTGGCGAAGGGGAAATAAGGTATAACAGGGATAGTGAGCAGGGGGAAGGGAGCAGGCCTTGGGTCTGCTCCTTTTTTATTGTAAAAATGGAGGTATCGGCACTTTTATGCGGCAACAATTCAGCAGGGTTTTCGCAGCTGCAATACAATGCAAACCAAATGGGCAGCGGCAGCGACATTTATTCAGAACGCAATTATTTTTACAAAACGAATCAAAGCAATCGGGTTGGTCTAGTCAGCTCGTCAGATGCTTACACGTTCTATGAGCGCAACAACTATTACAATCAGACGACCGGAACATCGGCTACTGGAGCTGCATTCCCATCCTCGCTGCCGTACCCTTCAAATGCTGAAACCGAGTGCTGGCGCGGCTTTTTAAAATTTTAAATCGTTTTCATTGCCAAAACGAAAATAAACTGCTAGAATGATAAAAACGTAATGAAAACGCATACATTTATTCATTAATTACAACGTTGTAAATTTAAATGAAGGGGGATGATGAGTAGTAAAATGGCCTGTTGATCGTTGATTGGAGTCAGCGTCATATTCAATTTTTCAAACGTTGTAAATTTAAATCTGAAGGGAGTGGATTTCATTGAATAGCCGCACTGCGACTCTGATTAGGCTAGTCAAACGGGACAAATATTTACTACTCATGTTTTCCCCTATTTTTATTTATTATTTGGTCATTATGTATTTTCCAATGCCGGGCGTCATTATGGCTTTCAAAAACTTTACGCCGGGAAAGGGCATCTTCAGTGGGGATTGGGTCGGGTTAAAATGGTTCATCCAATTTTATGACTCGATTTACTTTTGGAGGCTGCTCCGCAACACCTTTTTGCTCGCTTTTCTGCCGCTGCTGTTCGGCTTTCCAATTCCGATTTTATTCGCCATTTGCGTAGTGGAAATTAAAAATAGGGCATTCAAGCGCTTCGCCCAAACGATTACGTATTTGCCGCATTTTATTTCAACCGTTGTCATTGCCGGCATGCTGATCAACTTCCTGTCGCCGACGGATGGCATCGTCAACATTTTGCTAGAGAAGATAGGACTTGAACCGATTAATTTCATGATGGAGCCGGGATGGTTCCGAACGATCTTCACCAGCTCAGACATTTGGCAAAGCTTCGGCTTCAGCTCAATTATCTACATTGCAGCTATCATGAGCATTGATCCGGAAATGTATGATTCAGGAAAAATCGATGGGGTCAATAAATTTCAGGAGTTATGGCATTTAACGCTTCCAAGCATTAAGCCTACGATTATTATTTTGCTGCTGCTGTCGCTTGGCGGCATTATGAGCGTAGGTTTCGAGAAAGTTTACCTGCTCTATAACGCAGCAACTTATGAAACAGGAGATGTGCTTTCCACCTATGTGTACCGGATGGGCATCATCGGACAAAACTACAGCTTTGCGACAGCCATTGGCGTATTTAATTCCATCATCACTTTTATTCTCGTGTTTGCGGCGAACCAATTGACGCGTCGGGCAACGAACATGTCGCTATGGTAACAGAGCGCGCCTTAACAAGTCGCTGGAAAAGGAGTCTGGCATGAAAAAATCTAAGACAGATCTGATTTATTATAGCCTGGTGTATTTCATCACTTGTGTGGCTATTCTCGTAACCTTATATCCTTTCCTTTATGTCGTCAGCGTGTCGTTCAGCTCCGTCAGCGCGATTGACAAGCAGCAGGTGTTTTTATATCCAGTCGATTTCACGATTTCGGGGTATAAAATGGTGCTTCAGTACAAGGAGCTGTGGGTTTCCTTTTACAATACGGTATGGTACACCGTTGTCGGAACGACGCTGAACATTGTCGCCACCTGCCTCGCCGCTTTCCCTTTGTCCAGAGCGCATTTTTTCCTTAGACGCAAGCTGAATTTCTTCATTGCGTTTACGATGTATTTTTCCGGCGGATTAATTCCGCTTTACATGCTGCTGACGACACTTGGCCTCTATAACACGAGATGGGTCATGGTGGTACCAGTGCTGGTCATTACGTTTAACGTCATGATTTGCCGCTCGGCGTTTGAAGGCATTCCGAAGGAAATTTTCGAGAGCGCCTCCATCGATGGAGCGAATGATATTACGATGCTGTTCCGGCTCGCCGTGCCGATCGTCAAGCCGACGCTTGCAGTGCTCACCTTGTATTACGCGGTGTTTCACTGGAACAATTTTTTCTCGGCACTGCTTTATTTAGGCAATCAGGAGCTGCAGCCGCTGCAAATTTTTCTGCGAAGGGTGCTCATTATGGCATCTCCGGAAATTATGCAGCGTATGGGCGGGGCCACGTCGACTGGAGCGCTTGCCGTCTCTTCACTGCAGGTCAGATATGTATCCATCGTCGTCAGCATTTTGCCCATTATTATGATTTATCCCTTTATCCAGCGTTATTTCGTTAAAGGCATTACGCTGGGCGCAGTGAAAGGCTAACACCGCTTGTAAACTTGGCTTTTATTATGGGAGGGAACGTTCAATGGCACAACAGTTAAAAGGGGCAAAAAAAGCATTATCGGTTATCATTTTGGCAACGGCAGTAGCAGGATGCAGCAACAGTGGAGCACCGGCAGCTACAGATGGAAATGCTGCACCAGCAGCAAGCGCAGCAGCGGAAACGGGGCCAGCCTACAACGGCTCGGGGCCGATTACCGACCAGCCTAATCAGGAGCTGACCTTCCTCGGAACGAATGCCTGGACGACGAATGTGGATCTGGCATCGGCTGAAATCGTCAAGCAAATTGAGAAAAATGCCAATGTGAAAGTGAATTGGGAGCTGCTGCCTCCGCAAAACTACCCGGATGCGGTAGGGCCTCGCCTCGCGGCGGGCATGGATTTGCCTGATATCGTTTATTTGCCGGATACGGATCAGACGATGAAATATTTAAATAGCGGACTGTTTATACCGCTTGATGAGCTGTATGAGAAATATGGCGTCAATTTGAAAAAACTTTATGAAAAATCGCCCGATATTAAAGCCAGTCTGACGACTCCAGATGGTAAAATGTATTATATTCCCCAGCAGACGCTGACGAAAAATTACATGCCGGAGTTTATGGTGAATGAAAGATGGCTCAAAAAGCTAGGCCTTCAAGAGCCGACCACACTCGACGAATTTACGGAAATGCTGAAAAAATTCAAAACGGACGACCCGAACGGCAACGGCAAGCAGGATGAAATACCAATGTCGATGGACCCTAAATTTATACCGATGGCTTTTGGCCCGGTGTTCGGCATGGATTTGTCGAGCAACTTTTACGCAGATGACAGCGGCAAAGTCCATTATGGTTACTATGAGCCGGTCTACAAGGAGTATTTGGCTTACCTGAATGGCTTGTATAACGACGGTTTGCTGGGCGTAGATTTCGCCAGTACAACAGCGGATCAAGTGACCTCGAGATTTTCGCAAAATATAACAGGCGCGACGTTCAACTTCAGCTGGTATACGTCGATGGTGTACAGCCCGCTGTTCGCGGACTACAACCCGGAGGAGCCGCTTATCCAAGGCATTTTGCCGCTGAAAGGGCCGCATGGCGACCAGTTCTACGTGGGCCGCACGCCGGTAAGCCGAATTTTCGGTATTTCCAAAAATGCTAAAAACCCTGAGCTGGCCTTCAAGTTTCTAGACTATGCTATTGGGGAAGAAGCGCAAACCTACTACACTTGGGGCATTGAAGGTGTAACGTACGAAGAGAAGGACGGCAAGAAGCAGTTCACCGAGAAGGGCAAGGACAATGACTTCATTCAAAAATATGGTATTGGCCCAGTCAACCTGCCTAGCGCGCAATCGACGGATTCTGCGGATGCAATCGTAGCGCCATGGCATGAGAAGCGGGATAAGGAGCTTGAGCAATATATCCGTCCTCCATTCCCTAATGTATATGCGCTGCCAGAGGAAGCAAGCGTCGAAAACATGTCGATGCCGGACATCCAAACGTATGTAGATGAGATGAATTTGAAATTCATTACAGGAAAAGAAAGTCTTGATCAATTCGATGCTTATATTGCAAACTTAAAAAATATGAATATTGAACAAATCATTGCGGGCAGGCAGGCTCAGTATGACCGATACTTGGCTGCCTCGAAATCCTAGTTTCTATAGCATAAAGCATATAGAATAGGGCATGAGGAACCGCAAGCGGTTGACGGGAAAGGCGTGGGCTCAGAAATGGTTACAATTAAGGACATCGCCAAGCTTGCAGGAGTAAGCTACAGCACAGTTTCCAAGGCATTGAACAATGATCCGCTAATTAAACCGGCTACAAGACAGAAAGTGCTGGAAATCGCGGAAAAATATCAATACCGAAAAAATATTATGGCGCAGCAGCTTTCTTCGGGCAAAAGCAATATTATTGGCTTTGTTCTGGATGAACTCAGCAACCCGCTCTTTTCCAACATATCGAAAAATTTGCATAGCGAGCTGAAAAGCCGCGGTTATCAAATGATTTTGGTCATAGCGGGCGATGGGGTAGACATTTTCAGCCAGCTTCGAGTGGATGGCTGCATTTTCTGGGAGTATATGCTGGATGATCGGGAGGCGTTCTGGAAGCTCGTCTCCTCGATGCCGATGCCATGCTTCGTACTCGGTGCGGATGAGAACCCCAATTCGCCTTATATTAAAATCGACCGCAAAGAAGGCATCTTCAAAGCGGTCGAGCATTTGAAAGCGCATGGCCATGAGCGCATTGGCTTTATCGGCAATTCCCAGAACATTAAAATTGAAGGCTATATGGAGGCGCTGCAGCGGACGGGATTGGAATTTTGCGAAGGCAGCGTGCTTCCGGCTTATTCCTCTTGGGAAGACGGGTATTTTGCCGTACGCAACTACACATTTACGAGCAGCTCGCCAACCGCCTTCATCGGCCTCAACAACTTGGTTACACGAGGGGCGCTGCGTGCTTTCATTGAAGCGGGCTTCCAAGTGCCGCAGGATATCTCGTTAATCGGTTACGATGATTTGCCGGATATGCAGTATGCCGAGGTCGCATTGACGACGATCGGCCCGCCGCTCGGCGAGCTGGCTGTTCAGGCGGCTGAGCTGATCGTTGCGCTGATACGGGGTGAAGATGCTAAATATCCGGTTGTCATCCAGCCGAAGCTGTATTTGCGGAATTCGGTAGCGATTTGCAAGGAGCGAATTTAGATTGAAGGAGGACTTTGCGATGCAACAGACAAAGAAGCTTGCCTGGGCGCTGCGGACAGCGGAAGCGATTTTTCAGGAGACGGACGAGAGCAGGCATCATGCTTTTCCGTTGGAGGTGTAGCGGCTAGAATGAAAGCAGAAGAAAACAAGGTTGTCTCTATTGTAGTAGCCGCTGACGGAAGCGGCGATTTTACATCCATTCAAGCAGCTGTTGATACTGTTCCAGCAACGAATGAGGAGCGGGTCATCATTTATATTCGCAATGGGTTTTATTATGAGAAGCTTCATATCGAAAAGCCAATGATCAGCTTAATAGGAGAAAGTGCCAAGGAGACGATCATCAGCTTTGACGACCATGCCACAAAAGCATTTCCGGACGGCGAGCTCTATCATACGTTTTATTCGTATACCGTGTTCGTTGGAGCGGATGATTTTATAGGAGAAAATATGACGTTTATCAATACGGCAGGTCCTGGGGAAAAGGTGGGCCAAGCGCTGGCGCTTTACGCTGATGGCGATCGCGCCAGCTTCCGCAATTGCCGTTTAATTGGCCATCAGGATACGCTATTTACGGGGCCGCTGCCGGAAGTTCCTATTGACCGCAGTTTTTTTGGCGGTCCAAGGGAAGGCGCTCCAAGAAAGCAGTCCCGGCAATATTACGAGAACTGTTATATAGAAGGCGATGTTGATTTTATTTTCGGCTCGGCTACGGTACTGTTCAACTACTGCGATATTTTTGCCAAAAATCGCGGCGCTGCTGAGCCGGATGCCATTAACGGATGGATTGCTGCTGCATCTACCCCAGAGCATGCGCCTCACGGATATGTATTCAATGAATGCCGCTTGATAGGCGATGCTCCAGCAGGAAGCGTATATTTAGGCAGGCCATGGCGCAATCATGCCAAAACGATTTTTATCCGCTGCTGGATGGGCGAGCATATTGCTCCTGCCGGATGGGATGATTGGAACAAGCCTGAAGCCCACCCTACCGTTCATTATGGGGAATATGCAAGTACAGGGCCGGGCGGCTCCAGCGACAAGCGAATTAGCTGGTCGCAGCAGCTTACAGCCGATCAGGCAGCTGATTATTCTCTAACTCAGATTTTGGCTGGCGCTGATGGCTGGTCTCCGCTTCAAAGGGAACGGGCGATGGAATAGACGGCTTTCTGCCGTCAGGTTTGACAATTGCACGCAATTTGTTTATGATAAACAGATATAAATATCGGACAATGATGGAGAAAGTAGTTGTGATGGTTACAGCTTTAGCGATTCGGGGATAGTGGGAGCCCGAAGCGGACCAGCAGCGAAAGGGCACTCCGGAGTCGCGTTTAAGAAAGCGGGTTTTCTTGCGCAGCAAGTAGAGAAGAACTAGTGTACGATTAACTGGTTATTGTTGCTGCATCCAAGAAAGCCAAGTAGGGTGGAACCGCGGGAGATCAGCTCTCGTCCCTATGTCTGGCGGCAGACGTAGAGGCGAGAGTTTTTGCGTTCCCTTGAGACTGCCGCCGCTGGTGAAATTGCAAAAGCAAAAAAAGGAGCGGAAAAGGTATGAACTTTCAAAGCATGATATTAACGCTGCAGCAGTTCTGGGCCGAGCAAAATTGTATTTTGGTGCAGCCTTACGATGTAGAGAAAGGCGCAGGCACGATGAATCCTATGACGTTTTTACGCTCCATTGGGCCTGAGCCTTGGAATGTAGCTTATGTGGAGCCTTCTCGACGTCCGAACGATGGCCGTTATGGTGAAAATCCGAACAGGCTGTATCAGCATCACCAGTTTCAAGTTATTTTGAAGCCGTCGCCAGACAATATTCAAGAGCTTTATTTGGAGAGCCTTACTCGCCTTGGCATTGATCCGAAAGATCATGATATCCGCTTCGTTGAGGACAACTGGGAAGCGCCGACGCTTGGCGCATGGGGACTTGGCTGGGAAGTATGGCTCGATGGCATGGAAATTACGCAGTTTACTTATTTCCAGCAGGTGGGTGGCCTTGATGCAAGTCCGGTAGCCGTGGAAATTACATACGGCATGGAGCGTCTTGCTTCCTATATTCAGGACAAAGAAAATGTGTTTGATCTCGAATGGGTTGACGGCGTAACGTACGGCGATGTGTTCAAGCAGCCGGAATATGAGCATTCCAAATATACGTTTGAGACTTCGGATATAGCGATGCTGTTCTCATTATTTAATATGTACGAAGAGGAAGCTAAGAAGACGATGGAGCATAATCTCGTGTTCCCGGCCTATGACTATGTGCTGAAATGCTCGCATGCGTTCAATCAGCTGGATGCGCGCGGCGCCATCAGCGTGACGGAACGGACAGGCTACATTATGCGCGTGAGAAATTTGGCACGTCAAGTGGCTGCGACTTATTTGGAAGAGCGCGAGCGCCTGGGATTCCCGATGCTGAAAGAAAGGAGCGAGGCGTAATGGCTAAAGATTTATTGCTGGAAATCGGTTTGGAGGAAGTTCCTGCAAGATTTGTAAGAGGGGCTATGAATCAGCTTAAGGAGAAGCTGGTAAAATGGCTTGCGGAATCGCGTATCGCTCATCAAGATGTACAAGCATATGCTACGCCGCGCAGACTTGCTGTTCTGGTGCAAGGTGTTGAAGAGAAGCAGGCGGATGTTAATGAGCAGGTAAAAGGCCCTTCCCGCAAAATTGCCCAGGATGACCAGGGCAACTGGAGCAAAGCGGCGCTTGGCTTTGCACGCAGTCAAGGCGCGGAGCCGGAGCAGCTTTATTTTCAGGAGCTGGCAGGGGTAGAATATGTATATGCGAACAAAAGCAGCATCGGTATCGATACGGCTGCTGTATTGTCCGAAGGCTTGACGAATTTAATTACCTCCATGTCGTTTCCGAAAAATATGCGTTGGGGAAGCTACGATTTGAAGTTCATTCGGCCGATAAAATGGTTATTGGCTCTTTATGGCCAAGATGTTGTACCCTTTGAAATTACAGGCGTGCGCAGCGGCAACAGCAGCAGAGGACATCGTTTCCTCGGCGCAGAGACGACTGTGACAGAGCCTGCGGTGTACAAAGAACGTTTGCGCGAGCAGCATGTCATCGTCGATGTAGAAGAGCGGGAACAAATTATCGTCGCTCAAATTGAGCAGCTGGCGAAGGAGCAAAACTGGGAGATTGCCATCAATCAGGATTTGCTGGAGGAAGTGCTCTTCCTTGTGGAAATTCCGAATGTGCTTTACGGTACATTTGATCCCGAATTCCTCAACATTCCGCAGGATGTGCTCATTACGTCGATGCGTGAGCATCAGCGGTATTTCCCGGTGCTGGATGGCAAAGGACAGCTTCTCCCTTATTTTGTAACGGTGCGCAACGGCGACCGGAACAAAATTGACGTTGTAGCAAAAGGCAATGAAAAGGTGCTTCGCGCCCGTCTTTCTGATGCGAAGTTCTTTTATGAAGAGGATCAGAAGCTGGCCATTGGCGACGCGCTTGCCAAGCTTGAAAACATCGTATATCACGAGGAGCTAGGAACGGTTGCTAATAAAGTAGGCCGTATCAGAGCTTTGGCTGATTTGCTTGCAGCAAAATTGCAGGTGGATGCGGGTACCGCAGCGCATATTAGCCGGACGGCGGATATTTGCAAGTTCGACCTCGTTACCCAAATGGTCGGCGAGTTTCCAGAGCTGCAGGGCATTATGGGTGAGGATTATGCTCGGAAAGCAGGCGAGAACGAGACAGTTGCAGCTGCCATTAATGAGCATTACCAGCCGCGCTTTGCTGGAGATCGTGCACCGGCCTCGATAACTGGCGCCGTTGTAAGCCTTGCGGATAAATTGGATACGATTGTTGGCTGCTTCTCCATCGGCATTATTCCTACAGGATCCCAGGATCCTTACGCTCTTCGCCGTCAAGCGGCTGGCGTCGTGCAAATTATTTTGGCACAGCGTTTGAATTTGCAGCTTAGCGACTTGTTTGATGCGGCGCTTGAGGTTCATGAGGCTAGAGGCATGAAGCGCAGTGCAGATGAAGTACGCAAGGATTTAACGGAATTTTTGGCGCTTCGTGTGAAAAACGTGCTGTCCGAGCAAGCGATTCGTTATGACGTTGTAGATGCTGTAATGGGTGCAGGCTTTAACAATCTGCTCTTGACAGTGGAGCGCGCAGCTCTGTTGAATGCGCAAGCCTCAGGCGAGGACCGCGCAGCATTCAAGCTGATTGTGGATGCTTTCAATCGCGTCAGCAATTTGGCCGCCAAAGCAACGACTAAAGTTGTAGACGAAGCTTTGTTTGCAGAACCAGCGGAATCCGCGCTGTATAAGGAGTGGCAGGCGGTTCATGCATCGTTCCAGCAAGCAGTTGCCGGAGGGGAAATTGCCGACGCTGCAGCTAAGCTAGCTGCGCTGAAAGCGCCGATTAATACGTATTTCGATGCGGTTATGGTTATGGCGGAAGATGAGAAGGTACGCGCTAACCGTTTGGCGACCCTCTCTTTAATTGCAGAAGATATAGCGGTTGTGGCGGATTATTCGAAGCTCGTCTGGTCATAAGCGGGCGCAGAGAATAACCGGAGCAATCAATGAATCGTTCATCTTCGAAATAACTTCTAACTAAGAAGGGGAGGATGATAAAACATGACAAAACCGATGACAGATGTCATTATTTATGTCGTATCGGATGCAGCTGGCGATACGGGCGAACTCGTGGTAAGAGCCGCCGTCGCCCAGTTTCATCCGATTCAGACGGATATTCGCAGAGCGCCCTTCATTACGGATGTAGCGGGGCTTGAACGGGTAGTCCGTCAGGCTCAGGAAGCTGGCGCAATTGTGTTGTTTACGCTCGTCATCCCGCATTTGCGCGAGGCGATGGGCAGGCTGGCAGAACAGTATGACACGGTGTCAATAGATCTGCTCGGCCCGCTTATCCAAAGTCTTGAAGTGAAGACGGGACAACAATCACGGCAAGAGCCGGGACTGAACCATGTGCTGGATGAAAACTACTTCCGCAAAGTGGATGCTGTTGAATTTGCTGTGCGTTACGATGATGCGAAAGATCCTTCGGGTGTGCTGAAGGCCGATATTGTGCTCATTGGCGTATCCCGGACATCTAAGACGCCGCTATCGATGTATTTGGCCCATCAGAAATACAAGGTGGCGAACATCCCGCTCGTGCCGGAGCTCAAGCCGCCCGCAGAGCTGTTTAATGTTCCGAAGGCGAAAATTGTGGGGTTGACGATTGGCGTGCCCTATTTGAACATTATTCGCAAAGAACGGCTCAAGGCGCTTGGGCTGCCGAACAGTGCATCATACGCGGCGACGGATCGCATCGAGAAGGAGCTGCTTTATGCGGAATCCATCATGAAGCAGCTGGGCTGTGTCATTATTGATGTATCCCATCGTGCGGTCGAAGAAACAGCAAGCTTGATTATGGAGCATATTCGCTTCACCTAAGCGATATTCTAGAGAAGAAACGAGCGGTGATTCGTTATTCCTATAACAAAGCCTACTATTATCGTTGATGGCGATGCTTGTCCTGTCAAAGCGGAAATTAAGCAAATTGCCCGAAGCTTCTCGCTGCCTGTGCTGATGGTCTCCTCCTATGATCACCACCTTGAAGCCGAAGATGGCGTTTCAGTTATACAGGTGGAGGCTGGGAAAGATTCCGTAGACATGTATATCGTCAATCATTTGCTGAAAGGCGATGTCGTTGTTACACAGGATTTCGGTCTCGCTTGTATTGCGCTTGGCAAGGGGGCGCTTGTCCTTTCGCCGCGCGGCGAGCAATATACGGATGACAACATCGATTATTTGATGGAGCGCCGCCATGAACAAGCTAAACGCAGGCGCAGCGGCGGTAAATCCAAGGGCCCGAAAGCTATGACAACGGAAGATCGAGATCGATTTCAACAAAAGATGACAAAAGTTTTGCAAAGCGAGCAGGAGAAACATGACATTTAGCGAATATTATTTACGTGTTACTTAGGATGAAGGTGATGAACGATGACATACGGTAATAAAATACCGGAGGAGGTCATAGATGCGGTACGCCGTCATTATGACATCGTAGAGACAGTCGGGAAGTATGTTCATCTCACGAAGCACGGCAAATATATGAAAGGGTTATGCCCTTTCCACTCTGAGAAGACCCCATCGTTTACGGTCACGCCAGAGCTGCAAATTTTCCATTGTTACGGTTGCGGTAAGACCGGACATGTCATACGATTCGTGGAAGAGATCGAAGGCTACTCTTTTCCAGAGGCGGTCAGAGTGCTCGCTGAGGAAGCAGGAATGCCTGTAACCTGGACGGGCGCCGAGGGCGGTCAGCGCGAAGAAGTTGACTTAGACCGCTTAGCCATTATTGAAGCTCATCAGTTGACAGCGAAATTGTATAACTATCTATTGAATAATACACAGCATGGCAAAATCGCTAAAGACTATTTGCTTGATAGAGGTCTCAGGGAAAAGCAGATCGACCATTTTATGATAGGGTATGCGCCGGACCAATGGGACACGCTTAACCGATTTTTAACCGCAAGAAATTTTGACCCAGTTTTAATGGAAAAGGGCGGTTTGTTATCGGCTAAAAATGACGGCAGCGGTCATGTCGACCGTTTCAGGAGCCGCATCATGTTTCCGATATGGGATCGTGATGGCAAGGTGATCGCTTTCGGCGGAAGGGTAATCGGTGACGGTCAGCCTAAATATTTGAATTCCCCGGAGACGATGCTGTTCACGAAGAGCCGAGTTTTTTACAATCTGCACCATGCAAGACCAGCTATTCGCAAGAGCAAACAGGTTGTTCTGTTTGAAGGGTATATGGATGTTATAAAATCCTGGAGTGCAGGCGTAAATAATGGTGTTGCCACGATGGGTACAGCATTGACTGAGGAGCATTGTGCCATACTCGGAAGGCAGGCGGAGGAGATTATCCTGTGCTATGACGGCGATGATGCCGGACAAGCAGCTGCTTTGAAATCCATTCCGATGCTCGAGAAGGCCAAGCTTAGAGTCAGAGTATCTATTTTGCCGAAGGGCAAGGATCCCGATGAGTATATTGAGGAATACGGCCCGGATACGTTCCTTAGGGAAGCAATCGACGGAGCGGCAACCACTACAAAATTTAAGCTTATATATTCAAGGAAAAACCATATACTGCTAACAGAAGAGGGCCGGAAAAACTATTTGCTCGAAGCGGCTGGCATTGTTGCAGATCTTGATTCCGCTATTGAACGCGAGGTTTACTTACAGGAGTTGTCCCGCGAGTTTAATTTCCCACTTGACGTTTTGAAGCAGGACTGCCAAGCTAAAGTGCTGGAGCTGCAAAAAAAGAAGCCGCAAGGGGATAATAACGATAATTCGTGGAATAATGGTAGGAATGAAAATCGCCGTAGTTCGGGCCCTCCATCCTTGCTGCCCGCATACATCAAGGCGGAACGGCGTCTGCTCCATGTCATGATGCGTGACCGGGAAGCGGCGCTCGCGGTGCACGACAGGCTTGGCGAAGCGTTCAATGTGGAGGATCATGCAGCGCTTGCTGCTTATTTGTACGCATTTTATGCGCAGGATCATGATCCAGATGTCGGACGCTTTATTGGTTCGCTTCAGGATGAACGCCTGGAGAGAGCAGCGGCAGCCATTTCAATGATGGAAGATGTTCCTTTTGACGAGGACATATTAGCCGCTGATATCGAGGATATTAGCAAGGTGCCCGCATTTAGGGAACTTGAGCTTAAGAAGGAAGAAGCGGTACAGGCAGAACGTGCCGGGGATTATATGTTAGCCGCGCAAATGCACACTGAGATTAATGCCCTAGAGAGACAGCTTAAAGGACGATAGAGGCCTGGGTTTCTAGGGAGGAGGGAGTCGGAATATGGCGAATGATCAGCATACTGGATTGGAAGCTGAACAAAAGCTGGATCAGGTCAAGGACCAGCTGATTGAACAGGGTAAGAAGAGATCCTCCCTAACTTATAAAGAGATTATGGAGAAATTGTCGCCTTTCGACCAGGATCCGGAGCAGATAGACGAGTTTTTCGAGCAACTGGATGATCAAGGGATTGAGGTTCTCAACGAAAATGATGAGGAGCGTCATAATCCGCTTGATAATCGTGGAGAAGAGCAGGAAAGAGAACAGGACGACTTTAATTTTGATGATGATTTGGCGCTTCCGCCAGGCATTAAAATTAATGACCCTGTCCGTATGTACTTGAAAGAAATCGGACGTGTGCCGCTGCTTTCTGCTGACGACGAAATTGAACTCGCACGCAGAATCGAGAATGGCGACGAGGAAGCTAAGCGCAGACTGGCTGAAGCGAATCTACGTCTCGTGGTCAGTATTGCCAAGCGTTATGTAGGACGCGGCATGCTGTTCCTTGACTTGATTCAAGAGGGCAATATGGGTCTGATTAAAGCGGTTGAGAAGTTTGACCACTTGAAGGGCTTTAAATTCAGTACGTATGCGACATGGTGGATTCGCCAAGCGATTACACGGGCGATTGCCGATCAGGCGCGGACGATTCGGATTCCAGTCCATATGGTGGAAACGATCAACAAGCTGATCCGTGTATCTCGTCAATTGCTGCAAGAGCTGGGCCGCGAGCCATCACCGGAAGAAATTGCTGCCGAGATGGAGCTGAGCACGGAAAAAGTTCGGGAAATTATGAAGATCGCACAGGAGCCTGTATCGCTTGAGACGCCGATTGGTGAAGAGGACGATTCGCATCTTGGTGATTTCATTGAAGATCAGGAGGCGCTTGCTCCTGCGGATGCAGCTGCTTATGAGCTGCTGAAGGAACAGCTTGAGGATGTGCTCGATACGCTTACCGAGCGTGAAGAGAACGTATTGCGTCTGCGTTTCGGTCTTGATGACGGACGTACAAGAACGCTGGAAGAAGTAGGCAAGGTGTTTGGCGTAACGCGTGAGCGGATACGGCAAATTGAGGCGAAGGCTCTGCGCAAATTGCGTCATCCGAGCCGCAGCAAACGCTTGAAGGATTTTCTCGAATAAATCGTGTCTTAGAACGGTAAGCAGGTTTGACAACACGATTCAGGCTATAATGTTTTACCCGATCGGACCTTTCTGCATGAACGAGCAGCAAGGTCTTTTTTTTCAAAATACAAGTTGGTATAAAGTTCCCTTGAAAGGAATAAGCCCATAATGAATGAAGAGCGTCGGCAGACCATTGTTAAAGAGATCGATTATTGGAGCAGAAGCAAGCTTCTGCCGCAGCAGTATTGCGATTTCCTGCTTAATTTATATGTGGATCCCGATCAAGAGGAAGATCCTAAAAGAAGGCAAGCTTCTTCGCGCGGAATCGGTAAGGCGGTCATGGCCGTTGGGCAGGCATCGGGAAAACAATGGCTCCTTACTTTTGGTTTTTTTACCTTAATTTCCTTGGTTGTGCTTTATTTTAACGCTTTTCATCCTTTATTGCAAATTGGGGTCGTCGCTGCGGCGGTCGTTATTTCTCTCATTATTTCCCAGCGGGTACGCAAACGAAATGAAGCTACTGGCCTTGTAATTGGCGGGGTAGGCATGCTGCTCATGCTTGGAGCAGGAATGTACATACTAAAATTCCATGGCATCGAGGACTGGTACTGGCAGGCTAGCCTGCTTGGGTTCTGTGCTGTTTTTTGGATCGTCTATGGCATCAGCGCTCGCATTCATATTTTGCATTTATGCGGCTGGGTTGCTTCCCTGCTCGTATATGCATGGCTGCTGTCACGTTTGACTGACTCCCCGGCATGGTATGGCATTCAGCTTTATTGGCTGCCGCTGTCAGGCTTGTTCGGCTGGGCCAGCTGGTTTGTGCATCAATGGTCGAAGCCGGTGTCGGCTGTATTGTTCGTAACATGCGCTTTGGTATGGTTTATGCCGGAGCTGTATGCGATGCTGTTTACGATGGAGACAGATTGGCTGCAATTGCAGCTGCTTATTAAAATCGCCTTAGGCGGCGTATTATTGTTCGCGATGAGAAAAAAATGGATAGTGTGGGTTGCTTAATGTTGAAACTTTCTAACCGATTACAAACGATTGCGGGTTATGTAACAGAGGGCTCGCGCATAGCTGATATAGGATCAGATCATGCGCAGCTGCCGGTATATTTGCTGCAAGCAGGGATTGTGCCTACGGCGATTGCTGGAGAGCTTAATAAAGGACCGTTTGATGCGGCTCGCAGGCAGGGAGCGGCTGTTGGGCTGCTTCACAAGCTCGATGTACGCCAGGGAGACGGCTTGTCCGTAATCGAGCCGCTGGAAGTTGACACGGTTACGATTGCGGGGATGGGCGGCGCATTAATGAGCGATATTTTGGAGGCGGGCTATCAGGCCGGCAAGCTCGAAGGCGTCAAAGAACTGGTGCTGCAGCCTAATGTGGGCGAGGACCGGGTCAGAAGCTGGCTGCTTGAGCATGGCTGGTCGCTGCTTGCCGAAACGATTATGGAGGAAGACGGAAAGATTTACGAGGTTCTCCATGCGCAGAAGCAAAGCGATCAGGAGAGCAAGGAGCATAACGCTGACGTTTATGACATCTCTTTATTGCCAGACTCCTTGCCGGAGGAGATCCGTTTTGCTCTGCTTGTGCGGCTGGGGCCTTTTTTGCTGCGCAAGCCGATTCCCGTTTTCCATCAAAAATGGCAGGCGGAGCTTGAAAAGCTGGACCGCGTCTGTCAAAGCCTGTCCCTTTCAGAGCAGCCGGAAGCAGCCGGAAAGCTAGCGCAGCTGCGTCATGAAATGACGATTATGAAGGAGGTGCTCGCATGCTTGCCAATGGACACACCGTCGTGCAAATAATGGAGCAGCTGGCTCCAAAGCATTATGCGGTAGAAAATGATAAAATCGGGCTGCAGCTAGGAACGCTGGCTAAGCCCATCAGCCATATTCTCGTTGCTCTCGACGTGACGGACGAGGTTGTGGACGAAGCGATTGCTGCGGGGGCAGAGCTGATTATTGCCCATCATGCGATTATTTTTCGCCCGCTTTCCAAGCTTGACACGTCTACGCCAGCAGGAAAGCTGTATGAGAAGCTGATCAAAAATGATATTGCCGTCTATATTTCCCACACCAATCTGGACGTAACAGATGGCGGCATTAACGATTGGATGGCTGATTTGGTTGGCATCAAGCCGGAAGGGCGCGTATGTCTGGAGGAAGTGCATACAGACCAATGGAACAAGCTCGTTGTGTTCGTGCCCAAAGGTCATGAGGAAAAGGTGCTGGAAGCGATCTGGAGCGCCGGAGGCGGCCAGATTGGCGATTACAGCCGCTGCAGCTTTATAACCGAAGGGACGGGAACGTTTTTGCCTGGGGAAGGAACGACGCCGTATATTGGGACTCATGGCAAGCTGGAAAAAACAGCAGAGGTCCGTCTTGAGGTCGTTGTCCCTGACAGCCTGAAGCGCAAAGCTGTACAGGCGATGCTGAAAGCCCATCCTTACGATGAGGTAGCTTATGATTTGTACGAAATCGACTTAACCGGGCGTTCAGTTGGGCTTGGCAGAGCAGGCAAGCTGAGCGAGCCTGTAACGCTGGCAGAGCTTACAGAGCGCGTGAAGCAGGCATTCGAGGTGCCCGTTGTTCGCGTAGTAGGGGATGCTGACCGTGAAGTACGCAAGGTGGCTGTGCTGGGCGGATCAGGTGCGCGCTACGTACGCCATGCGATTTTTGCTGGTGCCGATGTGCTTATTACAGGCGATATTGACTATCATACCGCTCATGATGCACTCGCTGCGGGCATCGCTATTATTGATCCCGGCCATAATGTAGAAAAAATTATGAAGCAGCGCACAGCCGATTGGCTTAATGTGCAGCTGCAGTCGCGCAAATCGGACACGAAGGCGTTCGCCTCTGTCATCCATACCGAGCCTTTCCAATTTGTATAAAAGGGAGTAAAATTGCTTTTTTTTGCAGCATAGCTCCAGGATATATACAGCGTTCCATTTATTAATAAGCAATTCAAGCTTGAGCTTTACGCCAATACCTTGTATACTGATTGATGCACCGGAAAGTTTGACAGACAATCGCTGGCGGCCTTGTTGCCGCGAGAGGAAAGTCCGGGCTCCGCAAGGCAGGATGCTGGATAACGTCCAGTCAGCGCGAGCTGAAGGATAGTGCCACAGAAATGGACCGCCGATGGCTGGCTTCGTGCCAGCACAGGCAAGGGTGGAACCGTGGTGTAAGAGACCACGAGGAGTACAGGTGACTGTATTCCTGGTAAACCCCATCTGGAGCAAGACCGAGAGGACGTTGCAGCTTCGAGCTGCGGCCTTAGCCTGAGGCACGTCCGGGTTGGTTGCTGGAGCCGCTTAGCAATAGGCGGCGTAGATAGATGATTGTCGCTTTCTTAGTGGGAGGGTCGTCACCGTTTGCACCACTGAAAGTACAGAACCCGGCTTACGGCAAACTTTCCGCAACGAACTTAAATGAACAAATCGTCATTTGCGATTATAGAGATGTTAGTGGACGTTCCTTCGGGAGTTAACGGCCCTGCATCTCTTTTTTGCATTTTCATAGGAGGTTGATTCACATGCTGCCTTCAGGCAAGTTGTATACGAGCAATTTAAATGGCTTGAAAAAAATAAATTTCGCAGCGACAAAGCTGATGATTACGCGATCGGAGATAAATATTGAAGGTGTTGCCATGTACCAAGCGTTGGCGCCGTCGCAGGATTTATTCCAGTTTTCGCTGGATGGACGAAAAGAAGAGGCGGATTTCGCATGGTGGCCGAAATATGAAGAACGTTTTGCTGCGGAGCTGCAATTTGATCGCAAGCTGGAGGCGCTTCGCCAAGTTTACCGCATGCTGCTGGAGGGCAGCCATGTGGTGCTGATCTGTTTTTGCCATGACCATCGCTATTGCCATCGCCGATTGGTCGGCGAGTTTTTTGCGCCATATGGGGTGAAGGCAGAGGAGCTCAACCCTGTTTTGATCGAGCAGATGAAGCTGTTTTAGCACCAAACGTTAGGAATAGGAATAGGATAAAAAGAGCATGGTTGGGAGCGGACGAGCTGCTTCAATGCCATGCTTTTAATCCTTTATGCCAGCCCGATTACAAGCAGACATTGCGCCATTGCCATGACCGTGCCTAGTCAGTCTCCCGGCAGCTTATTTCTCGTATTTGCGCGTAATGGAATTCAGACGGTTTTTCGTCTTGTCCGGGTACGTCTGGAGCGCAGTATTAAAGTTCATTGCTGCTTTGAGCGCACGGTCAATGTCAATTTCCCCGTAGCCAAAATAAACATCCTTCCCTGGGTCGCCTAAATCGACGGCCGATTTGCGCATAATTTCCATCACTTCCTCATTCGTCAAATCCGGATTGACGGAGCGAATGAGCCCGGCTAATGCCGCAACATGCGGACTTGCCATCGAGGTGCCGGAGAGTGCCGCATATTGACCGCCAGGATACGTGCTGGCAATGCTGTCTCCCGGTGCAGCCACATCAATATAATCGCCATAGTTGGAGAAAGAAGCTTTTTTCTGTGCGGAATCCGTTGCCGCAACAGCGAATACTTCCGGGTAAGCAGCCGGATAGCCCGGTCGATCGGTATTGTCATTGCCGCTGGCTGCAATCAGCACAACGTCATGATCGTACGCATATTTAATCGCGTCATGCAGAAAATCCGCCTGCGCATAATTGCCGAGGCTCATATTAATGACCTTGGCGCCGTGGTCAGTCGCCCAGATCAGCCCTTGAGCGACAGAGTAGGTCGAGCCAGCACCGCTGCTGTCAAGCACCTTGACCGGCATCACCTTGTTGTACCAGGATAAGCCAGCTACGCCCTCACCATTGTTGACGGACGCACCGATGATGCCAGCTACATGGGTACCATGACCGACATCGTCATCTGGCGCAGCCTCGCTGTCGACAATGTTGGTGCCATCCAGCAGCTTGCCCTGCAGATCAGGATGATCCAATTGAACACCGGTATCCAGCACCGCTACAATGACTTGATCATTGCCTCGGGACAGCTTCCAGCCTTTCTCTGTTTCAATGGAAGGCAAATTCCACTGGTATTTGGCATACAGCGCATCATTAGGAATGACATCCCCGCTGTCGCCGTCATTATTTGTTTCATTCGTCATATATAAATAGTGAGGCTCCACATATTCCGTTTTCCAGGAGCGGCTGAAATATTCATTCATTTGCTTCGCTTCCATATTTTTGGAACGGAACACATAGGTATTATCAATCTGATTAATTTGGTTGACGGAAACAGCGTTAATGGATTGCTTCATTTTTTCAAGCTGCTCATCGGTTACCTTCTCGGCAAAATGGACCACAACATCCTTCACATGGTAATGGCTGGCATTGCCATTGTCTTCACCGGTCCGAACCGTTGTATCACGGTTTGTATTCGGAATAACCGACTCAATGCGGTAATTGCCTTCGTTCGGATAAGGGACGAGCCGCAAATTGCGCTTCTGATGGCGCTCCACCTGTGTGACAATATCCTGCTTGATGACGCCGACGACACCCATGCCGCGGTATTTTTTATGGGGAACGCCGAGCACGATGAAACGGCTGCCGCTTTTATTGACAAACGGCTTAGATTCGTAGGACTTGCCCTGCTTGACAGCGGCCGCGGCCGCTTCTACTTCGTTTTTGCCGGAATCTGATGGAATGGCCCCGCGCTGCACGCTGCGCTCTCCGTTCATCAAGCGGATGTAGGACATATGCTTATGCATGTCCATCATGCTGATAACGGGCTTGGCTGACACGGTTTTTCCGGCTTTGCCAGCTTGGCTCGTGTCCATCAACTTATAAAATTCTTTGGTGCATTCGGAGACGCACAGAAAAGAAGTGGCCTCCATATCGCGATTGAGCGTGCGCAGCTTATGCTGCTTTTCCTGATCGACAGACAAGCTCTTGACCGGTGCAGCGGGTTTCTTGCCTTGGGGTAGAAACAAAGGTGCAGTTGGAATTAGCAGCGTGGCCGCTACAAGCACGGTAAAGACGCCAATCCATTTCTTTTTCATTTGCGCGAACCTCCATTAAATGACAGCTGGAATAACAGCATGAGCCTGTTTGATGTATAGGTTCGCTTTTAAATCCAGAAAATATGCGGCACAATCGGCGTTTCTCCAGTACCATCTGCAAGTAATTTGTGGTACTATGTTGATGCCTAGAGTTTTATGATCATGCAACGTTTAAGCTTGTTTGGATTGAAGAAAGGGGAACTACCTATGCCAGCGACTAATGTCAAACCACTTAGTGAGACAACCCGTATTAAACTTAAAGAAGCCGTGAATCAATTGGAGCCATTTTTGAATCACTATTCGCTCGTACAGCTGAAAGCGGAGCAAAGCAGTGACGAGGCGCAAAATTTTTACAAAGGCCTGCTATCCGATTTGAGACATTTGTTGGTGTTTTCTGAGGTCTCGGTTGAAAAGCTGGGAGTATTGCTCAGACGCCCCAATTTTGATAACGATTTTGCAGAACGTGCCTTGTACGAAGTGTACCATCAATGTGTGAATGCCTTCTTCTATCCTAAAAATGAATGTTATTCCGAAGATGGCCGCTACGCTTACACAGGTCAAGACGCCATTCGCTTCTTGTTCAAGCCTGTTCGAGAAGCACGCGACATCGTTTTGTCTTTATCCAAAATTTACGAAGAGCTGCGCGATGAGCTTGCTTATTATGAAACAGACTATATGACCCAGCGCCGGATGCAGGGGCAAAAATAAGGCAGAATGAATCACCTCCGTTCAGGGAAACTTGATAGCGGAGGTGATTTTTTTATGCCAAAGGGCGTATCATGCAGCGTATCGAATTGCACGTTTTGGTCAGAAGGAAATAACTGTGGCGCCGATTCCATTGCGATTGATATTGACCAGCATGCAAGTGCCGATTTTGGATCTGAATTTGCCGCTGAAGAGTTAGGCTTGCAGCATCAGGACCAGGCGGCGAAGTCGTCTGCAACATGCTGCCATACCTTTAAAGCGCGCTAAGGCAGCTGGGGATGGCTGTCAGGTGCAGAAGCCTTGGGCTAAAATCGTTGGAAGCGAAAGACAAAGCTTAAATGTGGAGGTGATCCCAAATGGAACGCTGGGATGAAACGGAAAGCAGCAGTCATGGGGAGAAGGAGCAAAACCACGAAGCAGCGTTGGAAGAGCGTCATCATAGAGCATTGTTATCCGATGAAGAAATAAACCATGAAAGCCGTAATATTAATGAAGAAATGGCAGGGGAATTTGCCGCTGGAGTACCTGTTCCCGTATCTTATGTTCCGCGCAGCGAAAGCAAAAGTGAAGGCGAGGATACGGTAAGGGAGAGCACCGGAGGCACTGCGCTGGGCTGGGTCGGATTGGTGTTTGCGATCGTTTCCTGGTTTTTATGGCCTGCGCTTATGGGTGCAGCCGCAGCGGTGCTCGGCTTTGTCGCGTACCGTCAAGGAGCGAAGGGACTTGGATCATGGGCAGTCACAATTGGCCTAATCGCCTTTGTGCTCGCTGTTGTTATTATTCCATTGTACCGGGCCATAACCTGACCTTATATGATTCAACCGAACGATGCATCACCTGTATCTTCTTGAAAAAAAGCCTCCGGATACCGCTTATGCAGCGGTGCCGGAGGCTTTTTTTTTGCGATTATTCTATCGCAAATTCACGGTGCTTAAGTACCTCTTGATTCAGAGCGAGCATGCGTTTATCGAGCAAATTGATCATGTCGGCGGATTCCTTCAGCTGCTGTTGAATTTCCGGTGGAATGCCTTCATTATATTTGTAGTAAATTTTGTGCTCTAGGCTGGCCCAGAAATCCATCGCGCTCGTGCGGATTTGAATTTCTACCAGCACATTTTCAATGCGGTTCGTCAGGAAGACGGGAATTTCTACAATAAGATGCAGGCTCTTATAGCCATTTGGCTTCGGATTGAGCACATAATCCTTCACTTCAATTACTTTAACGTCGGTTTGCTGGCTGATCATTTCCAATATTTGATAAATGTCAGTGGAGAAAGAACAGATAACCCGGACGCCAGCAATATCTCGAATGTGCTCTTTCGCATTTTCCAAATTAATATCCATATTTTTGCGGCGGAGCTTGTCCATGACGCTTTCGGGATTTTTAATCCGCGTTTTGACATGCTCAATCGGGTTGTAGTCATGAATAAATTGAAATTCCTCGTTTAAAATATTCAGCTTCGTCTCCACTTCATCCAAGGCGAATTTATACGTTAAAAAAAAGTGCGCCCATTGCTTCATCATATCTCGCTGCATGCGATCCATCACTCCTAATATCATTCTTGCTGCTATTATTGTACCATGTTCCCGTCCACATTGCTCATTTCGGGGGGAGGCATAAGGTCATCCCAGCAGGCGCGTGCTGTGGAAGGATTGAATGTTAGAGCCAATTTACATATAATTTAGACTACATGGGAGGATGAGAACAATGATCATAGACATTCATAACATAACTTGGGAACGGGAAGAAAAAGTCGTCCTTCAGGGGATTGATTGGCAGGTTGAGGCGGGTCAGCACTGGTGTTTGCTAGGTCTTAACGGATCCGGGAAGACGACGCTTTTAAATATGATTAACGGCTATATTTGGCCAACGACAGGTTCTGTAGCAGTGCTGGGGCATAAATTTGGCGAATACGATTTGCGTGAGCTGCGCAAAAGCATAGGCTGGGTCAGCACATCGCTTCAGCAGAAGCTGTATGGTCAGGATACCGCCTTCAAAATCGTCTTAAGCGGAAAATTTGCGACGATAGGGCTGTATGATCAAGCGCTGCAGGAGGATGAAGAGCAGGCGATTTCCCTGATGCGCAATCTCGGCTGTGAAGTTTTGATGAACCGCACGTACAGCACGCTCTCGCAGGGTGAGCGCCAGCGGGTGCTCATTGCAAGGGCGCTGATGGCTGCGCCTAAGCTGCTTATTTTGGACGAGCCTTGTACCGGGCTTGATGTGTTTGCGAGAGAACAGCTGCTGGAGATGATCCATCAGGTGGCACAGCAGCCGGACGCGCCGACTATTATATATGTGACGCATCATGTGGAGGAAATTTTGCCTTGCTTCAATCAGACGCTGCTGATCAAGGATGGCCGGGTTTTTGAAGCTGGGGATACGAGCAAGGTGCTTTCATCGGCGCGCATGAGCGACTTTTTCGGTGTGCCTGTAGAAATTGAACAGCGCGAAAACCGCAATTGGCTTTTTATAAAGGCAGCTGATCGCAAGTGAATACAGCATTGGGGCCGTTAGGCATTGTGCCGCCACCGAAGATTCCGAGACGGCAGCGGTTGGCCCAGTGGTTAAAGGCGCGGATGCAGCAGCGGCTCGCCTATGACAGGCCGCTGTTCCACCATGGCTCGGCGGGGCTGGTGATATTCGGAACGCTTGCGATGGTGCTAGTTGCGCTGGGCATGCCGACGGGTCTTGGGGCGCTTGTGGACATCGGCGGTTTTGTGTTGATTAATACGGTGGCCTTGTATGCAGCTGCGCAGCTATGCTCAGTACTGCTAACGCTAGTTTTTGTACCGGTTCCCCGCTTGTTTGCCGGGTATTTTCTATATGTGGGGTTAGAAGCTTATTTCATTTTTTATTATTCTGAATTTGGCTTGCTTATGTCAGCATTATTTGCAGCGGCGTATGCCATTTGTGGCGCGCTTGCAGGCATGCTGCTCGGGCAAATACTAAAGCTGCGCGGCAGAGGGCTCGCCATAGCAGGCATTGTTGTAGCAGGAGCACTATTAATAAACGTTGCAGCGAATCAATTACGCGGAGCTTCTGATGATGCAGCGCCTGCCGCAGATATGGGGTCATACGATTCATCTGCGGATGGTGCCTTGGATATGAGCCTGGAAGACGCGCTGCCGGTTGCATCCATTGATGCGGAAAATCCGGCATTGCCGGGCGGTTACAGCTATCGCACCTTTACCTACGGGAGCGGGAGTGACAAGCAGCGCAGCGAATACGCCAAGGAGACGGAGCTGTTAACGACTTCCGTAGATGCATCGGCTTACATTAAAAAGTGGACATGGCTCAAGCAGCAGTTTTGGGGCTTTGACCAAAGCGAGCTTCCTTTAAATGCGAGAGTGTGGATGCCGGAAGGGGATGGAGCGTTCCCGCTTGTGCTCATGGTGCATGGCAACCATTTAATGGAGGAGTTTTCGGATGCAGGCTATGCTTATTTGGGCGAGCTGCTTGCGAGCCGGGGGTTTATCGCGATATCGGTAGATGAAAACTTTCTTAATTATTCGGTCTGGTCGGGCATACCCGAGCAGGATATGAAAATGCGGGCATGGATTATGCTCAAGCATATTCAGCAAATCCAGTCGTTCAGCACGCTGACGGATAATCCCTTTTATAGCAAAGTGGATTTTTCCAAGGTTTCTTTCATTGGGCATTCACGCGGCGGCCAAGCGGTAGCGATGGCAGTGGATTACAAGCGATGGTTTGCGAAGGATGAAGGGCTTGCCAGCATCGCCGAGGTCGATTTTGCTTCGGTTGTCGCTTTGGCCCCGACGGATAAGGAGGTAGACAAAGCATCGGCGCGGCTTAAAGATGTCAGCTATTTGACGCTGCAAGGCGCAAGGGATGGCGACGTCAACAGCTTTTACGGGGACAGGCAGTATATTCGCACCAGCTTTACGCTGGGCTCGCCGTATTTTAAAGCGTCGCTGTATATGTCCGAGGCGAACCACAGCCGCTTTAATTCCGATTGGGGCATGATGGATGAGCGGGTTCCTGGCGGCCTGTTTCTCAATCAGCACAACATGATGACGCAGGCGGAGCAGCAGCAGGCAGCTAAAGTGTATGTCGCGGCTTTTCTGGAAGCGACGCTGCACGGCAACGAGGCTTATAAGCCATTGTTCGAAAATAACAGAGCGGCGCGGGACTGGCTCCCTTCCTCCAGCGACTATGTGAGCAGATACGAGGATGCTTCCTTCCTCGCGGCAGCGCGTTATGAAGAGGATGTGGACAAGCTGACTCTGCCGAGCGGAGGCAAGCTGAGCGCCGAAGGCTTCAACGTATGGGAGGAGTCGGAAGCGAAGGACCGCGACAATCGTAACAAGGGCTCGCGAGGCGCTGTGCTGGAATGGGACGCTGCTGCCACGTATACGTTGGAGCTTGCAGCGACGTATAGCGAGGCTGTCGTTTCCAAAGGGCTGGATACGTTCAGCTTTTCAATGGAAAATACGGGCGTGGAGAATGCGGGTGATGCGGCAGCTGTACCTCAAATCGAGCTCGAGCTTGTGCCTGCCCATGGTGAGGCGGTACGCTTGCCATTATCCAGCTTTAACGATATTCCGCTGCCCTTCGAAACGCAGTTTACTATTGTCCCTTGGCTTGAGAAGCGAATGAAAGAGGGGAAATATAAAGCGAGCATGGAATCGGTGTTTCAAACCTACAGCTTGCCAGTGGCACGGTTTGCCGAGGCAGGCGGCTGGCCATCTGGAACGGAAATTAAGCGGATAATGTTTTATTTTTCCGGAGCGCCTGGCCGAGTGATGCTGGATGACATCGGCTTTTATAAATAAAATGCGCCGCGGCGTACAAATAACCTCCCGGCAGAAGGGAGGTTATTTGTACGCCTGCCGCCAAAGGATGGCGACAGCCGTTTCACCTTGAAATATAGGAAAGGATATCCTAGCGCAATCCTTTCTCTATATTTCTCGGAATGAAACGCGCCGCGCCGCCAAAGGATGGCGACAGCCGTTTCACCTTGAAATATAGGAAAGGATATCCTAGCGCAATCCTTTCTCTATATTTCTCGGAATGAAACGCGCCGCGCCGCCAAAGGATGGCGACAGCCGTTTCACCTTGCATTACGGACTTAAATCGATTCTTTCTTGAACGTGAAGCTTCGCGCTGCATATAGAAACGGCGTCGAGCAGACGGACACCAGAAACTTAATGACATAGGTGGACAGGAAGATCGACATCCACACATCGAACTCATATTCAGTTGCAAAGGCGATCGTACAAAAGATAAGCGAATCGACGAATTGGCTAATAATCGTACTGCCGTTATTGCGTATCCACAGCTGATTGCGGGCTGGAAACAGCCGCTTGAGCAGTGAATAAATTTTCACATCAAGAAATTGGCTGACAAAATAGGCGCATAGGCTGCCAAGGGCAATTTGCGGCAGCATGCCGAATATGGTCTGAAGCGCTGCTTGCGCCTCCACACCGGGCTCGGCTGGATTAAACAGCAGCGCCATCTGCATAATAATGGTTGAGGCGATTAAGGTGAAGAACCCGAACCAGACCGCTTTTTTGGCATCGGCTTCGCCATATTTCTCGTTGAGCAGGTCGGATGCCAAATAGATGGTGCCATACATCGTATTGCCGAGCGTAATAACGATGGCCAGCGTACCGAATTGCAAATCAACGGTTTTGACGACTTGAATATTGGCGACAACGGTCGCCATGCCAATCCAGGCAAAGATGCCGACTTTGCCGAATAATCGGTAGGAAATGAGAAAAAGCGTGAAGTGGGCGAGCATAAAAAGAACGCCGAACCACAAGTTGAACATGTGAAAAAAACCTCCTAGTTTTGATAACGCGGGAGTTTACGAACCGCGGCTTGCTTTGCTGCGATGCAGCATGTATGATTATATTTCTGCCTTTGCCATTATAATCGCTTGTTTTAAGACGGGCAATATTTATTTCTTATTTATACAATTGCGGAAGTACTACTTTTATATATAAAGGAGCGTGACCTATGATGCCGAATTATGAGCTTGAACAGGAACAGCTGCGAGTTAATCGGGTAACGAAGTGGGTCAAGGAGCAAATCGACGGCTTGCAGGATCAGGCTGGAGATCTGCGCGAGGACATTGTAGACATTCGTAAAAATTTCTGGGATGACGTAACGGTCAACTTTGAGGATTCTGCCGAATCTGCGGAGACGCATGCCAGCTTGAAGCAGCAGGCTGAATTGCTGTCGGAACGGGAACGGACGCGCCGCGTGGCAATGGAGCAGCTGGGGCTGCTGAAGAAGCTGGCACAGTCGCCGTATTTCGGCCGCATTGATTTTGTAGAGGATGGCGAGAGCCGCGAGGCGATTGAGCCGATTTATTTGGGGGTAGGTTCCCTGCTCGACGAAAGCGGAGCCAACTACTTAATTTATGACTGGCGTGCACCTATTTCCGGCCTCTATTACGATTATTCGCCGGGACCTGCAAAATATGAGACGCCAGGTGGGCAAATTTCCGGAGAAATGACGCTGAAGCGCCAGTATATTATTCGTCAGGGCGAAATTGAAGGCATGTTCGACACGGGCGTAACGATTGGCGATGAAATACTGCAAGCAGTGCTAGGCAAGCAGTCGGATTCGCAAATGAAAAGCATTGTGGCGACGATTCAGCGCGAGCAAAATCAAATTATCCGCAATGAGCGGGCTCGCCTGCTGCTCGTTCAAGGAGCGGCGGGAAGCGGTAAAACTTCAGCTGCCTTGCAGCGGGTAGCTTATTTGCTCTATCGCTATCGCGGTACATTGAATGCCGATCAAATCGTCCTTTTTTCGCCAAATCCGATGTTTAACAGCTACGTCGCAACCGTACTGCCGGAGCTCGGCGAGCAAAATATGCAGCAGACGACGTATCAGCAGTATTTGGAGCATCGCCTTGTTCAAACCTTTGATCTGGAGGACCCATTCTCCCAATTGGAGTATACGCTCTCTGCCGCTCATGGCAGCGAATATGATGCACGCATTGAAGGGATTCGCTACAAATCAAGCCTTGCTTTTATTGGGCTGATTGATCGGTATGCCGCTTCACTTGGCGAGAAGGGATTGCGCTTTCGGGCGATGAAGTTCCGCGGCCGCACGTTAATTACAGCCGAGGCAATACACGAGCATTTTTACAGCCAAAATCGTTCTCATCCGATTCCGAACCGTCTGCGCATGACCGCCGAGTGGCTGCTCAAGGAGCTGACCCGCCTCGGGCGCGAGGAGCGGGGCAAGCGCTGGGTAGAAGAAGAGATGGAACTGCTCGATAACGAAACGTATAATACAGTTTACAGCGAGCTGCTGGATAAGGAAGGATTTACGCAAAATTCCTTCGATGACCATAAGCGGGAGAGCGACCGTCTGGCGGCAATCATTGTACAGGAGCGCTTTAAGCGCCTGCGCAGCCGGGTAAAACGGCTTAAGTTTCTGGATATGCCGGAGGTGTATCGCCAGCTGTTTCATGAAACAAACAAGCATGAGGGTGAATATCCGCAGCTTTGGGCTGCGATCTGCGAAGGCACGGCGGAGAAGCTGGCGCGTAAGGAATTATTTTATGAGGATGCCACGCCTTATTTATATTTGAAGGAGCTGCTTGAGGGCTTCCAGACGAATACGTCGGTTAAGCATTTGTTCGTCGATGAAGCGCAGGATTATTCGCCGTTCCAATTCCATTATTTAAAGAAAATATTCCCGAGCAGCAAAATTACGGCGCTTGGCGATTTGAACCAGTCGATTTTCGCCCATGCTGTAGTCGGCGACAGCTTTCATGCCTTGTCGGGCATGTATGAGGAGCAGGAAACCGAGCGCGTCGTATTGGAGAGGAGCTATCGCTCAACCCGCCAAATTTCTGAATTTACTAGCAGCTTTATTGCGGGCGGGGAGCGGATTATTCCGTTCAACCGCAGCGGTCCATGGCCAACGATTACCGCTATTGCTGGCGAGGAAGAGCTGACGAAGCAAATTGCCCAGCGTATCGAGGCGCTCAAGAAACAAGGCAATAGCTCGATTGCCGTTATTGGCAAGACAGCGGAGGAAAGCAGGCAGGCTTTTGAAGCTTTGTCCGCCATCGTTCCAGATATAAACTTAATTGCTAAAGAAACGTCGACGTTCGAGCAGGGGGTTGTCGTTATTCCTTCCTATTTGGCTAAAGGCGTGGAGTTTGACGCTGTCATTTTGTATAATGCTTCAAGCTTAGTCTATGGACGGGAGGACGAGCGCAAGCTGTTTTATACGGCCTGTACGCGAGCGATGCATGAGCTGCACCTGTATTACATGGGCGAGCCGACAAGCTTTCTGGACAAAGCGCAGCTAGCCGAACCGCTTAATAACAAATAGTATATAAATAAGGGATGGTCCTGAAGGGGACCATCCCTTATTTGCGTATTTTTTGCCAAATCTCTAAGCAGTCCACCTTCAGCTCGGAGGCAATCAGTTCAGCGGTAAGCCGCTGGGGCATTTTTATTTTTCCATTGCGCAGCTTGGAAATCGTCTGGATGGAAATACCGGTGGCAGCTGCGAGCTGGCCTGCGCTTATGTCGCGTTTTGCCATCCAAATTTTCAGCCGCATGCTGGAATCAATATACTCATGCGTGTTAATAGGCTGCAAATCAAGCACGATAAAGGCGTATTCCTTAATTCGTCCAAACCCGTCAAAGATAGGTGTGAATGTGATCTTTACTTCAAGCTCTACGCCATTGACTTTGGTTGTTTTTACAGTAATATGGTTTGTTTTTTTGAATTTTCGCGTTTCCTCCAAAATATGTAGCAGGCGCAGATGCTCGCTTTCGGCTACAATTTCCAGAAAGGATTCTCCATTCAAATGGCCGTCGGCTATCAAATAGGCGGGGAAGGGGTCTTTCAAAAACTGCACCTGATAATTGGCGTCGAGAATGCCGCTAAACAGCACCGTATTCGTCTCGAATTGCCGTTCAATCCAATGATGGGAGCTCAAATCAGTCAGTATAATGAGTGATAATGCCTGGCGCTCTTCGTTAAGCATATTCAGGTTGTTATGCTCGACCATGACGGGCGTTCCTCCCGGCTTGCAGGTGTGGAGCAGTCCTTCTCGTTTTGTGCTGGTCTTGAAATGCTTGAGCGACCAGTTCTCTACCAGCTCGCCTACCGGCTTGTCTATCAAAGATTCATATTCCAGACCTGTTAGGCGAATGAAAGCTTCATTGACATCCATGAAGAAGCCATAATGCTTTACAGATCGGATAATAGCAGCAGGACTGTCCATCATTTGAAACACTCTTTCAAAAACCGTCAATCGTTTTCGCTCCTTTGAGCCAGCAGTGCGGCATGTATGTAAGGTATTTTTAAAATATAAGAATTTATAAGTTGCACACTAATAAATTTTTATATTTCATCGCTAAACGGTAGCTTTGCCGCCAGAGGACAAAGACAGCCGTTTACGCTTGAAATATAGGAAAGCATATCCTAATACTATCCGTTCTCTATATTTCTCGGAATGAAACGCGCCGCGCCGCTAGAGGACGGCGACAACCGTTTCACATTGGTCTAGTGTTTAATTAATTAAACTCGCAAGCCTAGCAGGCATATAGCTAGCGGATAGATGGTTATCTGTCCGATTATTGCAGCTTATTGGGCGCTCAGCGCGCTTTATAACTTGTCGCTTTCCTTGTTAAAATAATCAATATATAGGGAAATATTTTAAAAGGCTTGATTCCGGAGGAGATACACCATGAATAATGAATGCACCATTGAGAACTGCACCAAACCCGTCAAAGCCAGAGAATTATGCTCCATGCACCATCAGCGTCTTATGCGTCATGGCGACCCTCTCACCATCCGGCCTCGTAGAACGAAAATTGTAACGAACTGTAAATGGATTAACTGTACAAAAAGCGCCAGTACGAAGGGATACTGCTCTAAACATTATTACATTCATCGCGTAACCCGTACAGTATAAAATAAATACATATTCATCTTCTATCAGTCAGTAAATCAGCAATTTAAGGTTTCATTTGGCTATGAAAGATGTATAATATAACTAGCTGCAAGATGGGGCCATTGGCCCCATTTACCTCACAAATAATCAGGCAACCGTCGCTTTTGTCCAATTTAAAAGGAAGGAGCAGACCTTGTCAATCGCAGCTTTCCAAATAACAGGATGATTATCCCCACTACAGCTTTATTTCACTCAATGGCAAGGCCACCGCAAATGTAGAACTCTCGCATACGAATTTATCACAGTTAAGCAGCTCTTTGCTTCCTATTCACTTTAGCTCCATAGTTTGTCTGCTCACGGACGGAAGCTCTCTTCCAGTTCTATTCTGGCATATATTCATATTGCCGGACAATCTGTCATATCCTAATTATGATGTGGCAAGGGTTTGTTGTTAAAGCCAACTACTCCAAAATGCTGCTCCAACTATCAAATCGGAGTGCCAGAGCCGGGTTGCAACCGCTCTTTCATAGACGACAAGTCATATAAACCCGGGACTCGGGGATAAGGGATAACCTTATTTCGTCAGCGATACGATTGCTGGGCACGACTGCAAATGTTGCATCTCATCACATTTTCCCCCGCTATCGCCTTGCTCTCTCATCTAGGTTCTGGGGGACACTCATGAATAAGGAGTTGGTGTCCATGGCTCGTAAAGAAATGTTGGCAATGCTGCTTGCAGGGGGTGAAGGAAAACGTCTTGGAGTGCTGACGAAGGATTTGGCCAAGCCTGCCGTTTATTTCGGCGGGAAATATCGGATTATTGATTTTACATTAAGCAATTGCACGCATTCAGGTATCGATACAGTAGGTGTATTGACGCAGTATCAGCCGTTTGAGCTCAATCGTTATTTGGGCATTGGAACGCCTTGGGGTCTGGATCGCAGCGATGGCGGCATGGCTATTCTTCCTCCGCATGTGAAACAGAAGGGCGGCGTCTGGTACAAGGGCACGGCCAACGCAATCTACCAGAATATGGAGTTTATTGAGCGATATAATCCAAGCTATGTCTTGGTCATTTCCGGCGATCATATTTATACGATGGACTACGATCTGATGCTTCAGCATCATAAGCGGTGCGGGGCGGATGTAACGATAGCAGGTATAGAAGTAGATTGGAAGGAAGCCAGCCGCTTCGGTGTCATGCATGTCGATGATGAAGACCGTATAACTGCATTTGAGGAAAAGCCTGCGAAGCCGACCAGCAATATCGCCTCGATGGGCGTCTACATTTTTACATGGTCGGTATTGCAAAAGTATTTGATTTATGACGAGGCGAACCGCCAGTCCAGCAATGATTTTGGCAAAGACGTTATTCCGGCTATGATGCGGGATGGCCTCATCGTCAGCGCTTATTCGTTCCGCGGCTACTGGAAGGATGTCGGCACGATTGAAAGCCTATGGGAGGCGAATATGGATTTGCTCGCAGAGGAGCCTTCGCTAGATCTATCGGATCAAGATTGGCGCATCTATTCTGTCAATCCCAATCGGCCGGCACAATACGTAGCGGCGGGCGCCGAGGTGAAATCATCTATGGTGACGGAGGGCTGCGTTGTGGAAGGGCGGGTAGATCGTTCCGTTCTCTTCTATGGCGTACAGATGGAGAAGGACAGTGAGGTGAGCGAGTCCGTCATTATGCCGAATGTGCGAATTGGCGAAGGGGCACGCGTTTATCGGGCAATTATCGGCGAAGGCGCTGTAATCGAAGACGGCGTGCAGATTGGCGATCCGGAGGATGATGCGATTACCGTCGTAGCTGTTGGACAGTTCGTTGCGAATGATCACGTATTGCTGGAGGTGGAGCCATCATGAGCAACCGGATAATGGGCGTTATCAATTTAATACACGAGTCGGACGAGTTGGAGCATTTAACGCAAAGCCGCTGCCTTGCGACCGTGCCGTTTGGAGCACGCTACAGGCTCATTGATTTTATTTTGTCCAGCATGGTGAACTCTGGCATTAACAAGGTAGCGGTGTTTGCGCATACGAAGTATCGCTCACTTATGGATCATCTTGGATCAGGTAAATATTGGGATTTGAACAATCGTCAGAGCGGGTTGTTTATTTTGCCGCCAGCTACGGATGATTTGCAGGAAATCAGCCGCGGCGATTTATACCATTTTTATCAAAATCGCGATTATTTCAACCGCTCAACGACGGAGTATGTTGTCATTACGCGCAGCCATATGGTTTGCAATATTGATTTTAATCCGATTATTGATGAGCATGAGGCACGCGGGGCGGATATTACAATCGTGTGCAAGAAGCAGCATGATTTGGCCGGCAAGGCGCGCAAGGTCAAGATGAGCAGCGATGGCCGAATTACATCGATTCAGGAAAACTATGGGCGCATGCTGAGCGATATTTCCTCGATGGAAATGTATGTGATGAAGAAGGATCTGCTCATGGAAATCGTAGAAACCTCGCTCGCCCAAGGGCAGGATCATCTCGTACGCCATGCGATATTCTCCCGCTTGAACAAGCTGCGGGTTTATGGACATTTATACGATGGTTATTTGGGCGTAGTCAATACGCTTGAAAGCTATTTTACCAATAGCATGAATCTGCTTTGCCCTGAAGTATGGAAGGAGCTGTTTTTCCAGCCAGGCACGATCTTTACGAAGGTTAAGGATGAGCCGCCGGCGCGGTATTTGGAATCTTCCAAAGTTAATAATTCATTAATCGCCAATGGCTGCCGCATTGAAGGGACCGTGGAGAACAGCATTTTGTTCCGGGGTGTCCATATTGGCAAAGGGGCAGTCATTCGCAATAGCATCATTATGCAAAATGGCATCATTGGCGAAAATAGCCTGATTCAGCATAGCATTTTGGATAAGGATGTACGAGTCGATTGCAACCGGGATATAAGAGGAGCGGAGAAGCTGCCCTTCCTGGCAGGCAAGCGCAAGACGATCTAACTTAAAGGAAATAGGCAGGTATGAGGCTGGGTGCTAAGCTGGGACTTTTCTGCAGCGTGTCGCAGCCTCTGCCAGCTCCATTTTTGAGCGAAACAGGAGGAGAAAAAAATGAATATTTTGTTTGCAACTTCGGAGGCCGCGCCACTCGCAAAAACCGGCGGCTTAGGCGACGTTGCAGGCGCTCTTCCCAAAGCATTGGTTAAACGTCAAATCGGCACAAGCGTTATTTTACCAAAATACGAGGACATTCCAGCAGAATATTTGGAATATTTCGAACAAATCGCTTCCTTCAACGTTTCCTTTAGCTGGCGCAATCAATATTGCGGGCTATTCCGTGGAGAAATCGAAGGCGTTTGCTATTATTTGATCGACAATGAGTTTTATTTTAAGCGCAGAGGGTTATATGGATATGGAGACGATCCTGAGCGCTTTGTGTTTTTTAGCTTTGCTGTGCTGGAGGCGCTAAGCTTTATTGATGTGCTTCCGGATGTCATCCATTGCCATGATTGGCAGACCGCGCTCATTCCGTTTCTGCTCAAGACGCAATATGCGGCACAATGGGCACATATCCGCACCGTTTTCACTATCCATAATCTGAAATATCAGGGCGTACTGGGCATCAATCAGCTTCAGGATTTAACGGGAGCGGGCGATGAAGCTTTTGGCCCGGATGGGCTGGAATTTCATGGCGCAGCCAGCTGTTTGAAGGGTGGCCTCGTGTACGCAGATAAGCTGACAACAGTCAGCCATACTTATGCGGAAGAAATCAAGGGCAGTGAATATGGCGAGCGTCTGGAGAAGCTGCTGCGGCATCGCGAAGGCGATCTTTTGGGCATTGTAAACGGGATTGATGATGAGTCCTATGATCCGATGAAGGATTCCTCGCTGCATACGCCATACCGGAATTCAATTAGCCGAAAACGGAAAAACAAGCTCGATTTGCAGCAGGAGCTCAGACTGCCGGAATCGGAGGAAATTCCGCTCATTGGCATGGTCAACCGGCTTGTAGAGCAGAAAGGGCTGGACCTCATCACGGCAAGGCTTGAACAGCTGCTGCAGGAGGATATCCAGCTCGTCATTCTTGGTTCGGGCGAGTGGCATTATGAGCAGCTGCTGCAGCAGTTTGCGCTGCGTTATCCTGACAAAATTGCGGTAAAGCTTGGCTATAACGAGAGGCTCGCTCGCCGCATCTACGCAGGAGCTGATTTATATTTGCTGCCTTCACGCTTCGAGCCTTGCGGAATTAGCCAGCTTCTTGCGCTGCGCTACCGTGCTGTCCCGATCGTTAGGGAAACCGGGGGATTAAAGGATACCGTCCAGTCTTTTGATGAATATACTGGTGAAGGAAATGGCTTCAGCTTTGTGGGCTATGATGCCGATGAATATTGGAGTACGGTTAGCAGAGCGCTGCGCGTATACCGGAATCCAGAGGCTTGGAAGCAAATTATAGACAATGTCTCCAAGGAGAACTATAGCTGGAATCGCTCGGCCAAAGCCTACGTAGCCGTATATCATCAACTTTTGTTACAGCGAGAGGAGAACAAACCATGCCCCGTCACCTTGTAATTGGCAATGGCAAGCTGTTAGTGAATTTGGATCAAACCTGTTACATCCGCGATATTTATTATCCTTATGTGGGACAGCTCAATCATGTGGGCGGCCACTATTGCCGCTTCGGCATTTGGATTGGCGGCGTCTTCTCCTGGCTGGATGAACCCGAGTGGAACATTGAGCTTGGGTATATTGACGATTCGCTCGTTACGAACATCATAGCCAGACATGCTGGGCTTGGTGTTGAGCTGCAGATGAATGACGGTATTCATCAGCGCGAATGCATTTATATTAAGCGGGTCGTCGTACGAAATTTACGCAATGATGGCCGCGAGGCAAGGCTGTTTTTTCATCAGGATTTGATGATCGATGGCTCGGAGGTAGGCGATACAGCTGCGTATTACCCGGAAAATAATACGCTGTTTCATTACAAGCGCTCGAACTATTTTATGTTCAGCGGCTCAAGCGATGAAGGCGGCTTGATGCAATATTCGACGGGAATCAAACGGTTCCACTCTGCGGAAGGCACCTGGCGTGATGCAGAGGATGGCGTGCTAATGGGCAATACGATTGCCCAAGGCTCCGTAGACAGTACGATTGGCCTCAGTGCCAATGTGCCGGGGGACGGCGAAAAAACGTTTTATTATTGGATGTCGATTGGCAAAAACCTGGAGGAGGTCAAGGAGCTTAATCAATACGTCCTTGATAATAGCCCAGAAAAGCTGCTTAGCCGCGTCGTCATCTATTGGAATCATTGGCTGAGAAGAGCCGAGAGCGATTTGGGCGATTTAAATGAGAGCATCAGCCGCATGTTCCGTCACAGCCTGCTCATCGTGCGCACGCAGGTAGATGAGCGCGGCGCGATTTTGGCGGCGAATGATACGGATATATTGCAATACAATCGTGACCATTACAGCTACATGTGGCCGCGTGACGGCGCATTAATCGCCGAATCGATGTCGCTTGCCGGCTACCAGAGCGTTATTGCGCCATTTTTCAATTTTTGCGCAGCAGCGCTTGCGCCAGATGGCTATTTGTATCACAAATACAATCCGGATGGAACGGTCGGCTCCAGCTGGCATCCGTATATCGTACAGGGCAGCCAGCGGCTTCCGATTCAGGAAGACGAGACGGCGCTCGTCCTGTTCGCGTTATGGCAGGATTATTTGCGCAATCAAGTCATTGAGCTGCCTCAGTCCTTGTACAGCAACTTGATTCGCAAGGCAGCTACCTTTCTTAGCAGCTATATAGAGCCTGAGCTGTCGCTGCCTAAACCGAGCTATGACCTGTGGGAAGAGCGTTATGGCATCTGGACCTATACCGTCGCTTCTGTATATGGCGGCTTAATGGCGGCAGCCTTCTTCACCGAGCTGTTCGGCGATTATGAGCGCAGCGACCATTACCGGAATACAGCCCAGACGATTAAGAACGGCATGCTGACACAGCTGTGGGATGAGGAAAGCGGACGGTTCGCGCGAGGGCTTATTCAGAAGGACAATGGCTGGGTGAAGGATATGACGCTGGAGAGCAGCGTATTCGGCATTTGGGAATTTGGCGTGCTGCCGGTCGATGATGATAAAGTTGTTCGGACGATGAATGCGATCAGAGATGGGTTGAAAATCCAGACCGACGTCGGCGGACATGCACGGTATACGAACGATTATTATTTCCAGCAAACCGGCGATATTGATAAAATTCCGGGCAATCCGTGGATTATTTGCACGCTATGGGTCGCCAATTACCAAATTGCTTCTGCACAGAAGCTGGATGATCTGGAAGGGCCGAAGCAGACGCTGCAATGGGTCGTGGATCATGCTTTATCCAGCGGATTGCTGGCAGAGCAGCTGAATCCGTTCGACGGCAGCCCGCTCTCGGTCGCACCGCTCACTTGGTCGCATGCGACATTCATTCAGAGCGTTAGCAAATACGCAGAGAAGTATAAGCAGCTCAAGGGCTAAATCTATCAAGTATCATTCATAAGCAATTCCGGCAGGATAAAGAACGCAGCAAACGTTCTTTGTCCTGCTATTTTTTTGCGGAAACCGCATCCTGCTCTGACGGGAAGATCTGCTGTTATATACAGGAAAGTTTGTCTGTACCATCAATATAAATGTCGTATATTTACAAATAATAAAACGCTTACATGACATATAGAATGGCTTTAGTTTTCGCGATAAATAGATAAAAAGCAGCAGTTTCCATTACGGGAGCGGCTGCTTTTTATCGTTTTAAACCATTTTCAAAGCTAATTACGACAAAAAAAGTCTATATTCGACAGCTAATTTCGACAGACTTTTTCATAAAATTAAATTACCATTACATATGTAATTTGCTATAATTATCTATTTTTTATTTTATGTTTAATTTAGATTTTTTATAAACTAATTATCAAGATTTTTATGGTAAAAAATAATGTAAGAGGTGTTGAATAACGTGCAAACCTATGAATTTTCAGCTAAAAGTGCCTATTTGAAAAGAATGAAAGGGAGAAATTCTGTTTATTTAAACGGGATTCAAGTGGATGTAGCGACAAACCCGGCTTTTGCGGGTGCGATTGGTTGTATTGAAAAGTATTATGATTTGCAGGAAGAACAATCCGATATTCATTGTTTTAACGATGGCAGCCACAATGCCGCAATTAGCCTGCTAGTCCCTTCAACAATCGAGGATTTGCAGCGGAAAAGAAAATCCTACAAGGCTGTAGCGGATATTTCCTTTGGGATGTTGGGCAGAACGCCAGATTTTATCAATGCCGCTTTAGCTACGTTATATGCTCATTCTAAGCAGCTGGGAAGCAATCCGTTTGCTAATTTCTCGGAAAATATGAGAGCTTACTATCAATATGTGAAAGAGAATAACTTATTTGTAGGGCATGGGGCTATTAATCCGCAAATTGATCGTTCTTTGCCTCTTGGCTCCCAAATCAATGAATATGCGGCCGTGAGAATCGTAAGCCATGATCAAAAAGGAATCGTCGTTACTGGGGCAAAAATGATCGTAACCTTGGCGCCAATTGCAGATGAATTGCTCATTTTTAATATGCCAGGGTTAAAGCCGGGTGACGAGGACTACGCGGTTTCTTTTGCTTTGCCAATCGATTACCCAGGCGTGAAAATTATTTGCCGAAAACCGATGGTGAATCCAGCCTATCATTCCTTTGATCACCCACTAGCTAACGCTTTTGATGAAATTGATGCTTATTTGATTTTAAATGAAGTATTTATTCCTTGGGACAAGGTGTTCGTGTTTAGAGATGTTGCTAAATCAAATTTATTCTACGATAAAACCTTCGCTAGAAACCATACGGGGCATCAAGGTATTGTGCGAGGTTTATCTAAAGCGGAGCTCCTCACAGGCATTTCCATTCAACTGGCGAAGATGCTGAAGCTTGATGGATTTATTAATATTCAAGAAAAGTTAGGAGAGCTAACCTCCTATGTTGAGCTTGTAAAAGCGAGCATCGCATGGAGTGAGGCAGAGGCAACGATAAGTGAGGAAGGAATCATAACGCCAAGCATTAGCGCGATTCAGGCGATTCGCTATAATTTTCCGAAAATGTATGAAACGATGGTTAAAACCTTGCAATCTCTTGCCGCTGGTTCCATGTTGTCTACCCCGCATTATGAGGATTTTCTTAATTCGGATTTAAGCGACTTGGGGAGTGCGCTTACTACAGGTGAGACGGATGCGTTATCCCGGACTAAATTATTAAATCTCGCTTGGGATGCATCCGGTGATGGCTTTGGGCAAAGACAGTTAGTCTATGAATTTTTTCATGCCGGGGACCCGATGAGAATTGCCGCAGGACATTTTATAAATTATGACAAGCAAAACATGATCAACATGGTAGATAGGGTGCTGCTGCATGACAATGATTAGCTGTGCCTGCCTTGTAAAACAGGATAAAAACAAGCTGCTTCTCGTTAGGGTTAGGGATAATGAGCTGTGGTATTTGCCCGGTGGGAAAATAGAGCCAGGAGAGGACCCGCAGGAAGCTCTAGTAAGGGAATTGAAAGAAGAGCTGAATATAGAAGTTCAGAGGGAAAGCATTCAACATTTGACAACGGTAATAGGGCCTGCCTATAAAGAGGATGCCAACGTTGAGCTCATCTGTTATACAGCAACCTGGGCTGGACATATCGTGCCGTGTTCGGAAATTAGTGAAGTGGATTGGGTGGACTCAAGCGATAATAGCTTGCTTGCCCCTGCCGTTATTAAGCTGGTTGAGCAATTAGAGTTCGAATAAAACATGAGGTGAATGATGCTGTTTAATACGGAGCGATTATTATCAAAAATGAAAGAGCATAATCTGTCGGCCATTGTTGCGGCTACCAAAGAAAATATAAAATATTTTACAGGATTTGAGCCTGTAGTCAAAACGTTGAACCCTTATTTTGGACAATGCTTCGCAGTCATTACAAGCTGTGCTCCCGATAAGGTTCATATTGTGCATTCCGTTGGTGAAATTGACCAGATTTTAGATGCGAGAGTCCCCATTGGGGAAGTCATAACCTATGGTACCTTTTATCGGGAATATGGAGCAGACACCCCATTAACGGAAGACGAGCAGCGTTTGAACGATTTATCAAATCATGACAATGGAAATGTAAATGCCGAAGAAGGTCTTGTTGCGTTAATCCATAAGCTTAATCTCGCGAGTGAACGAGTAGGGATTGATGAGGATGGCATGAGAGGAAGCCGCTTGTCGATGATTAAAAGCAAGCTCCCTCAGGTTGAATGGGTTGAAAGCTCGGCGGTGATCCGAAGCGTTAGGGCGGTTAAAACGAGCTTTGAAATAGAGGCGCTTGCTTATTCGTCTATTTGTATCGAGAAAGCGATTAAAACCGTTATTGATCAGCTATATGAGGGCATTAATGAACAGGAAATTGTCAAAATTTTTTCATGCTCGATTGCAGAGCAAGGTGCTGTAGCTACATTGCCGATGATTAAAGTGGGCAGACATGCCGTCGGCGGCCAAAGAAAGCCTAGTGCTGACAACCGTCTAATGCCAGGAGATATTTTATGGTTTGATTGCGACATTGTATGTGATGGTTATTGGGCGGATATTGCCAGAGTTTTCGCCTACAAGGAGCTTAAAGCCGAATACTTGAAATATAATGCGCTGCATAAAGGGCAGCAAGAGGCGATAAAAAGGGTTAAGCCGGGGATGAAGGGCAAGGATGTGTTCCATCTGACGATGAATGCTGTTCATGAAGCAGGCTTTGAAAGCTATAGAAGGCATCATGTTGGACACGGAATTGGCCTAGAGCCGTACGAACTGCCTATTTTATCCCCAGCAAGCGATGATGTTATTGAAGAAGGAATGGTTCTTTCCATAGAGACCCCTTATTATGAATTTGGTCTTGGAGCCTTGCATGTAGAAGATCCTATCGTCGTGCTGCAGAGCGGCAATAAAATACTGACTACGGGTGATAGCTTAATTAAAATTGTGGGGTGACGCAATGATATATAACAATATTACGGAATGCATCGGAAATACGCCGGTTCTAGCTCTAGCTGATGATTTAGTTCCTAAGGGCAAAAGACTATATTTAAAGCTGGATTATTTTAATCCCAATTTTAGCATCAAGGATCGAACGGCTCTTGGCTTAGTGAAATCGGCTCTTGCTTCAGGAAAATTAAATCATGACAGTATATTAGTAGAATCTACCTCAGGCAATCTTGGGAAATCTCTGGCTATGCTAGGGGCTGTGTATGGGTTTCGGGTCATTATTGTTGTTGATCCAAAAGTAAGCGAAAGCTTGCTTAGGTGGTACCAGGCTTATGGGGCAGAAATCAGCATGGTCACTTCACCAGCAGCGGATGGCGGCTTTCAACGAGCGAGGCTGAACCGGGTTCAGGAGCTGCTTCAACAATTTCCTAATGCTTACTGGACAAACCAATATGATAATCCGCAAAATCCGCAATATCATTCTCAAACGACCGCATTGGAAATCGTGGATTTGCCGGTAGATTCTATTATTGGCGCAGTCAGCACAGGCGGGCATCTGTGCGGAATTGGGAAATATGTGAAAGAGCAGCGGCCGGATGTGAAAATTGTTGCTTGCGATGTAGCGGGTTCGGCTGTGTTCCGAGAAAAATTTTCTCCTTATTTGATTAATGGTGTAGGACTAAGCTGGAGAAGCGATAATACAGATATTTCAGTGCTGGATCAGGTGTGCATTGCCAGCGACCAGGAAGCGATATCGATGTGTCGTTTGCTTGCTCGACATCATGGTATTTTAATCGGGGGATCTGGCGGCTTGACGGTAGTAGCGGCTTTGGCTTGGCTGAATAATAGTGATTCACAAGCTGCTGTTGCGATTATCCCGGATACGGGCATCAATTATTTGGACCAGTTTTACGATGACGAATGGCTTGTTGAAAAAAATATAACGCTGCTTGATCGCTCCGAGCTGCAGCAAACGATTCAAAATAAAACGTTTGATTCCTTACAAATGAAATCGAATGTTTTATCCTAAACGTTAATTTAGAGATGGAAGGTGAATGAGCTGCGAGATATTAGTAAGGAATTTGCAAAGTTTATAGTCGATGATGGCATCATTAAATTTGGTGAATTCACATTGAAATCGGGAAGATTAAGCCCATACTTTTTTAATTTTGGTTCCTTCAATGATTCTGCGATGTTAGCGCGGCTGGGAAGCTTCTATGCAGATACGATTGTGAAGGAACAGATACCATTCGATATTATTTTTGGGCCCGCCTACAAAGGTATACCGATAGCGTTAACTACAGCACTGACCTTGCATAATAACGATGCCATTAATGTTGGTTTCGCCTTCAATCGCAAGCTGCAGAAGCAATACGGCGAGGGCGGAAATATCATTGGCGCATCCCTTGCTGGCAAAAAAATTCTTGCGGTCGATGATGTGCTTACATCAGGCAGAACGATTAAAGAGACGAAGCAGCTCGTCGAAAGCGAGGGAGGCCAATTAACGGCATTTCTAGTTGCGTTGGATAGAGAAGAAAAAGGCTCCGAAACGGCATTATCCGCATTGGAGGAAGCAAGCAAAGCCTATAATGTGAACATATACGTCGTAGCTCGTATAACAGATGTTGTAGCCTACATGTCCGATGCTGCCGATAAAGAGCAGCATGTGACAAAAATTAAGGAATATCTAAATGTGTATGGGAAATAAGGAATTAAATGAAAAGAAGTCATTTCAGCCTAAAATTGGCTTCTTTTTTTTAAATATAGGAAAGTATATCATTTCGTTATCCTTTCTCTATATTCCACTCTCGAAACGAAAGCTTTGCCGCCAGAGGACGGCAAAGCCGTTTGCGCTTGTGCAGTAAGACAAACTAGCATAGGATAGAGGTTGACAATGGGTAGAGTAATGATGCAAATTAAAGCTTTAAATTTTTTAGTTTTTTCGACCTTCGCAATTTTGCTTCCTTATCTTCCGTTACTGCTTTCAGAGAGAGGCTTTAGCATCGCTCAAATTGGGCTGCTGCTTATGGTAGGCCCTTTCTTTGCAATTTTTCTTCAGCCCATTGTAGGTTACATTAGTGATAAATGGCATGCAGTAAAACGGATTTTATTGCTTTTATGGGGCTTGACAGGAATAAGTGCAGTTGGTTTGTTTTATATAAGCAGCAAGCTGTTGTCGGTTGTTTTTGTCGTTTCTTTATTTATGTTTTTCCTTTCCGCCATTCCATTGGTAGATACGCTGACTGTGAAAATGGCTGAAAAATTCAAAAGTACATACAGTACGATCCGATTGTGGGGCTCTATCGGCTTTTGTATGGTCGCTGTATTTCTTGGCGCTTATTTTGAACGTATCGGAGGATTAGACGCATTAATTAAAATCTATTTTCCTATTTGGCTTGCCGCCATCGTTATATTATTTAATTTAAATGAAGTAGACGGACAGGAGAGCAGCCGATTTCATTGGAAAGACCTCGTACAGTTAATAGGCAATAAAAAAATATTTGTCTTTTTGATTTTTTTATTGTTTTTAGCGGTGCCCCACCGAATGAATGATGCTTTATTCTCCATATACTTTAAAGAAATCGGCGCAAGTGATTCTATGATTTCATGGGCTTGGGCCATCATTGGCTTGAGCGAGATCATAGGTTTTTATATGTCGGCTAAACTATTGAAAAGGTTCCATCCCTTAAAGTTGATCATTGTGGCGTCTTTATTTTATATCATTCGATGGGTTTGTTATGTGTATACGACCGAGCCTTATATCATTTTAGCGTTGCAGTTGTTTCAAGCGATAACCTACAGCCTATTTTGGGCATCAGCCGTAAATTATATGGTTTTAGTGGTGCCTAAAGCATTTAGAACAACATCCCAATCGCTGCTGGCTATGATTTTTTTAGGCGTATCAGGCATTTTGGGAGGGTCCATAGGCGGTGCGGTTCAGCAAAATTACGGCGGGAATTATATGTATGTGTTTGCTGCATGTTCCGTGTTTATCGCTTTGATTGGCTTTTTCGCTTTAAGAAAACAAGTGGATTCAGGCAGCATCCCCTCCAAGACGGAGGTAAAGGAGAAGTATGCAGGCTGATTTAATAATAGTGGAAATTTATGAAATTTTTATATATAATAGTCAAGCGCAAATGGAAGCTCGAGGGCGCATTGGCAAGCCAGAGATGTGCACAATGGAAATAAGGACTAACTGGAGGGAATTTTTCAGCCATGTATAAGTTAATCGCAATTGATATGGACGGCACCTTATTAAATGATCATCATATGATTTCTGAAAAAAGTATAAACATCATTAAGGAGCTTTCCTCGTCAGGCTCAGAAGTCGTATTATGTACCGGCAGAGGGCCGACAAGCACAAAATTTTATACGGACATCATTGGCATAAATGGTGTGGGCATCACTTTTAATGGAGCGATTACGATCGATTTTGAAAATAACCAGATTATTAATCAATATGCGATAAACGCTCCTCAACTTGAAAGCTTTATGAGCTATTGCCGAAAACACCAGATTCATTTTGATATTAACACGCCGTTTGATCTTTATGTTGATAAAGTGGAGCAGATGAGTAAAGAAATAGGTGATATATACGCCAGTTTTTATATTCATCCTAGATCGCTCCCGCAATTTGATAGTCTTGCAGATCCGTTAATTAAATTCACCTGTATCGGTACAAGTGAGCAATTAAATCAATTGCAAATTGATTTAAGCCTGTTGAGCCAGGAGCTCAATATTACAAGATCGGCGGATACCTTTATAGATGTTTTGAATATTCAAGCTGATAAGGGTAATGCCTTGAAAAACTTAGCCGAGCTGAGGGGGATAAAGAAAGAGGAAATTTTAGCGATTGGAAACTACTATAATGATATAACGATGCTAGAATCTGCTGGGCTTGGTATCGCGATGGATAATTCTCCGGAAGAGTTAAAGCTTTTGGCAGACGATATTACGTTGTCTAATAATGAGGATGGTGTATACCACGCCTTGCAAAAATATTGTTTTTAAAATTTTCAAGCCACATGGGAGTGTAAAACGCCATGTGGTTTTTTATTTTGTCGGCAGGCCAGGTAGGAAAAGGTAAGAATTTGGTTCACTGCAGGGGGAATTTCGTGCAAATATCCCAAACGACTTTCTCTCGAGCTGAAACAGCTGTCACTCTCTGCTGAAGTGCTATTCACGCTAAACTAAAGGCAAGATCAACCGCTGGGTACTGGTGGATTCATTTTCGAGTAAGCGCTTACTCGAAGCGGGAAGCCTGGCATGCGGTTGCGACATCTTTACAGGAGGGATTACATGAAGGCGGCTATCCGTCCGCAAAGCTCGATGTCTCGGCGAAGCGGCAGCTTGATACCGGACAAATTCCGTTTATTTTTATTTGCCTCTCCGTTCCTCGTGCTGATTTTATTGTTTAGCTACTTTCCGCTATACGGCTGGTTATATTCCTTCTACAATTATCGGCCAGGTTTTCCGTTATCGGAGACGCCGTTCGTCGGCCTGCAATGGTTTAAGGCGATTTTCTCCAACCCGACCCAGACGCAAGAGGTCATGCGGGTGATGCGCAATACGCTTGCGATGAGTACACTCGGCATTTTAACGTCGGTGTTCCCCGTTATTTTTGCTATTATGCTCACTGAAATTCGTACAACCTGGTATAAGAAAACGGTACAGGTGCTCACGACGCTGCCCAATTTCATCAGCTGGGTGCTTGTTTATTCGATAGCCTTCATGATGTTTTCGGTAGATAGCGGCGTCGTCAATAAATGGATGATTGCCCTAGGTTTTCAGGAAATGGGCATTAACTATTTGGCGCAGGACGACCACACTTGGCTGGCGATGACGCTGTGGGGCTTGTGGAAAGGGCTGGGCTGGGGAGCCATTATGTATATCGCAGCCATTTCCTCCATTGACCAGGAGCAATATGATGCGGCAAAGGTAGATGGTGCGGGCCGTTTCCGGATGATCTGGCATATTACCGTTCCGGGGCTGATGCCGACGTACTTTGTACTGCTGCTGCTTTCCATCGCTAATTTCATTAACAACGGCATGGAGCAATTTTTCGTCTTCCAAAATGCGATTAACAAAGATCATATCGAGGTGCTTGACCTGTACGTGTACAACACGGGAATGCTCGGCTTCAACTTCTCGTTTGCAACGGCGATCAGCATGCTCAAATCGATTATAAGCATTGTCTTGCTGTTTTTCGCTAATCAGTTATCCAAAATCGTCCGCGGGGAATCGATCATCTAACTTGAACGAGAGGAAAGGAGGAGGCGCATGCATACGCAACGCCGGCTTGGGGACTGGTTGTTCCATATTTGCAACTATGGATTTTTCACCTTGTTTACGCTGCTTTGCCTGTTTCCCTTTTATTACCTGTTTATTAATACGATCAGCAGCAACGATCTTAGCGCCAGGGGACTGGTTACCCTGTACCCGAAAATGATTCATTTTGACAATTATATTCAGGTGCTGCAATTAAAGGGCTTGGCGCAGGCGGCACTTGTATCGGGCGGCAGAACGATTATTGGCACGCTGCTCACCGTCGCGGCTTCGGCCTTTCTCGGTTATTTATTTACGAAGCGCAAAATGTGGGCCAGAAGCTTCTGGTACCGTTTTGTCATCATCACAATGTATTTTAATGCGGGCATCATTCCGTGGTACATCATTATGATGAAGCTGAATATGACGAACAACTTTTGGGCGTATATTTTGCCTGCAGTCGTCTCGCCGTTTTATGTCATTCTCGTCAAAACGTTCGTGGAATCGATACCGGATGTGCTGGAGGAGTCGGCGGAAATGGATGGGGCAGGCTATATCGTTATTTTCAGCAAAATCATTATGCCGCTCATTACGCCGATTGCAGCGACCATCGCGATTTTTTCGGCGGTCAGCCAGTGGAACTCCTTTATCGATACCGTATTCCTTATGACGAACAGCAAGCTGTTTACGCTGCAATTTGTACTCTACAAGTATTTGAACGAGTCGACATCGCTCGCCGCGATTATTCGCAACTCCCAAGGCGCGGTAGGCAATATCGACCTGACGAATAAGCAGACAGCCACTTCGATTCGAACAACGGTTTCAATGATTGTCGTGCTTCCGATTTTGTTCGTATATCCGTTTTTCCAGCGGTATTTTGTCAAAGGCATTATGATTGGCGCTGTTAAAGGCTAAGAGCGGGTCGGGAATGTATTTTACCCCAGGAGTGATCTCATTGAAAGGGGGTGGCCTGCCGAAGTCGGAGGTCAAGCATAAGCATGAAAAAAAAGGGAGGCAACTGCATTGAAATCATTTCGTAAAACATTTTCCTTGCTGTTACTGGCGGCGATGCTGATCGTATCGACAGCAGCTTGTACATCGAACACGAACAATGGGCCAGGCAATACGGCCAGCACGGCACCATCAGCTGGAGGAGCAACCGAGACGGCAGGCAGCAGCCAGCAAGAAGAAATTACGCTTGATGTGTTCTCGATGCTGTCCAATTTCTCGGGCGAACAGACGGGCTGGTTTGCCAAAGTCATTAAAGATAAATTCAATATTAATTTGAACATTATTGCTTCGAACCTCGAAGGCGGCGGCGACGTCAAATTCGCCACGATGATGGCGGCAGGCAATCTTGGCGATTTAGTTATTTTCGGCGATGATGGCCAGAAGTATTTGGATTCAATCAAAGCAGGCATGCTGGTGGATTGGACGAAGGATGGTTTGCTGGACAGCAAGGGCCAAAATATTTTGAAATACGCTCCGAAGGCGATTGAGAAAAATAAAGCGAACTTTGGCGGCGGTTCCAGCGTCTACGGCATCGGCTTTGATGTTGGCGACGACAAGCCGGGCCCATCCGAGGCGAAGGATTTGACCTACAACCCGAATTTGCGCTGGGACTTGTATGAGAAGCTGGGCAGACCGGAAATCAATTCGATGGAAGATTATTTGCCCGTGCTCAAGCAAATGCAGGAGCTGGAGCCGAAAAGCGAATCCGGGCGACCAACTTATGCATTCTCGATGTGGGCGGATTGGGATGGCAATATGATGGTGCTGACGAAAGCATGGGCAGGCATTCACGGCTTTGACGAAGGCGACGGCTTTAATCCTGGCGGCTTCTCGCTCGTTTCGGCCGACAAGGACGAATATCAAGGCGTGCTGGATGAAGATGGCTATTATATGCGCGGACTCAAGCTTTATTTTGACGCCAATCAAATGGGACTTGTTGACCCAGATTCCATGACGCAGAAGTTTGAGGATGTTGTGAACAAAATGAAGGACGGCCAGCTGCTGTTCACCTTCTTCCCATGGCTCGATGATACGTACAATACCGCTGAGCATATGGCAGCAGGAAAAGGCTTTGCACTCGTTCCGTTCAAGGATGAGCGGACGTTCTCTTATGGCTATGACCCCTATGGAGGCAACCGCGTTTGGGCGATTGGCTCAAAAACGAAGCACCCCGATCGCGTTCTGGAGCTCATCGATTGGCTGTACAGCCCAGAAGGCAATATGATTTCCTCCAATGGACCAGAAGGTCTTAACTGGGAGCTGAAGGATGGCAAGCCGGTTCTGACTGCATTCGGCGAGCAGGCTCTGCCAGCAAATGATACAGCAGTACCAGAGGAGTTTGGCGGCGGTACGTGGAAGGATGGCATGAGCCAGCTGAACAATTCTACTTTCAAAAATACGAATATTAATCCCGACAATGGCGAGCCTTACGATTATAATCTATGGCAGTCAACGCTTGAGAAATCGCCAACGAAGCTTGATCAAGACTGGAGAGCTGCGATGGGCGGCGCTCTGACGGCTAAGGATTATTTGGAGAAAAATAATCAGCTTGCCATCATGCGTCCGCTGTTCACTGGCACACCGCCTTCCGTCATCAGCGATGAGCTGGAGCAGAAGCGCGGCCAAGTGGCACAGGTAATCAAGCAATTTTCGTGGAAAATGATTTTTGCGAAAAATGAAGCTGAATTCAATAAGCTGCGCCAGGAAATGCTCGATAAGGCGAAAGGCCTTGGCTATGATGACGTGCTGGCGTGGAACGTTGAGCAAAATAAGAAAGTATTCGGCTATCGCAAGCAGTAGGCAATAGGGTAATAAGCAGTAGGCAATAGCAGCATAGAATCTAAAGGTTTTAGGATCTCATTGTTGAATAGCTCATAGCCCCGCCAACTGGCGGGGCTAATTACGTCCTGCGGCAAACTCGGGCTTGAACGCTCCATGATTGAATGGGACCACGACTAAATCCGGTGGCAAAGAAAATCGCGAAAAGCGTCCATTCCCCCCTTGCATAAATGGCAAGCCAATCGTAAGATAATAACAAGATTTTCTAACTATAGTAAATGAACGTAAAAATATAGCACTGTCAGCGACATGTCCGAAAGAGAGGGATCAGCCCGCGATGTCAGCACAACAGCCGGTGCTTCACAACCGCTTTGCGGCCCGTTCCTTGCGGCGCACCTTAATTTTTTATGTGATGCTGGGCTGCCTGCTGCCGCTCGTTCTGGTCGGCTTTCTGACGTATTCCTCCATCTATGCGATCTTCTCCAACAAAATTCAAAGCGGAATTAGCGCCAGCCTGGGCCAAGAGGCGGTAAATCTTGAAAACGCTATCAATAATCTTGACTTTGCCTCCAAGCAATTTGCGCTCGATGGCCAAATCGTAGATGAGGTTTCTGAATTTTTGCAGGAGCGGCAAATTTCACGCAAATCCCAAATGATGACCGCCATTGATCAGAAAATCAATCTCGTTAATTTCACGAACCCTTATTTGGGCTTGACCGCTTACATTATGCCAGGCGAAGAAAACCCGGTGTTGTTTTCCAATTTGGCAATGAATCCGAACTTTGACAGCGAAGCGCTGCCCTTGTTTATTCATTATAATGGCGCGGATTATTATGGGCCGCATCCAACGCAGTACAGCTCCAGCAGCAATATGGTGTTCTCCGAGCAGCGCATCGTTCGGGTAGGCGGCGAGCATAAGCTATATATTTATTTGGAAACGAATTACAATTTATTTCGCAGTATTTTGCAGCAGCAGACCTACGGTATGAAGGTTACACATGTGCTCGTCAATGAGCAGGGCAGCATGACGTATATGGAGGACGAGAGCATGCCGATGCAGGTACGGGACGCGGTAGATGCCGGTTTTCCCGAACTGCATAAGGAGGTGGCGGATTATCATTTGTTCCGTTATCCAAGCGCCCAAGGCTGGCAGCTTATAGCCGTCGTCAGCAAATCGGCCTTTAACAGCGAAATGTATGCCTGGCTGGGCAAAATGCTCGTGCTGGCTTGCTCCACACTCGTCTTTGCGCTGCTGCTGGCGCTGTTCATTTGGAAGCAAATTTATCGGCCGCTGCGCAAGGTCAATGTAGAAATTGTGCGCATGGCGGAAAATCGCACAAGCCCAGTTTCTTTTACCAATGTCGAGGAGTTCGACTTCGTGCTTAATAATTTTCAAAATATGAAAACGACGATTAATGATTTGATTGCTGAGGTTGCCAACAAGGAAAAGCAAAAAGGACAATTCGAAATTGAAAAGCTGCTGAGCCAGATTAATCCGCATTTTTTGCATAATACGCTCAATACGGTACAGTGGCTGGCCCGGATGAACGGGCAGAAGGAAATTGATAAGCTGGTCACGCTGCTCGTCAAGGTGCTGCATTATAATTTGGGCAAGCAAAGCTTGATCGTAACCGTTGATGAAGAGATTGAAGCGATGACGAATTATATGGAGCTGCAGCGCATTCGTTATGATTATGAATTTGAATTTCAGCTCAACGTTGCCGATGAGGTGCTGCAGGTTGCGGTTCCGCGTTTTCTGCTGCAGCCGCTCGTCGAAAATGCCATTTACCACGGGATGAGCGACCGTACTGGGCGCATCGTTATTACAATTGAGCCTGTTGGCCTCGCGGAGATGCTGCTGCGGGTAGAGGACAATGGCTCCGGCATTGAGCCGGAGACGATTGCAAAGCTGCTGTCTGGTGACGACAGCAAGGCGAAGCGCGGGCTTGGCATTGGGCTGTCCTATGTGAACCGAATGCTGCGGCAATTTTATAATGGGCAGATGCAGTTTCGCATTGAGAGCGAGCTGGGTCAAGGAACGGTAGTGACCATCGTGATTCCACGTAAAGCGAAGGAGGAGTTCGATGATTAAAGCGATTGTAGTCGATGATGAGCGCTTGGTGCGCAAAGGCTTTATTTCGTTGTTCGACTGGTCAATGTTCGGCATTTCGATCGTTGGCGAGGCGGGGGATGGGAAAGCAGCGCTTGAGCTATTGGAGCATACGGAGGTTGATCTCGTATTCACCGATATAACGATGCCGCAGTTATCCGGCTTTGAGCTGATCGAGCAAATTAAGCAGCGCTTTCCCACTATTCGCAGCGTCGTGCTGACCTGCCATCATGAGTTTGATTATGTCCAGGAGGCGCTGCGGCTGGGGGCCATTGATTATATTGTGAAGACGCTGCTCGAGCCCGATAAAGCGGATGAAGTGATGCAAAGAATCGTTCAGCGCTTTCGATGGGAAAACAGCTTTCGCTCGGGGGCGGAGCTGAGCTCCGCAGCGGAGCGGATGAAGGCGGATGCTGCGCTGGTGTGTTATCCGCTAGAGGAAGGGGCAGGGAAAGAAGAGCTGTGCCGGCTGCCTGTCTTGAAAAATTTTACGCTGCTAGAGCTGAAAGGGCTATGGCTGATCCCGCTGCCGCATCTTACCCCAGATTCCGAATGGCAGCGTGAGGTGGCGCAGCTGTTAAAGGGCCGATTTCATTATGCTGTCGTTACAGGGCTGCAAGAGAAGGAGCTGGCTGATGTGAAGCGTTTGCTGGAGGAGCGCTTTGCTGCTGTAATGTTTTATAAGGCGTCCGGCCAGCATGACAGAATTCAAATGGGCTTTGGCGAGCTTCAGCAGTTTACGGCATCCACTGATCAGGAGGCTCAGCTTCTGCTGCTTGATGCTGATATGGCTGATTTGCGCTGGGCGCTATACCCCGCTGCATGGGAAACGTTCATAAGCCGTTTGGAGCGGCTGCGGGCTAGCGAGGAGCAGCTGGTGCAATGGGGGCAAAGCTTATGCCAAAGCTGGGCCGCACTTCTCATGCAGCCAAGTGAGGCGGAAGGGCTTCGCGCGGAGCTAGGGCGTTCGCGTTGCTGGCAGGACTTTAAAAGCTGGCTGCGTCGCTTCTCGGATTATGCCCAGCGCAGAATGCTTGCGCTGTCGCTTTCCAAAGAGGTGTTTCAGTGCATGCTGCGTGCAACGGTCTATATTCGCCGCGAAGCGGCCGGCAAGCTTAATCAGGTTGATGTGGCGGATTATGTGAAAATGAGCCGGAGCTATTTTAGCGGCTGCTTTGCCCGTTTTGCCGGGATGCCCTTTGGCGTTATGCTTCGCGGCATAAGAATGGAGCGTGCGAAAGAATTGCTGCTCACGACAGAAATGCCCGTCTACGAAATTGCTTGCGCTGTAGGCTTTGAGGATGATAAATATTTCAGCAAGCTGTTCCGCGAGCTGGTAGGCAGCCTGCCTAGCGAGTTCCGTGCCGAGCGAGTGCGTATGGGCGGTTATTATTAGCATACAAAGAGCAAGCGGCGGTTGAGACGGCGGCAATCCAAGGGGAAATGGAGGGGGAGCAATGAAAGCGAGAGTAGCTTTGCTTATAATGGCTGTGCTGCTGCTGACCGGCGCGTGTACAGGCAATAATAGCCCAGCGCAGATGAGCGGCTTGCAAGGGGATGAACGGGCAGACAGCAGCGCGGAGCCACTCGCTTATGGAAGCATGCCAGAGCGGGTCAGCGTTCGGGTAGGGTTCAAAATACCCGAATCCCGCTTATCCGGCAGCGACACTAATGACAACAACCCCATTTCCCGCTACTTGGATCAATTGACGAATATAAAGGTGGTTCATGCTTGGGAAGCGAAGGGTGACGATGCCTTTGAGCAAAAAATCAGCTTTGCCATTGCAAGCAACGATATGCCGGATGCAATGGTCGTTGACCGCGCCCAGCTGCGGAAGCTTATCGACAACGACATGATTCAGGATTTAACGGGTACGTATGCGGCATACAGCTCCAAGCTGGTACGCGATATTTATGCTTCATCTGGCGGCAAGGCGCTGGAGGAGGCTTCGCGTGATGGCAAGCTTTACGGCCTGCCCAATGTGGCAATTGAGATGGATGCGGTCACCTTGCTATGGGTGCGCCAGGATTGGCTGGATCGTCTAGGGCTGGAGCCGCCGAAGACGCTTCGCGATATTGAAGAGGTCGCCCGAGCCTTCGTACAGCGTGACCCTGATGGCGACGGAAAGGTGAATACCGTCGGTATAGCCGGCGACAAAATTGTCGTATTCGGGCAGAAGCCGAATCCAAGCGGCTTTGATTCTATTTTTCATTCGTTCCATGCGTTTCCGAAAAATTGGACGAGGGATACAGATGGCAATGTTGTATACGGCTCGATTACACCGGAGAGCAAGGCTGCGCTCGGCCAGCTGGCCGATTGGTACAAGCAAGGGCTGATCGACAAACAGTTTGTGCTGTATCGGGAGTCGGAGAAGCCGATTGTGGATGGCAGAGCAGGGATGTTTTTTGGGCCGTGGTGGATGCCTTATTGGCCGCTATCAGAGGCAGTAGCCCAGAATACGAAAGCAGAGTGGCGCGCTTATGCGGCTCCGGTTGATGCGAACGGGGAGTATGTGACACATACCGCACCGGTAACGGATCGTTATCTCGTTGTGCGTAAAGGCTATGAGCATCCTGAGGCGGTCGTTAAGCTGCTCAATGTATTTACCCGCCTGGAGCGGCGGCTAGACCCGAACATTCAGGAAACCCAATGGCTGGATGAATATGCATCCCAGTCCGGCGTGCAGCTGCGCCATTATTATCCGTTCGACCTGCTGCTTGATTATTCGGATGCGGTAGACAGTCGTTATGATAAGTTGCAAGGCGTGCTGGAAGGCAAGCTTGACCCATCGACGCTTGATCCTGACTCTTACCAGCTGTATGAAATGACGGAAACCGAGCATCAGAACCCGAAGAAAAATTTGGATGCATGGAAGCCCGCAGCAGCTTACGAATATGGCGTCGGTGTCATTCGAAAAACACCCATGATTAAAGTAAACAGCGTTTTCTACGGCGCAACACCAGCGATGGGCACAAAATGGGCCGCACTGGAGCAGCTGGAGAACGAGACCTATTTGAAAATCATTGTTGGCGACCAAAGCTTGGACAGCTTTGATGAATTCGTCAAGCAGTGGCGCCTGCAGGGCGGGGATGAGATCACGAAAGAGATTGCGGCGCGTGTTTCCGAGGAATAGTTATCCATGCACGGGCAATAACCGGCAGGGCCCCATGCCCCCTGCCGGTTATTGCCGTGTCTGTATCCTCCTACCCCTTTATTGCTAGTGCTGCTTAAATGAAGCTGGCTTTAAAGCAAGCCATATCAATATGCGCTAACGTGCAATGGTGTGAATAAGCTTAGAAGCAGAAGGTACGCAAGATGATAACTAGCAAAATAAAGAGAACGAGAATTGTGCCCGTATTTGTCCAACAACTGTTGGCACCCGCGATTGGACCGCAACCTACGTTAGCGCCTGCTACAGGGTATCCCACTATTAACAACCTCCTGAATGGTTTTGTTAGTGTGAAGCTTTTGTTCACATGGTTAATGTATGCCGGAGGCGTGTGGAAAAATTGGACGTTTGTACCGTCACATTCGCATTTCAGCTAATGCCTAGTTGAAAAAACGGAAGCTTGGCAAGGGCATATTGCCTTGCGGGTATTTCGTACAGCACAGCTGTTTACTATGCTGCCATTCATCTATACAGCGCAGGCTTGACCGGAGGAAGCGGGCAGCCGATGCCTGGTACTGGAATAGGACGCTTGAACTGGCGAATATGTTTAATCCGCGATTCGGCGATCGTTTCCATCGCATTTCCCGCTTGTACGCTCGATGATGAGCCCATAGCAATAATATAAACGCAGCCCACTACGATGCGCGGACAATGATTGGTACGCTTAATATGGATGATGTCTTTAGCTGGGCCATCAAAATCATCAAATATTGGAAACGACTGGGTGAATAAATCATATGATTCAAAATAAACATCGCCCGCCCGAGTGTGGTCAATTTCCCGCTGCAGCGCAAGCGCACGAAGCTTCGGCGTCGATTGCCCGCGATCTCCGAGCTGGACGATGGCCGCTCCCGAGGCGCTGATAATCGTCAAACCGCCAACCTCAGCCGTACGAATCGGGTAGTCGAGCGGGAAGCTCATTCCGAGCCTTCCCCTTCCGCGATGCTGGCGCCACCTGGTTCTGGAAAAGGTGCGAGAGGACCAACGATTACGGATTCAGGCGGTGTATCAAAAATGGAATAAAGCGTAACATAGTCGCTATCGCCGATTTGAAAATGCGATGCGCTGGATATGCCAAGTATGTCAACTTTACCAACGCTTAGGCAATCATTGTGTACGACAAATTTAATCATGGGCTTTCCTTACGCCTCCATTCTGTAATTGCTGCATATATTGAAGCATTGCCGCATCGGCATCGCGAGCGGTTTTGGCGAACACCTCGGCTCGGTTTTGCTGGGCAGCGGTTTCCTCGCTAACCCCATCCTGGCGGGGCAGTGACCTGGCGTAATATTGGATGCGGGCAGGCATTTGGCTGCGGATATCGGACAGAATGAGTCTGCGGTGATGGGGATCAAGCGGCATGCAAAACTGTTTTTCCATTTGCATCAGCTTCTGTGCGCCTTCATTGTCGATATACTGATTCATATCATTTTGAATCGGAGCATAGGGATCTGTTGGCTGAGCTGCATCATTAGGCGGAGCGGGATAGACGAGCGGCTTGGATATGGCCATCTGCTCAATATCGCCATTCATATTCGGCGATCCCTGTGGAGTCATGCCGATATTGAGCGTGCCTTCAAGCTTTTCTACCTTCAACTGGTCAAAATGGTACTGCAAATTTTCCACATTATAAGTAGGTTTCGCTTCAAGCTTTTTGAGCTGCTCGCAGATGGCCGCAAGCTGCTGCTCCAACGCGGTGATGCTTTCCTGCTGGCATTGGAGCTGCTTTGCGACGTCAAGCGACCAGGCCTGCCATGGCGACAGCTGATTCGGCTGCTGCTGCATCGTTGAAACCTCCTGTCCTTAGGTCGGATTGGGCAGCGGAACGAAGGAAAGCGGATTTTCGCCCCCCAGCTGGGCGGCTGGTCCCGTGAAGCCGCCCGTATTATACAGCTGGGACAAGGAGCGAATGGAGCCTGCGCTGCCAATTTGCAGGACAGAGCTGTTCGAAACGCTGTCCACGCGGAGCTGATGAATCGTAATCGTCTGATGAACGGTCCAATTCATACGACATTGACCCCGCTCGCAACTTCATTTTGCGAGCTGTCCTGTACGTCTGGATCAAGCGTATTCGTGGCGCTTACGGCGTTGTTTGAATTCGTCAGACTGCCGGTAAGGAAGGAGCCTGAGCCAGCATAGGTTTTGGAAGTGCTGGAGGGCGACATTTGCACGGCGTCGCCAAACTGGACGATGGAGCTGGAGCCGACGCTAACGATTTTTACGAATCCGACTATAGCGGGCATAGCAAAGACCTCCTTGCTGCTAAGCGTATGGTTGTAATATCGTATGCGGCATTCGCCCAGAGGTTCCCTGCTGGGTATATGTTGAGAACAGCGATATTTGCAAATACTGAAAAGCCATATCTCCTTTACTTTTGTTTTGCCGCAGAAGCAGCTAAAGAGGTATCCGCCTAACTGGGCGGCGCATATAGTGGAGATAGGCCGGGAGGTGGGAGGTAAACGATGGATTCTAAATGGGATGAGCTCGAACGCTGGGTAGAAGGGCAGAAGCTGCCTAAAGGCTTTGATGTGCTGCGCGAGCCGGACTGGGTGGAGCAATTTGTGCGCAAAATGATGACCAAAGCGCTGCCTGAAGCTGCCGGAGCCATTGCGGAGCAAGCTTCGCCGTACTCTTTTTCCCAGAGCGAGCAATTTATCATCGTCAAATACCCGCTTCCCGCACATGTGCGCTCGGAAGAGCTTCGTTTATGGGTAAAGGAAGACCGCCTGCGCGTTGAAGGGCTGCCCGGCAATAGGAAGGAAATGATTAAGCTGCCTGTTGGAGTGCGCCCACGCGTATGCAGAGCAATTGTGAAGGACGGCGAGCTTCGTGTGAAGCTGCGCAAGCGGCCGGTGGGGCGGAAGTATTATGAGGCGGATATTCGGTGGCAGGAGTAGAGCGGAAGAAGTATACAAGACGATTGAACCTTGCTGAACAAGTTTTCCTTGCCCGCTGCCTGAAGCTCAAGAAGAAAAGGAATGCTGGCCATGTAAAAAGATGAACGTTGTTTTTTGTCTGATACTTAGTCGATAATAAAAGAGTAAATTTGAAAGCGATTACATATAAAAAAGGGACAACCTTGCTTAGGCCATTCGAAAATGTAGGAGATAAGAGAGCGGATTAGCTACTGTGCTGCTCTCTATTTTTCATTTCTTTTTTTAAATCAAATAATGGTAAATAGAAATAAATTAATAATAATTTTCACTTTTAAAATAAAAAAACACATCGATTAGTGAAGGTAATTATTTTATGATAAACACAGAAACGATCATTTGAAGGAGGAGACGAAAAAATGTTCAGAAAGTCATTTGCATTATTGGTAGCGTTTACATTATGGCTAAACGTATTGCCCAGCACCTTCATATTCGCTCAGCAGGAAGAGGCTGCATTTCAAAATCCATTATTATGGGCTGACGTTCCAGATCCAGATGTTATTCGTGTAGGCGACGTCTATTACATGTCCAGTACGACTATGCATATGAATCCAGGTGTACCAATTATGAAATCAACTGATCTCGTACACTGGGAAATCGTCAATTATGTGTATGATATTTTGGCTGATAATGACGAGCAGACGTTTCGAAATGGAAAGAGCGATTATAGCAAAGGCTCGTGGGCCAGCAGTTTAAGGTTTTATAATGGCAGCTATTATGTCGCATTTTCTTCATACAGTACCGGTAAAACCTATATCTATCAAACGGCCGATATTGAAAAAGGGCCTTGGACCAGATCCGAGCTTGACGGGGTTTATCATGATATGTCGTTGCTGTTTGATGATGATGGGCGTGTGTACATGGTTTACGGCGGCGGGGATATTAAAATCATTGAGCTTACCGCAGATGCAACTGCGATTAAAGTCGGCGGTCTAAACAAAATCCTTATCCCCGACGCCAGCTTGGTAGCAAGCACAATAGAGAACGTAGGTTTACCTGCAGAGGGCTCTCACATTCAAAAAATAAATGGATATTATTATGTATTCAATATCGCATGGCCTAAAAATTCACCTCGTGTTCAAATCGTCCATCGCGCCTCAACAATCGATGGTACATATGAGGGAAGACTTGCATTAAGCGAAGGAACTGCACAGGGTGGCATTGTCGACACGAAAGACGGCAAATGGTATGGCCTGTTGTTCAGAGATCACGGCGCAGTAGGACGAATACCGTTTCTGGTACCCGTTGCTTGGGAAAATAATTGGCCGGTGTTCGGCGTCAACGGTACAATTCCGGAAAACATTAAAATGCCTGTAAGCGGAGTAAGCGCGAACAGCAATTTTGCAGCTTCCGATGAGTTCTACCAGAACGCAGAGAGAGTGGGAGCTTCACAATTTAATGCATTAGGCCGTTCATCAGCGAATGCGGCTGCTATGCAACAAATTTCAGGCCTAGATGCACAGCTTTCCGCAGAGGAAGGACAAGAGCTTCTGCTCAACGGCAGCTTTGAAGAAGGTCAAGACCCATGGACAGCTCATGATCAGGCCATTGTTACGGTAACAGACAGCGTATATCACAGCGGCTCCAACAGCATGCACGTCAGCAGCAGACAGGCTACAGGGGCAGGGGTTCAGCAACGGCTTGCCAGTAAAGTAAAGGCTGGCGGCACCTATAAATTTTTAGCAAAAGTAAAATATGAAGGTGACGACTCGCTTCCTGCTAGAAGGCAATTTAATATCGCAATGCAGGATGGAGATTGGACAACGATCAAGGTGATGGGATCAGCTATGGTAAACAAAGGGGAATGGGGAGCGATTGCAGGCACCTACACCATCCCGGCAGATGCCGAGCTTCATGAGCCGATTATTTTCATCGAAACATCCTGGACAGCTGAGCAAGATCCGGTTAAGGATTTGATGAATTTTTATGTGGATGACGTGTCACTCATTGACGTTACTCCAGCCGAAGGTGTGGACCAAACAAACGACGGAGAATATGACTACAATGGCTCCAATCTTGCCTTAGTATGGCAGTGGAACCATAACCCGGACCAAAATCATTGGTCGTTGACACAGCGTCCAGGCTATTTGCGGCTTACGAACGGAAGGAAGAGCACAAGCATCGAAAATGCTAGAAATACGCTTACCCAACGAACGTTTGGGCCAGAAAGCTCCGGCAAAGTGGCAATGGATATAAGCCAAATGAAAAATGGAGATTTTGCTGGTCTCGCCGCTTTTCAGAAGGACTATGGAATTGTAGGTGTGAAAATGGAGGGGAATTTGAAATCCCTCGTTATGGTGAATGCAAGCTCAGGAACAGCAGAAGAGTTGGCAAGTATTCCACTCACACAGGACAGAGTCTACTTAAAAGTCGAATTTGACTATAGGAATTTTACCGATAAAGCCAATTTCTACTATAGTCTAAATGGCGTTGAATGGCGAGCAATAGGAAATACCCTTCAATTGAGCTATAAGCTTGATCATTTTATGGGCTATCGATTCGCATTGTTTAATTTTGCTACCAAGACTACAGGCGGATATGTAGATTTTGATTACTTTAGAGCAGCCGACAAGCTGACGGGAACCGATTCAGCCGCAACCGTCCTGCAAGCAGATTTGGGAAATGTGCCGGATGTTATTGGCGTTCAGAATATGGAGCTTTCCGTACCCGTAAAGATGGAAGCGCTTCCGGATGAGGGGTATAAGTCGATTTCAGCGTCCTTCAACATCCCTGATTATTTAACGGTAACCGATGTTGCGTTTAATGCTGACAATCTGACTGGAAAGGGGGCGTATACGTATGACGATCATCATCTTCAGCTGCATGTATCTGGGGACAAGGTGAAGTTCGCCAACGCATCCTCCGACCTTTTTGCGACGATCAAGCTGAAGGTGGATCGATTTGTGCCATCTGATCGTACCGTTTTCATTCGCACAGACTACATTGCTGTTGAAGGCGGAAATGTCGTTTACAACGTTCATGATGCAGTAGCGAGCATTGGATTAAAGCAGTTGGATACGAAAGCGCTTGCGAAAATCCCGGGCTACTCCAATCCGCTGATGAGACACAAGCTGGGAGCTGATCCGTATGCATTAGTTTTTGATGGAAGAGTTTACATCTATATGTCGAGTGACGCCTTCGAATATGATAGCAGCGGAAATATTAAAGATAATTCGTTCGCTAATTTGAATAAAGTACATGTGATTTCCTCGGCAGATATGGTGAACTGGACGGATCATGGCGCAATTCCAGTGGCGGGATCGGGCGGCATTGCGGACTGGGCGACTTTTTCTTGGGCGCCGGCAGCTGCTCATAAGCAAATAAACGGCAAGGATAAGTTCTTCCTTTATTTTGCTAATGGTGCAGGAGGAATTGGCGTGCTGACTGCGGACAGCCCGCTCGGACCGTGGATTGATCCGCTCGGAGAAGCGTTGATAACCGGAAATACGCCTGGCGTTCCCGGCGTCGTCTGGCTGTTTGACCCGGCAGTACTGGTTGATGACGACGGCAAAGGTTATTTGTATTTTGGCGGGGGCATTCCTGGTGAACCTAACTCGACCGCAGAACAAATGGCTCATCCCAACACCGCCAGAGTAATTCAACTGGGTGATGATTTGATCAGTACAGTAGGGTCGGCGGTTACGATCGATGCGCCTTTCATGTTCGAGGATTCCGGCATTCATAAGTATAATGGAAAATATTATTACTCCTATTGTTCGAATTTTGCGGGTACTCATCCGGAAGGCACACCGCCTCCAGGTGAAATTGCTTATATGGTGAGCGACAGTCCTATGGGGCCGTTTACGTATGTCGCCCCAATTCTGAAAAATCCGTATACGTTTTTCGGGGTTGGCGGCAATAACCATCATGCTATTTTCGAGTTTAATGGAGAGTGGTATGTTACCTACCATGCGCAGACCGTCAGCAAAGCTTCTATAGGGGACGGAAAAGGCTATCGTTCCACTCATATTAATAAGGTTGAATTTTATGAGAATGGACGAATGAAAGAGATTCAAGCTGATATGGAAGGTGTCGCTCAACTGAAAACGCTCGATCCCTATCAAAGAACGGAAGCAGAAACAATTGCATGGCAAGCAGGCATTTTGACAGAAATATTTGAAGCGCCAGGCAGCCAAAGCACAAACCCTAATCTGAATGTCACAAATATTCATAACGGGGATTGGCTGGCGGTTGCGAATGTTGATTTCGGCAATGATGGGGCCGGGTCATTCGAAGCCAATATTGCTTCAGTCGTAGGCGGGAAAATTGAGATTCGTATAGATAGTCCTATTGGTGAGGTTATAGGTACGCTTGATGCGGCTTCTACAGGCGGGGAGCAAGCTTGGAAGCTGATAAAAACAGATGTAAGTTCTGTTAAAGGGGTTCACAATGTTTTCTTGATGTTCAAAGGAGAAGGCGAGAGCAATCTTTTTAATATGGATGATTGGAAATTCACCGCTCTTGAAACGGAGGAAAACATTCCCCTGCAATCCGTCAGCATTTCATATGGGGCACAAACCCTTAAAGTGAATGAGCAATTGGCTGTTAACTCGGCGCTTGATCCAACTGATGCAACCAACCCCGCTTATCAATGGGAGGCTAGCGGTTCTATTAGCATCGTAGGCGACAGCAACAAAGCTGCCGTAACCATTAAAGGCTTGTCGGCTGGATTAGGGACGCTGACATTAACTGCTGTTGCCGGAGGCAAAGAGAAAAAAGCGGTAACGCAAATTACGGTAACGGGCGAAAACAACGGAGGCAGTAATGGTGGCAGCAATGGTGGAAACAACGGAGGAAGCAGCGGTGGCGGTGCACCAGCAGCTACACCAAGGACAGGAAGCAGCAGTATCGACATCCTAATCAACGGCAAGGTTGTGAGTGCCGGAACTGGAACTGCCGATGTGACAAATAAAAATGGGAAAACCGTTACAACGGTTGTGTTTGACGAGCAGAAGCTGGAGCAGCTGCTTGCTTCGTTGGGGGACAATGCGCTCATTACCATTCCCGTTTATAACGGCTCCGACATCGTTATCGGGCAGTTGAATGCCCAAATGCTAAAAGGCTTAGGAGAGAAGAAAGCTGTAATCGAGATCAAAACCGATCGTGCAGCCTCTACTGTGCCTGTGCAGCAAATCGATAGGAACGTGATAATCGGTCAGCTGGGGGCCATGATCAATTTACAAGATACGACGATGCAATTTGAAATTGCAGAAGCGTCCGAGGAAATGGCAAAAGTGGTAGAGAATGCGGCTGCTCGGGAGGGATTTAACCTAGTCATACCGCCAATTGATTTTAAAATTAGTTTAATAAATAAAGATTCTGTCATTCATCTGACGAAGTTCAATGCTTATGTCCAGCGGACAATTACTCTTCCAGAGGGTATTCATCCGGACCAAATAACAACAGGCATTGTAATAGAGCCTGATGGAATAGTTCGTCATGTGCCAACTAAAATCGTTCAGGTGGACGGCAAGTATTATGCGTTGCTGAACAGCTTGTCGAACAGCACCTACTCGATTATTTATCATCCCGTAATGTTCAAGGATGTCGCAAATCATTGGGCAAAGGATGCCGTCAACGATATGGACTCAAGAATGGTCATTAATGGCATCGGCCAAAATTTGTTTAACCCAAGTGCAGCCATCACACGGGCCGAATTCGCAGCAATCATTGTAAGGGGACTGGGATTGGAGCTGGAAAGCGGCACACCTCCATACTCGGACATTTTGGCGAAGGATTGGTACAGCAGCGCGGTCATGACTGCCCAAGCCTACGGACTTATCCAAGGATTCGAGGATGGCACATTCCGGCCGAAAGAGAAAATTACTCGCGAGCAGGCGATGACGATTTTAGCAAAGGCGATGGTCATGACCGGTCAGAAAGCGAAGCTTTCCAGTCAAGCTGCGAGCGAGCTATTAAAGCCCTATACCGATGCATCGGAGGTGGCTGACTGGGCGAAAAGCGGAATAGCGGACAGCATACAAGCGGGCATCGTAACTGGTAGAAATGAAGCTATACTTGCTCCGAAAGCGCAGGTGACAAGGGCCGAGGTTGCCAAGATGGTGCAGCTGCTGCTGCAGAAGTCGGATTTAATCTAATTTTTGGAGTTGTTCGGGTGTGTAGGCATGCCGGTGTCAGCATGTGGTTTCTTACTAGCGTTTATTTCGGCCCTATTTCATCTGACGAAGAAGTTTCAAACACATCCGTCCATCATCCAATAAAGGAGATGGGCGGATGATTTATTTTTTAAGTAAAGGACGGGTAACAAAATAAAGAGATGTGTATTGTGTTATTAGCCCGTAATTCGGATAATTAGAAGCATAGAATGGAAATGGATCGATATTTTCAAATGTGAAATGGGGTCACACCTGTTGAAAATACCAATAATGAACAAGGTCAAGCTTTTGCTTACTGCATTATTGTCAGTTCAACTCCTTGCGTCATGCGACTATAGCAGCGGCACCAACAAAGAAGTATCTAGTGAATTTGAAGGAGAGACTGCCTATCAGGGTGCCGCGCTAAGCCAATATAATCCAGCTATTGAATTAACCTTTGCAAGAGAAAGCGACGATAGCTTGGAGAATTTAATCAGCCAATTGCCAGAAGAAACGTTTGAGGATAATAGGTGGAATCGACTATATGAACAGATGCTGGGCATTAAAATTAAATATGATTGGGTTGCCAAGGGGGACCTTTATCATCAGAAACTAAGCGGTGCATTTGCTTCAGGAGATATACCCGATGTCGTCAGAGTCAATGCGCAGCAGCTGAGGATGCTCAGCAATGCTGGACTGATTCAAGATCTATCTGCTGCTTACGAGCAATATGCCTCTTCGTTTACGAAGAAAATTTTAAGCCAAGAAGGGACGGGCCCTTTCGAAGCGGCAACGGTCGATGGTAGGCTGATGGGAATACCAGAGACCAGCTCTTCTATTGAAGGGGCGATGTTTATTTGGCTGCGTACAGATTGGTTGGAGCAAGTCGGTTTAAAACCGCCGAAAACGATGGGCGACGTTTTAGCTATTTCGAAAGCGTTTACAGAAAATGACCCTGACAATAATGGCATTAATGATACGTTTGGACTAGCCGTGACCCAATATTTATTCGATCCCGTTATGGGCTTGGCAGGCTTTATGGCAGGCTATGAGGCTTACCCTAACCTATGGATCAAGGACAAGTCGGGAAAACTCTTATATGGCGGGATTCAACCCGAAGTGAAAGAGGCGTTAAAGGTGCTTCAAAATACGTATCGGGATGGTCAAATCGATAGCGAGTTTGGGCTTAAGGATGGTTTGAAAGAAGAAAAGCTAATTGCTGAGAGCCATATTGGCATGTTTTATGGAGAGCAATGGGGGTCTTTTTTAGCTCAAACCAGCCGTGCTGCTCAACCAAATGCAGAGTGGCAGGCATTTCCGATCGTTTCTGTGTCAGGAGAAGAGCCGATGGTACCGCTGCGGTTCAGCACGAGCCAGTTTCTTGCCGTTAGAAAAGCTTATCCCCATCCTGAAGCAATCGTTAAGCTTTTTAATTTGCATTTGGAGAAAAACTGGGGGGAAACGGCTGAATATGAAACCTATTACAGCTCTCCATTACCGGTATGGAAGCTTTCACCGGTTACCCCTTTTCCAGCGATGAAAAACTTGGAGGCGTATCGCCAAATTGCTGAGTCAGAAAGAACCGGCGATCATTCTGTCTTAAAGGATGAAGCCAGTTCCATCTACAAAAACATTCAAACCTACCGTACTGGCCATGTGAACAAGGAGTCAGGATGGGGATGGGAGCGGACCTATGGGCCGAATGGGGCTTTTGCGATCCTTGATCAATACATGAAGAATAATCAGCTATTGTACGAAAGCTTTGTAGGGCCTCCAACGGAAACGATGATAGTGAAGCAAGCCATTTTGTATAATCAACAGATCGAAACGTTCGTGAATATTATACTTGGCAGTCCCATAGACGAGTTTGATCGGTTTGTAGACGATTGGAATAAGCTGGGCGGGAGTCGTATAACAGCGGAGGTAAATCAGTGGTATGCGGAAAGAGGCAGTGATTTTAAGTAAGAAGACTCTCCTTCGACTCTGTATGCTAGAAGACAAGACACTTGCTCATCACTTATTAAAGCAGCATCGGAGGAATTGGTTTGCTTAAATTTCCCGCCCATTCATGGCGAAATACGATATTTATACGACAGGTCATTATTTATCTCATTGTGATTCTGCCTATCATCCTGCTAGGCGTCTATTTGTATAATTGGAGCTATAAAAATGCGAGTGAAGGCCTGTCAAGAACTTCCGAGGCGCAATTATCGAATTATTTGGAAGCCTTTAATCGGGAAATTGAATGGATGGAGCTGCAGGAGTTCGACTTGTTGGAAGATAATGAATTGAATAGGCTCGTTGTCACTTGGGAGATGATGGACAATGTTGAAAAAAGAGCGAGCTTAAATTATTTGATCCGTCGCTTAACTTCTTTTAAAAATAGCAGTGTTTATATTAAAGATGTTTATGTGCATATCCGTCCTGTTAACAAAACAATTTCGTTCGGCAATGCGATCTCTGATCTTGACGTTGAAAAGTTCAATTACTTTCGCTTCAGTATTGGGAGGAGCGAGCAGCGACTTGTAAAGTGGGGGAACACCCTTCATCTTAGCACCTCAAAGTATAACGGCATGAAGGGAGAAGAGCCGCTATTCGTCATACAAATTGAATTAGATAGGGAAAAGCTGAGATATGCCTTGGACCAAGTCAATATTTATCCGGAAAGCGGGTCATTTCTCATTTCGGATACAACGGGATTTGTATTGATGAGCGACGAGCAATTAAGTGGAAGGCTTCAAGGCGATATAAGAGAAGTAGAAGAAGCCAGCACGACCAAGCTGATTATTGATGGCAAAAAGTATCATATTGACAAAGCACATTCGGATAAATTGGGTGTTACCGTCGCTTCGTATTTGCCCGAGGAAACCGTACGCAAACCGCTGGGCAAATTTGTAATCTGGGCTTGGCTATTCGCGATCATGACCTTCATTGCCATCGCTATCTATTCTTATTCCACTTATAAATTCGTTCATAAACCATTGCTGCTCCTCGTTCAGAGCTTTAGGAGAATGGAGGGAGGTGCACTGGATATTCATATTGAGCATGAGGAAAAGGATGAATTCGGCTACCTGTATAATCGGTTCAACCAAATGCTGAATAAATTGCAGGCACTGATTGATCAGGATTTCAAGCAAAAGCTGATGATGCAGCGGGCAGAGCTGAAGCAGCTTCAATCTCAAATCAATCCCCATTTTCTTTATAACAGCTTTTTTATTCTCAATTCCTTGGCTAGAACCGGAGATACGGAGCGCATTGAAGAATTTACAAATATGCTAGGGGAATATTTCAGGTTCATTACCCGTAATGGGGAGGATAATGTGCTGCTAGCTGAGGAAACGAAGCACTCCCGCATGTACACCGAAATTCAGAAGCTCCGGTTTTCAAGGCGGATTCGTGTGGAATTTGATGAATTGCCAAAGGAAATGGCGAATATCCATGTGCCCAGGCTTATCATTCAGCCTATTATCGAAAACGCATATGAGCATAGTCTAGAGAAAATGACGGAAGATGGTCTGCTTCGAGTTGCTTTTGAGCTGGATGAGACTGCAGCTCAAATTATCGTGGAGAACAATGGGAATCGACTGAGCGATACCGAAATTGAAGACTTACAGAATCGCCTGGACAGCCCTTCAGAATCCTATGAAATGACAGGCATGATGAACATTCATAGGCGCATTCTTTTAACGTATGGAAAAAATAGCGGATTGCTTCTGTCTAGAAGCGAGCTGAACGGTCTTAAGGTCGTCATTCGCATCAAGCTGAAGGAGGAGAAATGGATTGCTTAGACTGTTAGTCGTGGATGATGAAGATATCATTACGGATGGGTTATATGAAGTGTTCCAGCAATGGATGCCAGACAAGCTCGATGTCTGTAAAGCGTACTCTGGCAAAGAAGCGCTAAATTGGTTGAAACGTACCCGAATTGACATCGTTCTGACTGACATTAGCATGCCAGGCATGAGCGGTTTAGAATTGTCGGATGAGATTCAGATGTATTGGCCAAGATGCAAAATCATCTTCCTAACGGGCTATAGCGAGTTTCAGTATGCTTATAAGGCGATTCAAATGTCCAATGTTCGATATTTATTGAAAACAGAAGGGTATGCGAAAGTTACTGAAGTTGTACAGGAAGTCATTCAAGAGATTCATCAAAACAATCAATTGAGCGCATTAGTCGAGCAATCCCGCGAACAGGTTGATGCGCTTGAATTTATGGCGCAAGGAGAGTATATCAGACATCTTCTGCAACAAAGCCACCTTCTATGCCTTGAGCAAGAGGTGCTGGTCAAGGAATTCGGCAAACTGAACATCGATCTGAATCCTTTGATTCCGGTTGTAATGGTAGTTGGTCATTTGTCCTATCCAGCTGAGGCCACTTACTCCGATAGAAGCGAGCTTGTTCATTCCACCAGAATAATCTGGCATTCCTATTTGTCAAAGCAGACGCGGCATATTGGAATTGTTGATAAGCACGGAGATTTGTTATGGCTGCTTCAGCCTTCAGAACATGTCGAGGAGAGGCTATATAATCATTTGATTCGTTATTTGGAAGGAACGCTGGAGCTCATCCAGGAGACATGCTTGGAATCGCTCGGCTTAACGATTGCCTTCACCATAAGCGGTGCTTCTTGTGAATGGGAAGCGGTAACACAGCAATATGAAAGGCTGCGCCAGCTGCATCAAATGACAATTGCCGACGGGTTATCGATTATTTTAATGGATCGCACGGAGCAGCTTGAGCCTTCAAACAGGAAAGAAGACGGTATGCTTGCTCAAAAAATAGAGTTAATGGAAGCCTATCTTGAGGCTGGGAGGAAAGATAAGTTTTGTGAAGTGCTGGAGGAATTGACGGCCAGCATGCTGCATGCAACGGCCCATGTTCACCGAACGATAGAGAGCTATTATTCTATCGCGCTCGTGCTGCTTTCTTCCATTAATCGCGGGGGACTTTATCACCAGATCGGTGATTATGGAAAACTGATGCGTCTGGATGAGCATTCATCCATGAAGGAGGGGATTGCCTATTTGCATGTCATTGCCGAACGCCTATTCAAAGTTAAGCATAACGGCGAGCTAGAGCGGGCAACCAGTGTAATCGACCGTATATGCCGATATATCGAAGAACATTTAAGCGAGGATTTGTCCTTAGTGCGGCTGGCGGAAATTAATTATTTTAATCCATCCTACTTATCCCGTTTTTTTAAGCAGGAGCGCGGAGTGAATTTATCTGAATATATAGATAGCTGCCGCTTGAAAAAAGCGAGAGAGCTGCTAAGGAACGGGGAGCTTAAAATTCGAGAAGTATCGTCCGCCGTCGGTTACGAAGCGGCACATTCGTTTACGCGCTTTTTCAAGAAGGCTACGGGAATAACGCCGCAAGAATATCGGGATACCTTTCCTACAGGAATAAATGAAAGCGAACGTACAAGGAGGATATGAAATGAATGACCTATTGCCCGCGAGTGCATTCGGGAAGGTGCCGCCACAAGGCAATCCGCTTGTCTCCCACAAGTTTGGAGCAGACCCGTATGCCTTAGTAGTAGAGAAGCGCGTCTATCTCTATATGACGAACGATGTTTTGGAATATGGCGAAGATGGAAATATGAAAGAAAATACGTATGGAACCATCAACAAAATCACGGTTATTTCCTCGGATGATTTGATGAACTAGACGGATCATGGCGAAATCCGGGTGGCAGGCCCGCAGGGCGCAGCCAAATGGGCCACGCAGTCGTGGGCGCCAGCAGCAGCGCATAAAATAATCGACGGCAAGGATAAATATTTTCTTTATTTTGCCAACAATGCAAGCGGAATTGGCGTATTGTCAAGCGATAGCCCGGTAGGCCCGTGGGTTGATCCCATTGGGCAGCCCTTAATTTCGAGATCAACGCCTGGCGTGGAGAATGTGACGTGGCTTTTCGATCCTGCCGTATTGGTCGATGATGACGGAAAGGGCTATATCTATTTTGGCGGGGGCGTTCCCGAGGGGAAGGATGAGATGCCCAATACTGCGCGCGTCATGCAGTTAGGTGATGATATGACGAGCGTTGTCGGCGAGGCAGCCGTCATTCCTGCCCCGTATATGTTCGAGGATGCCGGCATCAATAAGCGGGATGGGATTTACTACTATACCTATTGCTCGAACTTCTATAATGGCGCTCGCCTGGAGGGGAGTCCGCCCGCAGGCGAAATTGCCTATATGACAAGCGACAAGCCGATGGGGCCATGGACTTATCGTGGAACGATTCTCAAAAATCCAGTGCACTTCTTCGGTATTGGCGGAAACAACCATCATGCCATTTTCCAGTTCCATGATGCTTGGTATATCGCTTATCATGCCCAGACCTTATCCAAAACGCTTGGCGTTCCGAACGGCTATCGCTCCACGCACCTGAACCAGCTTGCGTTTAAGGATGGTTTGATTCAAGAAATCCATGCTGATTATGAAGGTGTCCGGCAAGTAAAGGCATTTAATCCCTACGATCGTGTTGGCGCGGTGACGATGGGGTGGAGTGCGGGCGTTGCTGTGGAAGCCATCGCAAGCGAGAACGATCCGCAAAGCCCGCTAATGGCTGTAACGGACATTATTAACGGGGATTGGCTCGCTTTATCCAAGGTGGAATTTGGGGGGAAAGGAGCCGCGGCTTTTAAGGCTTCCGTCTTGAATGTAGGTGCGGCTAGCAAAATGGAGCTCCGCTTGAATGCCCCGGACGGAAAGCTGGTTGGGACGCTCGCGATTCCGAACATGACCGGTCAGGGCTGGATGGAATGGCAAACAGAAGTCTCGGGTGCTGACGGTGTGCACGATTTGTACTTTGTGTTCTGCGGGGAACCTGGCAATCCATTGTTTAAATTTTACGATTGGCAGTTTGGCGAATAAGCGGTATATCAGCTTGAAATGACCTTGAATTGGAGGAGAATTCCTATGTCTCATGCACCAGTACCTAATCAACCACTTGTTACCCATATGTTTACGGCAGATCCTTCTGCACACGTATTTGAAGGCAAAATCTATATTTACCCGTCTCATGACCTCGACCACGATGGCCCTGACAACGATAATGGGGATCAATACGCGATGGAGGATTATCATGTGCTATCCCTAGATAATTTTGAAACGGCTGTTGTTGACCATGGCGAGGTTTTGCATCTAAAGGATGTACGATGGGCCTCCAAGCAGCTATGGGCGCCGGATGCTGCCTATAAGAACAATCTGTATTATTTGTTTTTTCCCGCTCGGGATCATGAAGGGATATTTCGAATTGGCGTAGCCACAAGCACGACACCAGCGGGTACCTTTGCCCCAGAGCCAGACTACATTGCGGGCAGCTTCAGTATTGATCCGGCTGTATTCGTGGATGACGACGATAAGTCCTATATCTACTTTGGAGGTCTTTGGGGAGGACAACTGGAAAAATGGCAGAACGGCGTCTTCGAGGCAGACGCAGCAGGTCCGAATGCGGGGGAGGCAGCGCTGGGTCCGCGTGTCGCTTTGCTGAGCGAGGATATGCTGTCTTTCCAAGGGGATCAACAGGAGATTTCGATTCTCGACGAGAACGGCAGCCCGATTTTAGCTGGTGATGAGGATCGACGATATTTCGAGGGACCTTGGGTGCATAAGTATAACGGCTGGTACTATTTGTCGTACTCAACAGGGACTACGCATAAGCTGGTATACGCGGTTAGCCGTAACCCGATGGGTCCCTATACGTTCAAAGGGACCATTCTTACGCCGGTAATCGGCTGGACAACCCATCATTCTATCGTGCAGTTCGAGGACAAATGGTATTTATTCTATCACGACAGCTCCCTCTCTGAAGGCGTCAATCACAAGCGCTGTGTTAAATTTACGGAATTGCACTACAATGAGGACGGGACGATTCAGATGATCGATCCTTATGCGAAGGAAAGCAAAGCATAGCATATAAATACGATAATGCTTGAGGAGTGAATCGTGTGAGCAAGACGATGATTACCAACCCGATCATATGGGCAGATATCCCTGATCCAAGCGTCATTAGAGTGGGAACGACCTTCTATATGGTTAGCACAAGCATGCACACGATGCCTGGGTGCCCAATCATGAAGTCGGAGAACTTGCTGCATTGGGAAATTGTAAACTATGTGTTCGATACTTTCGAGGATAATGCTGCCCATAATTTGCTTGACGGGAAAGGAATTTATGGAAAAGGTTCGTGGGCCGCATGCTTGCGCCATCATAACGGCAGGTTTTATGTATGCTTCTCGAGCCTCGACATGAACCAGTTCTATGTTTATCAGACGACGGATATCGAGAATGGATGTTGGGAACGCTCCGCCATTCCAGGACTCCATCATGACCCGAGCATGCTGTTTGACGAAGGACGCGTCTATGTCATCCACGGGAACGGGGATATCCGTATTACGGAGCTCACAGCAGATGCGACGGCTCTCAAACCGAGCGGGATCGATCAATTGCTGTTTGAGACGGAGCGGGATGGAATTGGGCTGCGCTGCGAGGGCTGTCATGCTTACAAGCTGAATGGGTACTATTATTTGTTTTTCATCGAATGGCCGAATACCGGAAATCGGCGCAGAAGACAGCTATGCTACCGTTCCCGAGCGCTTCTGGGCCCTTATGAGAGCAAGCTGCTGCTAGATGATGATATGGGCTATCGCAACAATGGCATCGCGCAAGGCGGCATTGTCGACACACCCGCAGAAGACTGGTTTGCAATACTGTTTCAAGACCATGATGCCGTAGGCAGAATCCCTTGCCTGCTGCCTGTCTCCTGGATAGATGATTGGCCGGTTATCGGCATAGACGGTGAAGTTCCCCCAGCATTTGACGTGCACTTGCCGAATTCGGAGCCTAAACCGTTAGTCATTAGCGATGAGTTTGAGTATGCGGAAAACAAACTGGCCTTGAACTGGCAGTGGAACCATAACCCGGATAATCGACTTTGGTCCGTAACGGCTAGGCCGGGTTTTTTGCGATTGATGACGGGGAATCCGGCAAGCAGTATTGCATATGCCCGCAATACGTTAACACAGCGGACGGAAGGCCCGGTCTGCAGCGGGATGACAATGATGGATGTTTCCCATATGAAACCGGGTGACTATGCAGGCTTGGTTGCCTTGCAGCATTTATTCGGGACAGTAGGCATTCGGGCTGCGGACAATGGCGACCGCTATGTGGTCACATGTATGAATCAGAGCGACGGCGGTGAAGAAGCGGTTGAGCAAAGTCCATTCGAAGGCAGCCAAATACATTTGAAAATCGATTTTAATTTTAAGGACAGTGCGGATATCGCTCACTTTTATTATTCTGCGAATGGAGTGGAATGGATACGAGTCGGCCGTTCTTTACCTATGAAATATAGGTTGGAGCATTTTATGGGCTATCGGATTGGGCTGTTTAATTACGCCACCGAGCAAGCAGGCGGATATGTCGATTTCGATTATTTCCGTTATTGCAAGATTATCTAACGTAGTACAATCTAGCTTTTACCGGGTGATGTGAAGTATAACTGAGCATATACTGGATGAGATGAAGCAAATGAGCGAGCGGCCTGTGCGCAGGGGCCGCTCGTTTGCTTTTTTCTCCTGTTGCTACGCTTTAGCATCTATGATTTATCGGGTAAATTCACAAAGATCGACGGGTAGTTGCTGAAATATGAAAGCGCTATACTTTCATGGAGGAGCTGAATCAGGGTGGATTTGGTTAAAAGGCTGCCATGACACGCCCCGAGTGGGGACTTTATGGAATAAAAGTTGAAAGGCGAGGTGTCTTTAATGAAGAAAAATCGATTGAAACGCTCTATTTCATTGTTATTGGTTACCATTTTGATGATGACGGCCTTGTCGCTTAGTTTGCTGCCAAAGCAGACGAATGCGGAAGCTGGCGCAGAGACGCCAAGCGAGGCGGAACGGCTCGCGACGGATTTTGAAGACGGCACTACACAAGGCTGGCATGGACGCGGCGGCAACGAAAGTCTGACAGCTACCTCCTCGGCCGCCCATTCGGGAGCATACGGTCTTCAGGTTACGGGGAGAACGGAAGGATGGAACGGTCCGATGCTCGATCTGGCATCGTTTATGGAGGTTGGCAAAACCTACGCGTTTTCGGCCTGGGTTCGCCTGCCTGCGGGAATGCCTGATTCCTCTATCTCTATGATGATTGAGCGGAAAACGAATGGGAATATGTTTTATGAGCCAGTTGCTGCCAAAACGGTAACAGAAAGCGGCTGGGTGAAGCTAACGGGCGCGTACAGCTTGCTCCATCCGATTGAGACCCTAGGTGTTTACTTTGAATCCATAGATCATGCGAAACTGGAATTTAATGTGGACGATGTTGTTATTGAGCGTATGCCAGATTCGGTACCCATTGAAATTCAAAAGGATATTCCAGCTCTAAAAGATGTATTTGCCGATGATTTTTTACTCGGATCCTCCTTGCTCGTGGGTGAAATTGAAGATGCTGCCGGGCCAGATGCCCAGCTGCTTCAAAAGCATTTCAACAGTCTGACCGCAGGCAATGAGCTGAAGTGGGATGCTACCGAGCCGAAGGAAGGACAATTTGATTTTACACGCTCGGATAAGATCGTTGATTTCGCTTTAGACAATGACATTGCCTTACGCGGCCATACGCTCATCTGGCATTCCCAAACGCCGGATTGGGTGTTCTACGATGAGAACGGCAACTTAGCCAGCAAGGAATTGCTGTTTGCAAGGATGAAGCGGCATATTGAGACGGTAGTCGGCCGATACAAAGGCAAAATCTACGCTTGGGATGTTGTAAATGAGGTTCTTGAGCCCGGTGACCAGAAGCCGAACGGCCTGCGCAACAGCTTATGGTATCAAATAGCTGGCGAGGAATTTATCGAGAAGGCGTTCGAATATGCGCATGAAGCAGATCCAGCGGCCAAGCTGTTCATTAACGACTACAATACGAATATTCCTGAAAAACGGCAATATTTGCATGATTTGATCAAGCGCCTGCAGGATAAGGGCATCCCTGTGGACGGTGTCGGCCATCAGACACATATTGGCATTGCGGACCCGTCCATTCAGTCTCTTGATGATATGCTTCAGGCTTTCCGGGACCTAGGCATTGAGCAGCAGATCACGGAGCTGGATATGAGTGTCTATACGAATGACACGGATTCCTATGATACGTTTCCGCTTGAGCTGCAGATTAAGCAGGCGAACCGGTACAAGGAAATTTTCGAAGTGTTTAAGAAGCACAAGGACCAGATCACTGCAGTAATCTTCTGGGGCAAGGACGACATTAATACATGGCTCCGTACCTTCTCTGTCACGCGCAATAATTGGCCGCTATTGTTCGATGAACGGCTTCAGGCGAAATTCGCGTATTGGGCACTCGTTGATCCGAGCAAGGTGCCAGTCGAAACGATGCAAGCAACGGCGACAGAGGGAAGCGCGAAGATCGATGGCAAGCTGGAGGAGGCGTGGAATAGAGCACCGCTCATATCCGTGCTGAAGGAAGGCGATGCGATTGCCAAGATTAAGACGCTATGGGATAAAAGGTATCTTTATGTAACGGTAGATGTGTTGGATAAAACGACGAATGGCAGCGATGCGGTCGAGCTTTATATGGACGGCAACAATGGCAAGACAACGTCTTACGAGGCGGACGACAAAAAATATACATTCCGGCGCAGTGGAGCGAATAAGGATAAAACCGTGAATTATATAGCAGTCAAGACGGCTGGCGGCTACCGAATAGAAGCTGCGGTTCCAATAAACGGTCTGGTGCTTGGCAAAGAGCTTGGGATTGATGTGCGAATCGTTGACAAATCCGGCAGCATAGTAACGAAGACATCTTGGAATGACACGACGAATTCGCAGGATGCCGATACGTCCAAATTCGGTGTTTTACAGCTGGTTGAAGGACCTCAATACGCTAAAGCTGTAAAAGGTACGCCAGTCATTGATGGCAGCATTGATGCGGTATGGGCAAATGCAAAATCAATCGTGACCGAACGCTGGGTCAATGGATCAAGTGGATCGAAGGCCAAGGTCAGGACGTTATGGGACGGCCGCCGTTTGTACGTGCTGGCCGAAATAACGGACTCGCTGCTTTCGAAAAAGAGTGCTAATGCGTGGGAGCAGGATTCGGTGGAAATTTTCATCGATCAAAATAATGCAGCGAGCAGCCACTACGAGTCCGATGACGGACAGTACCGGATTAACTTCGTTAATGAGCAGAGTGTCAGTCCGGTTTCACTAAGCGAAAATCTGATCTCAGCTGCGAAGCGGACAGCGAATGGTTATGTAGTGGAAGCATCTATCGCGTGGATCGGAAAGGCTCCAAAAGCCGGAGATCTGATCGGCTTTGACGTACAGGTCAACAATGACGAGGATGGCGACGGGGACCGCGATAGTGTGGCCGTCTGGAATGATCGGTCCGGACAGTCGTACCAGAATACATTCGGCTTTGGGGTCTTGAAACTGACGGGCGTGAACGGAAAGTAGCGTCGTCATATAAAGAAGCGAAAGGTGGCAGAAGAATGGCAGAGAAGAACCATATGAATGCGACGGATAGTCTGGCGGGAAGCTTCAAAAATGATTTTCTGATCGGTGCTGCGGTTAATAGTCACACAATCGTAAGCCAACGCGAGCTGCTGGTGAGGCACTATAACAGTGTAACGGCGGAGAACGAGATGAAATTCGCGAGCGTTCACCCTGCTGAAAATACGTATACCTTCGAGGAGGCTGACCGAATTGCCCAGTTTGCCAGCGAGAATGGCATGAAGCTGCGTGGACATACGTTGGTGTGGCATAATCAGACGCCGGATTGGGTATTCGACGATGGAAACGGCGGTTCGGCAGCTCGGGAAACGCTGCTTGCCCGGATGAAGGCTCACATCGAGACGGTTGTACAGCGTTACCGCGATACGATCTACTGCTGGGATGTCGTCAACGAAGCGGTCACTGACGATGGGGAGGAATGGCTGCGGCCCTCAAGGTGGCTGGAGGGTATTGGCGACGATTATATGGCCCAAGCATTCCGTTTTGCCCATGAAGCCGACCCTGCTGCGCTGTTGTTCTACAACGATTACAACGAGTGCAACCCGGGCAAGCGAGAGAAAATTTATCGGCTCGTCAAATCGCTGCTTGAGCAGGGAGCGCCAGTACACGGCATCGGTCTGCAGGCGCACTGGAATTTAACAGAGCCGTCTTTGGCTGACATTCGCACGGCAATCGAGCGTTATGCATCGCTTGGCTTGAAGCTGCAAATAACGGAGATGGATGTGTCGGTCTTCGCCTTTGACGACCGACGTACGGATTTGGCGGCACCGACAGCCGAAATGCTGCGTCAGCAGGAACTACGTTACCGGCAGTTTTTTGAGCTTTTCCGCGAATATCGGGATGTGCTGACCGGCGTTACCTTCTGGGGAGCAGCAGACGACTATACGTGGCTGGATTATTTCCCGGTAAGAGGACGCAAAAATTGGCCGCTATTGTTTGATACGGAGCAGCGGCCGAAAGGCGCCTATTACGAGGTTGTCAATCTATCTGCTGGATTTTAACGTTACCACACATGCAGCAGGCCAGCTTCCTCATCCAAGGGAAGCTGGCCTGTATTTTTATGCTTGCCATTACAGCGATGAATTTAAGAGATTTGCTTTCTATATTCGTTCGCACTGGCTCCTGTATACGCTTTGAATTTTTTGTAGAACCAATCGATTTCGGTGTAACCGACCTCATTAGCAATTTCATAGATGCGCATATCCGTTTTTTCGAGCAGCAGCTTTGCTTTTTCCATCCGCTGCTGAAGGAGGTATTCATTAAACGACATGTTTTCATGATCCTTGAATTTTTGACCTAAGTAAGCGCAGTTGAAGTGCAATAGGGCTGATATTTTTTTCAACGTAATGTTAAGGTGCAGTTCTTCCTCCACGTATTTTTTCACGACATCGATAATGGACGCAGCATGAGGTTTTCTCTTGAAGGGAAGCGGCGCTGAAGCTGCAAGAGGTGGATCATCTGAAAAGGAATCGAGCTCTTTTTTTACAGCAAGTAAACTTGCCGTTAAATCGCTTGCGAGAACGGGCCGTGAAATGTAATCGCTTACTTGATAAGCCAAAGCTTTCCTCGCCAACTGGAAATCATCGCTGCCCTCCAAGAGGATAATGGGAACACGGCTCTGCTCGCGGATATGCTCGCAGAGCAGCATGCTATCAGCTTGAGTGTTTTTAATATTAATCAGAACAAGGGAAAGTGGCTCCCTATCCAATAAAGCCAGGGCGTCCGAGGAATTGTCCGCATACGCTTGTATGATAAAACCTAAATGGCTCCAGTCAAGCATGTTCTGCGTTCGTTCCCTCGAATGAATCATTGAATCAACAAGCAATATCTTATACACGGTAAGAACCTCACTTTCATAATAGATAGTAGTCTGCGGGTAAATTTCCGCACGAATAAAGTAATTATGTTTCCATTATGTTCAACGTGCGGCTTCGCCACAACGTGCATTTCTTTATCCCTCAACCATTTGTTTACCATTTGAAAACGAGAGAGGCAAAGCGAGAAAGCGATTTCATCCGAATCTATACCTTGGCGGGTAATTGATCTAGATACAGGCAGGTTGTTGCTCAGAAATGTAAGCGCTACACTTTTTATGTAATCCATTTTCAGGGGGGATCCATGTGCAAGTGAGAAAAATGGCAGTCGTTTTTTTAAGTTTAATGTTGATATTCACATTGGCAGCATGCAGCGGAAATTCAGGCGGTGATGCCACTGGAAGCAGCGGCGGTAACGGCAATACGGAAAAAGCAGAGGCAAGCGTAAACGAAGGTTTGGAAACAGCCGATCCAGTTGGAACTAATGAGGCTGGGACGAAAACCGGAGATGAGCTGTCGACGCCAGAGATGGATTTCGACATGGGCGGACGGGTGATCAAAATCGTATCGTGGTGGGATATGACGATATCTGAGGACAATCCAGACAACATTCAGCGCAAGAAAAATCTGGAAGCGCTAATGAAGAAGCATAATTTTAAAGTGGAATACGTCGCTGTTGACTACGGTGAGTACCAGCAGAAAGCTGTCGCATCTTTGGTGGCAGGCGAGCCACTGGGCGATATCGTCAGACTGGGTAAAGCCTATATGATTCCGTCATTGGTCCAACAAGATTTAATTTGGCCGATTGATGAGTATACGAAAAATACGAAGGTATTCAACCAGAAGGTTACAAATGAGTTTATGCAGTATGAAGGCAGAGGCTATGGTTTTACGGATAATCAGTCTGATTTTATGGGTGGCGTTTTCTATAATCGTACTCTGCTGAATCAGCTAGGACTTAAACCGCTTCAGGATTATGTAAATGAAGATAATTGGAATTGGGATACGTTCATTCAAGTTGCCAAAGAGGCCAACAAGGATACGAATAACGATGGGAAGCTGGACAGATGGGGACTTTCACAAGGCGGGCTGATGGAACAGGCACTGTACTCTAATGAAGCAAGTCTTACCCAAGGAGATAAGCAAAATTTAGAAGAACCCAAAACGGTAGAAGCATTTAATTTCATTTCCCGTGTGGCAACCGAGAAGGTTGCAAGAGCTACGGAAGGGGGAGATTGGACAGAGCCTGGCCAATTTTTCCGTCAAGGCAATACGCTGATGTATGCAGGCGCCATTTGGGAGATCGGAGGACTCAACAATGATATGAAGGATTATGACATTGGTTTCGTTCCCTTCCCTAAAGGCCCGAGTGCTTCCGCCTATCATTCTGGAGAAGCTCTCTTCCAGTCTCTGGCGATTCCTAAAAAGGTCGAGCATCCAGAGCAGCTTATGTATATTTGGGAAAAAATGAACGATGTCGATTCAATTTATGATTATCCAGACCAAGCTACGCTGGAGAGCAGCTTTACGAATGAGGATGATATTGAGAACGCGATAAATTCCGGAAAAGGCATGCTTGTTCTCGACCATAATACGTTCCCGAAATTGCCTTATTACGATATTATAGGCGAGCTTACTTCTGGAAACTCGGTATCTACCGTTATCAGCAAGTACAAGGCGAAGGTGCAAGCTGCAATTGACGAAGTATATAAAAAATAGCGATTCCTTTCGAATGTCGAACAGTCCCTAATTAGCCATTCTATTAATGGGGGCTGTTCGGAATATATTATCTCTAGCAGCAGGAGGGGAGAAAAATTGAACAGCAAAGCGAAGAAATACGCAATCGCCATACTTGCTCTAGTTTTATTTTTTTTGTCCATTTGGAGCTATAACCCTCCGAATCAATCTGACATGGGGAGAGTTCAAGCCAAGAGTGCTTTTGAGATGGGAGAGCATTCCTATGCCAAGGGCGGCTATGACGACTATTTGAACAGCTATTCGAATGCCGAGCGTCCGGCTGAGGTTATCCGAATCGAAGGGGAAAGCTTTTCAAAAACGGTTGGAGACGGCTTTGAAATGGCAGATCGGTTTGAAGGCTTGGATGGAAAAGCGGTGATTACGCCAGAGGCTGGAACCATTAGCTGGAATCTGGAGATAGCAGAGCCGGGACTTTACAACGTCAGAATTCATTATTACCCAATAGAGGGAAAAAGCTCTGCGATCGAAAGGCAGCTTGCTATTAATGAGAAAGTGCCATTCAAGGGTGCGGAAATGCTGTTGTTTAACCGACTGTGGGGTAATCTGGAGGATGCTATAAGAAGGGACGATAGAGGAAACGATCTGCGCCCGAGACAGGTTGAGAAGCCGTCGTGGCAGCTCAAGACTTTAACGGATAGCGGCGGTTATTATGACGAGCCCTACTTATTCTATTTTGACAAAGGCCAGCAAACCTTATCGCTGACGTCATCACGGGAGCCAATGGCTATCGATTATATCGAGCTGTATCAGGAGAAAACCGCAAAAGCTTATGCGGAAATCAAAAAAGAATATGAAGCCGCAGGTTTAGCGCCTGTTAAAGATCAATACGTAACGATTCAGGCGGAAGAGGCCGTGCTGAAGTCATCTCCAACCTTAAGCCCGCTTTCCGACAGATCAAGTTCGTCTGTTATCCCGTACGATGTTTCCAAGCTCAGAATCAATACGATTGGCGGACTGAACTGGAAGCTGCCCGGGCAGTGGATAGAGTGGGAAGTAGAGGTGAAGGAGGATGGCCTCTATCAAATTGCCTTGAAGCGCAAGCAGGATCAGCTCCGGGGCGTTTACAGCACGCGCAGCCTGATGATTGACGGGCAGTACCCGTTTAAGGAAATGAAGCAAATCCCGTTTAAATTCGATATGAACTGGCAGATGAATGTACTCGGAGGAGCGCAGCCGTATTTATTCCATCTGACGAAAGGCACGCATCGGATCCGGATGGCGGTTACTCTCGGCGAAATTGCACCGCTGCTGCGGACGGTCGAGTCCAGCGTGCTGCAGCTTAATGAGATGTTCAGGAAAATATTGATCATTACCTCAAATACGCCGGATCCCTATCGCGATTATCAATTGGAGAAGCGGATACCGGAGATGACGAAGGTATTCAAGGAGCAAGCGGCAACGATTCAACGTGTGGCCGATTATTTGGAGTTAGCGACGGGGGAGCGAAGCGACAAAGTAGCTGTTCTGCATACGATGGTTCGTCAATTGGAAGAAATGGTGGACAAACCGGAAACCGTCGCAAGGCGCTTGAATGCATTCAAAATCAATGTCGGCGGTCTTGGAACATGGATTTTGACCGTACGCGAACAACCGCTTACGCTTGATTATTTGGTCGTCTCCTCGCCGGATCGGGAGCTTCCTCAGGCGGAGGCGACAGCAATCGAGCGAATCAAGCACGAGCTTGGCGGCTATATCGCCTCTTATACCGAAGACTATGACAGCATTGGCAATACAGGAGAAAATCTAACCGTCTGGATTACGACAGGACGTGACCAAGCGCAGGTGCTGAAAAGCTTGATTGACGATTCCTTTACAGCGGAAACGAATATTTCGGTGAAGCTCAGGCTCGTCCCGGGCAACATCCTTCTGCCAGCCACTTTAGCCGAAGAGGGGCCGGACGTTGCTATGCAAATTGGCGAAGATGTACCCGTCAACTATGCGATGCGGAACGCCTCGGCGGACTTATCGAGCTTTGCTGATTTCAAGGAGGTAGCGTCCCGATTCCGCGATAGCGCACTGGCACCGTATGCGTACAGCAACGGGGTGTATGCCCTTCCGGAGCAGCAGACGTTCCCGATGCTGTTTTATCGCAAGGATATTTTGGAGGAGCTGGAATTGACGCCGCCTAAAACCTGGCAGGATGTATACAACATGATTTCCGTTCTTCAAAAGCATAATATGGAATTTTATTTACCTATTGAGGCGGCAACAAATAACGCGAACCTCGTTCCGAATGCGACCTTCGCGATGCTGCTGTATCAAAATGGCGGAGCGTTCTATCGGGATGAGGACAAAAAAAGCGCTTTGGATTCCGAGATATCGATGGAAGCCTTCAAGACATGGTCGAAGTTTTATACGAACTATAAGTTTCCGCTGCAGGCGGACTTCCCTAATCGCTTTCGGACGGGTGAGATGCCAGTCGGCATTGCGGATTATACGACCTACAATGCACTGACGGTCATGGCACCGGAAATAAAAGGGCTATGGGACTTTACAATCGTGCCCGGCATGGAGCAGCAGAACGGCTCGATCAATCATGAAGTCGCCAGCCATACAACCGCAGTGATGATGCTTGAGAATGCGAGTGACAAGGCTTCGGCATGGGAATTTATGAAATGGTGGACGGACAAGGAAACCCAAGTGGCATACGGACGCGAGATGGAAGGGCTTATGGGTGAAGCCGCACGTTATCCGACAGCTAATATGGAGGCGCTTCAGCAATTGCCTTGGCCGATTAAGGACTATAAAAATTTGGAGAGCCAGTGGCAGTGGGTGAGAGGAATCCCGCAGGTGCCAGGCGGCTATTTCACGGGCAGGCATCTGGATAATGCCTTCCGAAAAGTTGTCAACGGAAAAGAGAATCCTCGCGAGGCGTTATCCGATTATATTTTGTACATTAACGATGAAATTGCGATCAAACGGAAGGAATTCAACTTACCGTACTAGATTGGGGTGAAAGCCGATGCAAGCTGAAGCAGCAACAGGTAAAGCCGTTCCTAAACTCGTCCAGCCAACGAAGACATCCAAATGGGCACATACGCTAAATGAGTTAAAAAGAAACAAGCATTACTATATTCTAATGAGTCCGTATATGCTCATTTTCTTCTTATTTACGGTCATTCCAGTCGTATTCTCTTTATGTCTAAGCTTCTTTTACTTTAATATGCTCGAATTTCCGCGTTTTGTTGGCTGGCAAAACTATTCAAGGCTGTTTCTTAACGACGATGTATTCATGATTGCCTTGAAAAATACTTTTATGTTCGCGGTCATTACCGGTCCGGTCAGCTATATCGCTTGTTTTCTATTTGCATGGATCATCAATGAGCTGTCACCGAAGATCCGTGCGATCATGACCTTGATTTTTTATGCGCCATCCATTTCCGGAAATGTGTTTTTTATATGGCTGATCGTATTTTCCGGGGATAGCTACGGCTATTTGAATGGGTTTCTGATCAAATATGGATTTATGCTGGAACCGATTTTATGGCTGACCAATGAGAAATATATTTTGCCGATCGTCATTCTCGTCCAGCTATGGCTTAGCCTGGGCACGAGCTTTCTCGCCTTTATCGCGGGCCTGCAAACGATTGATCAGACGTTGATTGAAGCGGGCGCCGTTGATGGCATTAACAATCGCTGGCAGGAATTGTGGTTCATTACGCTGCCTTCCATGCGGCCGCAGCTGTTATTCGGGGCCGTCCTGCAGATTACGGGAGCATTCGCGGTTGCGGACATCTCCATTGCGCTGGCTGGCTTTCCAAGTGTCAACTATGCTGCGCATACGGTGGTTACGCACCTGATGGACTATGGCTCGATTCGCTTTGAGATGGGCTATGCGTCGGCTATTGCGACGGTTCTCTTTGTCATTATGATTGGAACGAATATGCTGACACAGAAAATGCTGCGAAAGGTCGGTGAGTGACGTTGGCCATGAAAATGATCGCGGTTCTGCGAACGCCCAAAAAGCTCAATCGTTCCTTTATAGTCAGCTTTTTGCTATTCGCGCTTCTGGCCTTATTCGGTACGTTTATGGCAATGCCCTTGATTTATGCAGTGAACAATGCGTTTAAGCCGCTTGATGAGCTGTTTATTTTCCCGCCACGCCTAATTGTGCACAACCCGACGCTGGATAACTTTTTTGACCTGGTGGCAATTATGGGCAATTCGTGGGTCCCGCTCACGCGATATATCGCTAATACGGTAATCATTACAATTGTCGGTACGGCCGGGCATATTTTGCTTGCTTCGGCAGCGGCATATCCGCTGGCCAAATACCGATTTTTGGGAGCTAAAACGCTTTTCTCCATTGTCGTGCTGTCCTTGATGTTTTCCGGGCATGTGACGGCCATTCCCAACTATATGGTGATGTCTTGGCTTGGATGGATTAACACGCATGCGTCGATTATTGTGCCATCACTCGCCTTTCCGTTAGGCCTCTTTCTTATGAAGCAATTTATGGAGCAAATACCGGATGCCTTGCTGGAGGCGGCTAAAATTGATGGTGCTAATGAATATCGGATTTACTGGAGCATTGTCATGCCGAATGTGAAGCCTGCATGGTTAACGCTCATGATTTTACAGTTTCCTATGTTATGGGGGACCGATGGAGGCAGCTTTATCTACAGTGAGAATTTAAAGACGCTGCATTATGCTTTGGGTCAAATTACGCAAGGGGGAATTGCCAGAGCAGGAGTTGGAGCGGCAGTCGCGCTGATCTTGATGGTGGTTCCGATCACACTCTTTATCATTTCCCAGAGCAGCGTCATTCAGACGATGGCAACTTCCGGAATGAAAGAGTAGAAGGGAGTCGTGCAGGATGTTGAAAGGCAGATTAAAGACGAAGGTATACCTTTTCATTGCCCTGTGCTGCCTGATAAGCATGGGCATCGGAGGATCGATGGCCAAGGCGGCGGAGGATGCGGGGTCTTACAATTATTCATTTTGGGGCAATACGGTAGCCGCTCCTGCGGCCTACAAAGCAACAAGCTTATGGAACGGCGAGAGCATGGGAATTGGACCGTTAAAGGAACCGAGCGATTTGCACGTTACGGCTGATAAGCAGATTTATTTGCTCGACACAGGCAATCATCGTGTCGTCATTTTGAATCAGCAATTTGAGCTGGTGCGAATGATTACTTCATACGTCCATGAGGGCAAAGAGGAAACGTTCCAGAACCCGCAAGGTCTATTCGTAACGGATGAGAAGCAGGTGTTCGTTGCTGATACGGGAAATCAAAGGGTGGTTCATCTTGATCAGGACGACAAGCTGGTGAAGGTTATCGAAGCGCCGAAGTCCGAGCTGCTGCAGGATGGTTTCAAATTTGAACCTATTAGAGTTGTCGTGGATAAGGCGCAGCGAATTTATGTGATGGCAGCTGGGGTATTTGACGGGTTTATGGAGTTTAATGCGAATGGCGAATTCACATCGTTTATCGGTGCAAACCGTGTGTTTTTCAGCCCAGTCGAGTATTTCTGGAAAATGCTGTCCACCCAAGCCCAGCGGAGCCAGATGGTGATGTTCACGCCGACGGAATTTTCGAATTTGGATATTAACGATGAAGGCTTTCTTTACGCGACAAATAGTCAATCGCAAAACAACGTCAGAAAATTGAATGCGCAGGGGAGCGACATTTTAAGGGAGGAAGGTTATTTTCCTCCGGAAGGAGACATTCGTTTCATGACGGCTGATGGCCCTACCCGATTGGTCGATATCGATGTCGCTGACAGCGAGATGTACGCCATTTTGGATGCCAACAGAGGCCGAATCTTCACTTACAATGGTGACGGACACTTCATGTATGTTTTCGGTGGGCTGGGCAATCAATTGGGTGAATTCCATACACCCGTGGCGATTGAGCGCGTTGGTGATGATTACCTCATATTGGATAAGGCGCTTGGTGAAATCACGGTATTTCAATCGACGGAATACGGCCGCACATTGAATGAAGCGGTCAGGAGTTATTATAAAGGCGATGAAGAGCAGGCCTTTACGTTGTTTCAACAGACGATCAACATGAATGCAAATCTGGAATTCGCTTATGCAGGAATTGGCAAAGCACTGATTCGCCAGGGAGATTATGGCGAGGCCATGAAATATTTTAAACAAAGCATGGATCAACGAGGATATTCGAAGGCATTTCTGCTCTATCGCAAACAAGTGCTTCGAGAGCATTTTACTGCGATTATGACGGGTATTCTTGGACTTGTGTTAGTTGCCTTGCTTATGAAAAAGTATCGAAAAAAGAAAGGGGGACGTCAGGTTGCCTCCATTGAACAGTGAGCTGTATAAGTACCCTTTCTATCTCATTTTGCATCCCTTTAATGGCTATTGGGAGTTGAAATATGACCGCAGCCAAAAGGCGAACATCGTCATTTCTTTTGTGATTCTGTTTTTGCTGGCCTTGACCAATATTATGCAGAGCCAGTACAGCGGGTTTGTGGTCAATCTCGTTAACCCAAATGGAATGAACAGCTTTATGGAGATTTTGTATGTCGTTGTTCCCGTATTGTTTTGGTGCGTGGCCAATTGGTCGCTGACGACGTTAATGGATGGGGAAGGGAAATTTGTCGACATCTTTACTTCAACATGCTTTGCTTTAATTCCGCTCGTTATTGTTCATTTTCCATGGATCTGGTTGAGTAATTTAATTTCGCTGCAGGAGACGACGTTTTATCAATTTTCCAGCAGCATCGCCATGATATGGTGTATGTTTCTGCTCTTTGTCGGCAATATGACGGTTCATCAATATACGCCGTCCAAGACGATTGGGACCATCATTTTGACTATTGCAGCTATGGGATTCATGGCCTTCTTAAGCTTACTGTTCTTTAGTTTAATTCAGCAGATGCTGGCTTTTATATCGGTTATTTATCAAGAAATGGTTTTGAGAAGTTAAGGGAGGAGGCATAGAGATGAATATAGCCAAAAATGCCCTGTTGATCGCATGCTTCCTGGTCGGGATTATCCTTGCAGGCTGCTCCGATACGCCATCTGGCAATCATAGGGAGGAAGAGGGGCAGGCTTTGCCGGTATTTTCGCAGGGGAAGGCCTTGAGCGCTGCTTTCACGGACTCTCGTGTCGCCGGTATGAAGGGAGTAGCTGAAAACGACCAACTGCGGCTATTCGTAGATGATCAGACTGGGGCGATAGCCGTTCTTATCAAACAAACGGGTGAAATATGGAACAGCAATCCGCTTGATCGAGGCTCGGATTCGCTTGCTACGGGAGTAAACAAGGATCTATTGTCCTCTCAAATAAAGATTGATTTTTATAACAGCTTTGGCCAGATTAACTCTATCAATTCCTATACAGATAGTGTTGCCCATAAGCAGATTAATGTCACAGAGATTCCAAATGGGATTAGCGTGTCTTATCAATTTGGTACGACCGCAAAAACGGCAGAGGATTTACCCCAAATGTTAAGCAAGGCCCGTTTCGAGGAATTGTCGGGCAAGCTGGACAAATCGGGGAGAAGGGCATTACTCATCGCTTATACAGAGGATACGGAAAAAGCGGTATATACTAGAAATGACAGCGCATTGAATGGGCTTCAATTGGAGCGGGCGCTCGCTGCATTGGACGAAGCGGGGTATACAGAAGCGGAGCTGCAGGAGGGCATGGCCGAGCTTCATTTTACGCAGGAGAAGCCCGCCGCGCGCATTTTTCAAGCATCGATTGAATATACGCTGGATGCGGATAGCCTAGTTGCCAAAATTCCCGTTTCCAGCATTCGCTATCCCGATGAATATCCCGTAAACACGATTTCACTTCTCAGCTTTTTTGGCGCAGGTGGGACGGATGAGAACGGCTCGATGTTCGTTCCAGACGGCTCAGGCGCACTTATCCACTTTAACAATGGAAAAACCAAATATCCGGCCTATCAGCAGCTTGTCTATGGGGCGGATCAAACGATAGACAGAACCGAGAATGCAGCTAGAGAACAGAAGGTGAGGCTCCCTGTGTTTGGAATTATTCGGGAGGGCGGAGCTTTTCTCGGGATCATTGAGGAGGGCGCATCTGTTGCTACCATCCATGCGGACATTGGAGGCAGGTTGAACAGCTACAACTATGTCTATCCGAATTTCTATGTGATCAATAAGGGCACAGTAAGCCTGGATGGGAATGGGCAGCAGCGTTCTCTCCCGAGGTTTCAAGAAAACCCGATGAAAAGCGATTATACGATCCGCTATGCATTTCTAAGTGGCAAGCAAGCTTCTTACCAAGGAATGGCTCGTTATTATCAGCAATATTTGGAGAAAAATAATGGATTGCTTAAGCACGAAGCAGACGATACGACAGTGGATACTCCCTTCTATTTGCAGCTAGTTGGAAGCATATCCAAGCAGAAGCACTTCGTGGGCATTCCCTATCAGGCACTTGAACCGCTTACGACATTCGAGCAAGCACAAACCATTGTCGAGCAGCTGCAGCAGCGTGAGATAAGCGATATTAAGCTCAAGTATTCGGGCTGGTTCAATGAAGGTCTCGATCATAAAGTCCCGGACCATGTTAGGGTCGATAAGGAGATTGGGGGGAGCAAGGGATTGCAGGAATTGGTTTCGTTTGCCCAGAGCAAAGGGATTTCTTTGTTCCCGGAGGTTGCCATTTTGACTGCGCTTACAGGAGAAGGGTTCGATGAGTCGGATGATGCTTCAAGAACGCTAAGAGAGGTTCCTGCTATGCTTTATCCGCTTGATCTGGCACTGAATCGACGTGATATAACCAAATCGCCGTCCTATGTCATATCCCCACGGCTCGTAGTAGGCTATACGGATTCCTTGCTCAAAGGCATTCGTGATTTGCAGACTGGAGGCCTCTCGCTGCAGGATTTGGCCGATCAATTAAATAGTGATTTCCGTAAAAACAAGCAAATGGATCGAACGGTGTCCGAAGCCATATCGGGCGAAGCGCTGGACAAAATTCGGGATGAAAAGTTGAAGGTGATGGCTAACGGCGGAAACGCCTATGCGCTGCCTTATTTGACCGATATAACGAATGCCCCGTTGTCGAGCAGCGGATTTAAGCTTGAGGATGAAGAAATCCCTTTCTATCAAATGGTCATTCGTGGATTTATCGAATACGCGGGGGCACCGTATAATCTTTCTACTTATACGAATGAAAAGCAATATGTACTGAAAAATTTGGAATATGGAGCGGGCGTTTATTTCGAATGGATTTACGAGCCGAACGATAAAGTGAAGGATAGTGAATACAATCATCTCTATGCTGTCAATTACAAGCTATGGATTGATAAAGCCTCGGAGATCTATCAAGAAGTGAACGCCGTTCTGAGGAACGTTCGAAACGAGCGGATTACCGCGCATGAAAAGCTGGATGAAGGTGTATTTAAGACGGTTTATGGGAATGGAATATACGTAATTGTGAACTATAACCGCACTCAAGTGACGGTTGAAGGCAGGACGGTAGAAGCCGAGAGCTATATTACGGGTGGTGAGCGCTCTTGAAGCTTATAACGAAGCTCGGGTTGAAGCAGCAGACTTATGCGCAGCAGAAGGCTTTTTTAGGTTTTATTTTTGTACTGCCCTGGCTGCTTGGATTTGTTTTTTTCTTTTTTATTCCGATGGTCTCCTCCTTACGCTACAGCTTTAGTTCTATAACGGCTAACTCGGAGGGCCTGAGCATCCAATATATCGGATTTTCAAACTTTGTGGAGGCTTTGACGATCAATACGAGCTTTAATCGCATATTGACGGAAGCGATTGTGGATATGGTCGTAAATGTACCGTTGATCGTTATATTCAGTTTGTTTTTAGCTGTATTGCTGAATCAGAAATTTTTCGGCAGAGCCGTTGCAAGGTCGATCTTTTTTCTGCCTGTCATTTTGGCCTCGGGGGTTATTATGACGCTTGAGAGCACAAGCTTGATTCAAGCTGTCAATGATCAAAATGCGGGCTCCAGCATCATCAATGCCTTTGGCGCTTATGAGCTGGCCGGATTAATGCTTGATGCGGGAGTTAATGAAGACATTGTCTTGTATCTTACAGGGGCAGTCGACCGTATTTACCAGATTGTAAGTCAATCGGGCGTGCAGCTTTTGATCTTTCTAGCGGGCATCCAGACGATATCTCCTCAGCTGTATGAGGCGTCCAAGATGGAGGGAGCTACCGGCTATGAAGCATTTTGGAAGATTACGTTTCCAATGGTCAGCCCGCTCATTCTCGTCAATATGATCTATACGATTATCGATTCGTTCTCAAGGAATGACATGACGGAATTGATTCGGGAGACAGGCTTTACCACCTTTAACTTTGGCCTCAGCTCGGCGATGGCATGGCTCTATTTTCTGGCAATCATGATTATTTTGCTGATCAGCTCGTATTTTGTATCTAAAAGGGTGTTCTACCAAGACTAAAAGGAGCGTGAATGCCTTGATAATGGACCGATTATTATCGCTAGAAAGCTGGAAGCGGTGGCTGTGGTCGTTCGTTCGTTTAACTTTAATCGCAGGATTGTCCTTCGTTATTCTTTATCCCATTCTTCAAAAGATTTCTACAGCGATAAAATCCAAGACAGATCTATACTCACCGATTGTGATATGGATTCCACAAAATTATTCGCTGGATAATATAAAACAGGCGATCGCCATTATGGATTATTGGCAGACGCTGCTGAACACGTTTGCGCTGTCGTCGACAACGACCGTCCTGACGGCTGCCTCCTGTGCGCTCGCGGGCTATGCTTTTGCAAGACTTAAGTTTAAAGGGAGCAAGCTGCTTTTTGGAGGCGTCATTCTAACGATCATGGTTCCGCCTACCACCATACTTATTCCCGTGTATTTAAACTTGAAGGACTTTACCCTGATGGGCTTGATTCCTTTATTGACCGGAAAATCTGTGAATTTGCTGAACACGTATTGGCCGTTTATTTTAACCTCCATAACGGCCAATTCCTTGAGAGCAGGGCTGTATATTTTTATTTTTCGCCAATTTTTCAGAGGGGTGCCCAAGGAGGTGGAGGAGGCCGCTTATATGGATGGTGCAGGTGTCGGGCAGACGTTTTTACGCATTATGCTGCCTAATGCGCTGCCGGCAATTGTGACCGTGTTGCTGTTCTCGTTCGTATGGCAGTGGAACGACAGCTTCTTTACGACAACCTACTTGACGTCAAGCAAAGTGATGTCTACCCAATTGGCTTCTTTGCCTTATAATTTATCCATCTTTCTTCAAGACGGCGCATCCTCGAAAGCTGACCCGTTTTACTTAAGCATGGTACAGGATACGGGGATTTTGCTCGCGATTTTGCCGCTAATTATTCTTTATTTGTTTGTGCAGCGCTATTTTGTCGAAAGTATTGAGCGGACAGGACTTGTTGGATAAGAGATGCACCAAATGAAAGGCAAGCACCTAGGGAGAGCGGCTCATTGCTGGATATCCCGCTAGGTGCTTTTCTATTCTATTGATCAATAGGGCATTCACCACGCTTGGGATTCCAAGCCTTTTTTGCTATGCTGAAAATAGCTGATTTGAAATGAGGAAGTAGGGAAAACCAATGAACAAAATTCTGATAATCGATGATGAAGCCGATCTTCGAAAGCTGCTGACGGATTATTTTGAAATGAATGGATATTTCGTTATGACCGCGGAGAACGGCTCGGAGGCGTTGCAGCGAATGGAAAGTCAACCGGACCTTGTTTTGCTGGATATCAATATGCCTGAGCTGAATGGTTTTGAATTATGCCGAAAAATCCGAAGTTTTGTGTCCTGTCCCATTTTATTTTTAACCGCTCGCGTCGAGGAGGCCGATAAAATAGCAGGTTTTCAGGCAGGGGGAGATGATTATATTGTCAAGCCGTTCAGCATTCATGAATTGGGCGCAAGGGTAGAGGCGCATTTACGCAGGGAAATACGAACGCAAAATAAAACATCGATTATGCTGAGTGAAAATTTGGTCATTGATTATTCGGCTCGTACGCTTTATTTTCATGGAGTACAAATTTCCCTGGCCAAAAAAGAGTTTGATATTATAGAGCTTTTATCGATGAATCCCGGCATGGTATTTGATAAAGAGCGTATTTTTGAGAAAATATGGGGATTTGGCAATGAAGGCAACAGCAGCGTGATAGCAGAACATATCCGGCGAATTCGTTTTAAATTAAAAGAGCATGGCTGTGAAAACACGATAGCTACCGTCTGGGGAGTAGGTTACAAATGGCAAAAATCATAGGCTGGCTGCAACTGAAAAATATGACCTTGCTGCAGTCTTTCATCTTTTTGTGCTGCCTTACGTTAATCACGGTGATGGCCGTCATCACCTTGGAGTTTGAATGGGCGGAAAGAATCCGGCTGCGGTATGCTGACGATTCCTCTGTAATTGGTTGGGTGCTGCCTTCTCTCGTTACGATGGTCCTGCTAACGGTTGCCGCAGGAATAGTTTTGATGGCTATCCTCTTCTATAGATGGAAACTGAAAGAGCCGCTTGGAATGCTGATGAAGGCATCGGAGAAAATTTCGGCAAACGATTTGGGGTTTCATCTTTCTTATGATAGCAAGGATGAGATGGGCGAGCTCTGCCGAGTATTTGAAAACATGCGCGGCCAATTGGAGAGAAATTATAAAGCTCTTTGGCGATCGGCAGAGGAACGCCAACAACTCAACGCTATTTTTGCCCATGACCTGAGAACGCCGCTTTCTGTCCTAAAAGGCTATTCCGATTTTCTGACCACCTATTTGCCCGCAAAAAAGATATCCGAGGAAAAGCTTCTGGAGATGGTTCAAACGATGAAGGTTCATATTGTTCGTCTTGAAAACTACACGGAAGCGATGAATTCGATTCAGAGGTTGGAGGATATGCCGGTAAATAGCCGTGAGACAGATATGCATCATCTAACCTCCTTGCTGAATGAGAGCGCCAGACAAATTGCCGGACAGTATGCTAAGTCGTTCGACTCGTCCATTGCTGTGGATTCGAACAAAATAGCTGTCGATAGCGACTTGGTCATGCAGGTTTTTGAGAATTTGCTGGCTAATGCAGCGCGCTATGCTTCCAGCCGTGTAAAAGTGCATTATCGCTTCTGCAGGGGCTTTTTCACCATCACGGTTACGGATGACGGCACTGGTTTTTCCGATGAGGCACTTCAGAAGGCTAAGCTTCCTTTTTATCGCGGAGAGATTGGGGATGCTCATGCGCATCATGGATTAGGACTATATATTTGTAAAGTATTGTGTGAAAAGCATGAGGGAGGTCTGCATGTAGAAAATGGATCAGACGGTGGCGGAAAAGTAATGGCAAGTTTCTTTGCAGAGTTGATAAATAGTTGAAAATTATGCATTAGCATTTCCTTATCACAGGAATAAGGAGTGCTGAAATGTTAGTCTTGCAAAAGAAATTATTATTATGCTTGGGCTGCTTGCTGATGACCCTGTCAATCTTTGCTGCACCAGCTTCCGCTATTGAAGCCCGAAATAAGGAAGAAATACTCCGAAAAATGGATGACTATGTTATAAAAAACATGAAAAACAATCATATTTCGGGTATATCGCTTGCCATAACCCATAACGAAGATGTGTTTTATACAAGAGGTTATGGTGAGTTTTCAGATGGTCCGGCTATAACCGGCAGTACCCCCTTTCCCATCGCCTCATTAAGCAAGTCTTTTACGGCGCTGGCCGTTCTGCAGCTGGTGGAACAAGGACTCATCGAGCTTGACGCGCCATACGCATCCTACTTTCCGGACCTTTTGCCAGAGGATGAGCGTGTCCGGGACATTACGATCCGGCATTTGCTAAATCAGACAAGCGGTCTTACTGACAAAGTAGAGCCCGACATGACCCGCTTCCCTCAATATCAGTCGTTGGAAGAGATAAATAGATCATTAATCACGGTTAAGCTTGCCAACGATCCAGGAAAAACCTTTAGCTACCACAATCCTAATTATCAGTATTTAGCCCTGCTTGTGGAGAAAGTAAGCGGACAAAGCTTCTCTGTTTATTTGAAAGAAAATGTGTTTGATCCCTTGGGGATGAGTCATACCTTCAACGTCAGCAGCACACGGCAACTCATTGAGAATCCTGCCATACCGCGGGGGCATTATCTATTGTTTGGCTATCCAGTAAGCAAGGCTGAGCCCTCTTGGTTTATTGACGGTCCTGCCGGCATTGTTTCAACTGCAGAAGACATGGCAAAATGGATGCTCGCTCAATATCATTCCCGTCTTCTTGCACCGGAGCTTATGAAGCAATTCCATACAGCTGGGCAGAGCGGCCCTTATGGAATGGGGTGGCTTGCAGAAGAAGATGAGCTTGGGGGCCGAACGATTTCCCATAGCGGAATTTTTTGGACATATAAAGCGGAAGAAACGATAGATTTGGATCAACAGCTTGGCATCACGGTTATGTTTGATTCGGGTTTAAATGCTTTTGTTAACTACTCCGCTTTTGTCGACGGGATTGCACGGATTATTAAGGGTGAGAAAGCTGAAGCTTCTGTCTTTAACAGCAGAACCATGGAGGCGGTTATGGTGCTGCTGGTAATTGGAACGGCCCTTTGGGGAGGCTATGCAATCAGCCGAATCAATAGGCGCAAGAAGAGTTTAACAGCTGGGAAATTGATTATTTCATCGGTCGGGAGGCTGCTGCCTGTCTTGATTCTTCTATCCCTGCCCCAGCTAGCTGCATTTATTGGTGCTGGGCGTGTTCTGCCTTGGATTGGATTATGGACCACCATGTCATCTCTAATTATATGGCTTGCTGTATTATCGCTGGTAAATTTAACGAATCTGGTATGCCGTTACCGATTGTATTTCCAGACTAGATAGGGGGATTCCAGGCCTTTTTCCGAGTGAATTTATTTCAGTATATTAGCCCATTCCCTATGCGAATGTCCTTCATACGATATACGGTGCCTTATGTTGGATAGCAGTGTTAATCATCTACTCAAAGGGAGATGCGGTTATTGAGATCAAAAACGAAGCTTACCGGGCGCGTTATTTTTAAAGGCGATACGGGTTATGAAGCGGCACGTAAAAATTGGGATCCCCATACGGACAAATTTCCTAAAGTGTTTGTTTTTGCTCAAAGAACACGAGATGTGGCCAATGCGATAAAATGGGCCCGTGAGAATAAGGTACCCATTCGTCCAAGAAGTGGCAGACATTCTCTTGAAGTCAATCTTTCACAGGTCAACGGAGGAATTGTCATTGATGTAAGCGACATGAAGAAAATTAAATTAAATAAAAAATGTGGAACGGCTGTTGTCCAGACGGGCAATAGAGTGGGAAGAATCGCAAACACGCTTGCACGGCAAGGCTTTATAGCTCCTTTTGGCGACAGCCCTTCCGTTGGCATTGGCGGAATCACACTCGGTGGGGGAATCGGGCCGCTCCAAAGGTCGATTGGCCTTATCAGCGATAATCTTCTCGAACTCGAAATGGTTGACGCGAAGGGCAGAATTATTCGTGCCAACAAAAAGTGCAATTCAGATCTGCTATGGGCTTCCCGCGGGGGCGGAGGCGGCAACTTTGGCGTATACACCAAATACAAATTTAAAGTACATCGCGCGCCAGCTAAGGCGACCGTATATCGGATCACCTGGCCATGGCATCAATTCGAAGCGGTACTCAAAGCCTGGCAAAAATGGGCGCCTTTCGTCAATAACAAGCTAGGCAGCGAATTATCGATCGGCCCGAAAAAGGGCGGCAATGTCTCCATGGAAGGCCTATTCCTCGGATCAAAAACGGAGGCCATCCGCCTATTAAAGCCCGTTACGAGCGTCGGAACGCCAACGAGCACCATCATCCGGTTGTTGCCGTACACGGAAGCCGTGAAGTTTTTATTGCCTCCCGATCCAGTGCTGACGCAAAGGTACAGTAATCAATTCTCTTCTGGTTTCGGAAGGAAACCGTTCCCTGATAAGGCGATAAGGTCCATGCGCAAATTTTTGGAAAACGTAGAGGGGGAGTTCGCGGGATTCTTTTTCCTCAACTGGGGCGGGGCTGTAAGCCGTAAAGCGCCTCGATCAACGGCATTTTACTGGCGTAAAGCGAAGTTCTATGTCGAGTGGAACAGTTCATGGATCAAGAAATCGGAAGCCGCTAAAAATATCGCCATCGTTCGCAGGACACGCCGGAAGCTGCAGCCTTATATCGTAGGGTCCTATATAAACGTTCCTGACCAAGGAATAAAAAATTCCGGGCCGGTATACTATGGAGCGAACTATCCTAGACTGCGGAGAATAAAAGCTAAATATGACCCTAAAAATGTGTTTAGAAATCCCCAAAGTATTACTCCGGCTCGCAGAGCAACGGTTAAATAACTATTTTTCCGGTTAGCTGGCTCAGTGATTTTCCTAAAATTAAAAACTCCTTCGTTGTAGGCATGCAGACAACGAAGGAGAATAAATATATGGATGCACTGGCTGGCTCCCACAAGCTCTTGACGGATGGACGAGCTTGTGGGAGCCAGCCAGTGTCGTAACAAGTTCTTCAATTTTCAAAGTAAACCCTATATTTAGTGATGTTTTTGAGAAAGGTTTTACGTGTTATCCTATACAGGATAATATATCCAAATTTAAATGGATCGCTTTGGTGAAATCTAACCATTCGTATAAGGGAGAAAACTTATGAATGTTGATCGAACATTGGTAATCAGCGATATTCATGGTTGTTACCGCGAGTTTATAGAACTCTTGGAAAAAGTCGATTATCATTCAGTAAACGATAGATTGATTCTTCTGGGGGATTATGTAAGCAGAGGGCCAGAAAGCAAAAAGGTAGTTGACCTAGTCATGCATTTAGTCCAAGAGCAGGGGGCAATTGCATTACAAGGCAACCATGACCATCGTTTTGTTAGGGTGATAGAAAATCAGGCGAGTGAAAAAGAAATCATTACATTTTTTGAAAAAGGCGGCAGCGAAACTTTACAAAGTTACGGTAAGACCACCAAAAGCAATGGTTTAGATCATTTGAAGGAAGTTAGAGACGTGATTATGGGGGAGCTTTCTTCTCATATGGACTTTCTGAAAAATCTTCCTTGCCTTTACGAAGATAATGATTACATCTATGTGCATGCAGGTTTAAATCCTTCAGTATCCCAATTATCTGAGCAGAATGTTCATGACTTGCTTTATATCAAGGAGGAGTTTTACAGGAACAAAACCCGTATGGAAAAGGTTGTTGTCTTTGGCCATACGATTACAAAGGATATTCACGGTTCCTGTGAGATCTGGCTGGGCGGAGACAAAATAGGTATTGACGGTGGTTGTTCCTTTGGAGGACAGCTCAATTGCCTAGAGCTGGTCCATGGAAAAGTCGGCCGATTTTACAGCACGAAAGCTGTAGGTGTGCAAAAGATACTGCCATTTGCAACAACAAGGCTAACTCAACCAGCGCGCACCGATTGAGTATCGGCACGCGCTGACTGAGCTGGATTTTTAGTTGTCTAACCGATAGGGGAAGATTTTTTTCTTTAGAGCCGAGCCAGCATCAGCCTAACACCAAGCAGCAGGATCTGTTCCAGCTTGGCTAGCCGTTCAATTCCACGACCTTCGTTGCAACATGCTTGCAAAACTCGCTGTCATGCTCTACAAAAAGGATGGTCGGCGAATGCTCCTGCAGCAGTTCCTCGATCTGCATCCGGGAAATGATGTCAATAAAATTGAGCGGTTCGTCCCAAATGTACAGGTGAGCGGGCTCGCAAAGGCTTTTTGCAATCAGTACCTTCTTCTTTTGGCCGCCGCTGAAGGAGGCTATGTCCTTATCGAATTGGACACGAGAAAAATCAAGCTTCCTTAAAATCGCTTTGAACAAGCTCTCGTCGATTCCTTGGCTTTCGGCGTAAGCTGACAAATGGCCTCGCAAATGCGCAGTGTCCTGCGATACATAGGAAATTTTCAACTGGCTTCCTTTGCGGAGCGTCCCGGAGAAGGGGATTTCCTCGCCATAAATCAGCTTAAGGAGACTTGATTTTCCGGAGCCGTTCGGGCCAGTAAGCGCAATGCGATCACCTTGCTCGATTGTGAAGCTGACGTCGCGGCAAACCGTCTTCTCGCCGTACTGAATCGAGACGTGATCCAGCTCAATTAGCTGGGACTTGTGATAAGCCAATTGCGAAATTTTAAGGCTTTCCGAGCTTTCAACATTTTTCAGAAGCTGGGATTTTTCGTCGATCGCCGATTGCTGCCTGTGCTCAAGCGATTTGGACCGCTTCATCATTTTCGCGGCCTTGTGCCCGATGTATCCTTTATCGACCTTGGAGCCAGAATTACGGGTGCCATTTTTCGTTTTTTCCACCTCATGCGACCAGCTGCTCGTTCGTTTTGCCGCTTCGTTCAGCCGCTTGACGTCCTTGCGCAGCTTCTCGTTCTCGGCCATCTCAAAGTGGTCCTGACGTTGTTTGTTTTCCCACCAATCGGAAAAATGTCCCCTCTGAATTTCAATGCTGGTTTTGTTGATCGACAGAATATGGTCCACGCAGTTGTCAAGAAATGCCCGGTCATGGGATACGAGAATAAAGCCGTTCTTGGCTTTCAAATAATCGCTGACCAGCTTTCTGGCATGGATGTCCAGATGGTTCGTCGGCTCATCGATGAGCAGAAAGCTGTTTTCCTTTAGAAACAGGGCCGCTAGCTGCACTTTCGTTTGTTCGCCGTTCGATAAAGTATCGAAGGGCCTGTATAAAACGTCCTCCGACACCTTGAGCAGGGAAAGCTCGCGCAGGAGCTCCCAATGCTGATAGTCCGGGCATATGTGGTCGATGATATCCACCGTATTATTTTCCTTATTTTCGATAGGGAATGGAAAATATTCAAAGCTGACATCGGCAGAAATAGTGCCATTGTATTCATAGTTGCCGAGCAGGAGGTTAAGAAAGGTCGTTTTTCCCCGGCCATTCCTTCCCGTAAAGCCCAGTTTCCAGTCGGTATCGATTTGAAAGCTAACCTGATCGAAGATGTTATCGTAGCTGCCTTCATAGGCAAATGTAAGATTCGTCACTTTAATTAAGGACATGACAAATTCCCCCTTTTGAAAAAATAAAAAGAGCTACAAGAAAGTTACCCTTCTTGTAGCTCAAAAAAATACAGCAAATTTAGCCCATTACGGGCCAAATAAGCCTATATATTTGAGTGAAAAGAATAAGTAACTTTCTTGCACGCAAAGAACAAAACATGATGTTTTATTCTTCAAACGTTCAGCAAGAAAGTCTACATTATCCTCTTCAGCTCCTATCGTTAAGTTTAGTGAATTTTAACATATCCTTTGTTTGGTTGCAACTCTGCAGCGGGAGTTTGGGGGTAACTCTAAGAGTGGAGTCGCGCTGGTTCTCGTACGAAAGAGAGATGCATAGGCACTCCATGATTCGTTTCGTACAGGAATATAAGGCTCCTGAAAAGGTTGCTAATCAGCTAAAGGGCTTAGATAATCAAGCTTCCGTATTTTTATCGATGATAATTGCGCTGGAGGTTTCTTTATCCCATGTTACATTGGTGTTCAGTGCTTCGCTAAGAAACCTTAGTGGTACAAAAACTCGGTTGCTTTTAACCTTACCGGCCACGTCGAGCGTAACGGCTTTCCCATTAATCGTAGCGATTTTACTGCCTAGCGTCAGTTTGACCACGATACCGTCACGCGTAACGGTCACCGTTTTCGAAACATTATCATAAGTAACTACGGCGTCCAGCGACTCGGAGATTGCGCGAAACGGAACAAACGTGCGTCCGCTCTCAACAACGGGAGATACTTCAGTACTTAGCGTTTTGCCATTTACATAAACCTTTACACTTTTTTTGCCGAGCTTTATTTTTATCTTACTAAGTTTCTTATATTCTTCAATATTGGTAGGATCCTGCGAGACAACCTCGGCTTGCACTTCTTCTGCAGCTTTTAGTTCTCCATCCTTCTCCAATGTATTGACCAGTGTAGCTAAACTAGTATCAGCATTCACATCAATGTTATATTTTGTTTTAAGCAGCTCGGCAATTCGATCGCCTGCGGGTTTATCTTTGACGTTGCCATACGCATTTTGAAGACCTTTCGAGCCATCGTTCTTTCCGTCGCCATAAACGGAATCGCTCACAGTAGCACCTTTTGCTTCGACTTTAATAGTTGCTTCGTTTTTGCCTTGATTTCCAGGTGCGGCAAAAGCAGTGGTTGCCATTAGGCTAAGTGAGACTACACCAGCCAAAATTACTGATTTTTTCATTTTATTACCTCCGTGAGTATGTAGTGTGTGCAACAGCTACAACTATTCGGAGGGCATAAAGCTTTTTTGAGGGTACACTGAAATATTTAAGGTGATCTATGATTAAGATTCGCCATTTACAAATCATTCAACTACAGCAAATTCCCGCTTTAAACCGTTAAACAAGCCAGAAAAAAAGGATAGGGATAGCTGTCTATCCGCGAAGACTGCTGAGAAAATCTCGGCAGTCTTCTTTGAGTCCAGCAAGCATAGGGACGATGAGGAATTGTCGCAAGGCGTCAACAAACCAATCCGCCACAGCATCAACAAATCCGCTGAAGCCTTGCTGCTGCGGCTTTTTTTCATGCCGGAGGAAGCGCATCTGAACGGTGGGGCAGCCGCAATTGTTCATCAACCTATCGCGGTCTGAGTGCGCTATTCGTCCAATTTGGGCGAGATCGCGGATTTGTGTGTGCCATGTTGAATTGATCAATTGTTTAAACTTCACTTGAACAGGTAAGATGGCGTTACAAGAAGCGAAGGAGGTTCACGATGGCAAATACGCAGGATCATTTGGAGCCTGGCTCCACTCGCGTATTGACTGGAGGATTCAACTTGATGGAGAATCGTTATCTCGTTAATATGCGAAAGTATTGGATGCTTTACGTCATGATAGTGCCTGGCATCATCTATTATCTCGTATTTAAATATTTACCGCTGGCCGGCAGCGTGATCGCGTTTCAAGATTATCAGATTTTCAAAGGCATCCTGTCCAGCTCGTGGGTTGGGCTCGACAACTTCAAATTTATTTTCACGTATGAAGACTTCTATTTAGTATTAAGGAATACGGCGACAATCGCCTTTTATCAACTTGTTTTTGGATTCCCGGCACCGATTATTTTAGCTCTTCTCTTTAATGAAGTCAGGCTGATGCTTGCCAAACGGGTCATGCAAAGTTTATTTTATCTCCCGCACTTTCTATCCTGGGTCGTCGTTGGGGGCATCGTATTCGAATTGCTGTCCAGTCAGGGCGTCTTCAATATGCTTCGCGGATGGTTCGGGCAGGAAACGATTCTGTTCATGCAGGAGCAGCGATATTTTCGAGCTATCGTCGTTATCTCCGGCATTTGGAAGGATGTGGGCTGGGGAACGATTATCTACTTGGCCGCGATTGCAGGCATTAATCCAAGCTTATATGAAGCGGCTGTGATGGACGGGGCAAACCGGTGGAAGCAGACGATCCATATTACGCTGCCTACCATGTTCCCGACGATACTGGTACTGTTCCTATTGAATATTGGGAATTTTTTGGAGCTTGGCTTTGATCAGATTTATAATTTATTGACGCCGATGACGTATTCGGTCGGTGATATCATCGAGACGTACGTATACCGGGCAGGCGTGCTGCAAGGGCAGTACAGCGTCACGACAGCGATCGGATTATTCCAGTCGGTCATCGGATTCGTGTTATTGTGGATATTTAACCGCATGGCTCGAAAAACAGAACAGGGGTTGTGGTGATGAGAAAGACTACAGGAGATCAATTATTCCAGTTTTTCAATTACGCGTTTCTAATCGCTGCGGCTGCCACGATGCTGCTTCCGCTCCTTCAACTGCTGGCCGTCTCCTTCAGCTCGCCGATCGCGGCGGATTCCAAGCAGGTGTTTCTGTTCCCCGTTGAATTCACGACGGCATCCTGGTCACATATTTTGCAGAACACTGGACTGTGGAGATCGTTCGGTATCACCGTTTATATAACGGTAGCTGGAACTTTGCTGAGCATGCTATTCTCGGTGCTGACGGCTTACCCGTTATCGCATAAGCAATTTCTTATCCGTAAGCCGATCATGCTCGGTATTATCATTACCATGATCTTCAATGCGCCGATGATCCCGTTCTTTCTAACGGTGCGCGAGCTGGGTATGATGAACTCGCTATGGTCGCTCATTTTGCCAGGGGTGATCGGTACGTTCAACATGATTATTATTCGTACCTTCTTTACAGGTATTCCGAAAGAGCTTGATGATTCCGCACGGATCGACGGCTGTAATGAGGCCGGCATCTTATTCCGAATTTATTTGCCGCTCTCGAAGCCGGTAATTGCCACCGTAAGCCTGTTTTATGCGGTAGGCTATTGGAATACCTTCCAGCGGGCGGTGCTGTTCATCCGCGATCCGGAGAAATGGCCGCTGCAAACGAAGCTTCGCGCTTATTTGACCTCTCCTGAGGAGCTTGCCGCAGTCAATCTGGTTTTGGGTGACTACGATTTTAATACGACAACGTTGAAAGCGGCTACAATTTTATTCGCGACGATCCCGATTGTTCTCGTATATCCTTATTTGCAAAAATATTTTGTGAAAGGCTCTATGCTGGGCTCCTTGAAAGAATGATGGGTTTTAGGGCGGAAGAAAAGAAGGTATGAAGCCGAATTTCCGGCTTGATATATAGCATTAATTCCATTAAAAGGGGAACTGAACACATGATGAAACATGTTTTTGGAAAGTCGGCCAGAGTATCCGCTTTAGTATCGCTGCTGGTCGTTTCGATTCTCTCGGGCTGTTCCAATAATGGAGAGAAGCCTGCAGCTTCCGTGAATGATGCGGAGAAGAATACGCCCGTTACGGTGAAAGTATTCAAAAGCCATATGGGCGTAGGAACCATTCCGGGCAAAGATAATGAGCATGTGAAATATGTGGAGGAGAAGACGGGGGTCGTATACGAACTGCTGACGACGGCACCAGGCTCGGAGCCAACGGAATTTCTGAATTTGATGATTGCGTCCGATGATCTGCCGGACATTCTCCGTCCGATTGGAGGCATCGAGCAGACGTTAATCAAGCAGGGCGGCGCTCTGCCACTCGATGATTTGCTGCCGAAGTATGCACCAAATGTATGGAAGAACATTCCGGAAGAAGCATGGGATATCGTACGGTCAGCTTCCCCAGACGGCCATATTTATTATGTGCCTAAGGTGTTTCTCGTACCCGAGCGGGCGCCGATGATTCGTCAGGACTGGCTGGATAAGGTGGGATTGTCTATGCCGAAAACAACAGAGGAGTATAAAGAGGTTCTGCGGGCATTCCGGGACAAAGACCCGAACGGCAATGGCAAGGCGGATGAGCTGCCTACGTCGGGCCGCGAGTTTGGCAAGTGGATGGACCACCTGTTCGGCATGTATGGTGTCGCGATGTGGGAAGGCGTACCGGAATGGGATATCTATGAAGGAGAGATTCAATACGCTGGCGTTACGAAAAATATGAAGGCTGCTATCGCATATATTCGTGAGTTATATGAAGAGAAGCTATTAGACAATGAGACGTTTCTGAACAAAGGCGATGTTTGGCAGGCCAAAATCAACAATAACCTGGTCGGCAGCTGGTATCACCTTCCAGCCAATCTCCGCGAACGCTATACTGCGATGCTCAAAGGAGCGCCCGATGCTTACGTAGTCGGCATGCCGGTACCTAAGGCCGAAGGTTTTGAAGGCTTTGTGACGCAGAAGAGCATGGGCGAGCCGGAGTGGATGATTCCGACTGCTGCAAAGGATAAAGCCGAATATTCTCTTAAGCTGCTCGATTTTTTCTATGACCAAAGCAACGATGAATTTATTCGCTTTGGCATAGAGGGCCAGCAGCATGAAGTCGTAAACGGCAAGAAGGTCATATTGCCGCCAGAGGACAGCCGGCCTATCGCGCTTGGGATGCGCAATCTGACGACCAAGGAAGATATGGATGTAAGGATCAAGGAGACGATTCCAGAAGACATGCAGAAGATGGTGCAGGATGTCTTCGCGGTCAGCACGTCCGATGCGCGTCGAATCGCCGGCGACGGATTGCCGAATACGGTGTACGAAGGCTTCCCGGATATCCAATCTCATAAGCTTTTTCAAGAATATCTGACGAAAATCGTCATTGGCGAATGGCCAATAGAGAAATTTGAAGAGTTCGTGGAGCGTTGGAATAAAGCCGGAGGCGAGGCCGTCACCAAGCGCGTCCAAGAATGGTATGCCAAAGTGAAGGAATAAGCGGTATGCGGAAGTCTTCATGATCGCGTAAATGCAAGAAAGGACTGGATAAGATGAGAAAACGATACGCCATTTGCGGCGTGAGCGGACGTGCGCTGGGCATGTTCGCCAAGCCTATCCTGACCACTTTCGCTGGAGGCTGCGAGCTTGTCGGCCTGCTTGACCGAGATCCCAAGCGCTTTGAGCTGTACCGTTCGAGATATCCGGAGCATGCCGACATAAGAACCTACGGCGAGAACGAGTTTGATCGAATGGTCGCTGAAACGAAGCCTGACGTGATTATCGTTGCAGGCCGCGACGACACGCATGCGCAGTACCTGATTGCCGCTCTAAAGCATGATCTGGATGCCATTACAGAGAAACCAATGGTGACAACGGGAGAAGACAGCAAGCGCGTTATTGAAGCAGAGAAGGCGAGCAAGGGCTCGGTTATCGTGACCTTCAATTACCGCTATGCCCCGATTCATACGAAGATTAAGGAGATTGTGCAGGAAGGGAAGCTTGGCAGAATAACATCGATTGACTTGAACTGGTACTTGGATACGTATCACGGCTCGAGCTACTTCAAAAGGTGGAACCGGGAACGCAAGCTGTCGGGCGGTTTGTCCGTACACAAGAGCACACATCATTTCGATTTGGTCAACTGGTGGATTGATCAGAAGCCGGTAGAAGTATTTTCCTTTGGTGCTTTGAATTATTATGGCGCCCAAGGCGAGGCGAATCCGAGGAAGGAGGACGGCAGATTTTGCAGCACCTGCTCTCATACCGAGGACTGCTCGTATTACTCGCGGTGGAATGCCCGCAGCCGGAATCTTAAAGTGCCGGATGATCATCTCGGGTCTCTTGATACAGGGAAGACATCGGCGTTTCCCTATTCGGATTACCGTCCGGACCGCTGCATTTTCGATTCAGAAATAGAAATTGAAGATACGTACGCCGCGACCGTGAAATACAGCGGCGGCGCGCTGCTCAGTTATTCCGTCAACTTCTCGCTGCCTTATGAAGGTTATCGGCTAGCCATTAACGGGACGAAAGGAAGGCTCGAGACGGTGGAATATCATATGCCTGGCAGAACGCCATTCCCTACGCCTGTCCAAACGATCGACTACTTTCCATTGTTCGGCTCAAAGGAAACGATACATGTCGTGCACCGGGAAGGCGGACATGGCGGGGGCGATCCGCTGCTGCTGGAAGACTTATTCATGGGCGAGGACCGTAGACGGCCGTTCCGCATCTTATCGGGTGCGGTTGACGGCGCTTATTCGGTGGCGACGGGCGAAGCGGTCTGGCGCTCGGTAAAGGAGCATCGCCTGGTTACGATCGAGGAAGTGCTGGAAAGCGGTACCGGCAGCCCTGGCAGCGAATTGCAGGAGCGTCCAAAGAGCCTAAACGGCCAGAGAGGAGGAGGGTAATGGCAGCTAACCTAAGCGGGTATTTCGATTCGATGGAAAGCATGGCCGCGCAGACGGAGGGCGGAAGCATTCCGCATGTGCTTAAGGTTATCGCGCAGCGGTATGTCGGCGATAATCCGCCTCATGGCCCTGTGTACCGGGTGACTCGGGCCAGCGCGGTCCGCAAGGGAGCGGACCACTTATATGAATTTCCGCTGAGAAGCATGTTTAAGGAAATGGAAGCAGGCCTGCGGGTTTACGCTTGGGCAAAGCTCTGGATCGATCAGCCGCAGGAGTTCATCTTCCATCTTCGCTGCTACGGGCAAGTGAAGCTGCATCACAATGGGGATCAGCGCTTTGGCTCGTCACCGGAGGAGGAGATGTCCGAAGCGGATCCGACTTCAGTCGTACTGCCGATAAAGCTAAAGATAAATCTGCTGCGGGGATGGAATCACTTTGTTCTGGAGCTGGGGGTGGGACAGGAAGGAAACTGCGGAGCGGCGTTCGGAACAGGCAGCCGCAAAAATAAGCCTTTTCACTTTCTGGCTCCATCCGATGAGCGGGACGGGGAGGAAGGCTGGATCTATACGGCGCCGTCGGCCCATCCGCTTAATCGCATCCCGGGCACTAATCAGACGGAAGCAGCTACTGGAGCGGAATGGCTGCCTGCACGAGAAGAGGGAAAAGGGAGGTTGGATCTTTTATATGGCATGCAGCCTGGCTATTCCGCTTATGCATGGACGACGATCGCCAACCGTACCGTCTCTAAGCAGCCAGTCACGATCTCAGGAACCGCATACGGTCCATTACAGTTTATATGGCAGGGAAAAGAAGTATACGCGGTTCGAGAAGCGGGAGACTTCTCCCTCGAATTGGGTGCAGACCCGGGGAGCGGCGACCTAATCGCCCATTGCCGATGCGATGGGCAAGGATGGGGTTTTCAGCTTGAGGACATTGCATCGCCTAACGTTGAACTGGTTCTCGGGCGGCGCGTGCATGGCTATAAAGGTAAATGGCTGCTGCTGGGTCCGCTCTCACCGGAAGCGAATATGGATTCGGCCGATTATCTGGCACCGGGCAAGGTGTCGGCCGACCGCTTCACGAACGTTTTCTGGACGACGGATCAGCCGGGAGCGCATGTACGCCCATTTCTCGAAAATGAGCTTTACGGCCGTTGGAATTATCCGCTTGGCGTTACGCTGTCAGGACTGCTAGGTTCAAGCCGGCTGCTTGAGCGTGAAGATTTGGCGGATTACGTTGCGGGCCATGTCGAGTTCGCGACATCGACTTATGCCTACTCGCTGTGGGACCGCGAGCGCTTCGGAGCAGCAGGCTTAAACAACCAGCTGTCGCATATCGACAGTCTTGATGACTGCGGCTCCTTTGGGGCGCTAGCCATTATGGCAGAACGCGACCGCTTGATTGAAGGCTCGCGTGCGGTGGCGGATGATATTGCCCATTATATTATGAACGTGCAGGACCGCATGGAAGACGGAGCGCTGTATCGCAAAGTCGGCGTCTCCCCGAGTATGCATAACACGATGTGGTGCGACGATATGTACATGAGCGTTCCTTTCCTATGCAGGTATGCCGAGCTTACCGGCGATGCGAGCTATATGGATGAAGCCGCGGGGCAGCTTCTGCTTTATAAGAAGTATTTGTACATGGCGGATCGGCAGGTCATGTCTCATGTGTATGATGTTCGCAATAGCAAGCCGTCTGGGACGGTCTGGGGCAGGGGCAACGGCTGGGTATTTTTCTCGCTGGCCGTATTGCTCGAAGTATTGCCAAGGACGCATGAGAGCTACCCGTCCATACTCGCTTTCTATCGGGATTTGGCCGAAGGATACCGCAGGCTGCAGGGCAAGCATGGCCTATGGCATCAAGTATTGGTCGATGCGGAGTCATATGAGGAATCCTCGTGTACCTCGATGTTCATTTACGGCTTTGCGCTCGGGATTCGCCATAGCTGGCTCGAAAATCCGGAGCCGTACATCAGGGCGGCGCTGACCGGCTGGCAGGGATTATGCGAGCGGGCCATCGACAAACGAGGGAATCTGTACGGGGTATGCAAAGGCTCCAGCTGGTCCTATTCCCATGCTTACTATAAGCATGATTTAGGCTGGAATTTGAATGATACGCATGGTATCGGCATCGTACTGCTTGCCGGCATTGAAACGCAGCGAATGAAAGAATGGTTGAAAGAAAAGGCTTGAGGGGCTTTGGAGTGTGAGTAAGAAGATCGGGCTGAGTATGTTGCGAGAGCAGGATCACGTTATAATAGAAGGATCCTCGGCATAAGGTGGGATTTATCGTGACGCAGTCTATCAAGAAATGGTTGAAATATAATCTGGCACATACCCAAGTTAGGCTCGTGCTGATTTTGACCGTTTCCGTCTTTCTCATTATTCTGGCTGTAAGCTTGACCTCGTACAACACGTCTAAATCGGTGATGCAGGAAGAGCTCAGCGAATTGCAGCGCCAAATGCTGAAGCTCGATATGAACGTGATCGACGAGTTGATCAGCGAGAGCGACAAGGTCGCGATTCAAGTCGCTTTGAATGATAATGTTTACAAGTTTTTGACCAGCAAATCACAGGGCTCATATACGAATATTACGGAGGCCTACCAGTTTCTATCGACATTAATCAGCAATTCCAAATATATTAAAAGCATTTATGTTTATGATCTTACCCGGGAAAGCTTCCTGGCAATTCCGCAGGGCTTCAGCTCCAATAGGCTGACATTCGACGATTCCGACTGGACCGGCGTAGCTTCTGAATTCGGAGAGAGGACGACGCTCATTAAGAAAAGGATGGTGCCTGAAGGGGCAGGAGCTAAAGGCTCAAGCGTTACGCTGTTCCGTAAGATCATGATTCAAGGAGAGTTCAAAGGAATCGTAGCTGTCAATCTTAAAAATGACGAGTTATTCGCGAAGCTGAATCCGCCAATCATGAACAATTTGAACCGGATGCGCTATATTATTGACGAGCATGACGAGCTGCTCTACTCCGTTTCGAACTATGAGTTTAATCAAGAGTCGGTAAACCATGCGATTGAGTCGTTGAAAGAGGACGATGGCGGGGATATCACCATTCAGAATCGCCAATTGCTTATTAATCAGCTCAAATCGCCTGTAACGGGATGGAGCTATGTGTCTATTGTTGAGCAGGACAGCCTGCTGGCTAAGTCCAAGCGGGTGGCGAAGGTGGTTCTTTTAGTATCCATTGCGGCTCTCGGGCTTGGTGGGTTAACGATTTTCTATATTAATGCGGCGGCTTTCCGTCCCGTGCGCAGGCTCAAGCAGCTGTTCAGCAGGTATGACCGCAAAAAGAGCGGATCGGAGGGCATGGATCTAGAGAAGCTTGCTGGTGAATTGCTTACCAATCATGCGCATCTGGCTCAGCTTGTCCGGGAGTCGATGTCGGAGGCTGCCTCGAAGCTGCTTACTGATATTTATTCCGGCAATCTTAGCGGGAAGCGGGACATTGAAGAGAAATGGAACCGTTATTTTGGCGAATGGACGGAGGCGCCGGTGACGGTGGCCGTTCTATCGATTGACCGTTATGAGGAATGGTCTCGCACATTTACCGGCGGCGATCATTCCCTGTTAAAATTCGCATTGGCCAATATTGTGGCTGAACTGTTCGAGCCGCAGTGGCGAATCGTATGCGCCGATTTCGGAACGGATAAGACAGCCATCTTGCTGCAGCCGCGTGTAGAAGGGCAGCGATGCGAGAGCAAGCTGGCTGAATCGCTAGAGGTAGTGTCACGCTTATTGAAATTCAGCGTATCGGCTGGGGTCAGCAACACGCAGACGGATATTGCAAAATTAAAGCAAGTGATGCTGGAAGCGGAGAATGCGCTTACATACCGGCTGTACCAAGGCTATGGACAGGTCATCACGTTCCAAGAGGTGTCCGGGCATGAAGTGAACGAACCGCTGCAGTTTGAAAGCGCGCTGGATGAATTGATTGGCGCTATAGAAATGGGCGATGAGCCGAGTTCTCTGGAAGCAGTCGTTCGAATGACCGATAATATCCGCTGTCAATACGGGTACCCATCGGTGGCCGTATCCTTCCTGCAGTCGGCCATCGAGAGGATCGAGCAAATACGCCCAGCCTCGGAAGGCTCTTATTTTCAAACGTATGTTCGAATAGATACCCTTCGCTTGGAGGATATCAAAGATAAACTGGAGAGCAGGGCTGCCGTGCTGGCGCAGCGCTTCCGCCGTTTGGCCGAGAGCAAGGACTTTATCATGTGCCAACGGATGGTCGACTACTTGAAGCAAAATCTTAACGAGCCCATAGGCATACCGGAGGTAGCTGAGGCGATTGGCGTTAGCAGCAGTCTTGCCAGCCAGCTGTTCAAACAAGAAACGGGAGAAACGATCTATAACTATTTGACTCGTCTTCGTATCGAGCGGGCGAGTGAGCTGCTGTTAAAGACGGATGACCGTATTTCGGATATCGGGCTGATGGTTGGCTATCAACATGAGAATAGCTTTATTCGCAGCTTTCGCAAATTCAAGGATATTACCCCGGGCAAGTACCGGGATATGATGAGAACCCGGATGGATTTCCCGTTCGAATGATTATAGGCTGCGCAGCCTCTGGGTTCTAGCAAATAGGAGGAGCCAATGGACAGACGACAGATCGTGGAACGCCATCAACCGGAGTTGAATAAATGGGACCCGGTATCCCCGTTTTCCGTAGGCAATGGCGAGTTTGCCTTCAGCGCCGATATTACCGGCCTGCAGACTTTTCCGAATCAATATGAGGTGCCGCTGGGCACGCAGTCCAATTGGGGATGGCATTATACAGGCGGCCCGGGACGATTCATCGAGAGTGATGCCGCGTACCAGGCCTACGATACGTACGGCAGGGAGGTGGGGTATGCGATGAAACCGGGCGACAAGCCAGAGGCATACCACTGGTTGCGACAAAACCCCCATCGCCTTCAGCTTGGCCGCATTTCGTTTCGATTTTTATTAGATACGGGTGAAGAAGCTGAAGCTGGGGATATAACGAATATGACCCAAAAAATGAATCTATGGACAGGCATTTTGACAAGCGAATTCGCAGTGAGCGGCGTGCCGGTTCATGTTATGACCGCTTGCCATCCGACGATTGACACCATTGGGGTAAGCGTCGATTCGCCGCTAATTGAACAGGGAAGGCTGCAGGTTTTCATCCGTTTTCCAGCGCCTGATATGATATCTACCACATGGGCCAAGGCTGTATTTCCGGATCTGGACAATGACGGCAGGCATCTTACGGAGCTAGGCGAGACGGGCGTTAACGGGGCAACTATCGTGAGAATCATGGACGAGGACCGCTATGAGGTCAGTTGGTCTTGGAGCGCCGGGAGCCTGGAGCGGACCGGTGTTCACGAATTTACGCTGCTGCCGGACCCGGGCGGAGAATTGCTGGAATTCTCCATCGGCTTCGCGCAGGAGTCGGCGCAGACGGAAGAGGTCGAAGCGATCAAGTCCGCAAGCGCGCGTCATTGGGAATCGTTCTGGATGAGCGGCGCGGCAATCGACTTCTCCGGAAGCGCCGATCCAAGAGCCTATGAGCTGGAGAGACGCGTCGTATTGTCGCAATTTTTGCTTGCGCTGCACAGTGGAGGCTCGCTGCCGCCGCAAGAAACAGGCCTGATGTACAATAGCTGGTTTGGCAAGTCGCATCTGGAGATGCATTGGTGGCATGCGGCTCATTTTCCATTGTGGGGCAGAGAGAATTATTTGCTGAACAGCATGGATTGGTACGCGCAAATCTTACCGGTCGCGCGCGAATTGGCGCAGTCTCAAGGCTATGAAGGGGCGCGTTGGCCCAAGATGGTAGGCTTCGACGGCAAGCCATGCCCATCGCCGGTTGCAAACGGGCTAATCTGGCAGCAGCCGCATCCAATGACGCTTGCCGAGCTCTGCTATCAGGCGGATCCGTCGAGCGATACTCTGGAGCGGTTCCGCAGCATCGTGTTCGAAGCGGCTGATTTCATGGTTTCCTTCGCTCACTGGAATGAAGAGAAGCGAGTTTATGATCTGGGGCCGCCCCTTATTCCGGCACAGGAATGCCATTCTATGCAGGACAGCAAAAATCCGCCTTACGAGCTGGAGTACTGGAAGTATGGCTTGGATATTGCGATTCGTTGGGCGGAACGCATGCAGCAGCCTGTGAACCCGCTTTGGGCAGAGGTTGCCGGTTCGTTAGCTGAGCCTCCGCAGGCGGAGGGCGTATACCTTGCCCATGAGCAGTGCCTTGAAACATTTCTGACGAAAAATCGCGACCATCCGTCCATGCTGGGAGCACTCGGCGTTTTGCCGGGCGCGTTAATCGACCGCAAGGTCATGCTGAATACACTGCTGAAGGTGAAGGAAGTATGGATCTGGGAATCGGCATGGGGCTGGGATTTCCCGATGTGTGCAATGACGGCAGCAAGACTCGGAGAAGCGGATCTCGCCGTTGATTTCCTTTTAATGGATGCGTCCAAAAATACGTACCTAACCAACGGTCATAATTATCAGCGTCCTGGCTTATCCGCTTACCTGCCGGGCAACGGCGGGCTGCTGACCGCCGTTGCCATGATGGCTGCTGGCTGGAAGGAAAACGAAGCCGGACAATCGGCGGCTAGTCCGGCTGCCCTCAATCCGGGCTTCCCACAGGATGGAAGCTGGTCGGTGAAATGGGAAGGGCTGAAGCCCTGGCTGTAGAGGCTTCTAAAGCTTTCAATATTCAGGAGGCGAGAGCATGTCTGCAAAAGGAACCGTGTGGCCCTCGGAACGGAAGACGGAAACTGATCGGCTAACAGGCCTTGAAGTAACGCAATTAACCAATTATAAGGCGCATAGCTATCATTTATATTTTACGGAAAACGGTTGGTATGACGGAGAACAACGGCTGTTGTTCATCTCGGACAGGGAAAATTGTGCGAACCTGTACAGCTTGCATGTGGAGAGCGGTTTGATAACCCAGCTGACGGATTACAACGATGTGGATCAATTGGATGCTTGTCTGCTGCCTGACGGGAGCGCGGCGTTCGTGAAAATGGGACGAAGCCTTATTCGTCTGGACCTTGAATCGCTTGAAGAGAAGCTGATCTACGAAGCACCGAAGGGCTATCATCTGGGCAATGCGAACGCGACAGCCGACGGCCGGTTCATTATGACCTGCGTACAGGAGGATCTGTCGTATCGCATCCGGCTCGATCTAGGCAACGGCTATGTCGGCCATCGGGAGTTGATGGAGGCCGCGCCCCACAGCATGATCGTACGTATTGATGCGCAGATCGGCGGCGGAGAGAAGGTATATGAAGCGAACCGATTCATTACCCATATCAATACATCCCCAAAGGAGCCTTGGCTGATGACCTTTTGCCACGAAGGCCCATGGCATTTGGTAGACCATCGTATCTGGGGGCTGGACCTGCGCACGGGTCATGCTTGGAAGATCAGGGAGCGTCTGGAGGAAGGCGAGAAGGTTGGGCATGAATTTTTTTATCCGGATGGCGTAACGGTTGGCTATCATGGATTCCGAGTGGACGGTACCAATTTTTTTGGCAATATTCGTTATGACAATACAGGCATGGAAGAGACGGAGTTCGGCTTCGATACTTGGCATGGCTATGCGGACGGATTGGGGCAAGCGATCGTTGATGGGAAGGGAGCGGTCAAGACGCTTAGCCTATGGCGCAAGATCGACGGCGCGTACGAAGGCCCGCGAATCCTGTGCGAGCTGCGCTGCAGCTTTCATTCGCAGAAGGTGCACGCCCACCCGCGTTTCAATGCGGACGGAAAAAGGCTGCTCTTCACAAGCGATAAGAACGGATATGGCAATTTGTATGTAGTCGACATTCCAGAAGATTTTAGTTCTTTACCGCTGCTGGAAAAGTAACCAAAAGGAGGAGAAGCTGATGAATGCTGCAACTGAAATCCTTAATGCAGAACGTATATCCGTTAGGGTCGCCAGAACGATTTTGTCCCAAAGCGAAGATGGCTATCACCCGAATATTGCTAATAAGTGGGGCTATGTGGCCGGGATGGCACTGACGGCGATCGGGAGGCTCGGCGATTGGACCGAAGAATCTGAATACGAAGCAACAGTGAAGCGTCATATAGATGTTTTCATCCAAGAGGACGGCTCCATTCGCGGCTATACGCTGGAGGATTACAATCTCGACCATATTAACAAAGGAAAAAACCTGCTGAGACTATGGAGAAATGGAGGAGATTCAAAGTATGAACAGGCCGCCCGGCTTCTCATTACTCAATTGATTGGGCAGCCCCGTACAGATGAAGGCGGATATTGGCATAAAAAAATATATCCCTTCCAAATGTGGCTGGATGGTCTATACATGTCTTCTCCGTTTATGGCGGAATTTGCCAACACCTTTGGCGAGAGCGGTTGGTTCGATGAAGCGGCGCATCAGCTGCTGTTGATCGAACGGCGCACGCGCAACCCCCAAACGGGATTGCTGCATCACGCATGGGACGAGAGCAGGGAACAGCGCTGGTGCGATGCCGCCACGGGCCGCTCCCGGCATGTGTGGGGACGCGGGATGGGCTGGTACGCCATGGCGCTCGTAGACTCGCTTGAGCATTTTCCCGTTCATCATCCGAAACGCGGCCAGCTGATGGGGATTTTTGAGCGGATGGCGAATGCCTTGCTGCGCGTTCAGGATCAGGAGAGCGGCGTGTGGTACCAGTTGCTGGACTGCAACGGCCGCCAAGGAAACTATTTGGAGTCGTCGGGCTCGTGTATGTTGACGTATGCGCTGGCTAAGGGCATTCGGCTCGGTTATTTGGCTGAGATTGACAGGCAGGCAGTGGAGCTCGCATATGATGGAATTCTTGAGCGCTTCGTAACCGAGGATGAGCATGGCGTTCATCTCCACAGCATTTGTAACGGGGCAGGCTTGGGCGGGCGCAAGTATCGCGACGGCTCCTATGAATATTATATGAGCGAGCAGGTCGTCAGCGATGTACTGATGGGCGTTGCCCCGCTTCTGCTGGCGAGCGTTGAGCTGGAGCGGCTTCGCAGGCAGTCGGATACTGCCATTATTTAACGAGATGGCAGGAAGAGGATCAAACGAAGGAGGAAGGATACGGATGCGGCAGCAAAAAGACAAACGAAGCGCCGATAAGCTTTTGATGAGTTATCCCGCGTCATGGTGGCGGAATATGTGGCGCGAAGCGCTTCCCTCGGGCAACGGCGTCATTGGCGCATCCGTATTCGGCGGCGTACAGGAGGAGACGGTGCTGCTTAACCATGCCCGCTTATGGCATTGGGGGCGCAAGGATAAGCTGCCGGATGTAAGCGATACCCTAGCCCAGACCCGCAGTCTGATGGACGCAGAGCGATATGCAGAGGCAAGCTGGCAGCTCGCGGATGCTTTAAAGGAGCGCGGTTACGGGACGAAGCTCGCTTCCAGATTTCCGCTGGCTGCGATCCGGCTAGTCATGCCCTGCAGCAATGCCTTTCGCGGGTACAGCAGGATGCTTGAGATGGACACCGGAGAAATAACGGTAGGCTGGACGGACGGGCCGAGCCAGTATCGTCGGAGGCTGTTCGTTTCGCGCGCTGACGATTCGGTTGTCTATGAGCTTGGAGGATATGAGGAAGCGGGCGTATCGGGTGAGATCGGTCTTGATCTTCACCCGAGTGATCGCTGGGCGGATACGCCGGAATTCAAGGAGCTCGAGCAATCGATTGAAACGGGAGCAGGCGATGCTTACGTCTGGTTTGCCGGAACGAATGACGATGGAACAGATTTCGGAGCGGTCATGTTGGTCATTCCGGAGGGCGGCAGCATGGAAGCGGCGGGAAGCGTCATCCGCTTCGAGGGAGCGAGGCGGCTGCTGGTGCTTGTGAAGCTGTTCGTCCTGGGCGAGCGCTCCAAGGAATGGGAGCGGCTGAAGCAGGAACTGGCCGAGCTTGTTGTCGATTCCTCCTACGAAATACTGCTTGAGCGCCATATCGCCCTGCATCGGCCGTTATACCATTCAGCCTCGCTGGAGCTCAATGACGCGGAAGATGATTTGCGATCTAATGAGCGGCTGCTGTTGGATGCGTATGAGGGGGAGGCGCCGCCGGCACTTGTTCGCAAGATGTGGGCCTATGGCCGTTATTTGTTCTTAAGCGGTACCTCATCTGCGGAAGAGGCGGAGCCTTTCGGCCTGTATGGGCTGTGGGGAGGCGATTATAGGCTGGTATGGTGCCATAACATGGCGAACGAGAACATCTAGATGATGTATTGGCATGCGCATGTTGGAGGTCTGGGCGAACTGGTCCCTTCCTTATTCCGTTACTATGAGGGATTAATGGAAGACTTTCGTGAAAATGCAAGCAAGCTGTACGGCTGCCGCGGTATTTATATCCCAGCAGGCTCCACGCCGGGCATCGGCGTTCCTAATCAGATAGTGCCTGTCATTCTGAATTGGATCGGCGCAGCTGGTTGGCTGGCCCGGCACTATTATGAGCATTTCCATTTTACCGGAGATGTTCAATTTCTGCAGGAGACAGCGCTGCCGTTCATGCTCGAGGCGTTGCTTTTTTACGAGGACTTTTTGGTTACGGACGCGGACGGCTTTTACAAAATATATCCCTCCGTATCGCCGGAAAATACTCCGCTCAACTTCATGCCGGCTGATGGCAAACCGCTTGCGCACCCGATGCCTACGGCGATCAATGCGACGATGGATGTCGCCATTCTGAAAGAGCTTTTGCAGCACCTAATAGCAGCGAATCGGAAGGTGGGCGGCGATCCGGAGGCAGAGAAGGAATGGAGCCGCATGCTGAAGCGATTACCCGCGTATCGGCTGAATAAGGATGGCGCGGTCAGAGAGTGGCTCCATCCTGCTTTTCAGGATCGGTATGCGCACCGTCATCTATCTCATCTGTACCCCGTTTTCCCTGGGCAGGAATTAACGCAAGAGAGTGATCCTACCTTGTTCGGCGCGTTTGAAAAGGCTGTGCAGCGGCGCGAGATTGGAGCCCAAAGCGGGTGGTCGCTAGCTCATATGTCTGCTATTTATGCTCGTTTTGGAGATGGGGACAGCTCCTTGAATTGTCTGGATATCCTCTCCAGATCGAGTCTGCTGCCTAATCTGTTCACGCTCCATAACGACTGGCGGGGAATGGGCTTATCGATGCAAATGCCTACGGCTCCGGTGCAATTGGATGCCAATATGGGGTGGGTGAATGCTGTGCAGGAGCAGCTGCTTCAGGTATCCGACAAACTCATTAAATTGCTGCCGGCGCTGCCGAAGCGTTGGAAGCGGGGGCGTCTGGCCGATTGGAGATTCCACACAGGCAAAGTGGCGCTATCTTGGAATCAAGAAACGGGTTCGTTCAGAGCAGAGTTGACGGCAGATAGGGATACCGACATAATCGTCAAGCTGCCGGATTGGGCGGGAGCCTGCAGCATAACCGGCGGAGAAGTCCAGCCTTCGCCGCTAGGTCCCGCGTACTTTACGTTGCGAATGAAGAGTGGGGCGCCATCGGTTGTTTTTGAATCCGAATCATTAAATCAATAAAGCAAAAGAACCACATCCTATGACGTGGTTCTTTTGCTTTATTGGCGGAATGCCGTGGGGAGGGTGTGGCGCAAGCTTCACCCTCCTTTTATAAACGAAATTTCAATATAGATAGAGTGAAAATGTTGAACGTTATGCGGGCTTGTTCGCCTTCTTTTTGCTGTCGATGCTGCCCTGAGCATTCAGTGCGGTAATCAGCTTGTCACCCTCGACATCGAGGTTAGGCAGAATGCGGTCTAACCATTTTGGCAGCCACCAAGCTTTATCTCCGAAGACAGCCATGACGGCTGGGACCAGTGTCATACGGACAATGAAAGCATCGATAAGGATGCCTATAGCCAGCGCGAAGCCGATCTGTTTGATCATGGCATCAGGTGCGAAAATGAATCCGGCAAAGACGGATACCATAATGACAGCAGCGGCTAGAACGATGCGGCTTGCTAGATCATAGCCGTGAACGACACTGTCGGTTCCTCTATGACCATGCACGTAAGACTCACGCATAGAGCTTACTAGGAAGACCTGATAATCCATCGCCAGTCCGTAAAGAATACCAGTGACAAGAATAGGCATAAAGCTGAGCAGCGGGCCGCCTGTGTCAAAGCCGAAGAGTGAATGCATCCATCCCCACTGGTAAACGGCTGTAGTAAGGCCGAACGTCGCAAGTATGCTGAGAATAAATCCGACCGTCGCTTTGATGGGAACGATGATCGAGCGAAACACAAGCAGCAGAATAATAATAGACAGAATGACGATGATGCCGACATACAGAGGGAACGCCTCCGACAGCTTAGACGACATATCAATATTAATAGCGGTGAACCCAGTAACTCCCAGCTTAATATCCGTATTTTGCGCAATGCTTGATTCTGGGGCGCGCAGATCGTTTACTAGATCCTTCGTTGCCAAGTCTGTTGGTCCTGTTTTGGGAATAAGGCTAATAATCGCCATATTGCCCGTTTTATTCACACCCATCAGTGTGACGAGTGAAACATTGTCATGCTTTTGAAGCTCTTGGACGAGATTGCCGAGTTTTTCAGGAGTAAATGTATCGGAGGCATTTTGCGGCTCGCCCACCAGAAGCAGGGGACCGTTGAAGCCTTCTCCGAATCCTTTGGAAATCGCGTCATAACTTTGCCTTGCAGCCGTATCGAGGTTTGCCGAGGCGCCAGAGGGAATCCCGAGCTCCATTTTTGTAACCGGAATCGCTGCCGTGCCTAGAACGATGATCACTCCGATAATAATAAGCCAGCGGTATTTCACCGTTCCCTTAACCCAGCGAATCGAGAAGCCATGCTTAGCTTTCTGGTCAGAGCTGTTGTTTTTCATACGGACTTTAGGCGAGCAAATACGTTCACCTACGAATCCAAGCAGAGCAGGCAGCAGGGTCAGGGCTAGCAGTACAGTGACGAAAACCGTCACACCAGCGACCATTGCCATCGTAGACAAGAACTCAATGCCAATAACGAGCATGCCGAACAAAGCAATAATAACCGTTAAGCCTGCAAAAAATACCGCGCTGCCAGCTGTACCTACAGCTCTGCTCGCAGCTTCACGCGCACTTAAGCCTTGGTCTAAAATCATGCGGCGCTGACGATTCACAATAAACAGGGAATAGTCGATACCGACAGCGAGTCCAATCATGATCGCCAAAATAGGTGTTATGTCATTGATCGAAATGAATTTTGAGAGGGCATACGCGCCTCCAATGCTGATCGCTACGCCAAAAAGAGCGGTAAGCAGCGGCAGACCCGCAGCAACAACAGAGCCAAGCGTAATAATGAGCACAACGGCTGCAACGAGAAGCCCGATTGCTTCTGTCGAGCCTATGGCTGGCGTGCTCTTAAGCGAATCACTAGGTATAGCTGTAATGCCGGAATTGTTCTGCTCAACAGCTGCGACGGCGTTGATTACAGCGTCTGGTACGGATTTGGGCAGTGAAGCCTGCTGCTCGGTGAATTGGAACTGGAACAGGGCGAGACTGCCATCAGATGAGAGCATCACTCCTATTACCGGAACGCCATCTACCATCAAAGGGCCATAAGGAGGTATTTCAGCGGCGCTTGGCTGGTTCGTTTGTGTTCCTTGGGCTGCTTGTGTTTCTTGGCTCGCCCCTGCAGCCGCGGCGCCCATTTGGCTGCTGTCAGCAGCCGAAAGACCAGCTTCCGCAGCCAATTTGGCAGGATTAATGACATAGTCTACATTATAAACGTCATTAACAGCCTTCTGGATTAAAGCTAAACGTTCTGGTGTATCCAAACGTTCACCAACTGGTACCGTAAAGGCAATACTGGCTTGTCCGCCAGAAGCTTCGGGAAGCTCTTTCGTTAGTTGATCGAGTACCTTCTGCGATTCTGTACCGGCAATTTTCATTTCTGAGCTGGAATGGATGCCGTTGACTGCGAGCATAGCGATTACGACGCCAAGGATGGCGATCCAGCCGATGAGGAACTGCCATGGCTTGTCATAAGCGGATTTTCCTAACTTGTACAAAAATGTTGACATGTGATGTTAATCTCCTTTATATCATGATGAATGGTGGTTAGTGGTCAGTAGTGGCTAGAAGCCCTTTCGCAAATACTCAAACATCGAATTTAAATATTGATCGAATGGGATCGCAGCTGTCGGTTCTGCTTCTGTCTCGCCCAGAAGCAGGACGTTCAGACTGCCGTCAAGTATTGGTACAAACGCTCCATAAACGGCGCCGACTAGAAGATGGGTATAACCGTCCTTATAACGTCCGCGGGCGAATGGTTCCAATGCTTCCTGAGCTGCCATTTGCAAACGGCGGAACACACCCAAGATATACGGCTCAAGTGTAGGGTACTGCTTCGAAAGGGAGATGAATTTGCGTATTTTAAGCAGAAACTCAGCAGTAAACTGCATCTGCATCAGGCTGTACAACACATCAAGCGGTGTTGCTCCTTGTGGCAAGCCCGCAAGTAATTTCTCATATTCCTCTACACTCGTTGTTGGGACAGCGACGGCAGCAACGGCTTCTTCTTTGCAGGAAAAATAGTTGGCGAACGTGCGTCTCGAATATCCGGCCTGCTGCACGACGTCGTCGACTACGAAGCCATCCAAACCTTTTTCAAGCGCGAGCTCGAATGCGGCTTCGGCCAGGGCAGAGGCGGTGGCTTCTTTTTTCCTATCACGCAAGGTTTGTTTAGCAATCAATGACTACACCTCCTTTGTAAATTCGTATACATGGAAAAAGCGTATTTTATACAACTGTCATAAATATTATTGCCCAATATGCAAAAATGCACAATGGGCAAGTTTTTCGAAATTGTGAACGTTACTTAGAGAATTGTAGTGATTTTCTCTAGGAAGCAACTATTGCAAATTTTATAAATATTGACAGATAATCTTATACTCGCTACCTGCCAAATGTATGGAGCACGACCTTAGGTGTGTTCCTTTGAATATAGTATTTAGGTTAATATATATTAAGTAAGTAAAGTGTTTTGCGAGAAGGTTTATTCAAAATCGATTTTTAATTGCGTTACTATAGTTAAGCTGATACTTGTTTTGCCGTTATTTTATGTTGTTGCAATCTCACATGAGCGCTTGAAAGAACTTTAATTAGGAGGCGGATTTTGGTGAGTCAATCACAATTGGACATATTGCTAGAGGGTTTGGAGGCAGGGAGCCTGCTTACGGAACAAACATTTTCTGAACTGGATGCTGACCAATATTTAGATATACGTGATGCGAACGATGACGAATGGATTACGGCTTCAAAGCGATGGGAGCTCGATGCTGATGGTTCTGATGTGGAAGAGAGTGAACAAATACATGCGGGGCGAGAACAAGCGTTCAAGCAAGCATTCCGCTTGACAGGGAACCATGATCTCGCCGGGTATATAAGCGATGATATTCGTTTGATCTGTATGGCTTTAAGGCAGGACGGGGGCGAAGATCCGGTTATTAAACATATGCTATCGTCCTATTTGCAAGGCCAATTGCCTTTATTAAGCTAGATGCTGGAGATGGAATAATCGTGATGTGCCGAATCGTAACCGTTTCATTTAAGGTAGCTAGAACAAGGGACAACCCTTGTGCACAGCTGTCTTTTTTGTTTGCATCATTGCGGCTGCCTGAAGGCATAGTCGCTCTAGCCATTTTTTCCATGAAAAAAATCAATCAGCCCATCCGTTAATTGTTGATGCGAGCGGCTAATAAAGCGATCCGTACAATACATCAGCTCCATATGGCGCACAGGTGTAGGACCTTTAAAGGGTATAGCTACAATGTCCAGGCGTTCTGGAAATTGACGAAGCAAGCCTTTCGGCTGTATAGTAGCGCCTATCCCAGCAGAAACTAATTGCAGCAAGGAATGGGCCGAACTGGTTTCCATAACGGTAGCTAATTCAAAGCCTTCTTTGATGCAAACCTCATCCACTAAATCACGGCCGAGAAAGCCTTTCGGATACATAACTAATGCATGCTGCACCAGCTCTTGCAGCGTAATTTCCTTCTGTTTAGCAAGCTCGCTTGCTGCATGAACGAAGAGATAATAAGGCTCCGAGCCAAGCGGGACTTGGACTAATCTTTTATCAGGCAGGCCTTGCAAGCCAATTCCGATATCGACTTTATGGTTAAGCACTTCTTCTTGTACATGGATAGTCGAGAAAACCTGCAGCTGGATGTGAGGATACTTCGCCTTAAAAGGAACGAACAGCGGGACGAGTTGAAAATCCAAATCCGAGGGCAGCACGGCCAGACGGACGGTGCCGCCTTCTCCAGATAGAAGCTCCTTTATCGCATTTTTGGCATCCCGTTCTGCTTGTAGCATCTTAACTCCGTAATGCGACAGGAGCTTGCCGGCTTCCGTTGCCACAACCTTTTTACCGATGCGGTCAAAAAGCGGCGTGCCGAGCTCAGCTTCAAGGATGCGAATTTGCTGGCTTAATGTAGGCTGTGAGATGCCAAGCCTTTCGGCAGCCTTCGTAAAATGAAGCAGTTCAAATACGGCCATAAAGTATTGGATATTTCGATTGTCCATGCAGAGGCTCCTTTGAATAATAGTTTTTTACTATCATAATAATATAAATTATAGGATTGATCAATGAAACGTGGCGCCATATACTTGATGAAGAGTTACAAAGCTAAATAGAGAGAGGCAGCACCTATGAAAAAATATTTTTTACTGTTAGCTATATTTATTGCAGCTTTAAATCTAAGACCGATTATTACATCGGTTGCCCCTTTGCTTCGTACGATGCAAAATGATCTGGCCATGAGTGGACTGACCGCAAGTCTACTAACGACATTACCTGTCTTATGCATGGGGATTTTTGCTCCAGCGGCAACCACATTACGTGATCGAGTAGGGCTTGAACGAACTATTTTCTTTGCATTATTTCTCATTACAGGGGCAACCGCTTTGCGGGGGATTGTTAGCTCCGTCTTTATATTGGTTGTAAGTGCGTTAGTTGGCGGAATCGGAATCAGCTTGGCAGGGCCGCTGCTGTCGGGCTTTATTAAAAAGTATTTCCCCACAAAGCCCGGCATTGTAAGTGTTTATTCTGCTTCGATGACCGTAGGGGCAGCCATTGCCTCTGCATTTGCCATACCTTTATACAATCGCAGCAATCACAGCTTAACGCTGACTTTGTCATGCTGGGCTATTTTCGGCGTGGCGGCCTTAATCGTTTGGTCGGCTTTTCTTGGAAACAGGGGGAGTAAGGAGAACAAGGGGAGCAAAGAAGGCTTAGTGCGATCTAGTTCGAAGCTGCCAATCCGCAATAAAAAAGCGGTTATGTTGACCATATTTTTTGGATTAATGGCCAGTGTCTTTTATTCGGTTACGGCGTGGATTTCACCGATTGCCCTCAACTTCGGGTACAGCGCAGCCAGCGCGGCTATGCTCCTTACCGTCTTTACGATTATTCAAATTCCGGTATCGTTAACGATTCCTTTTCTTGTAGCTAGGTCTGGGAAACGGAGATTTTATCTGATCCTTTGCAGTGTGTCTGAGCTAATCGGGATTGTTATGCTGCTATTCCATCTGCCGATGCTGCCAGCTGTAATATTGCTGGGCATTGGGGCGGGCGGGTTGTTTCCACTGGCGCTTATGCTGCCGATTGTCGAGACGGATACGCCAGAGGAAGCAGGAGCATGGTCGGCAATGTCTCAGTGTGGCGGCTACATCATAGGAGCAATGGGGCCATTATTAATTGGGGCGATTTATGATCGTAGTGGGAGCTTTATGGCTGCGCTACTTGCGATGCTTGCTGTTATAGTGGTGATGATTGGGGTGCAGGTGGTTATTACGGGGGGGAAGAGTGAGGGAGAGGTAAGTGCCTGAATATACTGAGTACCAGCATAAAGATTTAATAAGGGGCCTTAGCTCGGCTGGAAGAGCGCGTCGATGGCAGCGATGGGGTCAAGAGTTCGATCCCCCTAGGCTCCACCATAATATAAATGTCAAAGTGGTACGACAATTCACCGAATGTTCAAGTTGCTATTGAAGGTTTTGGCAGATGGTGAGTTGGGAGAACAAATCGACCACGTATCGGTTAAAAACACGCTAAAAACGATGCGTAATCCGGGTAGCTATAAGGCAGGCATCCTAATAGAAAGTAATAGCCATCGCATCTTGATCCTTTTTTTATAAGTAAATTGTGAATTTGTAAATATTTTATTTAAGACAATTGATTTTTTAAAATAGGAGTTTACTTACAGAGCAGAAGTAGGGGGTCATCGAAGATAATAATAGAGAGGTTGGGAATTAATATGCCCCTACCTCTCTATTATTAAATCAAGTTTTTAATCTTTTTAGTAAGGACCGAGCACAGTCCAAACATCGTAGAGATTACTATTCAGATCGGGACGTTGATTTTGCGTCCACCATTTGGCTTTATACTTCACTCCGTTATAAGAAACAATGTCATCTTGAACATAAATGGAGGAAGCGCTCCATGGAGTAAAGGAAGCGTCAACTTGAACTGTCACCGAGTTATTTTCCGTAGACAAATTACTAAAGCCATCCCTAGCCTTGACAGTAAATGTATATGAACCACTTGTTAATCCACTAATCGTAGCGGAGTTGCTAGTCGTTCTTGCTATAGCAAATGGATCGTTATTCACATAAATGTCATAACCGATCAATCCAACATTGTCCGTAGAAGCTGTCCAATTCAAGGTAACTGTGTCAGTGATAGTACTAACAACTAGATTGGTTGGTGCTAGTGGTGCTTCTGTGTCGTTAGGCACGGCACCTGGCGTAGGTAAATTTGATATAATTTGTTTCAAATTGGGTAGGGTGCCGATTCTATCATTAGCCATATCGGAAGTCGGGGTATTGAACGGTAACCATCTCAGTATTCTACGAATTTCAGCTGGCGAATACGGCTCGCCGAAATTAGCCTTAGCAATCCCTTGCAGTTGTAGAATCGCGCCTACAACGACAGGTGAAGCGGAAGATGTTCCATTGAAATAGTCGGTATAACCAGTTGTCGAAGCAGTACTTGTTGCACCTAAGGTAGCAACGTTCTCACCAATACCGAAAACGTCGATTCGATTGCCATGGCTACTAAAGTCGAGTCTGTAGTGAGGCGCAGTTGATGATCCCGCTCCTACAAGTATTGCTCCAGAATCTTTGAAATCTGGGAGATCCCGATTGTAGATGTATTTATTATCCCAATGCTGGTACTGATCGAGATCAGCACCACCGTTGGCTCCCGCTTCTACAACGACAATACCTAAGCTTGTTGCATATTGGATGGCATCAAACTCTGCTGGCTGTGTTTCGATAGGTAACCAAGGACCGCCAAAACCGATCTGTATTTCAAGCAGAATAACGTCACCCGGAGATAATACTTGTGTGGCCGCTAAAATGGCTTCTGCTGCGCCACCTGAACGAACTAAAGAGGATACAATGGGCGTTGCTTTGTTAGCTAGCCCGATATTGCCGATAGCATTGTCAACCGCGGATACAACCCCGAGTACAGCCGTACCGTGACTACCATCTCCATCATTAATGCCACCTGGCAAAAGCTGTATGTTATGAGCAGCTAGATCTTCATGATTTAATGCCCAACTCCACTCGATATCGGCCCACTGGGTGCCTTTACCATCGCCACCTTCAAATTGCCAAGCATACGGAGCGTTAATACCTAGAGGATCTGCTTGCGCATATCTTTGAAATGAGAAGCGTGGATTGTTATCTGGAAGGACAGTTGTTGTGTTTGGAAAAGGTGCATTGGCTAATTCTGGTTTTTTGCTTAAATACGCTTCCTCAACGAGCGACAAGCTTCGCAACTTTTGTAACAACTGTTCGACGTCAGCGCCAGCAGGAATCTTGGAATAATAATAGCGATCAAATACGGATTCAAACGGACTATCAGTAATGCCTTTGTTAGCTGACGGTAAGAATTGCTGCGAGATTAGCGGGTCAAACGCTAATTCTGGGACAGCTGATAGCGGCGATACTTCTTGTTGCAATTGAAGTTTTCCTTCTTTACTTGGAAGGAAGGCTTGTTGTTTAAGTTTGACAACAATTTTTTCTTCGAATATTGAAGTTGCAGGGTTTGAGAATGATGTATTCGTCGGAAAGGACTGTCCACTCTCTGAAGCGTATGCTCCATTTGACAAAGTACCTAATGATAAAAGCAAGGTCGAGGCTAGAGCGACGGACAACGTTTTTTTTAATTGGGAATAAGTATGTATAATAGTAATCTCTCCTTTGTAATCGTTCTTTATTTTAGTTCCAAGCACTACCGTTTAGAAATTAAAAGTAATCAAAAAGCTGAACGCTAGTAATAAAGAGTAGACGAGTGCGATAGGTTACGTTCTGATTAAATGCGAATACAAGTCTATCATCCCCTTTTATTCAATATATTTAACTTTTTGTTTCTATCTGGATGAATAGACTAACAATTTACAGTGTAAGTTAAGGCGAATATTGGATCAAATCTGAGGTAAGCGTAAACAAAGACAGTAATATACAGATATCAGCTTGAAACTTCTATTTACTCTCTTTCCCATAGGTTCAGTAGGAGATAATGTCGAATAATTCCCACTTTAATGTAATTTATTGTTGTGAGCTGAGTCTAAACTCCTAATTTTGAAAAAGAAACCGACTAATCCGGTAGAGCACGTCGCTGGCAGCGAAGAGGTCATCTAGAGAAAATAGTGTTAGTATAAACGGATATTGGGGTTCTTTTAAACCAAAGATGAAGTCGAAAAGCCGCATCAACAGGCATACTGTTCATGTGGCCTTTATCGTTTGAAATTCAAGCTAGAAGGAGTTTGGGGAATTAAGCTTAAATTCGCGAAATCTTTATTGGACTGTCAGATTTAAAGCGCAGTGCAGCGAAAAATGCGCTCAGGCCGTCTAATAGGTGGAGGTGATAATTCAGTGATGCCGGCCGGCTCGAATAACAAGGAAAATTTCCCGAAAGATCCCTCTCAAGCTCTAGAGCAGCTGATGGAAAGCTTTGGCTCGACGATCATGCGCACCGCTTATTTTTATACCGGCGATCAGCATTTTGCCGAGGATATCAGTCAGGAGGTATTTCTTCGCGCTTATCGCAACTGGAACTCGTTTCGTGGAGATAGCGCGGTTAAAACCTGGTTGACGACGATCGCTATCAACGTTTGCCGGGACAAGATGGGCGTGCGGATGTTTACGGAACAGCCGACCGATCCCAGCCGGATGGAGCGGGGACGGATATTCAACGTGGAAGAAGAAGCGCTTAAAAGATTGCAGAAAAGCGAGATTTTGCGGCATATGCTGCGTCTGCCTCTGCCGTATCAGGAGGCTTTGTATTTATATTATTATCTGGACTTGGACACACGGGAAATTGCGAAAGCGACGTCGTCGCCCGAGGGCACCGTGAGAAACAGACTGCACCGGGCGCGCGAGGCGTTGGCTCGGGAAATGCGCAAGGAGGAGACAACCGATGACGGACATGGAGCGTAATTTACGACAACATTTGCAAAAGGAGTCGGATGATATGTTGTTTTCTAAAATGGAATTGAGCGATAGCGTTAAACAGAAGATCAGGAAACAAGCCGCCGCGGAGCAGAGGAGCCGCCGCCGATTCGTTCTCCCGAAAGCCTGGCTTGCAGGATCGGCAGCGCTGGTCGCGGCAGTCGTCATAGTGACGGCATTGCCGATGCTGCAAGAGCCCGCCGCAGTCCCGACCCCAGCGGATCATTCGCCCGGAATTGTACTGCCCGGAAACGGAGGAGCCACAGGTTCGGAGTTGTCCCAATTGATTACAACTCCGTTAGGAACGGCGGAGGCAGCGAAAGCAGCTTTCGGTTCCGGTGTGCTTGTTCCTCAAGTCGCCCCGGAAGGCTTCAAGCTGGCTGAGATCGTCGGCGTGGGAATGAAGGACCAACCGCTCAGAGATTTAAACTTCACATATGGCTCGGGTGATAAGACGGTGACGTTCAGCGCGAGCCGCATGCCGGCGGCGTTCCCGACGGACCTGTTCACACAGACCAAAGTGGGCGGAGCGGACGGCTTTATTTTCGAGCAAGCCGAGTTCACGGAGCTGTTCTGGGTGGTTGACGGCATTCAGTATGGCGTGTCCGGTCCGATTTCGGGCGACGAGGCCATGAAGGTAGCCGAATCGGTGGAGCCTTAATGAGTTGATGCGTGTATATCGTGAATGAATGGAACGCCCCACCCGTCGAATGCTAGATAAATTGGGGTAATGTAATATCCCCATAGGAGACGTGCAGATGAGATTAGCCGTTTTCAACTATAACAAAGAGAAACTGCCCAGACCCGGCCACAGCCAGGTTTGGGCAGTTTCTCTTTGTTAGTTGAATGTCTTCAGAAGGCGTTTCGCCGTCCCATTAAAAGCCGGGGAAAAGTCCGCGGCTCTCATTATGCCATTACTCATTAATTAACATTGCTTGCTGTAAGAATCTTGTTACAATTGCAGCAGTTTGTGCACGTGATAGGTGACTTGCTGCTGTAAGATGTTGATTATGGCCTTGCATGATATTGTTTATGACCATAAGTGCTACGGCTTTCTTCGCCCAACCAGAAACTTGTTGACTGTCCTCAAACGAACTTAATGCATGGTTCGCTTCGGCATCCGTCACGGTCGACGCAAGCGAAGTGATCGCCATCGTTCTAGATAAGATCACAGCTCCTTCTTGCCTTGTAATCGTCTGATCTGGTCTGAACGTATTATCCTCAAAACCTTGAACAAGTTGATAAGCTAAAGCCGTTTGTACAACAGATGCATACCAATCTGAGGACTTCACATCCTGTGGCAAGTTAATTTTCTCAACTGACTTCAAGCCCAAGGCTCTAACAACAATCGCGAGAAACTCTGCACGGGTGATATCTTGATCAGGTTGAAAGGTTGTTGCTGTAACACCATCAACAATGAGGCGCGAAGCCATATTATTGACATCATTTTGACTCCAATGTCCTTGCACATCGGCGAATTTCTTCGAGTTCCATATAATTGAATAGGTACTAATCGTTAAGCTATTCATTACGGCATGTAGTTTGCCGTCTTTTGTAAAGACATTTGTTGGGATGTGGGATATTGTTCCATCTTCATTTAATACAACGGCAGTTGTTATTTGAGTGGGATCGATTAAACTCGGCAATACAATCTCACGTGACACATAACGATCGAATCGATCGATCTTAATGGTACGATCTCCATACATAGCTATAATTTCAAAATTAATCGCTGGAGCAGCCAAAGTCACATTTTGGATTGTAGCGGCAGAATCAAGCAACTTCTTATCACCGTTAAAATCACCAACTGCTAGTGAAAAAAACTGATTCGAAAATGTAGAAATCGTTTCCTCTCGAAATGTGCCCGTTTGATCACCAAAGAGAATATGAAGTGAATATTCTGACGGACCATTATTAGCAACCGCTATATCAGCCCATCCATCACGATTAAAATCACCTGTAGCAAGCACGCTTGGTTCGTTGATGCCCCATATTCGTCACCAGTGGTAAATGTTCCATCCCCTTGTCCATACAAAATATATACTTTCTTCGTTCCCTTGTTAGCTATAGCCAGATCGATCTTGTCATCATCATTAAAATGACCTGAAACGATGGAATTGGGTGAGGAGATTCGATTATCATCAACTGAATGATCTTCTATCTGAAATTCCCCATTGCCGTCTCCAAGCAACACGCTTAGATGGTTTGATCCAGTGATCATAGCCAAGGCGATGAAAATCACTGAATTAAAAGACAAACTTGCTGCCAAGTCGACAGATGAGATCATTCATCCGTACAAAGATGCAGCAGCAGCCTCCGATTGGGCGCTGAACAGCATCGCAGACTCCTTGCAGGCTGGTATCGTTACTGGAATGCCGGGTGCAAGGCTTGCACCGAAGCAGGACATTACAAGAGCTGAAGTTGCCTTAATCGTTCAACGACTGCTTCAAAAATCTGATCTTATTTAATACATGTTTTTGAAAGAGGGTTATCAACAACAGAAATGTGAACTGCACCCCGTCAAGTAGACCGAACAATAAATAAAAGTTGTTAAGCGGCATCAGCCCTGAATTGCATTGGACATTTATTTTGCTTGCAAACGTACCCGAGACGAACCCGTATCAGAGGTTGCCTTATTTTTCATTTCCGCCAAAAAGTCGAACAATCCGCCTTATCCAAAATATTAAACTCAATCATTTTCTCAAGTAATGAGTAATCAACAGGACTATCCCATTTGATACGCATCAACTGACTGGTGTGATCATAGCCAGCTTGCACAATGGCATCAGAAAAATGATTAATGCCTGCCTTTTCAGGGGCCACAGCCATATGTTGCTTAGCTATGCTAAAGCCAATAATGAAGGTGTCGTGATCGGTAAACATAGGCTGATTCCAAGCGATTTTTGGCATTAAATTTGGAAATTTCGCAGCTATCCAAGCCAAAACCTCTTCGGTTCTAGCCCGATGGATCGGGTTATCTATATTCGCTAAATATTCTGCAAAAACTTCCATGTTTTTACCTCCGGGCTCAAACCCCAGTAATGTTCTAGCTTCTCCCAAACAACAAAAGGAATAAACAAATTTAGACTAAGTATATCAATGAAAGAATCAACTTTCCAGAGCAGCAGATTTACAGGCGGAGGACGCTAATCAATGCTACTTTTCCAGATGGGCCTGTTATGGCAGGGCCAATGGTAGCGATATTAGGGAATGTTTTCAGAAGATTCTTTCTGGCCACCCGTCCTTGCCAAAATAACAAGAGGAATTCCATGAAACTTATGGGGCCTATTGGGGAAAACCGCTTGGTATCTGCCTAAATGGCTTGACCGTATTAAAATATTAGCCAGTTAATAAGTGATGATTCCTGTTTTGAACTTTTGAATAGGAGTCATCTTTTTTCAATTCCCATTATCATTCTTTGAGGTCTTCGTTAAAATGAACTGGTAGTATAGTTAAAAATTACCCGTTTTAATAGGTTTGTTACATTAGTTCCAACGAATCATTGATAAGAAATGAACGAATAGTATAAAATTGAATTGTAAATAAATTCTAATTGCCTAAGGAGACTCCCAATGACAACAAATCAGCATAAGGAACCCGCCCAGTCGAAAATCGATTATTTGAACGAAGCGTTTATTCGAAATCCTCATCCCATCTATGCAGAGGTACGCGAGCAAGAATCAGTATCCCGTTTTCTTTTGCCCAGTGGTCACTATGCGTGGATTGTTACGGCGTATGAGGACGTTGCAGCAGTATTAAGCGATTCGCGATTTGTGACCAACCATCCGGTAGAGGAAGGAGTAGAACTTCCGTCCCATGTGGAGATTATTTCCCGAAACCTAAGCAATGTGGATGCAACCGATCACCGCAGACTTAGGCGTTTGGTGCAAAAAGCCTTTACCCCAAGAATGGTGGATCAGCTTAGGGGGCGAATTGAGGAGCTGACCAATGATCTTCTTGATCAAGTTCAGGCAAAGGGAGAAATGAATTTGATTGAGGATTTTGCATTCCCTTTGCCGATCAAAGTGATTTGCGAAATGCTAGGGGTTCCGATTGAGGATCAGGATAAATTCAGTGATTGGTCGAGCGCCATCATGGAAGGTTTTAATAATCCGAAGCATGCCGAACGCAGCGAGCAAGCGTTGATTGCATTCATCGATTATTTGCAGCACTTAATTGCTAGAAGACGAAGCGATCTCAAGCAGGATTTGATCAGCGACCTCATTCGTGTCGAGGAAGATGGGGATATGCTTAGCGAGCATGAGCTGTATGCGATGATATTCGTGCTTATCATAGCCGGCCATGAAACGACGGTGAATTTAATCGGCAACGGCGTGCTGTCATTATTGGAGCATCCAGAGCAGCTGGAGAAGCTGAAAAACGAGCCTGAGCTGATTCATTCGGCGATAGAAGAAATTTTGCGCTATGACGGGCCCGTTGAGGTCAATAATATGAGATTGGCAACGGAAGACGTCGAGCTTCAAGGCAAGCAAATCCGCAAGGGGGAAATGGTGTTTGTTGCGCTAGCTTCGGCGAATCGAGATGACAATCATTTTACGGATCCCAATACGTTCGACATTACACGAAAAGTGAACGACCATCTTGCTTTCGGCAAAGGAATTCATTTCTGCATGGGCGCTCCTTTGGCAAGATTAGAAGGGGAAATTGCCATTAGCACATTGCTTCGGCGTATGCCTGAACTTAGATTGAAAACAAATCGCGAGTCACTGAATTGGCGTCATGGCATCATTATTCGCGGCTTGAAAGAAATTCCGCTCGTGTTTTAAATTAGCCAATTAAGAAAGGAGGACTGATCATGGCCATATACACATGGGTGGATAAAGAGACATGTATCGCTTGTGGTGCTTGCGGTTCTGCGGCTCCAGATATTTTTGATTATGACGGAGATGGGCTTGCTGAGGTGTTCTACGGTGGAGATGGAAATCGTGGTGTTACTGCAATCGAAGATGACGAACTCATGAATGATTTTCAGGATGCGCAGGACGGATGTCCGACCGATTCGATCAAAGCTGCGGATAAACCATTCTCATTGAGCTCCCTCGGTAAAATGTAGTTTTCTCACGAATGCTCGCTTATTCGCAGGATCTCTCCAATAGATAAATCGCTATTCGGATAGAAGAGGGGGTGTACCGTCAAATTCG